>JBMORD010000282.1:0-8684 GCA_049322495.1 Myxococcota bacterium | reverse complement strand
GCGAGGATCGTCACCTTCGTCGCGTTGAGCGTCTTCCAGCTCACGGTGAAGGTCGCGCCGGCCGAGACGAACTCGGGCGCGACGAGCTGCTCGATGACCGGCGGCTCGCCGACGACGCTGTCGAGCTGCTGGGTGACCGTCACGTCGCCCGCCGTGGCGGACACGAGGAAGCGCAGCGGCAGGCCCTCGGTCACCGCGATGCCGCTCGGGAGCGTGTCGGGCAGCACCCAGTCGAAGGTGCCCATGGTGACCGACGAGGGCTCGGTGATGGCGGTGAGCGGCCCGAAGGTCTGCTCGGTGATGGTGACGCGCTGCGCGCCCGCCGTGCGCCACTTGAAGGTGAGCGTCTTGCCCGCGAGCACGCCGTCAGCCGCGGTCAGCGTGGCGCTCGCCAGCACCGGGTGCACGTCGACGGTGGCGATGGCGGTGAGCGGCGGCGTGCCCGGCGCGCCCTGGGCGGTGAGGGTGTAGCGCTCGGTCGCCGTGGGCGAGACGGTGACGGTGCCGGTGGTGCCGGTCAGCGTCTGCGGCGAGCCGCTCCCGGCGGTGAGCGTCACGCTCGACGCGCCGGCCGCGCCCCACAGCAGCTGGGCCGACTCGCCCGCGCCGATGGTCGCCGGCACCGCGAGGAGGAACACGTCCTTCAGCGGCTCGTTGACGGCGATCTGCACGAAGGCCGTGTCGCGACCGCCCTGACCGGTGGCGCGCAGCACGTAGAAGCTGCTGCGCGTGGGCGCGACCTTCGCCGTACCCGACGACGCCGTGCCCTCGGCCTGCACCGCGTGGCCCGCATCGTCGAGCAGCTCGACCTTGCTCGCGTTCGCGGTGGCGAAGCTGAGCGTCACCTCTTCACCGGAGGCGATGCGCGTCTTGCTCGCGGTGAAAGACGTGATGCGCGGAGCTTCGGGCGCGGGTGGGGGTTCGACGACGCGGCAGCCGGAGATGGCCACGACGCAACAGAAGACGGCCGCAAGGCGGGTCTGCATGAGTCCCTCGTTGTTGGGGCAGAGCGATTGGGGGAATTCGCCCGAAGTAGATGCTCTAGGTTCGACTCTCACCGGAGTCAACCCGACCTGCGTGAAGGGGCCGAAAATCCGACGCCTCGCGGTGACAGCCTACGGCGCTGCGAGACGCGACGTCTCCACCGAACCCGCCGGGTGGCAGCCGAGACAGACCCCGACCGCCAGCACCCGGCGCTGCTCCGCCACGCTCAGCGGGCGCGTGTCTTCCCGCGTCGTCGAGCTCGTGCCGCGGGTCGAGAGCAGCCCGACCCACGCATCCTGAGGAAGACCATCTTCCGAGCGCACCGGCCACGTCGGACTGAACGTCGGCTGGAGCTGACCAGCGCCCTCGAGCGCCCTCCGCACCGAAGCCGGGTCGTCGGTGACCCGTGCGCAGGGTCGCTCCTTCGACACCCAGCTCAGCGTGCCGCGGCCGTAGCCGAGGGCGAGGGGGCTCCGGTGGCAGCTTTCGCAGGAGCGCGCCTCGCGGCGGATGGTGTGGGCGAAGACGGGCGCGAAGAGGCGGTGGAACTGAGGCTGCCCGTCGTGCTCGAGGGTGAGCACCATGCCGGGCGCGAACTCCTCGATGCGCCGCCCGCCGTCGGGGAGCTGCCGCACGCCGAGCGACGCCGGCTCGGCGAAGGCGTCGGCGCCGGTCTCGAGCCAGCTCCCGGGGGCGCGCGCGTTGGCGAGGAGATCGAACATGCCCGCGTCGGGCTCGTAGCGGGTGTGACAGCTCACGCACTGCGGCACCCACGCCTCGTGGCAGGTACCGCAGGCGAGGGCGCGGTGTTCGCGCGCGGTGCATTCCGGGCGGGGCGGCAGCGCGCGGGCGACGCGGCCCGAGTACTTGCCGACGACGAAGGCGCCGCCGTCGGCGACGAAGGTGTTCACCAGCGGCCGCCCGGTGCGCGCGATGGTGAGCGCGGGCCGCCCGGCGTCGGCGAAGCCTTCGAGCCGCGCCACGGCCTTTGACTCGTCGTCGAACGCGTCGAAGGCGAGCGTGCGCGGCGCGCTCGTGAGGTGGCAGTCGGTGCACGCCGTCGCCGCCTGCTCCTCGCGGTGGAGCGCCGCGGTGCCGTCGCCCATCAGCTCCCACGAGCCGTGGCAGTCGACGCAGCCCAGGCCGCGCTCGACGTGCACGTCGCCCGGCCCCTTGCGCAGCACGCGGCCGTCGGCGAGCGAGCCGAGCTGCGCGTTCACCCCCGCGTCGCCGCTGAACTCCTGCCAGCCCTCGACGTTGAGCGACACGCGGCCCGAGCGCGAGTGGCAGCCGAAGCACGCGATGGGGTCGGGCCTCACCGAGAGGGCGGCGTGCACGAAGCGGGCGGTGGGATCCTTCCGGCGCGCGAGGGAAGCCTCCGCCTCCGCGGAGTAGACGAGGTGGCAGGCATTGCAGCCGCCGCCGCGGGAGGACTGATCGAGCGGGCCCGGCTCGGTCTTCGGGTTGCCGAGGTGGCACGAGGCGCAGAGGTTCCGCAGGTGCGTGTCGGCGGGCGAGTGGCCGAGCGAGGCGACGGGCGTCTTCGCGGTCGGCGTCGGCTGCTCGCCGAACACCCAGCGGTCGACGCTCACCACGCCGTTCATGGTGTTCATGATGTTGGCGCGCAGCCGCGAGGGCATCGCGCCGTGGCAGCCGGCGGCGCCGCAGGTGCGGTCCATGTCGGCGACGTTGCCGGGCACGCGCACCAGGCCCACGTGCGCCAGCGTGGCGTCGTCGGTCGCCGCGTTGCCGAGGTGGCACGCGGCGCAGGACAGCCGGGCGTGCGACGCTTCGAGGCCCTCCACCGCGCGGTGGCAGCTCGCGCAGCGGTCCTTCGCCAGCGGCGGCGGCTGCTGCTGCTCGTGGCGCACCCAGGCCTGCAGCGCGGCCGCGAGCACGACGGTGAAGAGGAGCAGGGAGGCCAGCGCGCGCATCGCTCTTGCTGCTTCTATCAGCGCCACGTGCGTTGGCCGGGGCGAACGCGCCCGCGGCGCCGCGGCGCGGGAGTAGCGTGGTCACCATGACCCGCAAGTACGTCATCCGCCCCGAGACGGCCGTGCTCACCCGCGGCTTCGACCCTTCGCTGTCGGTCGGCTCCGCGCGCCCCGCCGTGTTCCGCAGCTCGACCTACGTCTTCCGCTCGCCCGAATCGGCGGCGCACGCCTTCGAGGTCGCGCTGGGGAAGGCGAAGCCGGCGCCGGGCGAGAGCGTCGATCTCATCTACGCCCGCATCTCGCACCCCAACGCGGAGATCCTCGAGGAGCAGATCGTCCCGCTCGAGAAGGAGGCGGCCGCCGCGGCGGTCTTCAACTCGGGCATGGCGGCCATCTCGACCACCTTCCTCGCGCTCTGCCCGCCGGGCTCGACGGTGGTGCACACCTCGCCGCTGTACGGCGGTACGCAGCTCTTCCTCGACTCGGTGCTCACGCCGCTCGGGGTGAAGATGCTCGAGGTCGATGCGGGCGACACCGCGGGGCTCGCGAAGGCCATCGCCGACGCGAAGAACCTCAAGGTGGTCTTCGTCGAGACGCCCGCCAACCCCACGCTGCGCATGAGCGACATCGCCGCCGCCGTCGACGCCGCGCGCCGCCACCCGGATCGCCCGAAGGTGGTGGTCGACAACACCTTCCTCGGCCCGACCTTCCAGCACCCGCTCGCGCTCGGCGTCGATCTCCTCGTCTACTCGGCGACGAAGTACCTCGCGGGCTTCTCGGATCTCCTGGCCGGCGTGGTGCTCTCGAAGGACACGGAGCTCGTCGCCTCGCTCCGCGGGCTGCGGGGCGTGCTGGGCAACATCCTCCAGGCCGACGAGTGCTGGCTGCTCTCGAGCCGGCTGGCCACCGTGCCCCTGCGCATGAACAAGCAGAGCAAGAACGCGCAGCGCATCGCCGAGGCGCTCGTGGGGCACCCGGCGATCGACAAGGTGCACTACCCGACGCTCTTCACCGACCCCGAGCAGTGCCGCATCCGCGACGCGCAGTGCGACTACCCCGGCGCGGTGATCAGCCTCGAGCTCAAGGGCGGCCGCTCGGCGGCGTTCACCTTCCTCCGCTCGCTGCAGATCGCCCACGACGCGGTGAGCCTCGGCGGCGTCGAGAGCCTCGCCTGCCACCCGCGCACCACCACGCACAGCGAGCTGTCGGCGGCGCAGCTCGAGCGGGCCGGCATCAGCGAGGGCCTGGTGCGCCTCTCGGTCGGCATCGAGAGCTGGCAGGATCTCCTCGCCGACTTCCGCAGCGCGCTCGATCGCGTCGGCTGACCGGGCGGACAGAGTCTCGACAGACCCGCACGCCGCTGAGACGCGGCAGCGCGTGACCGTGAAAGCCGCCGCGAGGCGATTAGAGTCGCACCCCGATGGACGCACTCACGTGGGGGGACCGCTTCCTGACGGGGCTGGAGCGGATCGACGACGAGCACCGGCGTCTGTTCGAGCTCGTCAGCGCCTTCGGCGCCCTCGTCGCGCGCGAGGCGGGGGTGCCCCGCGCCGAGCTGGAGAAGCTCCTCGACGAGGTGGCGGGCTACGCGCGCACCCACTTCATCGACGAGGAGGCGGTGATGCAGGAGGCGGGCGTCGATGAGCGCTTCGCGAGCGCGCACCGGCGGCAGCACGCGCGCTTCCTCCTCGACGTGGGGGCGATGCGCGGCCCCGACTTCCTCTCGGCGAGCGGGGCGGCGCGGGCGCTGCTGCGCTTCCTGCTCAACTGGCTGGCCTCGCACATCCTCGGGGCCGACATGCAGCTCGCGCGGCAGATCGAGCGCATTCGCAAGGGGCAGTCGCCCGCGGAGGCCTGGGAAGCGGAGGCCCACGAGGACCAGGCGCCGGGCCTGCTCCTGATGGACGCGCTCGACGAGGTGCTCGGCGTCGTCACCCGGCGCAACGAGGAACTCGCGCGCACCGTCGCCGAGCTCCGCTTCATGCAGGCGCACCTCGTCGAGCAGGAGAAGCTGGCGACGGTGGGCGTGCTGGCCTCGGGCGTGGCGCACGAGCTCAACAACCCGCTCGCGTTCGTCACCGCGAACGTCGCCTCACTCGGAGATCACCTCTCGGCGATGTGGTCGGTCATCGACAGCGCGCTCAGCGTGGCGCCCGCACTCCCCGAGGCGCAGCGGCTCCTCTTCGAGCGCGCGCGTGACCAGGCCGATCTGCCGTTCGTGCGCACCGACCTCGCGCAGCTCGTCGACGAGACGAGGATTGGCCTCCAGCGGCTGCAGGACATCGTGAAGTCCCTGCGCGAGTTCGCCGGCGTGCATTCGACCACCACCATCGAGGTCGATCTGCGCAACTGCGTGGAGACCACGGTGCGCCTCATCCCCTCGCGGCTGCGCGAAGGGGTGCGCTTCGTGACCCACCACGCCCCGGCGCCGCCGGTGTGCTGCCGCGTGACGCAGGTCAACCACGCCATCCTCAACCTCCTGCTCAACGCGACCCAGGCGGTGCGCGACACAGGCCGTCCGGGGCTCGTCACGGTGCGCACCGGCCCCGAGCGCCACGGCGTCTTCGTCGAGGTGCAGGACGAGGGCATCGGCATTCCCGAGGAGCTGCGCTCGCGCATCTTCGAGCCCTTCTTCACCACCCGCGCCGCGGGGCACGGCGCGGGCCTCGGCCTCGCCAACGCGCGCGCGTGCGCCGTGTCCCACGGCGGGTCGCTGACCGTCGAGAGCGCGCCGGGGCAGGGCTCCGTCTTCCACCTGTGGTTGCCCACCGAGCCTGACCCCGGAGCCGCTTCATGATCGCCCTGCTCGCCGTCGTCCTCGCCGGAACGCCGAGCTATGAGCTCGAAGGCAACGCGCTCAAGGTGCCCGCGCCCATCGTCTTCGAGACGGGCCGCGCCACGCTCGCGCCCGAGAGCAGCGCCGCGCTCGACTTCGTGCAGGGCTACCTCGAGGCGAAGAGCGCCATCTCGCTCCTGCGCGTCGAGGTGCACACCGACGACCGTGGCGACGCGAAGGCCAACCAGGCCCTCAGCGAGGCGCGGGCTGCCGCCGTGGTGGCCGCGCTGGTGAAGCGGGGCGTCGACTGCAAGCGGCTCCTCGCCGTCGGGTTCGGCGCCTCGAAGCCCGTCGCCGGCAACGACACGGCCGAAGGGCGCGCGGCGAACCGGCGCACGGTGTTCGTCAACGCCGCGCTCCGCGGACGGGCCATCGGGGGCCTGCCCGTCGACGGCGGTGGCCAGCCCGCGGCGACGCCTTGTCCGTGAGCGCCGTTCTCGCGCGCTGAGAGCGGGGCCTGGAGCGTCTGCGTCGCGGCTCCCGCGGCGGACGGTCGGCGACCGCTGCTCGCTCGGTGAGCGCGCGGCACGCTCTTCGCTCCAGGCCGTGGAAAGCGGGCCGTCGTGAGGGGCGCGCGGAGAGGAGGACGGACCATGGACGAACGCGGGAAGCTGACGGTCTTCGCCATCAAGCAGGGCCGCAACGGCAGCGTCTGGGTGCGCGCGGGGCAGGCCACGAGCAATGAAGACGGCTCGCTCAGCGTGCAGCTCGACGTGCTGCCCATCGGCGGCGTGCTGCACGTGCGGGAGTCGTTCGAGCGCGCGCAGCCGCAGCCGACGCTTCCACACTGAAGGGCCTCCCGGGCCGCACGCATCGCGTGAACCCACACGGCCCGGAGGCAGACGAAGAGGTGGGGCGGCCTGGCGCTGCCTCACCTCTTTGCGTCGCGGCCGTTCACCGGCAGTTCGGGCACGGCGGCGCTGGCGTCTCGGGCGTCATCGCGCCGACGTCGACCGGGTAGAAGACGCGCTCTTCCTTCGACTGGGCCTGCAGCCGCAGCCGTGCGTCGAGGCCGATGCGCTCCCAGACGACCTGCCAGGCGAGCTCCGGGCTCGGCAGCTGCTCCATGGGCTCGGTGATGAGCTTCGTCTCACCCGACGACTGCACCGCCTGCCCCTGGCTCGCGAGCGAAGGGTCGAGCGACTCGTCGGGCCCGCCACAGCCCAGCAGCGAGACGACACACGCCGCGGCGAAGAGGGTTCTCATGCGAAGCCTCCTTCCACCGGGGGAAGGCGAGCATCACCCGTGCCGCGCGCAGGGCAGCGAGATCTCTCCAGGCCTGGTCGCGCGTCGCGCGATTTGTGCGTTCAGAAGGCGACGCCGAGCAGGGTGGCCATGAGGGCCACGCCCGCGCCCGCGCTCAGCGGAATGGAGAAGTTGTCGTCGACGCGGAGGCTGACGAGCTCGGCGATGGCGCCGGCGATGCCCGCGGCGAGCGCGAGGACCAGCGCCGCCCCGACGCCCATCGCGCCGTGGAACAGGACCAGCAGCCCGAAGGTGGCCAGCGAGCCGGCGAGCACGAAGGCGAGCGTGCCCTCGAGCGAGCGGCCGTGGAGGAGACGGATGCGCCCGAAGCGGCGGCCGACCAGCGCCGCCATCGGATCTCCCACGCCGAGCACCGCGACGCCCGCCACGCACAGCGTCGTGGACCGCGTGAGGGCCAGCAGCACCAGCGCCGTCGCGTACCAGGTGGCGGAGTTGACGCGGTGGGCCTCGTGCTCGTGCGCGACCGGCCCGAAGAACTTCATGAGCAGCGTGTTGATGCGCGGGTCGAGCCGGCGGGAGATCTCACAGGTCCACGCGAAGGCCGCCCAGGCGACCGCGATGCCGAGGAGGATGCCCGGCGAGGCGAGCCACTCGATGGCGAAGACCGCGAAGGTCGCCGAGGCGACGTGGAAGAGGCTCCGCGCGTAGTTCGTCGGCCGCAGGTTCGGCACGTGGATCGACGCCGCCTGGAGCTGCCTGGCGAGCTCCATGTACGCCGGTTGCACCCGCTTCTTGAACGCCAGCCACGTGCGGCGTTTGTCGTCTTCGAGGTTGGGCAGCTCCTGCTCGAGCGTCTGGGCGAGGTGCTGGTGCTGCGGCTTGCGCTGGAAGACCTGCTGGAGCTCGGTGAGCCGGGGCCGCAGCCGGCTCGCCATCTCGGAGCGCCACCGCGCAGGGTCGATCTCGCTGAGCACCCGGTGGAGCTGCAGCGCGAGGTCCTTGTCTTCCATGAGCTCGGCCGTGGTCATGTCGCTCCACTCAACAGCGGCCCGAGGAGATCGTTCAACCCGCTCCGGACGCGCGCTGACACCCGCATGACAGAGCGGGAAAAGCTGGTGAATCCAGAAGGTTTCACGCCCTGAGAGGACGGGTGGAGCGTCCGCGGGGCGTCTCGCAGGTCGGAGCAGGTGCGACGGCTTTTCCCTCGGGGGCGCCTCGGCGCGCGGCCTGCAACACCGTCGACTGCGAGCAATGAGGCTCGCTTTTCGAAGGAAGGGGAACGGGCGATGCGGGTGACGGGCGAGCGGGTGGCGACGGCGGCGAAGGCAGAGCGCGCGCAGGTGAATCACGCGCCGAAGACGGCGGCGCGGAAGGCGAAGACGTGGGAGGACGGCTTCGAGGCGGCGGCCGAGAAGACGAAGCGGAAGAAGAAGGAAGCGCCGAAGGCGCCTGTCGCGGTGAGCCCGACGCTGGTCGATGCGGGCAGCCGTGCGCTGGAGCGCGATCGCACCGCGCCGACCACCGCCGTGCGCGAGGCGGCGGCGCTGCTCGGCGGCCTCACGGCGGCGCTCGTGGTGAGCGTGCTGCACGACCTCGCGCAGCCGAGCGTGGTGCCGAGCCGCGCGACACAGCGCATCGGCGAGCTCACCGGCGCGCTCTTCATCGAGTGGCTCGCCACGCACTTCGAGCCGGAGGCGCCGACCGCGCTCGATCGCCTGGCCGGC
>JBMORD010000281.1:0-8772 GCA_049322495.1 Myxococcota bacterium | reverse complement strand
GAGCGGCGTCACCGCCGCGTCGAGCGGAACGAAGGAGCGCGAGCCGGCGCGCCCCACCAGCCACCGCCCACCAGCGGCGCCGCGCGCGGTGAGCAGGTTCCAGCCGTCGCGCTGCTGGAGCGCGAACTCCACGCCGTCGCGCTCGAAGTGCAGCACGGCGGAGCCGAAGGGGAACCACCCACCGAGCGCCACGCGGAGCGGCTCCGCCGCCCGGCGCCACGCGCGAACCGCGAAGGCGACGAAGGCACCGAAGAGGACGAGCGGACCCGCGACCCAGCCGACGACGGACATGGGCTGCTGCATAACCCCACCCCGCGCGCACTGCCGGAGTACAAGCGTCCGCATGCCGCGCGCCACGCCCCCGCTGGTCGTGCTCTCGCTGTGCCTCGCCGGCTGCGCCTCGTGGCCCCGCCTCACGAAGCCGCCCCTGCCGCCCCCGGCCGGCGCGGAGTTCCTCTCGGCCGTCGACGGCACGCGCCTCTACTCTTCCATCGAAGGTCCCGGGCCGCGCGGCGTGGTGTGGCTCGTGATGGGGCCGGAGATCGCCTCGACTCCGCCGGTGCCGGCGCTCACCGCGGCGCTCCACGAGGCGGGCTTCGCGACGGCGGTGTTCCACGCGCGCGGCACCGGCTTCTCCGACGGCCTGCGCGGCGACGTCGACGACTACTCGAAGTTCGTCGACGACTACCGCTTCTTCCTCGCGCGGCTGCTCGGCCGCTTCCCGCGAGTGTTCCTCTTCGGGCAGAGCGCCGGTGGGGCGTTCGCGCTCGAGCTGGCGGCGCACGCGCCGTCGCCGCTGGCGGGCGTGGTGCTCGTCAACCCCGCGTGGCGAGTGCAGCCGGCGAAGGGCATGGGGCCGTCGTTCGGCGACTACCTCGTGTACGCGGCCAACTTCCTCTTCCGCCCCGCGGCGCTCACCGTCGACATGAACAGCCGGCCCGACGCCGTGGAGTTCGCGCCCGACCGCGAAGAGGCGCTCGCGCTGCAGCGGGATCCGCTCGTGGTGCGCTACTTCAGCATGCGCACCCTCTTCGCGCAGAAGGCGCTGATGGACCGCTGCCCCGAGAACATCGCCGCCGTCGACGCGCCGGTGCTGATGGTGGGCGGCGCCCACGATGCGCTCATCGACCCGGCGAGCCTCGACGAGCTGCTCGCGAAGGCCCGCACCACCGACAAGCAGAAGCTGGTGAGCCCCGAGGGCGGCCATGGCTCGAGCGCGGTGGAGACCCGGGTCGGGGCCCTCGTCGACTGGCTCGTCGAGCGCGCGCCCGCCGCGCCTTGAGCCGCGCGCCTGAACCCGAGGATCGAGACAAGCGCGACGAGGGCGCGAGCGTTATCCTCGAGAGGTATGAAGGAGACAGCCTGGCGCGTCAGCTCGTTGCGCGTGAGTGGTCTGGCGCAGGCGCTCGCGCGCAAGGGCGTCCTCGACGAGGTGCTCCTGCACTGCACGCCCGAGACGCGCGCCGTCTTCACCCGACCGCACGACGCCGCCAGCCACCCCGCCCAGGCGCTCGTCGACTTCAATGAAGCGGTGGTGCGCACGCTGGGCACCGCGGGCCTCGAGGAGCTCAACTTCGAGGCGACCCGCGACGCGTACAGCAAGGTGCTGCGGCCCATCGTCACGGTGGCCGTCGCCATCACCGGCGCGTCACCTGCGAGCATCCTGTCGCGCGTTCCGTCGTCGGTCGGGCAGATTCTCCCCGGGGTGACGGCGACCTGGACCGCGCGCGGCAAGAACGCGGGCACGGTGAGCATCGCCTACCCCGGCAGCATCTCTCCCACCTTCGAGCACGCGTGGCGCGGTGGGCTGCGCTTCCTCTCGGAGCTCGCGGGCACCCCGCTGCGCATCGACGAGTTCCGCCTCGAGGGCAGCGCCTTCGTGTTCGACCTGAGCTGGTGACGCCACTGTCGGCTGGACATCCGCGCCCGTCGTGAGCATGTGAGGCGCGCAATGCCCGAAGTGCCCCGCACCTCCACGTCCGAGCTCGAGCTGCCAGCGGCGGGCGTCGACTCCCCGCTGTGGATGGTCTCGCGCGCCCCGCAGCTCAACGCCCTGGTCGTCGCGCTCCAGGAGCACCGCCGCAGCCTCGACGAAGGCCGGGGCGGCGAGCGCCTCGCGTTCTCGCGCGCGACCATCCGCGCCGCGCGCGCCGAGTTCGGCGAGATGATCCGCCGCGGCGAGCGCGACCTGCACCTGCTCGCCAGCCTGCTCGCCGAGCGCTTCCTCGGCACCTTCCAGCGCAAGAGCGTGGTCATCGGGGAAATCGAGCGCACCCGCGAGCGCTTCACGCTCACCGTCGACGTCACCGAGGAGGAGGTCACCGGCAGCACCGACATCGACCTCGGCAACCGCGTGCTCGCGCGCCTGGCCATCGCCGACCAGCGGGGCTGGCTGCGCGCCGGGCTGATCAGCAACGTCGTCGAGTACGAGGCCGACGCGCCCAACCCCTTCCAGGTCTACCGGCTGCTGACGCGCATCAAGGCCGAGGAGGAGATCTGGAACAAGGTGGCCGACGAGATCTTCGAGCTCGATCGCCTCGTGCTGAAGGACAAGCAGCTGCGCCACCTCGGCCGCTACGTGAAGGACGTGTTCGGGGTGAAGGTGGTGGTGGGCACGCCCGACGACGCGGCGCGGGTGCAGGCCGAGCTCCACACGCTGCGCTTCGACGACGCGCGGCTCACGGCGCGGCTGCTGGCCACCGACGACGCGCACCGGCAGCTCCAGTTCCTCGAGGTGAAGAACTACCTCGAGCAGGAGTCGCGCAAGCGCTCGGGCTGGTCGGCGATGAAGAGCGTGGTGGCCTGGGGCGGGCGCACCTTCGAGGTGCAGGTGCAGCCGCTGTCGAACTTCCTCCACGAGCGCGAGCGGCTGACGAAGGAGAGCCACGCGTCGTTCAAGTCGACCCGTGAGCGCGTGCGCGACGAGATCGCCGCGCGCATGCCGCTGTTCGGCTTCTACCGCGCGCTGCTGCGGTGGCTGTTCGTCGACCCGACCGAGGCGCCGCCCATTCACGAGGGCGTCGAGGTGGTGCTGACCGACTGAGCGCGCGGCTCAGCGCGCCTTCTTCGCCGCCGCGGCGTGCGCCTTCTCGAACTCCGCGGCGAAGCCGTCGAGGAGCTGCCGCTCGGCCGCGGAGACCCGGCTGCCGAGCCCGAGGAAGCCCCCCGACGCCGAGGCCACCGCCAGCGCCGTGCTCATCACGTCACCGTGGAGCGAGCGGCGCTGGTCCTCGGGGAACACCTCGACCAGGCGGGTGATGATGTGCATCGTGCGCGCGAAGAAGTGCGGGCCGGGCGACTCGTCGAGCCACGACAGCAGCTTCGCGTGGGCCGGCGTGCCCTCCTTCACGTCGCGCGCGGCGGCGATCTCCAGCAGCTTCTCGCGCTCGGCCTTCGACACCGAGCCGTCAGCCCACGCGACCTGGATCAACGGCACGAGGTGAATGACCGACACCGTGTCGCGGTCGTAGCCCGCCTCCTCGAAGGCGCGGAGGATCTCCGGGTCGTCGACGCCGTGGTAGTGGCCCAGCGCCTTGCGCTCGTCCTCCTGCGCGGCGCGCGCGCGCACCTTCTCGAGGAGCTTCGCCTCCTGCTCGAGGAAGTACTGCTCTTCTTCACTGCGCCCACGGGCGGACATCGAGTCTTCGGCGGCCATGGCCTTCAGCTCAGTGCGTCGGCGTGAGACGCGCAAGGTGCTTCATTCTCTCGGCGGGAACACGAGCGCCTCGCCCTCGATCACCGGCTTGCCCTCCTGGTTGAGGGCCACCGTCTTGAGCCGGAGCTTCTTGTTCTCGATGATCTCCACCACCTCGACCTCCGCGGTGATGGAGTCGCCGAAGCGCACCGGCGCGGTGAAGCGCAGCGACTGGCTCAGGTAGATGGTGCCCGGCCCCGGCAGCTTCATGCCCAGCACCGCCGAGATGAGCCCGCCCGAGAGCATGCCGTGGGCGATGCGCGTGCCGAACTTCGTCTGCTTCGCCCAGGCCTCGTCGGTGTGCGCCGGGTTCCGATCGCCGGTGATCTCCGCGTAGAGCGTCACGTCGCGCTCGGTCACGGTCTTCGTCATCGAGGCCCTGTCACCCACGTTGAATCGCATGTGGCAGGTGTACCGGCACGCGCGCCGCGCGCAACGTCGGGTAGCGTGCGCGTGATGACGGCTTCTCACCGGAGCGCCGCGCTCGCGCTTATCCGCACCACTCCGCAGGGTCGCGAGGTGCTCCTGGTGCACCCCGGCGGCCCCTTCTGGGCGAAGAAGGACGAGGGCGCCTGGAGCCTGCCCAAGGGGCTCTTCGAGCCGGGAGAAGACGCGCTCGAGGCCGCGAAGCGCGAGTTCACCGAGGAGACCGGCTGCCCGGCGCCGACAGGGCCCTACCGCCCGCTCGGCGAGGTGAAGCTCAAGAGCGGCAAGCACGTGGTGGCGTTCGCGGCCGAGGGTGACTTCGACGTCGCCGCGCTGGTGTCGAACGAGTTCGAGCTCGAGTGGCCCCCACGCTCCGGGCGGAAAATTCGCGCCCCGGAGGTCGACCGCGCCTGCTGGGCCGGCCTCGAGCGGGCGCGCGTGCTGATCAACCCCGGGCAGGTGCCGCTCGTCGAGCGGGCGCTGGGCGACGACTCGTAGAACCTTCTGCGCAGGGAACCGCCCTCGCGGGTACACTGTTTCCCTGACGACATGGGCATTCCGTTCGGGCGCTACCAGCTCCTCAAGAAGATCGCCTCCGGCGGCATGGGCCAGGTCCTGCTCGCCAAGAAGGGCCAGGACGACTTCGAGAAGCTGGTCGTCATCAAGCGCATCCTCCCGCACCTGGTCGAAGACGATGAGTTCTTCACCATGTTCCGCGACGAGGCGAAGATCACCATGCGCCTCGATCACCCGAACATCGCGCGCATCAACGAGTTCGGCGTCGAGAACGGCGTCCACTACATCGAGATGGAGTACGTCGCGGGCGAGGACCTGCGGCGCATCGAGAAGCGCGCGGCTGCGGTGGGGGCCGGCATTCCCATCGGCGTCATCCTGCGCATCATCGCCGACGCGGCGGCCGGCCTCGACTTCGCCCACAAGGCGCGCGACGCGAAGGGCAACCCGCTCCACCTCGTGCACCGCGACGTGAGCCCGCAGAACATCCTCGTGGGCTTCGACGGCTCGGTGAAGCTCATCGACTTCGGCGTGGCCAAGGCCGCGGGGCGCGCGCAGCACACGGCGACCGGCATCCTCAAGGGCAAGTTCCCCTACATGTCGCCGGAGCAGGCCCAGGGCGACGAGCTCGACGCGCGCAGCGACGTCTTCGCGCTGGGCATCGTGCTCTGGGAGCAGCTCACCGGCCGCCGCCTCTTCAAGGGCGAGAACGACCTCGCGACGCAGCGGCTGGTGCGCGCCTGCCAGGTGCCGCCGCCCTCGAACGTCGAGCCGTCGGTGCCCGCGGGCCTCGACCCCATCACGCTCAAGGCGCTCGCGAAGGACCCGCAGGACCGCTACGCCGACGCGAGCGAGCTGCGCGCGGCGCTCGAAGACTTCGCGCTCCAGAACGCCATCCCCCACTCGGCGGCCCACCTCTCGGCCTTCATGCGCGAGCTGTACGCGGAGCGCATCGCGAAGGAGGCCGACCCGCGCTTCTACGAGGAGGACTCCGGCCTCACCGACCTCGACGTCGGCGGGCTCCCGAGCCCGAAGGGCCAGGCGACGGTGGTCGACCGCGCCAAG
Source organism: Myxococcota bacterium (assembly GCA_049322495.1). Classification (GTDB taxonomy): domain Bacteria; phylum Myxococcota; class Myxococcia; order Myxococcales; family Myxococcaceae; genus Archangium_A. Next base: position 3,074 of record JBMORD010000281.1, on the reverse strand, counting down.
GTGGCCTCGGTGTCCGGCCCGGCGACGATCGCGACGACCGGCCCCGTCACGCAGGCGGTGGCTCCGCCGCCGAAGCCGAGCGCGGTGCCGAAGCTCGCCGCGGGGGCGGGGCTCCTGCTCGTCGTGGTGGTGGGCGCCTTCTTCGCGCTGCGCCAGCCGGAGGCGAAGCCCGTCGAGACGCCACCTCCGCCGAAGCTCGTCGAGCCGGTGACGCCGCCCCCGCCCGCCGAGCCCCCGCGCCTGCAGATCCGCATCGAGAGCGAGCCGCCGGGCGCCACCGTCGAGCTCGCCGGCGTCAGCGTCGGCCAGACGCCGTTCGACGCGCGCCTCGAGAAGGCGAAGCTGCCCGTCGCCCTCAGGTTGAGCGCCGAAGGCTACGAGCCGACCGAGGCGACGCTCACCGACATGACGGGCGCGAGCCTGTCGCTCACGCTCAAGAAGAAGCCGGCCGTGAAGTCGAACGCCGGCGGCGGCAAGAACACCACGCCCATCATCAAGACGACGCGATGAGCGAGCTCCTCCGCTGCGAGCGCCACGGCGCGCTCGCGGGCTGGCAGTGCACCGTCTGTCACCAGCCGCTGTGCCCCGACTGCGCGGCGCTGAAGACGATTCCTCCCGTGACGCTCGTGGCCTGTGGCCACTGCGGTGAGCACGCCGAGGCGCTGGTGCGCAAGAAGGCCGAGGCGCAGCCACTCGCGCAGCGGGTGCCGGGGGCGTTCCGCTTTCCGCTCCACGGGGAAGGGGTTGCCGTGTGGCTCGGCATGGCGCTGTGGCTCTACGCGACCTCGTTCCTCGGCGGCGCCGGTATCCTCGTCGGCTGGAGCGTCGCCATCGGGAGCTTCTTCGGCCTCACCCGCTCGACCGCGCGCGGCCACGAGAACATCGAGCTCTCGGACTTCCAGGACATGTTTCAGGGCCTCTTCATCCCCGTGGCGCTCTTCGCGCTCGCGCTGCTGCCGGTGTGGGGTGGCCTGCTGGTCTCGATGTGGCTGAAGGCTGACTGGCTGCGGTGGGTCGCGCTCGGCCTGGGCCTCGTCTGGAGCCCCACCGCGTACATCGGCGCGGCGACCAACGCGAGCCCGGTGCACCTCCTCAACCCGATGCGGGTGCTGGGCGTGAGCGGCCGCCTGGGGAAGGACTTCGGTGTCTACGTCGCGGTGCTGGTGGTGGTGGTGGTGCTGATGGCGCTCTCGGTGCCCATCTCGTGGCTCATCGGCAAGGCGTGGGCGCCGATCATCGCCGGCGTCGCGGCGCAGATGGTGCTGCTCTATGCGCCGCTGGTGGGGGCGCGCATCGCCGGTGAGGTGCTCAAGCTGCACGGCCACGTCTTCGGCATGGACGAGGCCGACATCTACGAGCCCATCCTCCGCGACACGCAGCCGCGCGGCTCGCTGCCCGAGAAGGCCTCGACGCTGCCCGCGCACCTGCCCGCCGCCATCGAGCTCGAGCCAGAGGCGCCGCCGGTCATCACGCCGCTCCCCGCCACGCCGCGCGAGCGCTTCGCGGCGCTGGAGCTGAACCCCGCCGCCGAACCGCCGCCCGCGGTCGCGCCGCTCGACGTCGCGCTCCTGCCGAGCCACGGCGAGCGCGCGGCCCACGACATCCGCCGGGCGATGCGCGCGGGGCAGGTGGAGGTCGCGCTCGACGGCCTGCGCGCCACCGGCCTCTCCGCCGCCCCGTCGCTCACCTTCGACGAGCTGCTGTGGCTCGCGCAGCACGCCGCGGCGCACATCGATTACGAGTCGAGCTCGCGTTCCGTCAGGCCCTCGAGCGCCCCGCCCCCGCCGACGCCCTCGGGCGCGCGCGGGTGATGCTCGCGCGGCTCCTCGCCGAGCGCCTCGGGCGACAACCGGAGGCGAAGGTGCTGATGGAGCGCGTGGTGGCGGACGCCGCCGGCACTCCCGCGGCGGAGTTCGCGCGCGAGTGGCTGGCGAAGGCCTGAGCGCTCAGCGACCTCGGGAGAGCCGCTCGTTCTCCAGCAGGCTGCGCAAGCGGTCCTGCTCCTGACGGGCGATGTCGAGCTCGCGCTTGAGCGCGCGCGCCCGCAAGTCCCAGGTGGCGCGCACCTCATCGGCGCGCTCGAGGCGCTCCCTCATCGTGCGGTTCTCCAGCTCGAGGGTCGCGATGCGGCCCAGCAGCTCCTCGGGGTCGAAGGAGATGAGCTCATCGATGCGCGCGCGGAGCCGCTTGAGCTCCTGCTGTGCCGCCTCCAGCGCTCCGCGGAGTTCCCGCTCTTCCGACATGCCGCGGGAGTCTAGCGAGTCCGCCCCGCGTCATGAGCCTGCGGGCGCAGGCGCCAGCTCGCGCAGCGCGCCCCGGAGCTCCTCGAGGAGCGCACGCTCGAGCTCGAGGACCGCTGGACCGGACTCGCGCGCGAGCTTCTGCTCGTGGTGGTAGCCGTTGAGCTCGGCGCGCCAGCTCCGCCGCACGTGCCGCGAGGCGACCACGTCGCCGCCGCGGCGTCGCACGACGAGCTTCGCCTCGTACTCGCCCAGCTCGGTGGTGGTCGGGGGCGCGAGCGCCGCGGCGATGGCGATCGGCGTGGCCACCAGCATCCCCACGAGGATGCCGGGCGGGCCCCCGAGCGCCATGCCGCCCGCGGCGCCGGCGAGCAGCGTGCCCGTCTCGAGACCGAGGCCAAGGCCGAACCAGGGGCTGAGGCCCGACGTCTCAGCGACCTCGAGCTCCAGGTCGACCTCGAAGTCGGCGTCCTGCGTGCGGTGCCCGAGGGCTGCCTGGCTCTCGAGCGTGGTCCGGAGCCGGGCCTCGAGCTGCTGCTTGAGCGGGCCGTAGTCGCGCAGCTGGCCGCTGGCGTCACCGGCGCTGCGCGCGCGCGCGAGCACCTCCCCGACGCGCCAACGCGCGGAGATCTCGGGGTCGGACAACACCGGGACGGGGTGCTCGAGCTTCGCGACGCGAGGGAGCACACAGCCGGTACACAACAGCGCGAGCAGCAGCGGTCGGGTCATGACACCGCGACACGCACCAGCGCGAACGCGATTGCTTCAACGCCGCACGCGCCGGAGCGTCGCCAGCAGCTCGTCCTTCGCGAACGGCTTCCCGATGAAGGCGTC
>JBMORD010000280.1:0-8781 GCA_049322495.1 Myxococcota bacterium | reverse complement strand
GTGGGTCGTCTCGTTTCGCACCAGGTACTGCGTGGGCGTCACCAGCGAGAAGCGCAGCCGCCGCCCCAGCGCCGCGTCGAGCGCGTCCATGGTGCTGCGATCCTCGTCGCTGAAGTCCTCCGGGCCGACCGGGTGCGAGTGGCAGAGCTCGACGAGCTGGTGACGTCGCTCCCAGATCGCCTCCCAGCGCGCGCGGGAGTCGGGCAGGGCGAGCGGCGAGTCGGCCGTGTCGCGCCACAGCACCACGCCGTCCGCGCCGATGATGAAGAACACCTCGCGCTTCCTCATGGCTCCCTCAGGATGACCAGCCGGTGCGTGTCGATGGCCTCCTTGATCACCGAGGGGAGCGACTCGAGGGTGATGAGGTCGTCGCGCGGCGGGTGCCCGAGGCAGATGCCCGAGTCGATCACCTGCAGCGTGCCCGCGTCGGCGATGCTGATGAAGCGCTCTCCCATGAAGGCGAACACCACCTCGAGCTGGCCGTCGCGGAGCTGGCGCGACGACTCGAAGCGCGCGCCGGCCTTCTCCAGCGCGGCGAAGGCGCGATCTTCCGCGGTCTGATGTCGCTCGGCGCGCAGGCGGAGCTGCTCGTCGCGCGCGGCCTGGGCGTCGGCGCGGAGCCGGGCCGCGGCGATCCGGGCGCGGAGCTCGCGCATCTCCCGCTCGGTCTCCTCCCGCTCGGCGATCAGCGCGCGGATCACCGCCTCTGCCTCGACCGCGCCACCTTCCGCCGCGCGCCCGACGTGCGCCTGGATCTCCGCCGCCGCGACCGGCACGCCGAGGCGGCGCGCGGCCTGCTCGATGAGCGCGTAGCCGTACGCTGCGCGCAGCGGCGCCGGCACCCCCTTGAGCGACGAGAGCGCGCGGCCTTCGGCGAGCGCTTCCCGCACCGCGCCCTCGGCCTCCGACTCGAACTCGAGCTGCTCGAACAGCAGCACGTCGCCCGGCCAGCGCCGCGCGGTGAGCGGCGAGAAGCGGGGCGGCTCCTCGTCGGGCATCAGCGCGAGCGGCTCGGTCTTCGCCCCGTCGCCCACGAGGCGATCACGCCACAGGTAGCCGCGCACCCGCGGGAGCTCGTCGAGCGGGGGCGCGTCGGCCTCACCCTGGACCTGCGCCAGGCGGCCCTTCACCTCGAAGCGGTACCAGCCGGGCTTCGGCGGGGGCGCGGCGAGGCGCAGCCGGCGCCCGGGCACGTCGATGCTCGCCCCGCCGAGGAACGGGGCGAGCACCACGTCGGTCTTCCCGAGGAACTTCCGGTAGTCGACCAGAGGGCACCTCCCAGGAGCGTCAGGCGACCTTCAGCTCGAGCAGCTTCGTCTTCATCACCCGCTCGACCCAGCCCTGCTGCGGCGCCGCGCCCACGGCCACCGGCGCGTCGAGGATCGCCTTGAGCACGCGCGTCACCTGGTACGGGTCGTCGAACTGCGCGACGTTCACCTCGCTGAAGGGCACCTTCATGAACGCCGCGCACGAGCGCACCGTGTTGCCGCGCGCGCCGTGACCCGCCACGGAGACGAGCATCGCCATCGCCGACACCTCGTAGCTGCACTCGCGGAACGCCCGCGCGAGCTGATCGCCCGCCTCGCCGGCCTCGTCGCCGACGACGATCACCACCAGGCGCGCGCCCGGCGGGAACTTCACGTCGTTGGCCGCGAGCGCGCGCACCGCCGCGCCGTGCACCGTGCCGCCGTCGGCGTTGATGCCCTTGAGCATGTGCTGCACCGCCGCGCGCGTCGCCGCCTTCGGCCGCAGCACCGTGCCCATGGTGTCGAACGTCGCGATGTGCAGCTTCTCGAGCGGGAAGCCGGCGAGGATCTTCGACAGCGCGTCCTTCGACTGCTCGATCGCGCCCTGCATCGAGCCCGACTTGTCGATGAGGAACATCACGCGCACGTCGACGTCCTTCGTCGCCTCGGTGACGGCGGTCTTCGCGGCGGCGTCGGCGGCCTCCTCGAGCTTCTCGCGGATCTCCTTGCTGCGGACGTTCTTCGCGATGTTGAGCGCGCGCTGATCGGTAGCGGTGGCGACGGCCTTCTCCCACCGCGCGCGGATGTCCGCGTCGGCCATGAGGCCGAGCTCCTCGAGCGTCGGCGTGAGGATGCGCAGGTCACGATCGGACAGCGTGGGGAACACCGCCGCCATGATCGCCGGCGTCAGCCCCACGTCCTTCGGGAGCCGGCCCACCACGTCCTTGTACGTGAGGCGCTGCGTCTCGATCGCCTCGCAGATCTCCGCCTCGCTCAGGCCGTCGAAGCGCTCCTGCTTCTCGAGCTTGAGCGCGCCGAGGCCCACCGTGCGGTGCCCGCCCGAGGCCTGCTTCTGCTTCCAGCCGAGCACCTCGAAGAACGCCTGCGCGTCGGGCTTGTAGCCGGCCTTGCGCGCGAGGTCCTTGATGGTCTCCTTGAAGCCGGCCTTCACCAGGCCCTTGAGCATCGCGGGGTTTTTCTCGCGCAGCGCCAGCCACTTCGCCGCGGCGCGCTTCCAGCGGCCGAGGGGCGGCTTCTTCGACGCAGGATCACCGAAGCCCGCCTTGCGGTTGAGCGCGGCGATCTCCGGCGTCTCGAGGAGCTGGGCCACGCGCAGCACCGCCTTGGGCGTCATCATGCGCGTCGACTTCTTCTCGTAGAACAGCAGCATCGCCTCGCCGAGCTGGCGGAGGTCGTCGTCGTAGAACGCGACCGAGCCGTCGTCTTCCTTCACCGGCTGGCCGGAGCGGCTCTGCACCAGCATCAGCGCGGCACACGCCACCTTGAGATCGCGCCAGTCGGTCTCGGTCAGCGAGTACGAGGCGAAGTGCGCCATGAGGTCGACGTTGAGGCGGTAGATCTCGAGCAGCTTCTCGTAGAGGCGCACCGCGGCCGCGACGTGGAGGCCGGGCGCGACGTCACGCGCGTTCTTCGGGCGGGGCTGGCCCTTCTTCGGGCGCGGCGCCCACACGCCGTTCACCTCGATGCCCGGGCGGTTGTGCCAGAGGTGCGCGGAGCTCGAGAGCACGAGATCGAGCAGCTTCTCGGCGGGGCCCAGCTGCGCTTCGGGGAGCAAAGGCTTTGCGGTGGCCATGACAGGGCAGTCTCCTGTGAGGTTGGGCGGGACGGCCACGAAAAAGGGGGCCTGACGCGAATCGTTTGCGCGTCAGCGCGCTCTCATCGGTACCTTTCGTTGGAGGAACACCACATGTGCATGGCCGTTCAGTGTCCGAAGTGCAGCAAGCCCACCTGGGCTGGTTGTGGCGCCCACGTCGAGCAGGTCCTGGGGCACATCCCCCAGGAGAAGCGCTGCCAGTGCAAGAAGAAGTGAAGTGAGGTCGTGACGTTTGACCTTCAGGGCGGGGATGCGCAGAAGTCCACCCCATGCGCGTCCTCGCCCTCGTCTTGATGCTCGCCGGTTGTGCGCCCACGCCGCGCGCCGATCAGCTGGAGCTCACCTACTACTACCTGCAGTACTGACGCGTCTGTGCGCAGACGCGGGCCGCCGTGAGCGGCCTCGAGACTGAGCTGCATGGCCGCGTGCGCGTGCGCACCGTGCCGCACCTCGCCCCCGAAGCGAAGGCGGCGGTGGCGCGCTTCGACTGGGCGAGCCACGGCCTCGTCATCACGCGTGGCGCCGAGGTGCTCTACGTCGCGAGCGATCACCGCGCGAACGCGTACGATGCCCACGTGGCGATCAACACCGCGCTGGGCCTGCCGCTCGACTGCCGATGAGCTCCGTTCAGCAGCACCTCGAGCGCGCGCTCGCCGCCGCGTCGAACGTCGAGAGCCTCGAGGCGCTGTGCGCGGCGTGGCGCGAGCTGCCTTCCGCCCGGCTGGCGAAGCTGGCGCGCGGCTTCGCGGCGATCGAGCCTCCGGAGGCGCTCCCCGGTGACAGCCAGGACGAGCGGGAATCGGCGTGGCTGGCCCTCGCGGCGCGCGCCACGTCGGTGCGCGAGGTGCAGGCGCTGCTGGCGACGCCGTGGAGCCGCAAGCCGAAGGACGCCGCGCGACGGCTCGATCATCTCCGCCGGCTCGGGCCCAGCCCGCTCATCGTCGGAGCGCTGCTCGATCTCGACTCGGGCGAGCGCTACCCGAGCGCGGCGGGCAACCGCTTCTGGGCCGAGGTCTACGAGCTGCTGCTGGGCTGGGGCTCGGCCGAGGCCGCCGCGAGGGTTCCGCGGGAGCCGCCAGACTCGCCGTTCGGTGCCGCGCGCTTCGTCGCCCTGTTCGAGCCGCTGGCGCTGCGCTGGGCGGGACGCTGGCCCGGCGAGCCTCCGCTCGCGCCGTCGATCCTCGCGCTGATCGAGAAGCTCGAGCTGCGCCTCGCGCCGCGTCGGGAGCTCCTCACCGGGCTCTTCGAGGCCGTCACCGCCGCGCCCGCGTCGGACTCTGCGCGCCTGGTGCTCGCCGATGCGCTGACGGAGCGGGGCGACCCACGCGGTGAGTTCATCTCGCTGCAGTTCGCCGAGGCCGCGGGCGAGCTCACCCTGGGGCGGAGGGAGCGCATGGCCCGGCTCCTCGCCGCGGCTGGCCCGGCCTGGTTCGACGGCCTCGCGCGCGAGGTGAGCCCGACCGCCGTCTTCGCGAAGGGCTTCCTGTCCGAGGTTCGGCTCGCGACGCGCACGCCGTCGCCCGCGCACGCGGCGTGGCGAACGGTCACGGTCATCGACGCCGCCGGGCTCGCGCTCTCGCTGTCGGACTTCCTCGCGCACCCGAACCTCGCCCGCGTGCACAGCCTGCGCACGGTCGGCGGGCCGGCGCTCAAGGAGCTCGCGCGCAACGGCGCCGTAAAGCGCTGGCGGCTGATCGAAGTCGAGGGGCCCGGCGGGCGGGAGCTCGTCGAGCCGAAGTGGACCGTGGATCGGCTGCGGATCTCGGGCTTCGTCGATCAGTCGGTGTGGTGGCTGCTCGGCACGCCGCTCCTCACGCGCGTGGACGTGTTCGAGTTCCCGCTGATGCAGGGCTTCGCGCGGGTGGGGCCGGCGGTGAAGGCGCTCGCGCCGCACACGAAGGCGGCGCTGGAGTTCACCGCCCGCCCCGAGCCCTGGCCGGCGCCGTGGGGCGGTGACTGGACCCTGCGCGTCGAGGGCTCGCGAGTCACGCTCACCGTCGACGGGCTCACCGGCCTCGAGGAGGCGCTGGCGAGCTTCGAGCCGGGCCAGCTCGCGGAGGCGCGCGTCGACTTCGCCTCGAAGAAGAGCGCGGCCTGGCGGGAGCGCGTTCAGCGCCTGGTCGACGAGTCGCCGGTCGGCGTTCGCTGATTCAGCTTCGCGAGCGCTCGAGGCGTTCGTCACCTGCAGCCGCCACCTGACCGAAGATCTCGTCGGCGCGCGAGAAGGTCTCCCACGCCGGCACGCCCGTGGCCGCGGCGATCGCGGCGACGAGCCGCTGCTCGAGCCCGGTCTCGCGCTTGCCCCGCCAGAGCTTGTCGGCGGTGGCGACGAGGAGATCCTCCAGGTCGACCTCGGGGCTCGTCCACGCCGCGTGCGTCCAGCAGAAGCGCGCCACGGCTGGTGAGACTCCTCTCGCGAGCAGCAGCGCTTCGCCAGCACGCTCGTGCGCGTTGCCGGGAATGCGCAGCTCGTCGGGGTGCTGGAGCTTGCCCACGTCGTGAAGTGCGGCGCCGACCAGCACTCGCTGGGCGTCGACTCGGAGCGCGAACTCGCGAACCAGACTCCGGACGAGGAGCTCGGCCGCTTCGACGACCAGCTCGTGGTGCCGGACGAGCCGCGCGGGCGCTCCGAGCTGCTCGAGCAGCGAGAGGGCTTCCTCCGGCGTGGTCGGAGTGGTCCCGACGGGTTGCAGCTCCTCTGCCGAGAGCTCGCCGCGCCACTCGGGGACGCCCGTGGGGCCGGCACACTCGACGACGAACCGCTCCTCCGTGCCGCCGCTCACCTCGACGACCGTGCCCACGTCGCCGAGCCGCGGGGCGCGCTGGTTGAGCTTCCAGCCGTCGTATTGCTCGGGGCTCGCGCGCAGCTTCGTCACGCGCACCAGCTGGAAGGGGCGGTAGGTGGGCATCGGCTCGCTCTCAGAGCAGGCCGCGCTGCTTGATGTCGAGGTACGCGTGCACGCCCGCGCTGGCGAAGACCGCCGGAGTCCCACGCACGACGTGTGCGCCCGACTCACGCAGCTTCGCCGCGGTGGCCGCGCCATCACGCTCGACGCGCGCGGCGATGACGCGCTCGTAGGCCTCGGCGGTCGTCTCGGGGACCGCGGTCGCGACGCGGTGCACGTCGGCGTCCTGCAGCGAGACGACCATCGGCAGGTGTCGCGGGACGAGCCGCCGGGTTCGCAGCACCAGCGCGTGGGCCGCGTCGGGGTCGAGCAGATCGGTGAGGACGATCACCAGCGAGCGGCGCGCCCCGCGCGCGAAGGCCTGATCGATCGCCGCGCCGTAGTTGCTCTCCTCGAGGGCGGCCTCGACGCGGTACAGCGCCTGCGCGATGGCGCGGAGCTGCTCGGCGCCCTTGCGTGGCGGCAGCCAGCGCTTCACGTCGCGTCCGAAGGCCATCACTCCGACGAGATCGCCCTGGTCGAGCGCGACCTTCGCCAGCCGCAGCGCCGCGTCGACGGCGTGGTCCAGCTTGCGCCGTCCCTCGACCTCACCGGCCATGTGCCGCCCGCAGTCGAGGAGCAGGAGGACCTGCTGGTTGCGCTCGGGCTGGTGCTGCCTCACGAACGGCTTGCCGCGGCGCGCGGTCGCCTTCCAGTCGATCGTGCGGCGGTCGTCTCCGGGGCGGTACTCGCGGAGCGACTCGAACTCGCGCCCTTCGCTGCGCACCCGCACCACGCGCCGCGAGGCCTGATCTTCCGCCCGCGCGAGCGTGAGCGCGTCGCGGCTGAGCACCGAGAGATCGGGGAACACCTTCACCGTCGCAGGGAGCTCGACGCGCACCTGCCGGGCGCACAGCCCGAGCGGGCCCTCGAAGCGCAGCGTCACCGGGCCGAAGGTCAGATCGCCGCGCGTCCCGGGCGTGAGCTTCCACTCGGCGATCGACGTCGCGCTGACCTCGAAGCGCTGGCGGTGCCCGCTCACCGCCGGGCCCGGCGTCACCCAGTCGCGCAGCTCGCCGTGCACCGGCCCTCGCGCCCCGGGAGCGAGCGTCAGCTCGAGCTGCACGAGGTTCGCGCGCCCTGAGGAGAAGACCGGCTCGACGATCCGCCGGAGTCGCAGCACGTCGGCGCGCGGGGCGAGCGCGAAGTCGGCGAGCACCACCACCAGCAGCGCCAGATCGAAGGCCAGCAGCAGCGGCGCGATCGCCGGCCAGAGCACCGCGAGCGCGGCGGGCACGAGGCTCAGCGCGGCCACCCACAGCGCGCGGACGGTGGGGACCGGTCGCCCCATTCAGCGCGGCACCTGCACCTGCTCGAGGATCCGCGCGATCACCTGATCCACCGTCGCGCCTTCCACCTCGGCTTCGGCCTTCAGGATCAGGCGGTGGTTCAGCACCGAGGGCGCGACGGCCTTCACCTCGTCGGGCGTCACGAAGTCGCGCTGCAGCAGCGCCGCGCGGGCCTTCGCGGCCGCGAGCAACCCCTGTCCTGAGCGAGGCGAGGCGCCGAGCTTGAGGCGCGGCTCGTCGCGCGTGGCCCGCACCAGGCGGAGCACGTACTCGATGATGCTCGCGTCGCACTTCACCTGTGCGGCCTGGGCCTGGAGCGCCGTCAGCTCGTCGGCGGTGACGGCGCGGCTCACCTGCGGCGGCTTGCCGGCCCGGGCGTGCGCGCGGCCCAGCATCTCGCGCTCGGCGGCCTCGTCGGGGTAGCCCACGCGCACCCGCATCAGGAAGCGATCGAGCTGCGCCTCGGGGAGCGGGTAGGTGCCCTCGAGCTCCAGCGGGTTCTGCGTCGCCACCACGAAGAACCACGGCGCCAGCGGGTGCGTCGTGCCGTCGATGGTGACCTGACGCTCCTCCATCGCCTCGAGCAGCGCGGCCTGCGTCTTCGGCGGCGTGCGGTTGATCTCGTCGGCGACCAGCACCTCGGTGAACACCGGGCCCTTCACCAGCTGGAAGCTCGCGTCCTGCGGGCGGAAGACGCTGGTGCCCACCACGTCGCTGGGCATCAGGTCGGGCGTGAACTGGATGCGCGCGAACTGGAGCCCGAGCGCGCCCGCCATGGTGCGCGCGGTGAGCGTCTTCGCCACGCCCGGCACCCCCTCGAGCAGCACGTGGCCGCGCGCGAGGAAGGTGGTGAGCAGATCGGCGAGCACCTTCGACTGGCCGAGCACCACGTCACCCAGCGCCTGCTCGAGCCTCGTCAGCGGGGTCGTCATCGGCCGAGATCCTTGAGCCCGAAGATGGTGCCGACGATGGAGGCGATCGCCGCGATGAGCCCGAGGAAGAGCCCGAACACCGGCTTCGAGACCCACACCTCGTAGTTGCCGATCGGGCTGTGGGCGAGCGTCGGATCCCACGCGGTCTTCACGTAGATCAGACACCAGAGGCCCGCGAAGCCGGTGGCGCCGAGCTGGGCGACCCACGGCAGCAGCGGGTTCAAGCTGGTGCTGATCTTCTTCGTGCGGATGATGATGCCCGCGACCGCCAGCGCGCCGAGCAGCGTCACCACCACGCCCGACGAGAGCACGCCGAGCACGTCCCCTTCGGCCACCGTCTCCTTCCACGGGAGGAAGGTGCTGATCAGCATCGTCGCCGCGCCGAAGAGCGCCAGCTTGTCCGACAGCGGCAGCTCCGCGAGGTACTGCTTCGTCTGCGTCATCGCGTCGTTGGGATCGAGCGTGCGATCGACGACGAAGGCCTCGGGCGCGCGGCCGGCGTTCTCCTTCCAGTCCTCCTCGGTGAGCTGCGAG
>JBMORD010000279.1:0-64029 GCA_049322495.1 Myxococcota bacterium | reverse complement strand
GAGGCGGCTCCTGCCGACGCGGCCGCGCCGGCCGAGGGCGCTGCGCCCGCCGAGGCTGCTGCTGCGCCCGCGGCGCCGGCGGCTCCCGCCGTCGACCCGAAGCTCGCGGCGTACTCCGACGCCCAGTTCACCATCGGCCTCATCTGGTCGTCGGTGAACGATGGCGAGCGCGCGAAGGCGGCCTTCGAGAACTCCGGCCGTCAGCCGACCGAGGCCGATCTCGCGATGCCCGCCGCCGCGGCCGCTCCGGCCCACGGCGAGCGCCCGGAGCGCGGTCCCCGCAAGGATCGCCCCGAGCGCGGCCCGCGGAAGGATCGCCCGGAGCGGGGCGATCGCCCGCCGCGCCCGGAGCGCCCGGCGCGCGTCGAGCCCTTCGTGTCGTCCGGCGACTGGCAGGCCGACGTGAAGAAGCTCGAGGAGATGGGCCGCACCCGGGACGCCGCCCGCATCCACGAGAAGAACGCGTCGTTCGCCGACGCCTCGCGCCTCTTCGAGGCCGGCGGCGATCACAAGTCGGCGCTCCGCACGGCGGTGATGGCGAAGAACGACGAGGCCTTCGCGCGCATCTCCGCGAAGCTCAAGCCCGAGGAGATCGTCGAGGCCCTCGAGCGCGCGTCGGCGTGGGAGAAGCTGATGGAGTTCCACGTCTCGCGCTCCGACTTCGACTCGATCGCCAAGCTCTACGAGCGCGCCAACCAGTTCGATCAGGCCGGCCTCGCCTGGGAGCGCGCCGGCAAGCTCTCGCTCGCCCGCAAGGCCTACGAGCGCGCGAAGGACTTCGGCGCCGCGCACCGCATGCGCGATCTCGAGGTGCAGAAGCTCATCGAGCGCGGTGATCGGCTCGGCGCGGCGACGCTCCAGGTCGGCGCCGGCAAGAAGGCCGAGGCGCTCGAGACGCTCAAGCCGCTGCCCGGGCCCAAGGCGTTCCACTTCATGCAGAAGCTGAAGCTCACCGCCGAGGCCGACGCCTTCGCGAAGGACGAGCTGGCGAAGGCCGAGGCGGCCAACAACCCGGTGCAGAAGGCGCGCTGGCTCGAGCTGCTCGGCCGGCTGCAGGAGGCCGCCGACACGTACCTCGCCGCCGATCGCAAGGACAAGGCGGCCTTCGTGTTCGAGGCGATGGGCGATCTGAAGAAGGCCGCCGAGCTCCTCGAGGCCGCAGGTCAGCTCGACAAGGCGCAGGCGCTCTTCACGAAGGCGGGCGACGCCGCCAACGCCGAGCGCGTCAAGGCGCTGCCGCGCCCCGAGCCGAAGGCGAAGCCCGCCGCGGCCGCCGACGATGAGCTGCCGCCGCCCGAGGCGGTCGCCGCGCCGGGCAGCACCACGCCCACCGCGACGGCCTGAGCACGACGAATCCGAGCGTGGAAGACGGCGGAATCGGCCGTCTTTCCGCGTTCTTTCTGGTGGGGGCGGGGGCTAGAGTGCCCGCCGCTCCCACATGTCGAACACCCCCGAGAAGCCGTTTGGCGAGGTCGAAGCCAGCCTCGAGAAGACCGGACGCGTCGACGAGCTGATCAAGCTGTACGAGTCGCGCTCACGCGAGGTGCCGAAGGCCGACGAGGCCGCGCATCTCCTCTGCCGCGCCGCTGATCTCTGCCGTGAGAAGCTGAAGAACCCCGTTCGCGCCGAGGAGCTGTTTCGCCGGGCGTTGATCTACACCCCGAACGCGCGCGAGGCGCTCGAGGGGCTGCGGGTGATCTACGAGGCGCGCAACGACGCCGCCGCCCTGGGTGACGTGCTGGAGCACCTCGCGCTCGTGCAGTCAGGCGCGGCCGCCGCGGCGCTCTACCTGCGCGCCGGCGAGCTGTACGAGACGAAGCTCCAGCGCCGCGATCGCGCGGTGCTCTGCTACCAGCTCGCCAGCCGCGCCGCGCCCCAGGAGCGCCAGGCCTACCAGCGCGCGCGCAAGCTCCTGCTGCAGGAGGGCCGCTTCGCGCCGGGCTTCGAGTCGCTCGAGCGCGAGCGCGCGGCGCTGGGCGATCGCGAGCTCGTCGAGGAGTACGTCACCTTCGCCGAGAGCCTCATCAACTTCCCGCAGGAGCACTCGCTGGCGACCAAGGCGCTGGTGCGCGCGCTCGCCGTCGACGACAGGCACCCGAAGGCGCACGCGATCCAGAAGGAGCTCTCGAAGCTCGAGTACGTCTGGCGCGACAAGGTGAAGGCGCTCAAGGCGCAGTCGCTCGAGGAGCGCGATCGCCGCCTCGCGGCCCGCCTCTCGCTGCAGGTCGCGCGGCTGTACGCCTTCTACGAGCCCACCGCGGTCGACAAGGTGAAGGAGGCGATCGATCGCTGCTTCGCGCTCTGGCCGGCGATGCCCGACGCGCTCGAGCTCCTCGAGCAGGTCGCGGCGAAGGCGGGCGACGTGCGCGTGGCGCTCACGGTGTTCAGCAAGCTCGCCGGCGACACGCGCGACAAGCAGGCGAAGGTCGATCTCCACCTCCGCATCGGGCAGGTGCTGCTCTCGAAGCTGAACGACGTCGCGGGCGCGTGCGACGCGTTCGATCAGGCGGCGAAGCTCGATGCCGCGCGGCCCGACGCCACCGAGCTGGCGAGCGAGGCGCTGATCTCCGCCGGCCGGCTGGCTGAGGGCATGGCGACGCTCGAGCGCCACCTCGCGACCCTCAAGGACAAGCCGGCGCAGGTCGCGCTCCGCCTCAACCTCGCCGACCTGACGCTCAAGCTCCTCAAGGATCCCGCGGCCTCGCGCGCGCACGTCGAGGCGGCGCAGAAGCTCGACCCGAACAACGCGCAGGTCGCGTTCCGGCTCGCCAACCTCTACGCCGACGACGGCAACCTCGACGGGCTGTGGCCGCTGCTCGAGCTCGCCGCGTCGGCGCCGCGCCCGGTGACGGATCGCGTGGCGCTCTGCGAGCTCACCGGGATGCTGTGCGAGGAGGCGGGAGACGCGAAGCGGGCCTTCCACGCGCTCTCGCTCGCGCTGCCGCTCGATCCCTCGAAGCCGGCGCTCCTCGCGTCGCTGTCCGAGGCGGCCGAGAAGGCCGGGCTCCAGGCTCAGCTCGCGCTCTCGCTACGGCGCGCCGCGCAGGTCGCGCCGCCGGAGGCGCAGGCGAACCTCTGGCGCACGCTCGGCCGCCTGCTGCAGTCCCTCGGGCGGCCGGCCGAGGCGCAGGAGGCGTGGCTCGAGGTGCAGAAGCGGCAGCTCGACGACCCCGAGGCCTCGCAGGCGCTCGCCGCGATGCGCAAGGCCCTGTCGGAGGAGCCGCAGGACCCGCGCTCGAAGCTCGAGGCCGAGGCGCGCCGGCTCGAGGCCTCGGCCGCCGACCCCGCGTCGGCCGCGGCCGTGTACCGGAAGATCCTCGAGCTCGATCCCGACAGCGTGCCCACGCTCAAGAAGCTCGGCGCCGCCGCGGCGAACCTCGGGCTGTGGGACGAGGTGGCGGTGGTGGCCGAGCGGCTGCTGGCGCTGGCCGACTCTCCCGCCGAACGACAGGAGTGGCGCTCGCGCCTCGCGCAGCTCTACTCCGAGCGGCTCAACCGCCGCGAAGACGCCGCGAAGCTGTACCTGAACCTGCTCGACGAGGGGAACAGCAGCGCCGCGGTGGTGGGCGGCCTCGAGCGCCTCGCCGCGCAGGGCGTGCGGCAGGGCGACATCTCTCGCGCCCTGGCGCCGGTCTACGCGAAGGCCGGCGACTACCAGCGCCAGGTGGCGTCGCTGCTGGTGCAGCTCTCGTCGGTGCAGGATCGCGACGAGCAGAAGAACCTCCTCTCGCTGCTCGCGGAGACGACCGAGAAGCGGCTGCTCGACGATCGGGCGGCGTTCGATCTCCGCACCCGCGGGCTGATGCTCGACCCGGCCGACACCACGTTCCGCGCCGAGGCGGTGCGGCTCGGGCGCGCGCTCAAGGCGGAGCAGGAGCTCGCGCGCACCTTCACCGAGCTCGCGGTGAAGACCGACGCGCAGACGCTGGCGGTCTCGCTGCTGCTCGAGGCCTCGGAGCTCGCCGAGGACGTGGGCGCGATCGACGAGGCCGCGGCGTCGCTGCGCAAGGGCCTCGAGCGCTACGCCGATCAGCCGGAGTTGCTCGAGCGCCTCTCGGAGCTCTTCCTCGTCGGGCGCCGCTGGGGCGAGTGCGATCAGGTGCTCCGCCGGCGGCTGGCGCTCGCCCAGACCGCGGAGGAGCGGATCGCCCTCGGCCTGCAGCTCACGCAGGTCAACGCCGAGCTCCACCGCCCGCGTGAGGCGGCGGGCGCGCTCTCGGAGGCGATCAAAGCGGGCGCGCCCGAGGCCGAGCACCTGCCGCGGCTGATGCAGCTGCTGGAGCAGGGCGGCCAGGTGCGCGAGCTCACCGAGGCGCAGGCGCGCCAGGTCGCGATGTACGAGCAGGCCGGCGAGAAGGAGAAGGCGTCGGCGCTGGCGCTCCAACGCGCGCGCCTGCTCGAGACGGCGCTCGGCGACAAGGCAGAGGCGATCCGCCGCTACGCCGAGGTGCTGGCGACCAAGCCGAACGACGCCGACGCGCTGGCCGCGCTCGAGAACCTCCTCGCTGATGCCGATCACCGCGAGGCCGCCGCGCGCGCGCTGCTGCCCGCGTACGAGGCCTCGAAGGATCACCGCAAGCAGGTCGGCGCGCTGGCGGTGATCGCCGACGCCGCGAAGGACTCGCTCGAGAAGATCACCGCGCTCCGTCGCGCGGCCGACGTGCACACCGTGCAGCTCCGGCAGCCGGAGCAGGCCTTCGCCTCGCTCGCCTCGGCGATGCGGCTCGCGCCCGACGACGCCGAGATCCGCGCCGCCGCGCGCGCCGCCGCGGAGGACGCCGACGCGCTCGACAGCTACGCGGAGGTGATCGAGGAGCTGATCGAGGGCGGGGCGGAGCAGGTGGCGATCGCGCTCCATCGCGAGCTCGCCGAGGTCTACGAGAAGAAGCTCAACAAGCAGGACGAGGCGATCAAGCACCTCCGCGCGGTGCTCCTGCTCGACGCCAAGCACCTCGAGGCGCTGCGCGCACTCCAGCGGCTCCACCGGGCCCGCGAGGAGTGGAACGAGCTGGTGCCGATCACCGAGCGGCTGGCGCTGCTCGAGGCCGACCCGGCGGCGCGCTCGGCGCTCGATCGCGAGGCGGCGGTGCTCGCGGAGCAGAAGCTCGGCGATCTCGAGCGGGCCGCGGCGAACTGGCGGCTCATCGCCGCGCGTGACGTGCTCGCCCGCGAGGCGGCCACCGCGCTCGATCGGCTCTACGCGGAGCTCGACAAGCCGCAGGAGCTCGCCTTCGCGCTGGAGCTGCGGCGAAACCAGGAAGGGCAGAGCCCGCAGGGGCGCGAGCTGGCGTTCAGGCTCGCCGCGCTCCGGCAGAACCGCCTGCAGGACCCGCGCGGCGCGCTCGAGGTGTACCGCCAGATCCTCAGCGAGGACGCGTCGCACGAGGGCACGCGCGAGGCGCTCGAGGCGTGGGCGCGCAGCGCGGACGTCGACGGCGCCGCGGCGGCGGAGATCCTCGACGCGGTGCTGGCGCGCACCGGCGATCACCAGCGGCGCATCGCGATCCGCGAGGCCCGCCTGGCCCACGCGCCCTCGGTGACCGAGCGCGCGCGGCTGGCCGGGGAGATCCGCGCGATCCTCGAGCGCGATCTCGCGCAGCCCGAGGCGGCCTTCATGAACGCCCTCAAGGCCTTCACCGACGGCCTCGACCGCGACGGCGTGCAGCCCGAGCTCGAGCGCCTCGCGCGCGTGACCGGCTCGTTCGAGGAGCTCGCGGAGATCTACGAGTCGACGGTGGAGGAGCTGCCGCCGACCGACGAGCACGTGGTGCCGCTGCTCCGCCGCGCCGCCGAGCTGCGCGAGCAGCTCAACGAGGCCGACGAGGCGGCGCGGGTGTGGAAGCAGCTCCTCGAGCGCGTGCCGCAGGACCGCCAGGCGCTGGACAGCCTCTCGCGTCTCTACGAGAGCGCGAAGAACGCCCGCAGCCTCTCCGAGGTCTACGCGCGCAAGGCGGAGCTCTCGCAGGATCCCGCCGAGCGGAGCGGGCTGCTGCTCAAGGCGGCCGAGGCGTGGGAGTCGATCGGCGACGAGGCGCAGGCCATCGACGCGCTCAAGACGTCGTTCGCCATCAACCGCTCGCGCGACGTGCTGCTGAGCCTCGAGCGCCTCTTCGGCAAGACGAAGCGGAGCCTCGAGCAGGCCGACGCGCTCGCGCAGCTCGCCGACACCGCGGGCGGCGACGCCGAGCGCCTGGAGCTGGTCGTCAAGCGCGGGCTGATCCTCGAGCGCGAGGGCCAGCACGCCGAGGCGCTCCGCGCGTTCGCGATCGCGCTGTCGATCTCGAAGACCGAGCGCGAGGTGATCACCGCGCTGGAGCGGCTCCTCACCATCGACGGGGCCCGGGTCGAGGCGGCGCGGCTGCTCGAGGGCTCGTACCGCGAGCTCAACGATCTCAAGCACCTGGTCGAGGTGCTCGACGTGCGCCTCACCGTGGCCGACCCCACGCGACGCGTGCCGCTGATGCTCGAGATCGCCAACCTCCGCGAGGCGGTCGGCCAGAAGAGCCTCGCGCTCACGGTGCGGCTGCGCGCGTTCGGCGAAGCGCCCGACGACCCCGAGGTGCGCGAGGAGCTCGAGCGCCTCGCGGCGGATCTCGGCGCCTTCGAGGAGCTCACCGCCGCCTACGAAGACGCGCTGGAGCGCGGGCTCAAGGAGCCGCTCGCGGGCGAGCTCTGGCGCCGTCTCGCGGTGACCTACGGCGATCGCCTCAGCCGCTTCGATCTCGCCGCGCGCGCGTGGAACGAGGTGCTGGCCCGCAACCCGAAGGACATGTTCGTGCTGGAGCAGCTGGGGCGGATCTTCCGCCGCACGTCCCAGTACCGCGAGCTGTCGATCGTCATGCGCCGGCAGCTCGGCCTCGAGACGAACGTCACCGTGCAGGTGAACCTGCTCTTCGAGCTGGCCAACCTCGCGGAGGAGATGCTCGCCGACAAGGCGCTCGCCGCGCAGTGCTACCAGGCGATCCTCGAGCGCAAGCCCGAGGAGCCGAACGCCATCAAGCTGCTCGGCCGCATCCTCGCCGAGACCGAGAAGTGGCCGGAGCTCGCCGCGCTGCTGGGCCGGGAGATCCAGCTCGCCGAGGCCAGCCAGAAGGAAGAAGAGGCGCTGGAATTGCTCGTGCGCCTCGGCCGATTGAAGCTCACCCGCCTGGGCGATCCCCGTGGAGCGCTCGCGACCTTTCAGGAGGTATTGCGCCGGAAGCCCGCTCACGCCGGGGCCGTCGGTGCTCTCGAAGAGATGGCTCGTTCCGACAATTCATTGAAGGGTGAGGCCGCGAGCACGCTGGAGCCGGTGTTCGCCAACGAGGGAGATCACCTCAAGCAGGTGCAGATGCTCGAGGCGAAGGTCGCCGCGGAGCCGCAGGCGGCCGAGCGTGCCGCGATCCTGCGGCGCATGGCGGAGCTCTACTCGACCCAGCTCGACAACGCCGAGATGGCCTTCGTGGTGTCGGCCCGCGCGCTGCGGGAGCTGCCCGACGAGCCGAAGAACCTCGAGCTCGCGCTGCTCTTCTTCAAGAAGGCCGACGCCGAGGACGAGATGGCCGCGCTGCTGGCCGAGGTCGCCCCGCGCGCCTCGAACGACGCCGCGCGCGCCGAGCTGTACCGCGCGCTGGCGCGGCTCCAGGCCCAGGCCGACGAGGAGCAGGAGGCCATCGAGTCGTGGAAGCGGGTGATGGAGCTCGTGCCCACCGACGCCGAGGCCATGCAGCAGATGGGGCAGCTCTACTCGCGCCAGGGGCGGGTCAACGAGCT
Organism: Myxococcota bacterium; assembly: GCA_049322495.1. GTDB lineage: Bacteria > Myxococcota > Myxococcia > Myxococcales > Myxococcaceae > Archangium_A. The sequence continues at coordinate 56,277 of JBMORD010000279.1, read as the reverse complement.
GCTCGAGGTGCTCAAGCGCCAGCTGACGATCGAGGAGGAGAACGGCAAGCGCGCGTCGCTGCTGTTCCAGATCGGCTCGCTGCAGGAAGAGCAGCTGCGCGACCCCAACGCGGCGATCGCCAGCTTCCGGCGGCTCCTCGAGCTGTCGCCTGACGACGCGCCGGCGCTCGCGAAGATGGAGCGGCTGTGCGAGGCGCAGCAGCGGTGGCCCGAGCTGGCCGACGTGCTCGCCCGGCGCATCCGCCTCGTGACGCCCGAGGAGCAGCCGCCGCTGGTGTTCAAGCTCGCGGTGGTGCGCGAGACGCGGCTGCTCGACAAGCAGGGCGCGCTCGATCTGTACCGCGATCTCCTCGCGCAGAACCCGCGCCACGAGGGGGCGCTGCAGCGGCTCGAGGGGCTGGTGCAGCGCGAGCCGCAGAACCAGGTGGCCTTCGAGCTGCTGGCCGGCGCGTTCCGCCGCTCGAGCGATGTGATGAAGCTGGCGCAGCTGATCGAGGGCCGCGTGGCGGTCTCGCCCGATCAGGTCGAGCGCAAGACGCTGCTCGTCGAGCTGGCCTTCCTCCGCGAGGCGCAGGGCGAGCCGGAGCTGGCGTACCTGGCCTACTACCGCGCCTTCAAGGAGGACCCGAACGACGGGCAGATCCGCAAGAGCCTGATCGCCTCGGGCACCGCGGCGGCGTCGTTCGACGAGCTGGTGCACGCGCTCCAGACCGAGCTGCCGCGCATCGCCGAGCCGGTCGACGTGGCCGAGGTGTGCATGGCCATCGCGCAGCTCTCGGAGCAGCGCCTCGGCGAGAAGGAGCAGGCGGTCGTCTTCTACGAGAAGGCCCGCGCGGCGCACCCCGAGTCGACGCTCAAGGCGCTCCCGGCGCTCGATCGCCTCTACGGCGAGCTCGAGTTCCCCGACAAGCAGGCCGACATCATCGAGGTGATGGCCAGCGTGGCGACCGAGCCCGCCGAGAAGGTGGCGCTCTCGTTCCGCCTCGGTCAGCTCGCGATGGAGCAGCTCGACGCCCCCGATCGCGCGGCCGGCGCCTTCGAGAACGTGCTGCAGGCCGATCCGAAGCACCTCCCGTCGCTGCGCTCGCTGGAGATCCTCTACGAGCAGGCGAAGGCGAGCGACAAGCTGTACCGCGTGCTCGAGGCGCAGCGCGATCTGGTGCAGGGCGCGGAAAGGGAGCGGCTGCTCGGCAAGATGGCGGTGACCTCTGCCGAGGGGCTCGCCGACGTCGATCACTCGATCAAGCTGTACCGTGAGCTGCTCGAGAAGAACCCGCGCAACGAGCAGGCCTTCGAGGCCCTCACGCGGCTGCTCGAGCGCGGGCAGAAGGCCGAGGAGCTGCGCGAGCTGCTGCAGTGGAAGCTGCAGTTCACGGTCGACCCTCGCGAGCTGGTGCGCCTCAACGAGCGCCTCGGCCGCGTGCTGTGGCAGCAGCTCGAGCGCGCCGAAGACGCGGTGCCGTTCTTCAAGGCCGCCCTCGAGCGCGACGCGCGGCACAAGGGCGCCCTCGAGGCGCTGCGCGACATCTTCGACCAGCTCGGCAAGCGTGAAGATCTGGTGATCGTGCTGCGCCGTCTCATCCCGCTCCAGGAGGACGCGAGCGGGGTGAAGCAGATCCGCATCCGCCTGGCGGAGATCATCTCCGAGACCGCGCGCCGCGAGGAGGCGCTCGACGCCGCCCGCCGCGCGCTGGAGGTCGAGCCGCACCAGGTGCCGGAGCTCGATCGCCTCAACACGGTCTTCACCCGGCTCAAGGCGTGGCCCGACGCGGTGCGCACGCTCGACGCGAAGATCGCCGTGCAGCTCCAGCTCGAGGAGCGGGAGGACGCGGCGAAGACCGCGTTCCAGATCGCCGACATCTGGCGCGGGCCGGCCAACAAGCTGGAGCTCGCGGGCCAGGCGCTCGAGCGGGTGCTGGAGCTCGAGCCGTCGAACCGCCAGGCCTATGAGCAGGCGCTGGAGCTCTTCTCGCGCCTCAACGACTGGCGCAGCTACGCGCAGGTGATGGATCGCTACCTGCCGAACCTCGTCACCGACGAAGAGAAGGTGGCGACGCTCCGCGAGCTGGCGCGCGTGCAGGAGCAGAAGCTCGGCGCGAAGCACGTGGCCTTCCTGCAGTACTGCCGCGCGCTGCAGCTCAACCCGGCGGTCGACGAGGTGCGCGAGCAGGTCGAGCGCCTCGCCGACGAGACCGGGAGCTACGACGAGCTGGCGGCGGTGTACGAGGAGGTGGCGGAGGCGGTGCCGCGCGGCCCGCTCGCCGAGCGGCTGTACCTCACGCTCTCGCGCGTGCAGGACACGCGGCTCGACGACCCGCAGGCGGCCGAGACGTCGCTGCGCCACATCCTCGAGTTCGATCCCACGAACGAGACGGCGCTCGAGCGCCTCGCGGCGATGTTCGCGCGGCGCGGCCAGAACAAGGAGTACGTGGTCTCGCTCGAGCAGAAGCTCGAGGCCGCCGGCTCGCTCGAGCGGCGCAAGGAGATCCTGCGGGAGATCGCCCGGGTCTACGACGAGCAGATGCAGAACCCGGCCGAGGCCGAGACGGCGCTCATCCGCGCGCTGGAGCTCGAGCCCGACGCCGAGACGCTCGGGGTGCTGGTCGCGCTGCAGCGCCGCCAGGGCAACCACGCGGCCGTCGCCAGCACGCTGATGCGCATGCGCGACATCGCGCCCACGCCCGAGGAGCGCTCGCGCATTCAGGTCGAGGTCGCGCAGGTCTACGAGCGCGATCTGCAGGACGACGAGGCGGCGGTGGAGGGCTACCGCCAGGCCCTCGAGTTCGATCCGGCCAACGGGCAGGCGCTCGGCGCGCTCGAGCAGCTGTACTCGAAGCTCGACCGCCCGGCGGAGCTGCTCGCGGTCTACGAGCGGCAGATCGAGCTCACCAGCGACTACCGCGAGCGGGTGAAGATCCTCTTCCGCTCGGCGGCGATCTGGGAGGAGCGCTACCAGAACCTCGGCCACGCCGACGCGTGCATCGAGGCCGCGCTCCAGGTCGACCCGCAGAACATCCAGGCCATCAAGACCCTCGAGCGCCTGCGCAAGTCGCAGGGCCGGTGGGACGAGCTGATCGGCGTCGTCGATCGCCACATCCAGCTCCTCACCAACCCGTCCGAGAAGGCCGAGCTGTGCGTGGAGATGGGCGACATCTTCCACCAGCAGCTCAAGGCGGTGGATCGCGCGGCGACCGCGTACCACCAGGCGCTCGAGCTCGACGCCCGCTGCCGGCCCGCGATGCACGCGCTCGGCATGCTCTACGAGCGGTCCGGCAACTGGCCCTTCGCCCTCGACATGCTCGAGCGCGAGGCGCAGGTGCTGGGGCAGACGCCGGAGGCGGTCGAGCTCTGGTACCGCATGGGCAAGATCAACGAGGACATGTTGATCGACGCCGGCAGCGCCAAGCGCTGCTACCTCGAGGCGCTGCGCATCGACGCGGCCTACCTCCCGGCGATCCGCGCGCTCAAGGGCATCTACGAGCTCGAGCGCGACTTCGAGAACTACGAGAAGGCGCTCCTCGAGGAGGCGCGGCAGACCGAGGAGCCGGCCGCGCGCGCGCAGGCGTGGGTGCAGGTCGGCCGGTACTACGAGAGCAAGGAGAACCGCGAGCAGGCCACCGCCGCGTACGAGGAGGCGCTCAAGCTCGAGCCGTCGCTCCTCGACGCCGCGCAGCCGCTGGCCGACATCTACCTCTCGACCGAGCGGTACGATCGCTGCGAGCAGATGCTCGACGTGGTGACCGCGGGCCTCGCGCAGTACTACGCCGCGAGCCCCGACGACCCCGAGCTGGGCAAGGAGCTCTGCCGCCGCCACTACCGCCTCGGCTACGTCAGCGAGAAGAACGGCAAGCGCGACAAGGCGCTCGGCGCGTACGAGCGGGCCTACCAGCTCGACGCGACGTACCTCCCGGTGCTCGAGGGCTACGGCAACCTGCTGGTGCACGCGCGGCGCTTCGAGGAGGCGCTCCGCGTCTACCAGTCGATCCTCGTGCACCACCGCGGCGATCTGACCGATCTCGAGGTGGCGGAGATCTACTGGACGCTCGGTGATCTGCACCTCAACCTCCGCCAGTTCGACCGCGCGCAGAACCACTTCGAGAAGGCGCTGGCGATCGACCCCGCCCACGAGCCGTCGCTGCGCTCGATGACCGGCCTCATGGAGCAGGCGCAGCAGTTCGATCGCGCCGTCGACTTCCGTCAGAAGCTGGTCGAGGTGCTCGACGGCGAGCAGAAGTTCGAGGCCGCGGTGGCGCTCGGCGCGGTGGCGAAGGAGAAGCTCAGCGACCCGTACATCGCCATCGACGCGTACCTCGCGGCGCACCGCATCCGCCAGGACGCGCTCGACGTGATGGACGCGCTCTACGTGCTGTACCGCGAGACGAAGCAGGGCGCGAAGGCCGCCGAGATGCTCGAGAAGATGCTCGCGGTGCCGGCGCTCCAGCAGGACGCGCAGCGCGCGCGCCGGGTGTGGTTCGCGCTCGGCGAGCTCAACCGCGACGAGCTGGGCGATCTCGAGAAGGCGGCGGCGTGCTTCAACTCCGCGCTCGACGCCGAGTGGCGCTTCGTCGAGGCCTTCAGCGCGCTCGAGCAGATGCTCGGCCGCGCGAAGAAGTGGAAGCAGCTCGACGACAACTACAAGCGGATGATCGCCCGCGTGCCGAAGACGCCCGACACGCACCAGGTGCGCATGAACCTGTGGAAGGCGCTCGGCGATCTGTACCTCAACGCGCTCAAGGCGCCCGAGGCGGCGGTGCAGGTCTACAAGGTGGTGGCCGCCGGCCTGCCCGACAACGTCGAGATCCAGGAGCTCTACGCGGGCCTCGCGCAGACGCAGCCTGGCTTCGAGCAGGAGGCCGTCGACGCGTGGCGCCGCGCGCTGCCCTCGACGACCAACCCGGGCCGCGTGGCGGGCGCGCTGGCCGAGCTGGCCGCCAAGCGGAAGGACTACGACTCCGCGTGGCTGGCGGCGCAGGTCTCGTCGGGCCTCATCGGCGAGCCGGGCGCGGGCGAGAAGGAGATCCTCACCAAGCTCGGGCCGTACGCGAAGAAGCGCGAGGTGGCACAGCGCCAGCTCACCGATCGCCTGTGGACCGAGCACCTCTTCCACCCGAAGGTGCGCGGGCCGCTCGCGGATCTCCTGGCGATCCTCTTCGAGCAGGCGGGCACGCTCTACAAGGAGGACTTCACCCGCTACGGCATCGTGCCCAAGAAGCACTTCATCGACGTGGCGACCGCGCAGGAGTACCAGATCCACCACTACCGGTACGTCTCGCGGCTCCTGGGCATGGATCAGGTGGCGGTCTTCTCGCCGTTCCTGATCACCACGCGCGAGCGCATGGCCAAGCGCACCACCGAGCCCGCGCCCGATCCGATGATCGGCGTGGAGATCTGTCACACCGACCCGGTCGCGCTCCGCTTCGGCGGGAAGTTCTTCAGCGAGACCGGCCAGCGCGAGGTCTACTACCTGCTCGGGCGCACCATGACGTTGCTGCGCCCCGAGCTCGCGCTCACCCAGCGGCTCTCGGGGGAGCGGCTCGAGGCGGTGCTCCAGGCGGCGATCAGCCTCTCGGTCGATCGCTTCCGCTTCACCGCCGATCTCCGCGCCATCGACACCGAGCGCAAGCTGCTCGAGAAGCACCTCACGCCCCAGGCGCGCGACGCGCTCGCCCGGGTGACGCGCGAGTACGTGAAGGTCGCCACGCCGAACGATCTGCGGAACTTCCTCGAGGGGGCGGAGCTCTCGGCCACCCGCGCCGGCGCCTTCGTCGCGGGCGAGATCGAGCCCGTCAAGCGCATGGTGATGGCCGAGACCGGCCCGAACTACCGCGTGCAGCCGCGCTCGAAGATCCGCGACCTGCTGGTCTTCGCGCTCGGTGACGATCTCCACGCGCTCCGCGTGGCGGTGGGCACCAACGTCGAGGTCCAGCTCCGGAAGTAAACCGCTGGGATCGTTCGGTTTTCGAGGACAGGCGCTGCACAGCCGGGGCCGACGCGGAACCGCGTCGCGCCGCGTGGCGTCGTTGTCTTGATCTCTTGGTGCAGCAAACCTAAACTTTTCAAAGAGTTATACGCATTTCCAGCCCGGGAACCCCATGCGCTTCGTCTGTGAGAGCTGCCGCGCTCAGTACATGATCAACGACGACAAGGTCGGACCCAAGGGGGTCAAGGTCCGTTGTCGCAAGTGCGGCTACGTGATCCTCGTGAAGCGCCCGGAGGCCGCGAAGGGCGCCGGGCCGGTCGCGATGTCGAACGACCCCGACGACGCGCTCGCCACGCAGGTGATGCAGACGCCGCTCGCCGGCGCGGAGGCGACCCTCTCGAACGAGGAGACGCAGGCGACCTCGAGCGACGATCTCACCAGCCCGGGCGGGGCGCCGTCGTCGACGCTGTCCGAGGGCAAGGCGCCCTCGGGCGGGCCGACCGACAGCTTCTTTGGCGCCGACGAGGACGAGATCGGCGCGGTGTTCGACCAGGTGCTCAAGGGCGGGGCGGCGAAGGACGGCGGGGCGCCTGCGCTCCCGGCCGACGATCGCCAGTCGACGCGGGTGATCGACGCCGACACGGTGCGCAAGCTCGCGGAGGAGTCGAGCGCGAAGGAGAAGCCGCCCGCCGAGCCGAAGGCCGAAGAGGTGCCGCAGACCGACTGGTACGTGGCGATCAACGAGAAGCAGACCGGCCCGCTGACGCTCGAGAAGGTGAAGGAGCACTGGGACAACGGCGAGATCAGCCCCGACTCGTTGTGCTGGCGCGCGGGCTTCGACGACTGGATCCCCGTGTCCGAGGTGAAGATGCTGACCTCGGTGCTGGCGCCCAAGCCGCCCAAGCCGATCGTGGTGGCGCCGGCCGCGACCATCACCCACAGCAACCAGCCGGCCGTGGTGAGCGTGCCGGTGCAGTCGGCGTTCAGCGCCGGCGGCGTGGTGCAGACGGTGCAGTCGGAGGTGCAGGTGCCGATGCCCGCCGTCGCGGCGAGCTCGATCGCCGATCGCGAGGAGAGCGGCACGTGGAAGCCGTCGGCCGCGTCGGCCCTCGCCTCGCTCGTGAAGGACGAGATGGAGGCGCTCTCGAAGCCGCCTCCGAAGCCCGCGCCGCCGCCCGTCGAGGAGCCTCCCGCGCCGGCCGCTCGTGGGGGCCTGCTCGATCTCCCGCCAGCGGGCGAAGAGAGCAGGGCGTCGACCAACGCCGCGGTGGTCGCGCCGATCCCCGAGGTGCGCGAGCGCCCTGCGCGCCCGGCGCCCGCGCCCGTCAACCCGTACCTCGCCAACCCCGGTGCGACGTACTCGGCGCCCGCGGTCAGCCAGTATCGCCCGCCGTCGAACCGGAACCTGATGATCGCCGTGGTGGCCGGTGGCGCGGTGGTGCTCCTGGTGCTCGTGGGGTTGATCGTGTGGCTCGCGACGCGCGACCCGCAGGTCGTCGTGCAGCCGCCTGTCGCGGTCGTGCAGCCGCCCGTGGTGCAGCCGGTCGCTCAGCCGGTGGCGCAGCCGGTCGCCCAGCCTGTGGCGCAGCCGGTCGCTCAGCCCGTTGCGCAGCCTGTGGCGCAGCCGGGCACCCAGCCCGTCGCAGCGCAGCCTGTGGCGCAGCCGGGAACTCAGCCCGCCGCGCAGCCCGGCACGCAGCCTGTTGCCGCCCAGCCGACGGCGCAGCCCGCTCAGCCCGTCGCGCAGCCGACTCCGGTGCAGCCCGCCGTGGCCGCGGCCCCCGTGCAGCCGAAGGCGACGTCGCGCAAGTCGGGCGGCACCACGACGCGGAATACCGAGCCTGTCGAGCAGCCCGACCCGCCGAAGCGGTCGACGGCCAGCGCTTCTTCGGGCGGCGATGACGACTTCGACAAGGCCTTCGGTGGTTCGAGCTCGAAGTCGGCGCCGAAGGAAGAGCCGAAGAGCGAGTCGAAGAAGGCGGGCGGCTACATTCCTCCAGCCCCTGGCGGCGGAGCTGACGTGAAGGAGTCGCTCGGTCAGTCGGACATCATGGAGGTCGTGCTCGCGAACAAGGGCGCGCTCGCCAACTGCGTCGCGGAGCAGAAGAAGAAGGATCCGAACCTGTCGGGCAAGCTGCTCATGCGCTGGACGATTCAGACCAACGGCCGCACGTCGAACGTCGGCGTGGCGTCCGAAGAGCACAAGGGCACGCACATCGCGACGTGCGTCGGCACGCTCATCAAGGGCTGGACCTTCCCGAAGCACAAGAAGCAGGGCGAGCCGATCACCTTCCCCTTCAAGTTCTGATCGCTTCGCCATGTGGGTCTGGTGCGCCTCGGCGCGCCAGTCGCCCAACCCCGCTGAATGAAGAGTCGAAGCTGGCCTGCGTCTTGCGAGGCAGCGGCGGCAACTGCCGGTTGACTTGAGTCGATCGGTCGTTAACGTCGCGCCCGCTCCAACGCGGGCATTCACTCGCAGGACAGAGGGGTAATCGGATGATCGGAATCAATCGAGGTCTGTGGCTTGCGGCCGCGACCGCCATGGTGTTCGCCGTGGGATGCGGCGACAACAACAACCCGGACGCAGGCAGCGGGTGCTCCACCGACGCGAACTGCGGGACGGGCAAGGTCTGTCACCCGGTGCTCAAGGAGTGCATTCCGAGCTGCGTGATCGGCGCTGACTGCTCGGGCTCAAACCGCACCTGCAAGCGCTTCGACGGGACGAGCGCCACGCAGGCGAACCCGGGGTTCTGCCAGTGCGAGACTGATGCAATTTGCTCCATGGCTGTCGCAGGAAACGTCTGCAGCAGCGCGACGAAGCAGTGCTCGGCGAAGTGCACGGCGAACTCGAACTGCCCGTCGGGCTACACCTGTGACACCGCCTCGGGTCAGTGCAAGGGCGGCAACACGGACGCCGGCACGATGGACGCTGGCACGATGGACGCGGGCACCGCGTGCAACAACGTCGGCATCTGCACCTACCCCGAGGTGTGTGACTTCACGGCCGGTCGCTGCAAGGCGGGCGCGACGTGCAACACCGCCAACACCCAGCCCGACACCTGCGGCTATGCCGGCTACTGCAGCATCAATTCGAACTGCGCGCAGGTGAGCCCGCCGACGTGCACGAACTTCCCGAGTGGTTCGGCGCCCCTCGCCTGGAACCCGGCCTCGTCGACGGGCCCCGTCATCATCGGGATGACCCAGGTGCTCGCCCTGACCTCTGACGGGTTCTGCGATCCTGCAGCGCCCGTTCACGGCAAGGTCAAGGTCAACGCGTACGATCCTGGTGGGAACCTTGATGGTGAGACCAGCCAGCCGGCGCTCACCTACTACCGCACGACTGGTTCTCCGCTTTCGATCACGATGGCGCAGATTCAGGCCTACATGAGCCAGGCGAACGGAAACGCCGCGACCTTTGACGTCAACTTCTGCGCTCCGACGGGAACGACGAGCCTCACGATCGGCCTCTCCTACGCCAACGGCAACGGCGCGTGCTTCACGCTCACGAACTGAGCGTGAATACGGGCCATCCCGAAGCGTGGATCTTCAAGCGGAACTGAAAGGAACCAAGAAATGAAGACGATTCGACTGATGATGATGCCAGTGCTCGCTTCAGCGGCGGTGTTCGCCGCCGAGACGGCGGTGGGAGTTGGGGCCGCGCCGCTCAAGCCGACGCTCCAGAGCTTGAAGTGCGGCGCCGGTCAGCACGCGGTGTCCGACGGCGAGGGCTTCTTCTGCCTCGCCGGTTCGTCGCAGATGGGCGAGCGGCTCAACGGTCCGGCGATCAGCATCCACAAGAACGGCGTGAAGTCAGGCGAGGGCCGGTACGTGAACGGCGCTCGTGAGGGACTGTGGGTGTTCTTCGACGACCAGGGCAACAAGGTGAAGGAGATCGAGTTCAAGTCGGACAACTACAACGGCCGGTTCGTCGAGTACGCGAACGGCCGGAAGATCCGCGAGGAGAACTGGGTCAACGGCGTGCGTCAGGGGCCGCAGCTCTCGTTTGACGCCTCCGGCGTGGCGACCATCACTGAGTTCCGTGACGGCAAGCCGGTGAAGTAACCACTCGCGCGAAGTGAGCATTTGCGGCCGGGCGCTCGGTTCAGGGCGCCCGGCCGTTTGCTTGTTGCCTGCCAGGACGTCGCAGCTCGCTGCAGAGGTCGCTTTCCGCGTGAGTCCTCGCGCGGGTTGGGCGAAAACCCGACCCGCGTGACCGCCCTCAAGCACCAGCCAGCGCTGCCCGATCTCCCGATCCGCCGGGTCGAGGAGATGGGCCTCAAGGAGCTCGAGCGCATCCGCCTGATCCTCCGCGGCGGCTCGGTGATCGAGTGGCGGCGGATGCACTTCCGCACCTGGGACGAGGTCGATCGCTTCCTCCGGCTGTTGCAGGTCGACCCCACGCGGCCGCACGACGAGGCCTGGGTGCGTACGGTGCTGGCCGACGCGGTGGAGTACCTCCGGAAGGTCTTCAACTACCGGGTCGCCGACGCCGTGGCCCACCCCAACATGATCCACGACCTGTTCCTGCTCGCCTCGGGACAGGTCGATCGCAAGTACCGGAAGATCGCCTGCGTCGTGCTCAAGACGATGCACGTCATCCAGCACATCGAGGCGCGCGATCTCCTCTTCAAGATCGCCGTGCCCGAGGCCGAGCTGGCGCAGATGGTCACCGAGCGCGTCAACGCGGCGATGGAGGAGGGCCGGCAGAAGGGCCTGCCGATCGTCGAGTTCTCGGACTCGATCAAGACGCGCGAGTCGACGATCACCAAGCTGATCGCCAAGAAGGACTCGACCGCCGCGGCGATCTACGACCGCACGCGCTTCCGCATCATCGTCAGGGAGCGGGATGACATCATCCCCACGCTCTACTTCCTCACGCAGCGCCTGCTGCCCTTCAACTTCATCGTCCCCTCGCAGACCGAGAACACGCTGATCCGCTTCAAGGATCTCGTGAAGCAGTACCCGAACTTCAAGAAGTACGCGCGGCAGCTCCACCTCGATCTCGACTACGAGGAGCGCGAGCTCGCCGCCCGCACCGGCAACACCTTCTCGGGCTCGACCTACCGCATCCTCAACTTCGTGGCCGACGTGCCGCTGCGCCTCGACGCCTTCCTCCCGCCGCCGGAGCAGGACGACCGCGCGCGCCAGGGCCGCATCACGCTGGCGACCTGCGAGTTCCAGATCGCCGACGAGAAGACGGCGACCGAGAACGAGAAGGGCGAGAACTCCCACGAGCGCTACAAGGCCCGCCAGCGCGAGGTGGTGCTCAAGCGCCTCTCGTCGGGCCTCGTCGTCCCGCGTCGGCGCCCGCCCGAGAGCTGATCACGCCGCCGCGCGCGACGGAGGCCACTCGCGGCCGAGCTCCTTCGCCAGCCGCTCCGCCAGCACGTGGAGCGGATCGAGCTTCGAGAAGATGCCCGTCGCCTGCTGACCGGCCGCCTTGAGATCCTCCCGCGCCGCCGCGGAGAAGAGGAAGATCCGCAGCGCCTGTTCTCCGCCGAGCCGGCGCACGCGATCGAGCAGCGCGCGCCCGTCGAGCTCCGGCATGTGCAGATCGAGCACCACCAGGTCGAGCTCGAAGAAGTGATCGATGAGCCTGGTGAGCCCCTCGCGGCCGTCCTTCGCGAGCACGATGTCCGCGTCGAGTTCCTTGAGCAGCCGCACCAGCGTCGAACGCCAGATCGCCTCGTCGTCGACCACCAGCACCCGCGGTCGGCGGCGCGGCTCGGTGGCGAGGAGCTCCTGCACGGCGGCGCCCACCTCGGCGTTCATCGTCAGCTGCAGCCCCACGCCCGGGCGCGGGCCGGCGATCACCCGGTGGACGACCTCCGCGGGCAGGGTGAAGAGCTTCCCGTCGGGCAGGCGCAGGTGGAGCCGCAGCCGCGCGCGGAGGGCCGGCGGGTTGGGCGTCGGGAGGAAGAGCGCACTGCGGGAGAGCTCCTGCGCCCAGCAGACGCCGAGCTGCGCGAGCGTGTCGATGGCGAAGTCGAGATCGCTGTCGAAGCGCTCGATGGGCGGCGGCGAGAGGCGCGCGAGGCGGTCACGGCGCTCCTGCTGCGCGCGGATGATCCGCGACGACAGCGCGTCGCCGGCCTGCACCTCGAGCCACAGCCCGTCGCGCCCACGCGTCGCCGGCCGGTGGAGCCGCGTGGCCGGGTTGGCGGGGTAGGTCGCCTCGGGCGTGACGAAGATGACGCGAAAGGCGTCTCCTTCGACGGGCGCGCTGGTGGGCACCCACAGCCCGCCCTCCGCGACGGAGCGCGCCCACGCGTCGAGCAGCTCGTCATCGGAGCCGAAGGACACGCGCAGGGTGTGAGCCGCCCGGTGCTGCCGGAGCTGCGCGAACGCCTCCGCGATGTTGCCGTCTGCCTTCGCTTCAGGCGCGGCGCGCGCGACCTGCTCGGCGAAGGCGCGACGTGCCTCGCCCTCGAGGTGGGCGACGTCGATCAGCTCGGCCGAGAGCAGGCGCGCGAGGGCCTCCAGCGACGCGCGCTGCACGATGAAGCTGCGGTGGTCGTCGAAGCCGAGGAGCGCCAGCACGACCTCCGCGTCGGGGGACCGGCGGAGCTCGACCCGGCGCAGCGGCGGAGGCAGGCGCTCGAGCGCGAGCAGGCCCTCCTCGAGCGAGTCGAGCGCCGTGACCGGCACCTTCAAGGCGGCGTGCGTCCCGTCGAGCATCACGCTCAACGAGTAACGGCCGCCTCACTCGCTCCGTGTGGAAAATGCCACTGGCGGTTCACCCCCGACCCGGTGGCGAGAAGATGACTCATGAGCGCGAGCAGTTCGCCGTGACCTCCCGATCAGGGGGGCACCGTGCCGCCGTCGTTGTTCCACCCCACGTTCCACGGTCCGACGCTGGTGACCTGCACGCAGCCGCCGTTCGCGACCGGCTGGTCGGTCATGAGGTTCCACTCGTTGAAGCGCACGTTCGAGGCCTGGCCGGTCATGCGGCCTGCCAGCGCGCGATCGGCGCGGTCGATGGTCACGCTCCCGCTCTGCGCGAGGTAGGTCTTGCTGCACTCGAGGGTGTTGGGGCTGCACTGCTCGTAGAAGAGCGCGCAGATCGAGCACTGGAAGTAGCCGACGTTCGTGAAGGCCTGCGTCACCGGAGGCACCGGGCCGACGTCGTTCGGGTAGACCACCTCGAGGCGGAACGAGTCGAACTCGCTGACGCCGGTGGGGAAGCCCCACTGGGCGTAGTTGTAGTGGCCGGGGTTGCTCGTGAAGGTGCGGTACTCCGCGAGGATGAGGTTTCCGTCACCGGTCGCCGCGCTGGGGATCATCCGGCAGCCGCCACCTCCGCCGCCGCCTCCGGTGCTGCCACCGCCCCCGGTGTTGCTGCCGCCGCCGGTGTTGCCGCCACCGCCACCCGTCGAGCCGCCTCCGCCGCCGGAGGGGTTCGCCCGGCATTCACCCTGAGCGCAGACCGTCCCCGTGCCGCAGCGGCCGCAGGTGAGCCCGTTGGTGCCGCACGCGTCGGTGGTGGTCCCCGACTGGCACTTGCCCAGCGAGTCGCAGCAGCCGCCGCACGTCGCGGAGTTGCAGGTCGAGGTCGGGCCGCAGGACGCGAGGCCGAGGCCGCCGAAGAAGCCGGCGACGAGGAGGACGACGGTACGGGGTGACATGCAGGCTCCAGTCGAGGGTGGTGCGCGAGAGGGGGATCGAACCCCTACGGCCCACCAAAGGGCCAGCGGATTTTAAGTCCGCTGCGTCTGCCGGTTTCGCCACTCGCGCGCGCCCTCGGACTTACTGGCCGTCTGCCGGCTTGAAAAGGCTCACGGCGGGTCCTCGCCGCCGTCGAAGCGGGAGCCATCGCAGCGACGGAGCCGCGCGAGGGTGTAGCGGACGCCACGGAGCCCGCCGTAGCGGGTGAGCGACGCGAGGCCGTAGGCGGAGCAGCTCGGCGTGTAGATGCAGCGGCGCCTCCACGCGATGGGCACGAGGGCGCGGTAGGCGACGACGACCGCCAGCGCGACGATCGCGAGGGGGTCGAGCCACCACGGCCACCTCGCGGGTCGTCGTGCGGCCCGCGGCTCGGGCGGGGAACGCCGCGGCGCGCGCTCGAGGGCGGAGAACGCCAGCCCGGGGTGCCGTTCGCTCACGACGCGGCGCGCTCGAAGGTGCAGACCAGCCAGGCTCCCGAACCCATGGACAGACAGCCCTGCACCTTGACTTCGCGGTACTCCTGGAAGCGCAGCCGCCAGCCCTGAGCCGCGCGCGCATTGAGGAATGACTGAAACTCTGCGCACTTCCTGGCGTCCCATCCCATGTCCGGCTTGCCGCAGCCGGGGGCGCTCGGGACGAAGGCATCGACGAGGTATTCGAACATGTGTTTGTTCCTGTGTGGTTGGTTTGGACGGGCGGTCATGACTCGCCAGCGAGCGCGGTGTGACCTCTGGTGTCTCGGTGGTGCGCGACAGTGCGAGCGTGGGCAAAAAGGGCCGCAACGAACAGCTGGTGCGGGTGTTGCGTCTCGTGTCGGATCTGGCGACGCGCGGCGGATGTGATGTGTACCAACTGGCTGAGCGCCACGAGACGACGACGCGCACCATCAGGCGCGATCTCGCGGCGCTCGAGAGCGTCGGCGTGCCGCTCAAGCGGAAGCTCAGCGACGGCGGGCGCATGTGCTGGTGGCTCGATCTCGACGAGCTCCGCCAGCGTGGCCTCGGCAGCCTGATCGCCGTGGCGCGCGTCGTCGCCCAACCGCCCGAGTGAGGTGCGCCCGGGCGGCCGTGGGCCGCTCCCAGTCGCTACTGGCGGGTCAGCGAGACGCTCATGCTCTGCATGCCGCCGCTCGCCGAAAGCGTGAAGCCCCCGTTGGTGAAGTGCTCTTCGGTGAGCGTGACCTGGAGCCGGCTGGTGATGGTGTCGTCGCTGATCGCGTCGACGTCGTAGAGCTGGAACGACCAGCCGGCGCGGAGCAGGTCCTTCGCCTTCGCCGAGCACCCGCCGCTCGTCCACCTCGGCTGCCAGGTGTCGGAGGCCTCCGCGGTCGAGCTCGGGGTCGTCGCGTCGGCGCACCACATGAACACCCGCGCGTCGGGGCCCGAGCCGTCACCGTCCCACGCGGTGCCGTTGTCGTTGGTCGCGATCGTCGCCGCGGTCGGCTGCACGCGCCAGGTCGACTCGGGGTCGACGCCGCAGGTCTGATCGACGCGGCAGATCTGGCTCGTGGCGCAGCTCGCGCACGCCGCGCCCAGCTTGCCGCAGGCCGCCGCGGTGTTGCCGGGCTGACACGCGCCGTTGAAGCAGCAGCCGGCACAGGTGTTCGCGTTGCAGGACGCGCCCGCGCCGCCGCCGCTTCCGGAGCCCCCGCCGAACCCGCCGGAGCCTCCTCCCGCGCCGCCGCCAGTCCCCGTCGGGTCACCGCCGCCGCACGAGAAGGTCAACACCACGAACCCCATCATCCACAGTCTTTGCATGCACGCCTCCGTTGGTGGAGCGCGCAGGGTGACACCCGGGTCGGACATGTGAGGTCAGAGCATGGTTGTCCTGTGTGGCGCGAGGTGTGACGTCAGGTGTCACGGTTGGCCACGAGACTCGCCGCTTCGAGCGAGGAGTCTTCATGGAAGCCACCCGGTATGCCCGTGTGCAGTCGTCGGTCGCGCCGCTGCGCGATGCCTGTGGAGTGACGCGGGTCGCCTCGCTGCGCCCTTCGCGGTCCGGGGTCGAGCACGCGTTCGTCGACCGGCAGCGGATGATGGCGTCGGCCTTGCTCGAGGAGACGCACGACGGGGTCGATCTCGCGCTGCCGCTCGATGACGCGCTGTCGCTCCGGCACGTGCTCTTCGTCGTCCGTCGGGGGCCGCGGGGCGTGCGCTTCACGGTGCTCGGGCTCTCGGCGACCGACGGGCTCACGCTCGAGGGCGGCCCGCCGGTGCGGCGCGTCGACGCCGAGGGGATGGTGATCCTCACCCTCTCGGCCTTCACGCTCTTCTGCGTTCCCACCGGCGAGCCGCTCCCGTGGCTCGCTGACGCCCCTCGCCCGTGGAGCTCGCTGCTGCCGCGCGTGACCCTGCAGGTCGTCCCCTCGGCTGCGGTGCCTTCGCGGAGCCGGGGGACCGGCGTGCTGCGCGTCACGGGCCGCTGCGAGCGCCAGGAGAGACGCGTCGATGCCGCGGCGCTCGAGCGCGGAGTGCTGATCGGCCGCGATCCCCGATGCGACGTGGTGATCGCCAACCAGACCGTGTCGCGCGTGCACGCGGCGTTGCTCCTGATCGACGGTGACGCGGTGCTCGCCGACGCCGGGAGCACCAACGGGCTGTGGCGCGCGGGGGTGGAGGTCGGCGTGGCGGCGCTGCGCGAGCGCGCGGAGCTGGAGCTCGGCGAGCAGATCTCGCTGCGTTGGTCTCTGACGTGAATCCGAGCGTCCGACGCCGGTCGAAGCTGTCTATGATTGCAGCAGGAGGTCGTTGTGGCAGCAAAGAAGCGGAGTCGGGAGGATGTGGCGAGGAACGAGCAGCTGGTCCGGGTGCTCCATTTGTTGCAGGACGTGCAGCGGACGGGCGGGGCGGATCTGTATGAGCTGTCGGAGCGCTACGGGGCCTCGACGCGCACCATCCGCCGAGACTTCGATGCTCTCGAGAGCGCCGGCATTCCCCTGAAGAAGGAGACCATCGACGGCTCGACGCGCATGCGCTGGAGGCTGGAGGTCGATCGCACCAACAAGGTCACCCAGCTGCTGCAGGCCAGCCACTTCCTCGCGCTGCGCATGGCGATGGCCGAGGCTCAGGCGCTGCGTCACACCGAGAGCCTCTTCGCGGTGATGGAAGATCTCTCGGATCGCGTCGAGCGCGCGCTCGGACCGGCGGGCCGCCAGCAGCTCGCGGAGATCGATCGCTGCTTCCTGAGCTGGGAGAAGTTCGCGTGGAAGGGCGCGCCGCCGGATCTCGTGGTGCAGCTGGTGGGGGCGATCTCCCGGCGGCGCGAGTGCGTGGTGACCTACCGCGCGCCGAGCTCCGGCAACACCGAGCGCAGCTTCCGGGTGCTGCCGCTGCGCCTGCTGGTGCACAACGGCTCGGTCTACGTGCACGCCTGGCGCGAGAAGTTCAAGACGGTGCTGCTGCTCAACCTCCACCGCCTCAAGAAGCTCGAGGTGACCGACGACGAAGGCGAGGTGCCGGACGACTACGACCCCGAACGGCTGGAGGACTCGGCCTTCGGGATCTTCCTCGGCAAGGAGCGCGTGCGGTTCCACCTGCGCTTCGACGCGTGGGCGCGGCCGTACATCGAGGAGCGCATCTGGCACCCGTCGCAGGAGCTGCGCCCGCTCGAGGACGGGGGCGCCGAGCTGACCTTCACCTGCACGCCGTCGTACGAGGTCACCAACTGGGTGGCGTCCTGGCAGCAGCACGTCGAGGTGCTCGAGCCCGCGTCCCTGCGGGACGATCTCCACGCCTGGGGCCGCTGGCCCGCCGCCCGGCCGGGCGGACGGGTGATGTTTGCGCGTGTTGAGCGGGGGCCCTCTGGTGTAGGAGCGCGCCCATGCTGGAAACCGTCTCCAAGGGATTTCGCGCGGCCAAGAACCGCCTGCTGGGCAAGGCCGAGCTGACGCCCGAGCTCATCGACGAGTCGCTGCGCGACATTCGCGTCTCGCTGCTCGAGGCCGACGTCGCCTTCGACGTGGTGAAGAAGTTCGTGGCGCGCGTGCGCGAGAAGGCCGCCGGGGCGGAGGTGCAGACCTCCGTCACCGACAAGGCCGGCCGCAAGGTGAAGGTCTCGCCGGGCGACCACTTCGTGAAGATCTGCCACGACGAGCTCGAGGCCCTCATGGGGCCGGTCGACACGTCGCTGCAGCTCAAGCCGAAGGGGCAGGTCAGCGGCATCATGATGGTCGGCCTCCAGGGCTCCGGTAAGACGACCACCACCGGCAAGCTGGCGGCGAAGCTGAAGAAGGACGGCCGCGCGGTGCTGCTGGTGGCCGCCGACATCTACCGCCCCGCCGCCGT
The DNA here is from genome assembly GCA_049322495.1 of Myxococcota bacterium. Taxonomy (GTDB): domain Bacteria; phylum Myxococcota; class Myxococcia; order Myxococcales; family Myxococcaceae; genus Archangium_A. Next base: position 38,409 of record JBMORD010000279.1, on the reverse strand, counting down.
CGATCAGCTCAAGGTGCTCGGCGAGAAGCTCGGGGTGCCGGTGTTCCACGAGCCCGGGCTCCAGCCTCCGGAGCTGGCGAAGCGCGCCTACGAGAAGGCCCGCGCCGAGAAGCTCGACACGGTGATCGTCGACACCGCCGGCCGTCTGGCGATCGACGAGGCGCTGATGGGCGAGCTCGAGGCGATCAAGGCCACCATCAAGCCCGAGAACATCATCTTCGTGACCGACGCGATGATCGGTCAGGACGCGGTGAAGACGGCCGCCGAGTTCAACCGCCGCCTGGAGATCGACGGCTTCATCCTCACCAAGCTCGACGGTGACGCCCGCGGCGGCGCGGCGCTGTCGATCAAGGAAGTCACCGGCAAGCCCATCAAGTTCCTCGGCATGGGCGAGGGCATGGACAAGCTCGAGGAGTTCCGCCCGGCCGGCCTCGCCTCGCGCATTCTCGGGTTCGGCGACGTCGTCGGCCTGATGAAGGACTTCGAGCAGGTCGTCGATCAGGACAAGGCGGAGGAGGACGCGAAGAAGCTGCTCTCGGGCCGCTTCAACATGAAGGACTTCATGGAGCAGATCCGCACCGTGCGGAAGATGGGCCCGCTCAAGGACCTGCTCGAGAAGATGCCCTTCCTCGGCGAGATGACCGAGCAGCTCAACCCCAACGAGAAGGAGCTCGACAAGATCGACTCCATCTACAACTCGATGACCGAGCAGGAGCGCCTCGAGCCCCACCGCATCAACAAGGGTCGGGCGGAGCGCATCGCGAAGGGGTCCGGGCGCTCGCCGCAGGAGGTCGCCGAGCTCATGCAGAAGTTCAACGGCATGCAGCAGGTGATGGGCGCCATCGGGCAGGACCCGGGCATCCTCGGGCGGCTGCCGTTCTTCAAGCAGCTCGGCCAGATGAACCAGATGAAGAACATGGACCTGGGCGCGCTCTTCGGGAAGGACCCGACGATGGCCCAGGCGCTGGGCATGGGCGGCATGCCGGGCATGCCCGGGATGGGCGGCCTGCCGATGCAGATGCCCGCGGGGCTGCCGGCCGGCTACACGCCGCCGATGAGCAAGGCGCAGCTCGCGCAGGCGCGCATGCAGGGCTACTCGCTCGGCCCCCAGAAGGGCGGCATGAGCGACGCGGAGCGCAAGGCCCTGAAGGAGCGGCGCAAGCGCGAGAAGGAGAACAAGAAGAAGAACCGCCGCCGCTGAGCCCGCCTCAGGGCGTGGTCCACTCGGTGACCGACAGGAAGAGCCCGGTCGGCGCCGAGTGCGTGAAGAGCTCGAGACGGTGCGGCTGGCCCGCCTTCGCCGCGCACCGCACCTCGAGCTCGGGCGCGTCGCTCACCGGCGCGCAGGGCTCGCCGTCGATCCGCACCAGCAGGTGACGCCGCGTCTCGTTGCCGATCGGCACCACCAGCACCTCGTCTTCGCGGCGCGTCGCCCCGAGCCGCAGCCCGCGCCCGCGCGTCGTCGCGCGCTCCGGCCCCTGGGCGAGGAACTGCCCGCGCGTGAGGGGCGCGGCGCCCAGCAGCCAGCGGCGATCGGCCGGGAGGTGATCGAGGATCGCGACGTCAGGTGACGTGAGGAAGTAGTCGCTCCGCAGCGCCGGCCCGTTGCTCTCGCCCACCACCGTCGGGTCGTCGAAGGTGACGTCGACGAAGCGCCAGGCCCCCCCGAGGCGGATCACGTTCCACGCGTGCGGCTGCGGGCGATCCTGGAGATCGCGCGCCAGCCCGGTGATGGTCTTCACCTCGAGCCCCGCAGCGCGCGCGAGCGCCTCGAACAGCCGCGCGTAGCCGTCGCAGTTGCCCGTGCGGCGCGCGAGCACCGTGGCGGGCTCCTGTGGTGAGCCATCGCCGGCGCGGTACTCGAGCCACAGCGCGACGAAGTCGTGCACGGCGCGGGCGCGCTCCGTCTCGTCGGCGATGGACCTGAGCTGCCGGGCGAGGGTGGGCAGCGACTGGGGCTGGCCCTGGGCGAGCCTGAGCGCGAGCGGCTCCGCCGGCGCTTCGCCCGTCGTGGGCGGGCTGGCCGGGAGCGGGAGGGTGATCGCGAGGATCAGGGCCGACAGCATGGCCTGCAGTCTCTCACGCGCTCTTCTTGAGGAGGTAGCCGGTCAGCCAGGGGAAGAGGTCGGCGACCGCCCCGATCCGGGAGCGGACCTTGCGCACGAAGGACTTCTGGCGTGAGGCGATCAGCGCGTCGACCCACTGGCGCATCGCGGTGTTGGCGCTCTCCTGGGTGAGCTCGAGCTCGAGGGCGGTGTCGCGACCGTCGGCGAGATCGAACAGCAGCACGCCGAGCCCGGCCTCCGGCTGCTCGGCGACGAGCTGGCGGGCGAGCTGCTCCGAGGCCTGGAACTGACCGGTGGCCAGCAGGGCCTGCGAGAGCCGGAGTGCGCACGGGCCTCCCGGCGGCACGCCCGCGCCGCTGCGGAACCAGTGCACCGCCGCGCGGTGATCGCCGGCGACGAAGTGCGCCTCGCCGACCGCCCAGTCGCGCTCGGGGCACGAGGGGACGATCGCCTGGTGCGCCTCGGCCCACCGCTCGAGGGCGCCGGCGCCTTCGAGGTGCCGGGTGAGGCTGGCCACGGCGAGCAGCGCCTCGGGATCTCTCGGGCCCGACTCGAGCGCCGAGCGCGCGTGCTCGAGGGCGCGCGGAGGCTGGCCCTCCTCGAGCGCGAGGCGGGCGAGGCCGAGCCGCGGGCGCACCGAGAGGAGCTGGAGATCGCCCGTCACCTCGCCGGTGGTGAGGCACGCCTCGAAGTCGGCGCGCGCCCGCGCGAAGTGCCCCTGGTGCTCGAGGAACACGCCGCGCCGGTGGAAGAAGGCCGCGGAGTGCGGCAGTCGCGGCGCCCAGCCATCGAGGAAGAGCAGGGCGGCCGAGGAGCTCGGCGCGAAGAGGCCCTCGGCGATGAGGGCGATCAGCTCGCCCGCCCACGGCCTGCCCTCGAGGCAGGCGCGCCCTTCGGCCTCGAGCTGATCGGTGGCGGCGCGCGCCTCCGTTCTCCAGAGCTCCTCGTCCTGCCAGTAGCGCGCGAGCTCGAGCAGCTTGAGCCGGCTGTAGAAGTCCGACGGATCCTTCGCGAGGCAGGCGCGGAGCAGGGCGCTGTCGCGCTGCTTCTTGTCGCGCGCGGCGGCGCGGGTGCGCACATAGCCCAGGTGCTCGACCGGCGCCTCGATGCGCGCGAGGGTCAGCCCGCGCGTGGCGAGCAGGTGCGAGACCGACTCGCTCGGATCTTCGTGGATCGCGTGGCGGAAGCGCACCGCCGGGCTGTGGCGCCAGCCGCGCAGCACCCAGGAGTCGCGGCGGTGGCCGTAGGGGAGCTGGTTCGAGATGCGCACCAGGAGCGCCCCCACGCCGGGCTCGAGGAGGCGCGCGCGCGTCTCCTCGATGAAGTCGGCGTCGACGCGCTCGTCGGCGTCGAGCACCAGCACGAAGTCGCCGGTGGCGTGCTCGAGGCTCACGTTGCGCGCGGCGGCGAAGTCGTCGACCCACGGGAAGTGGACGACCTTCGCGCCCGCCGCTTCGAAGCGCGCCACGGTGTCGTCCTTCGAGCCGGTGTCCACCACCACCAGCTCGTCCCACAGCCCGCGCGCGGCCTCGAGGAAGCCGGGCACCATCTCCGCCTCGTCGCGGACGATCATCACCACCGAGAGCCGGGGCATCACGGGGCGCCTCCCGCCTCCCGCTCGTAGGCCTGCGCCGCGCGGCTCGACCTCGCCGAGCCCCGCAGGGCCGCCGCGAGCGATTCCCGCAGCTCGAGCGCGAGCCGCTGACAGCGCTCGTAGATCGGCAGCAGCCGCTCGTCCTGGTGCGCGCCGGGGGTGGCGGCGAAGCGCTCGAGGGCCTTCGACATCTCCTGCTCGGCCGCCAGCGCGTCGCCGAGCGCCAGCGCGCGCTCGAGCGCGTGGAGCGCGTCGTGGAGGTGCTCGTGACGCACCGGGCTCACGGGGTGGCCCCGGCGCTGAGCTGGGCGACCGCCTGCTGGAAGCCCTCCACCACCGGGGCGAAGGCGCGCTCGGCCTCGCGCAGCGCCATCACGTCGCGGAACGACGCGGCGCGCGAGAGCCGCTGCGCGACGAAGAGGTACAGCTCGCCGAGCATCTTCGCGAGCTCCGGCGCCGCGTTGGCGTCGAGGGTGGCGGCGAGCTCGGTGACGATGTCGCTGGCCTTCGTCATCAGCGGCATCGCGTCGACGACCTTGTTCTGCTCGAGGAGCGTCGCCGCGTGGCGCATGTGGCGGAGCGCAGCCTCGAAGAGCATCACCATCAGGCGCTCCTTCGAGGCGGTCTCCTGGCTGGCGCGGGCGTAGGCACGGGTGGCGTTCATGGCGGTGACCTCTTCAACCGTTGTTGCTGTTGTTCGACTTGTTTTCCTGGCTCGTGAGGTAGTTCCCGAGCGACTTGAAGTTCGACACGACCTTCTCCATGGCCGTGAACTGCGCGACGAGCTTGTTGCGGTACGCCTCGAGCCGGAGCTGGAGGCCGTCGATCTGCTTGTCGAGCTGCTTGACCGACTGCTCGTAGCTCTTGCTCTTCGACACGAGGATGCCGCTGCTTGCGTTCGTGTAGCCGTCGGTGAGGGCCTTGAACTGCGCCGACACGCCGGTGCTGGCGGTCTGGAAGAGCTCGTTGACCGCAGCGGGGTCGGCGGCGATGGCCTTCGACAGGCGCGCCTGATCGAGCGCGAGGGTGCCGTCGCCCTGGGTCTTGATGCCGAGGTCGGCGAGGCTGCGCACCGTCGAGCCGGGGTTGGCCACCGAGCTGACGACGTTCATCATCGACGACTGGAGCTGGCGGATCGCCGAGTCGCCGCCGAGGGTCTTGGTGCGATCGGTGCTCTGGCCGATGTTGAGGTTCTCGCGGAGCACCTTCATCACGTCGTTGTAGGCGGTGACGAACTTCTGGAGGTTGGTGGCGGTCGCCGCGGTGTCGTTGGCCAGCTCGAGCACCTCGCTGCTGGTGGTCTTCGCCTTGAGCGAGAGGGTGACGCCGGGCAGCGCGTCGTCGATCACGTTCGCGGTGCGCTCGAACGACAGCCCGTCGATGGTCACCTTCGCGTTGGTGGCCGGCTGGGTGATCGCCAGGCCGAGCTCGGTGCCGGTGGTGCCGCCGTAGATCTCGGTGATGGTGAGCGCCGACGCCGCCGGCTGGCCGACGGTGAAGCCGGTGTTCTTGTTGGTGAGCGAGAGGAAGGCCTTGCCGTTCGACTCGAGCACCGTGGCGCTGACCGCCGCGCCGGAGTCGTTGATCGCCTTGGCCACCTGGCCGAGCGTCATGCCGTCGGTGATGGTGACCGAGGTGGTGGTGCCGTTGATCGACAGGTCGAGCGTGCCGGCCTTCACGGCATCGGTCGCCGAGCTGAACTGGGCGCTCTTCGCCTTGGCGGCGGTGGCGAGATCCTCGACCAGCACGTCGTACCGCCCCGCGGTCGCCGAGGAGCTCGGGGTCGCGCTGAACCCGGTGGCCGTCCCGACCTGCGACAGGCCGAGGGCGCCGCTGACGTTGAGCGCGCTGGCCGCGCTGCCGAGCGCCTGGAGCTTCGAGACGAGGGTGCCGAGCTGGCTGATCTGCGACTTGTAGGCGGCCTGGCGGCTCTGCGCGGCGGTGACCGAGCTGCTCTCGATCTTCACGAGCTGATCGATGATCGAGTTGGTGTCGAGCCCCGAAGCGATCCCGCCGACGTTGAACGTGCTGGCCATGGCAATGACTCCTTCGGCACGAAGCGATGCAACGTGCAGTCCTGCGTGCGCGTCAGAAAGACGACGGGCGGGTCCGAGGTGGCTCGAACCCGCCCGCGTGAGAGGGAGCTACGAGGGGTGCTGCGGAATCAGCCGGGCATCACCCGAGCAGCTTGAGGGCGATCTGCGGGGCCTGGTTGGCCTGCGCGAGGACCGAGACGCCGGCCTGCATCATCACCTGCGTGCGGGCCATCTTCGAGGTCTCCTCGGCCACGTCGACGTCGCGGATGCGGCTGTTCGCGGCCGACAGCGACTCGGACGACTGCTGGATGCTCTGGATCACCGACGAGAGGCGGTTGCCGGCGGCGCCGAAGCCGGCGCGGGCCTGCGAGACGGTCTGCAGCGCGGTGTCGATGGTGGCCAGGGCGCCCTGCGCGCCAGCCTGCGTCGAGAAGTCCAGGGCGCTCACGCCGAGGGTCGCCGCGGTGGCGTCGACCGTCGAGACGCTGATCTGGTCGTTGGCCGCGACGTTGCGGATGCCGACCTGGAAGGTGAGCGAGGTCGCGCCGGAGTTGAGGAGCGCCTGGCCGTTGAACTCGGCCGCGTTTGCGATGCGGCTGATCTCGGTGATGAGCGCCGTGTTCTCGGTCTGGATGTAGCCTCGCTCGGTGTTGCCCACGCCGCTCGACGCCGACTGCATCGCCAGCTCGCGCATGCGGGTCAGCAGCTCGGTGGTCTGGTTGAGGTTCGCTTCGGCCGTCTGGATGAGCGACTGCGCGTCCTGCGCGTTGCGGTTGCTCTGGTTGAAGCTGCGGATCTGCGCGGTGAGGTTGACCGAGATGCCGAGACCGGCCGCGTCGTCACCGGCCTTGGTGATGCGGAAGCCGGAAGACAGCTTGGCGTAGCTGCTCTCGAGCATGTCGCCGCTGTTGAAGAGGTTGCGTTGCGCGTTGAGGCTGCCGACGTTGGTACGAATCGAGAAACCCATGGTGGGACTCCTTCAGGTTGCTGCTGATGAAGGCGAGACACCGTGTCCGCCTCTGCCGGGTGTTCGGCACAACCTGCCGGCCGCTTAAGCGGCGCGGAGGAGCCGGGAGATGCGGCGGAGGTGGGTGTTCACCCGACGCAGGACGCGCGAGCGCGCGGCGAGGAGCCACAGCGCGCCGACGGGCTCGGCGGTGCGCACGCGGGGCACGCTGAGCGACGCCCAGGTGCCCGGCGGCCAGTGGCTGAGGACCGCCTCGGCGAGCGCGCTCCACGGGAGCTCGGCGCCGCGCCCGAAGCGCTCGCCTTCGAAGAGCACCTGCTCGCCGTCGGGCCCGAGCTCGAGCTCGAGCGTCACCGAGGGGCCGCTCTCGCTGCGCAGGCCGGCGAGCGCGTCGAGGGTCGGGTGCACCGACGTGGCGATGAGCGTGGGCGGGTCGGTGTGCCGGAGGACCTCGCGGTAGTCCGACAGCGTGCCGGCGAGTTCTGCCGGGGTGATGCGCTCGCGGAACAGCGCCCCGTCGGCGTCGAGCGCGAACACCGCCACGTGCGGCCCGTGGGGGACGGCCACCGCGTGCACCGTCGGCAGGCCCGTCGCGAGCGGCCGGCGCAGCGAGCGCGCGACGTCGGCGCGCCGCGGCACCCACGCGAGCCGGCGCGGGCGGCGGAGCACCACGTCGATCGGCAGCTCCTTCGACGTGCCGCTGCCCACCAGCTGCACGCGCGCGTCGTCGAGCTCGTAGGCGATGGTGCTGCCCGGCTCGAGCTGGAGCTTGAGGAGCTGCGCGGCGCGGGAGAGCAGCGCGGGATCGCACCCGCCCTCGGTCACCAGCTCGACCGGGACTCCCTGGCGGTGCCACGCGAGGAGCTGGCGGATGAGCCCCGGCACGTCGACGCGGCGCGCGCGCGGGCGGCCGCTGCGGGGGATCACCACCACCAGGTGGCGGAGGAAGCCCGGCTCGAGCACCGCCAGCGCGTGGGTGCGGGTGATCACGTCGTCTCTCGACAGGAGCGCCGCGACGCGTGGCCAGATCGGCCCCGGCCTCGCCAGCCGCGGCGACTCGGCCACCGCGCGCGCGCGGAGCTGATCGAGCGAAGCGGCGCGCACCAGCACCAGGCCGTCGAGCTCGAGCTCCCAGCCCGGTTCTCGCTGCACCTCGCGCAGGCGGCCGCGCCTGAGCGTGCGCTCGAGGTGCTCGCGCAGCGCCGGGGGAATGCGCGAGCCGAGCAGCGCGGGTCGCACCAGCCGGCGCACCTCGCGGCGCGGGCCGGGCGGCAGCCTGCGGAGCGCGCCGAGGGCGGCGGTGCGCAGCTGGGTCGCGAGGCCGCCGAGCTCGGTGGCCGACAGCTCCTTGCCGGCGAGGGCGCAGAGATCCCTCGCCACCGCCTGGCCGCTCCAGGTGGCGAGGAAGGGCAGGGGGCGCGACGGCACGTGCGCCGTACGGAGGATGTCCAGCGGCGGCGGCGCGTCGGGTGGCACCAGGAGCGACACGCACCGCAGGAGCGGGCTCGGCGCCCGCGCGAGCACGTCGAGGCGATCGACGGCTCCGGGCTCCACGGGCGGCACGTCGCCGGCGATCACCGCGGCCCAGGCGAAGAGCGAGGGGGCGAGCGTGCGCGCGTCGGCCTGCCGGAGCTCGAGCCCCGGGGCGTGGCGCGCGGCGAGGTAGTGGATGGCGTCGAGGCGGAGCGCGAGCCGGCGCTCCTGGTGCGCGGTGAGCCCCTCGACGGGCACGACGATCAGCTCGAGGCTGCCGTCGGCGCGCGGCGCGAGGATGACGCTGCGCACGAGCGGGTGGGCGGTGGCGTACCAGCCGAGCGGCGGCGGGAGCTCGAGCTGGGCGCACAGCCGGCCCCAGCGGCGCCGGCGCGGGGCAGCGACGAGCCCGGGCGGCTCCTGCTCGAGGTTCGGGCGGCGAAAGCGCGCCGAGAGGAGCAGCGGGAAGACCCGCACGAAGGCGCGCACCCGCGACGGCTGATCGGCGAGCAGCGCCGACGCACGCCGCCGGAGCACGGGCAGCGCGGGGTCGACGGGGGCTCGCGTGGTGCGGCGGAGCACGGGGCGGCCCTCACAGCTTGTCGAGGAGGCTGAGCTTGAACTGCTGGGCCGCGGCCGAGAGGCTGGCCTCGAGCGCGCGCTGGGTCGCGGCGAAGCGCGTCGACGCCTCGAAGATGTCGACCTCTTCCAGCTTCGCGCGCGCGTCGGTGGCGGCGTCGCGGTTCTGCTTCGCCATGCTCGCGGCGACGTCGAAGACGTTCATCATCGCGCCCACGCGGCTGCGCTCGCGCGACACCTGGCCGAGCGCGTCGTCGAGCGCGCCCACCGCGGTGCGGATGCCGTTGCCGTTGTTGGCCTGGAGGGAGGTGACGAGATCCTGCAGCGTCTGGAGCACGTCGACGCCACCGCCCGCGCCCTTGAGCGCCACGTCGGCGCGGGCCGAGGCGTCCTGCATCACGCCGGGGGCGATCTCCACGCGGCGGATGTTGGCGTCGCCGAGGTAGTTGCCCGCCGCGTCGAAGGGCGGGGCCCCGTCCTGCATGCCGCCGAAGAGGTAGCGCTCGCCGAAGCGCACGTTGAGCTGCGAGACGACGGCGGTGAAGAGCTGCCGCACCTCCTGCGCGCCGCCGAGCCGCTCGTTGGCGCCGTAGGTGTCGTTGGCGAACTGCACCGCCAGCTCCTTGGCGCGGGTGAGGGTGGTGGTCACCTGATCCATCGCCCCGTCGACCACCGACAGCTCTTCCGAGGCGCGCTGGCTGGCGGTGAAGATCCCGCCCTGGCGGCCGGCCTCCTGCTCGTGGCGCACCAGCATGCCGGCGGCGCCCGAGTCGTCCCACGGGTGCTCGACGCGTTTGCCCGACGAGACCTGGTCGCCGGCCTCCACGTTCTCGAGCCGGGCGCGCATGATCCGCTGGTTGGCCAGCTGGTACATCGCCTGATCGCTGACTCTCATCGCGTTCCCTCCCTTCTGGCGCTCACTTGAGTGACATCAGCGTCTCGAGCATCGAGTCGGCCGTCTTGATGACGCGGGTGATGGCCTCGTAGGCGCGCTGCGCCTTCTGCATGTTGACCAGCTCCTCGTCGACCGACACGCCGCTGGTCGACTGGCGCATGCCGTCGAGGTGGCTGAGCATCGACGCGTCGCCCTCGTGCATGGTCTGCGCCTTCTGGGCCGCGGCGCCGAAGTCGGACGTGATGCGCGCCAGCGCGCCGGCCGCGCTGCTCGCGCCGCCCACCGCCGCGTTCTCGGTGCCGATCATCGCCTGGACCACCGTCGCGTCACCCGGCGCCGAGGTGGCGCCCGCGGGGAAGAGCGAGCCGTCGGCCGCGATCTGCGGGTTGATGGTCATCGCCTGCGCCGCGCCGGCCACCGAGGTGATGCCGGTGAAGAGATCGCGGCCGCCGCTGCCGTCGAGCGCCACGCCGGTCTGCGCGACGGTGTTGATCGCCGCGCTGAGATCGAACGCCAGCTGATCGAGCTGATCGCTCGAGGTCTTGAGGGCGCCGTCGCGCGCGTCGAGCAGGCCGCCGAGCTCCCCGCCCGGGCGCTCGGTCAGCGGCTGCGCGCTGCTCCCATCGGGCTTGGTGACGTAGAGCTGGAAGTGGCCGCGGTTCGCCGGGTCGGGCAGCACCGACAGCCTGCCGGCCGCGCTCGCCGAGGTGAGCGCCGTGCCGCTGGGCAGCACGAGGTTCAGGTCGCCCGCGTCGTTGGGCACCGGCCGGGCGCCGGTGAGCTCGGCCAGGCGATCGCCGAGCTTCTGTCGCGCGTCGAGGAGATCGTTCGGCTCGCCGCCAGCGGAGCGCGCGGCGCGGATCTGCGTGTTGAGGCGGGCGATCTGCGCGAGGCTCTCGTTGATCTCCGGCAGCCGGCCTTCGAGCTTCGAGTCGATGCCCGTGCGCGCCTGCTCGATCGACGCCGAGGCGCGGTTGAACGAGAGCGCGAGCTGGTTGGCCGACGCCACCGCCGCCTCGCGGTAGTTGGCGCTGCCCGGGTTCTGCGCGAGCGCGCGGAGCTGCGAGTAGAAGTTCGACAGCGCGGGCGCCACGCTCGCGTCGAGATCGAGCGCGGTGACGGTCTGCAGCGTCGACATCTCGGTGCCCGAGCGCATCTCCGCGCCGATGGCCGCGGGCATCTGGGTCTCGATGAAGCGGTCGCGCGCCTGGGTGACGGCGAAGAGCATCGCGCCCTGGCCGATGTACGCGCTGCCGTAGCGATCGGCCGGCGTCACCGCGGTCAGCTCGGCGCGCTGGCGCGAGTAGCCGACGGTGTTCGCGTTCTGGAGGTTGTGCGAGGCGGTCGAGGTGTACGCCTGCTGCGCCTGCAGGCTCATCGCACCCTGCTGGAGGAGGGCGAGGAGGCTCATGCGCGCTCCGAGTGCGTGCCGCTCTCGACGGGGGCGGGCTGCCCGCGCCGGGTGTAGGCGTTCGGCCGCGGGGCGAGGTGGGTGACGTAGGCGCGCACCACGGTGAGCGCCTTCTCGGCGAGCGCCTGGTTGACCTGATCGAGCTCCGCGAGCGCGCGGGACAGGGCGCGGATCTCGGCGAACACCGAGGTGAGCTGCTCGCCTTCGAAGGGCGCCAGCGCGCGCACCTGCTCGAGCGTGATGTCGGTCAGGCCGTGCTGGTGGGCGAAGGCCGCGAGGTTCCGGCCGAGCTCAGCCGAGAGCCACGCCGAGTGCTGGTTGAAGGCCTCGCGCAGGCTGGCCTGGGTGAGCAGGTTCTGCGTGTCGAGCGACTTCAGCACCGCGCGCGACTCCTGCGAGCGGGCGACCTCGGTGGAGAGCGTCGCCTTGAGCTTGAGCGCGATGTCGAGGGCCTGCGGGAGGCTCATGACGGACGTCCGATCGGTTCACTTCGAGGCGAGGATCGCGCGGAGCCGGGCTTCAACCTCGGCCTCGCTCACCAGCTTCTGGGCGATCTGCTGCGGCGACGGGTAGTACTGGCCGCTGCGCACGGCGTTGATGATCTCCTGCACCTTCGCCGAGCGTGCCGAAGAGACGCTCTGGCGGGCGGCGTCGACCGCCGCCTGCTGCGCGGGAGTCGAGACCGACACCTTGTCTTCCACGGGCTTCTGCTCGACCTGCTCGGCCTGACCCGAGCCCTGGGCGACGCGCGTGGTGGCGGAGGGAACGACGGAGAGGGGTGACTCCTGGATCTTCATGGGGAACCTCCGCCCTTTCTTTCGGCACGAAGCCCGTAGGCCTTAAGCGCCAGCCCCGGATCGACGGGATGACCCTCCCGGCGGAGCTCGAGGTGGAGGTGCGGCCCCGTGGATCTGCCGGTTTGGCCGACGAAGCCCACCGTCTCGCCGGCGCGCACGCGGTCGCCTGGCGCGACGGCGACCCCGCTCAGGTGTGCGTACAGGGTGCTGCTGCCGTCCCCATGTCGCACCTCGATGGCGTTGCCGTACCCGCCGCGCTCGCCGGCGGCGATCACCACGCCGTCTCCCACCACCGGCACCGGGGTGCCCTCGGCCGCCGGGAGATCGACGCCGGTGTGGTTCGCCGCGTGCCCATCGAGCGGATCGACGCGCGCGCCGAAGCCCGAGGAGATGCGGGTGAAGGGCGACTCGGCCGGCGCGCCGTGCTGGAGCGAGCGGTCGATCAGCTCCGAGAGCCCGAGGCCGTGGCCGCTGCCGGCGATGGCGTCGGCGAGCGTCTCGGCGAAGAGCTCGGCGGTGAGCCCGGAGCCGGCCTCGCCGGTGCCCTTGAAGGCGCCCGACGCGGTGAGGAGCTGCTTGATGATGAAGCCCTCGAGCTGCTGGCTCTCGCGTCCGGGGAGCTTCATCACTGCACCTCGAGCTCGGCGTCGAGGCTGCCGACGGCCTTGAGCGCCTGGAGGATGGCGATCAGATCGCGCGGCGAGGCGCCGATCGCGTTGAGGGCCTTGACCAGCTCGTCCACGCTCGACGCGGCGGGCATGGCCACCGCGGCGCGCTGCTGCTCGAGGGCCTGCGCCGACTGCTGCGGCGCGACGACGGTCTGCCCCGCGGTGGCGAGGGCCGGCGGCTGCGAGACGGCGAACTGGGTGTTGATCGCGATGCGCAGGCCGCCGTGGGTCACCGCCGCGGGGCGCAGCTTCACGTTCTCGCCCATGACGACGGTGCCGGTGCGCTCGCTGACCACCACCTTCGCGCGCTGATCGACCTCGATGGTGAGGGCCTCGAGCTTCGAGAGGAAGAGCACCGGCTGATCCTTCTCGGCGTCGGGGAGCTTCACCTCGACCGCCGCGGAGTCGAGCGCCTTCGCGGTGGGGGCGCCGATCGCCGCGTCGATCGCCTGCGCGATGCGCGCCGCGTTGGTGAAGTCGGCCTTCTTGAGCCGCAGCACGAGCGCGCCGCCGGTGAGCGGCGGGGTGACGGCCTTCTCGACGCTCGCCCCGGAGGGGATGGTGCCGCTGGTGGGCGTGTTCTTGCGGATCGAGGCGAAGGTGGCGCTGGCGTCGAACCCGCCGATCTGCACCGGGCCCTGGGCGACGGCGTAGACCTGCCCGTCGGCGGCCGAGAGCGGCGTCATGAGCAGCGTGCCGCCCTGGAGCGAGCGCGCGTTGCCCATCGCCGACACGGTGACGTCGATGGTCGCGCCGGGCCGCGAGAAGGTGGGCAGCCTGGCCGTCACCATCACCGCCGCCACGTTGCGGCTGCGGAGCTCGCGCGGGTCGACGCGCACGCCGAGCCGGCCGAGCATGCCGGCCACCGACTGCATGGTGAAGAGCACCTGCTCGGAGTCGCCGGTGTTGGCGAGGCCCACCACCAGGCCGTAGCCCAGCAGCGCGTTGTCGCGGCTGCCCTGCACCTCGACCAGCTCCTTGAGCCGCGAGGGCGCGGCCAGGGCGCCGAGAGAGCCGAGCATCACGAGGGCGAGGATCGAGCGCATGGCGTGTCTCACAGCGGCGAGAGCCAGTTCCACAGGCGGGTGAAGAAGCCGGGCTTCTGGTTGTCGCTCAGCACGCCGCGGCCGGTGAACTCGATCTCCGCGTCGGCGACGTACGAGCTGCGCACCGAGTTGTCCTGCGCGATGTCGATCGGCCGCACCACGCCCGAGATGTAGAAGTGCTGCTCCTCGTTGTTGACCAGCACCACGCGGTGGCCCTCGATGAAGAGGTTGCCGTTGGGGAGCACCTTCTTCACCACCGCGGGCACGGTGGCGGTGAGCTTCTCGGTGCGCGCCGTGCGGCCGTCGCCCTTGAAGCTGTTGCCCTGGCCGAGGCTGGCGGTGAGATCGACCTGCGGCGTGGTGGCCTGCAGCGTGCGGAGGAAGGCCTGCACCGAGGCGCTGAACTGCGTGTCGCGGCTCAGGTCGGTGTCGGCGGTGCGCCTGGCGTCGGCCATCTCCTCGATGCGCACCACGACGAGATCCTGCTCGCGGAAGGCGCGGTAGTCGGAGAAGAGGTTGGCGTTGCGGGCGTCGGCGCGCCACAGGCTGCCGTCGGCCGGCGCGGGCTCGGCGGAGTTCTTCGCGGCGATCGCCTCGTAGTTGCGCTGCTTCGGCACGTACGGCTCGATGTGCGCCACGCCGCACCCGGCGCTCGCCAGCGAGAGGAAGAGGATCGCGCGCTTCATGGGGCACCTCCGACGAGCAGCACGCCGTCCTGGAAGACGCCCGCCACGCGCTTGCCGGAGGGCAGGGCGGCGCAGGCCCCGGCGCCGGCGCAGGCGATCGCCGTGCCGCGCTCCTCGAGCGAGAGGGCGCCGAGCACCACGCGCACGGTGAGCGGCGTGCCCGGCCGTGGCCCGGTGCGGAGATCGGCGGGCGAGAGGCGCGCGCCGCGCTTGAGCGCCCGGGTGGCGACCGCGCCGGCCGGCAGCGCGTCGACGCCGCGGCCTTCCCGCTCCTCGAAGACGATCGCCTCGGCCAGCGGCTCGTCGGCCTTCACGTCGCGGGTGAGCGTGGCGAGGGGAACGAGCACCCGCACCTGCGCCCAGCCCCAGGCCTCGCACGACTTGCCGCGCACCCGCACCGCGACGCGGCCGCTGGCCTCGAAGGGCGCGGGCTCGAAGGTGCCGCGGCACTTGCGCGGCGCGTCCCAGGCGACCAGCTCCACCTTCGCGGGCGAGCGGGTGACGGCGCGCTGGAGCGCCGCCTCGAGCGAGGGCGTGCTGGCGGCGACGACGAGGGCGAGGAGCGCGCTCATGACGTCACCGGAGGTTGGTCAGCCGCTGGAGCATCTGATCGGCGGTCTGGATGACCTTCGAGTTGAGCTCGTAGCTGCGCTGCGTGGAGATCATCGCCACCATCTCCTCGACGGCCTTGACGTTGGAGCCCTCGAGGAAGCCCTGCGCGAGGGTGCCGGTGCCCTGCTCGCCGGGGCGCACGAAGCTCGGCGGCCCGCTGGCGGCGGTCTCGACGTAGAGGTTGCCGCCGATCGCCTCGAGGCCCGCGGTGTTGACGAAGGTGGTGAGCTCGAGCTGCCCGAGCTCCTGCGGCTTGATCTGCCCGGGCATCGCCGCGCTCACCACGCCGTCGGGGCTGACGGTGACCCCGGTGGCTTCCTTCGGCACGGTGATCTGCGGCTCGACCAGCTCGCCGCGCTGGGTGACGAGGCGGCCCTCGGCGTCGACCTTGAAGTTGCCGGCGCGGGTGTAGGCGTACTCGCCGTTGGGCCGGGTGACGCGGAACATCCCGGTGCCCTCGACGGCGAGATCCATCGGGTTGCCGGTCTCGACGAAGTCGCCCTGGCTGAAGCTGCGGGTGGTGGCCGCGGTGCGCACGCCGAGGCCGACCTGGAGCGGCGCCGGCGCCGAGCCGCCCTGCGGGGTGACGTCGCGCGGGCTGTGAATGGTCTCCGAGAGGAGATCTTCGAAGTCGGCGCGCGTCTTCTTGAAGCCGGTGGTGTTCGCGTTCGCCAGGTTGTTGGCGATGGTGTCCATCTTCGTCTGCTGGGCGTCCATCCCGGTGGCGGCGGTGTAGAGCGAGCGGATCATCGTGCGTTCTCCTTGAGGGGCTTCAGCGCGTGCGGCCGATTTCGGCGGCCCGCTCGTCGAGTCGTTTGTAGGTCTGCAGCGCCTGCATCGAGGTCTCGAAGTGGCGCTGCGCCGCGACGAGCTGCACCGCGGCCTCGAGGGCGCTCGAGTTGCCGGTCTCGATCTCGCCCAGCTTGAGGCGATCGCTCGAGGGCACCACGTCGGCCTGGTTCTGCGCCGAGAGCAGCGAGGGGCCGATGCGATCGACCGGGCCGTTCACCTCGAAGAGCCCCAGCTCGCCGATCTTCGCCTCGTTGGCGAACACCGCGCCCGAGGTCTCGATGCGCACCTGCGCGCCCGGCGGCGCGACGATCGGCTGGCCGTCGCGATCGATCACCGGCCGGCCCGCGGCGGTCAGCCGGCCGTCGCGCTCGACCTGGAGGTGCCCGTCGCGGGTCAGCGCGATGCCGGTGGAGGTCTGCACCCCGAGGAAGCTCTTGCCGGTGGGGAGCACGTCGAGCGGGTTCCCCGTCTGCACCACCGCGCCGGGAGAGAGGTCGACGCGCGTGGCGACGGCCGCGGGGTAGATGCGGCTCGGCTCATGCGGGTCGGCCTTCGCGAGGAAGGCCTCGAAGCTCGGCCGCACCGCCTTGAAGCCCGGCGTCTGCGCGTTGGCGAGGTTGTCCGAGATGGAGTCGAGCTGCGCCATGCGCGCCGCCGCTCCGTTCATGCTCACGTAGATGCCGTCCGCCATGCGACGACGGTGAGCAGCGCATGTGCCACGGCCGAGCGGCAGGAGCTGCCGGGCGCCTCCGAGCGTCGGCCGGAAGTGGCCCGGCAGGAAGCGCCGTGCGCGGGGGCCTCGTCAGCGTCGTGACCACCTCGCGGGTGAGGGAAGACCCTCGCGGCTGCTCTTCGGCACACCGCGCGCTTCGCTTCAGCCGCTGGCGCCACGCGGAGGCAGGCGGGACTCTCCCCGCGCCGGTGGACCCGCTCGGGGCGCAGCGATTCCGCGCGGCTGCGGCCGGTTCGGAGGCTGCAATGCGGCGAGGCCATGGTTCGCACGCGGTTGGACACCGTGGTGACGGTGAAGGAGCGGGTCGAAGAGCGCGCCGGCCAGGCGTTGGCGCGCGCCGAGTCTGTCGTGTCCTCCGCGCAGGCCCGGGCCGAGGAGGCCCGCCGCGTCGCTGCGCAGGACAACCGCATGCGGGCCGACGTCTCTCAGTGGGAAGTGACGGAGCTCGCCCACCACCGCGCCCTCGTCGACGCCCGCCGCGCCCAGCGCGAGCTCGAGTCGGCGCAGCGCACCGCTTCGTCGGCGCGCGATCAGTACCTCTCGGCCCACCGCGCCGCCGAAGTCGTTCGCCGCGTGGCCGACAATCGCCGCGAAGAAACTGCGCGCGAGCTGAATCGCCTCGAAGACAAGGCACTTGATGAGGCCGCTGGGCTCCTGTTCGTCCGTAAAGCCGGGTGAGCTGAGACCTCGTTCTTCGTCAGAACGCAAGACTTGCGGGTAGGCGCGGGTGATCTGCCGCGCCACCGCACATTCCAGCCGCGCAAATCCTTCGGTCACAACTCAGTCATGACGCGGATGGTGCGTGTGGGCAGGGCCCCCTGACGACAAGTTCTTCAGGAAGTCCGCCGACTTGCGACTGGACCACCCCATGCACAGCCGCGCCCGCGGTCTCTTCAGACCGAAGTGAAGTGGAAGTGTCCTGCACCGAGGGTTCACATATGAGAAGGCAATTCAGAGGGGTCCTGCTTGCGGCGAGCTGTCTCGCGGTCGCGGCGTGTTCGGGGCCGGCGGGCCAGGATGGCAAGCCGTGCACCGTGAAGGACAACGGAGACAACACCGCGACCATCTCGTGCCCTGACGGGACGAAGGTGACCGTGAAGAACGGCACCAACGGCACTCCCGGCGAGAACGGCACTCCCGGTACGAACGGCACCAACGGCACCAACGGGACGAACGGCACCAACGGTGTCGACGGCACCTCATGCTCGGTGACGATCACCGACGCCGGCACCAAGGTCGTCACCTGCACCGACGGCACCTCGGTCACTCTCTATGACGGCGTGGACGCCAACGCGGTCGTCGACTTCTCGAAGATGACGGCCTTCGAGCTCTCGCAGGACGACTTCGCGGTCTCGATCCAGAGCATCTCCAACGCGGCCCGCCCGGTCGTGCGCTTCACGGTGCGCAACAACAAGGGCACGCCGGTGAAGAGCATCCCCGCGGCGCACTTCGGCGGCATCGCGCTGCTGCAGCTCGTGCCCGGCTCCACCACCAACGGCCTCGGCCTCGACACGTGGATCTCGCACATCGCCAACTGCGCGACGTGCACCGCGAGCTCCGAGACCGCCAGCACCACCTCGCTCGTCGACAACGGCGACGGCACCTACGTGTACACCTTCGTGAAGGACGTGCAGAACCCCACGGCCCTCCCTGACGGTGGCACGGCGATCGCCGGCGTCGCCTTCGACGCGAACGCGGTGCACCGCTTCGGCATGCGCCTCGGCCTCTCGGGCAACCCCTACCGTCCGGTCGACGTGACGTACGACTACGTTCCCGCCACCGGCGCGAACGTCGACGGTCAGAACGACAAGGTCGCGACGGCCAACTGCCTCACCTGCCACACCCAGTGGCGCGCCAACGCGCTCAACGTCGGCGGCGCGACCCCGTTCCACGGCGGCCAGCGCTACGACGTGCGCTACTGCGTCGTGTGCCACAACAACCAGCGCAAGTACTCGGGCAACAGCGCGGGCGGCAACGCCGTCATCGCCGAGCCCACCATCGACTCGAACGGCAACATGACCCCGCCGGCCGGCCGCACCAGCGTCTCGGTGCTGCGCGGTGAGGCGATCATCGACCTGCCGGTCTTCGCCCACAAGATCCACGCCGGCGAGCACCTGACGCTCAAGGGCAACTACGCGGGCATGGGCACCGAGATCAACGAGTTCGAGTTCCCGCAGGACATCCGCAACTGCACCAAGTGCCACTCGAACGCGGCCAAGGCCGACAACTGGAAGACCTCGATCAGCCGCCGCGCGTGCGGCGCCTGCCACGACGGCGTCGACTTCTCGGTCGGCCACGGCCCGGGCAACTCCATCCCCGCGCAGGCCAACGACAACAACTGTGCGATGTGCCACGGCCCGACCGGCCTCGCCCCGGTCGAGAAGGTGCACCTCCCGGTCGCGCTGCCTGACCCGAACAGCACCTACGCGGGCGGCACCAACGCGAACACCAACGCGGCGTACATGGGCAACCCGGCCAACCCGCCCGCTGGCGCGCGCATCTTCTCGTACGATCTCAACGCGGTGACCACCGTCGCGGCGGCCGACGCCGGCACGGGCTACGTCAACCCGGTCGTGAAGTTCCGCTTCATGGAAGGCGACGCGGGCGTGACCTTCAACACCTCGGACGGCACCAACGAGCTCATCGACAACTTCGTCGGTTCGCCGAGCGTGTACTGCGTGTGGGCGATGCCTCAGGACGGGCTCGCGCAGCCGGCTGACTTCAACGTCAGCGCGAGCGCGTACCTCCGCACCGTCTGGCGCGGCCAGGCGACCACGGGCACCGGCGCGGCCAGCATCAGCGGCCCGACGGGTGGCTACTACACGGTGACGCTGACCGGCGCGCTCGTGCCGCCCACGGCGAGCATGCTCACCTGCGGCCTCGGCTACACCTACTCGCTGGCGTCGACGCAGCCGCTCACCCAGACCAACGTGGCGGGCTACGCCTACAACACCACCACGAAGGTCGGCGGCATCATGATGCCGATGAAGAACGTGTGGCGCGTGGCGACGGGCTTCACCGGCCGCCGCGGCGCGACCGCCTCGAGCGCGAACGCGGGCCAGATCGTCCTCTCGTCGAAGTGCCAGGACTGCCACAACATGATCGGCGTCTCGCCCAGCTACCACGCGGGCCAGCGCAACGACGCGGCGACCTGCTCGTTCTGCCACACGCAGAACCGCACCAGCAGCGCCTGGACGGCCGGCTCCGAGAGCTTCGTCCACGCGATCCACGCTGCGCAGCGCCGCACGGTGCCCTACAACTGGCACGCGACGGCCATCGTCGGCGGCGGTGAAGGCGCGGCCACCGGCTTCTGGGGCGTCGAGTATCCGGGCAAGCTGAACTACTGCGAGTCGTGCCACCAGGCCGGCTACTACGACTTCAGCGCGTCCTGGTACGCGGGCACTGACGACGCGGGCGTCCGCAACCTCGATCGCCGCCTCGTGCAGACGGTCGCGACCGGCACCTACGACGCGGTCACCCGGCTGGCGGACGGCGGCCTCCCGGCGCTCGCCATCTCCATCTCGCCCTACGTCAACGCTGACGGTGGCGTGAACTACGGCGCGGGCTACGGCTACAACATCGGCACGCAGGCCATCACGCAGGCGGCTTCGACCACGCTGGTCATCTCGCCCGTCGCGAACACCTGCTTCGGCTGCCACGACTCCGAGCCCTCTCGCATGCACATGGAGTCGAACGGCGCGACCATCTACGGCACGCGCGCGGTCGAGGCGACTCGCGTCGAGCAGTGCATGATCTGCCACGGTCCGGGCAAGACGGCGAACATCAAGGACGTCCACTACAAGTAAGCGGGACGACCTGACGTGAAGTGCGAGAGGGGGTGGCTTCGGCCGCCCCCTCTTCGTTTCTTGTCTCTCCCGTTCGCCGAGGTGATGTCGCGAGGGCGAACCGTCGCGGCGCCCGGGTTTGTTCGCGCTATCGCTCCGCGCATGGGCTTCTTCGGCAAGAAGGTCGTCATCCCGGCGCCGTCGGGTGCGCACGCCATCGGGTTGTGCGCGTTCGACGTCGCGGCTCCACCCGGCGCGCTGGGGCAGGCGGTGCCGGTGCTCGCGTGGTACCCCGCGATGCCGAGCGAGGCGCAGCCCGAGCCGGCGCTCGACGAGGCGCTCCGCGACGCGCTCTCCGGCATGACGCGCGTGCCGAAGCTCATGCTCCGCCCCGGCCAGTCGCACGCAGTGCTCGACGGGCCGCCGGCGAAGGGCCGCTTCCCGGTGCTGCTCTTCAACCACGGCCTCGGCTCGTTCCAGAAGCAGAGCGGCTCGCTGATGCAGGAGCTCGCCAGCCACGGCTTCGTGGTGCTGAGCGTCGGGCATCCCTCCGAGTCACTCGTGGTGCGCCACCGCGACGGCGCGCTCGTGCGCTGGAGGCGCGATCTCCCCGCCTGGGCCGCGCTCGAGCAGGGCATGAAGGATCTCGAGGGGGCGCTGCGTGAGGCCTCGCCGGCGATCACCCGGGCCCGGCAGTGCCGCGACGCCAGGTCGCTCCGCGAGGCGATGGAGGCCGTGGCGAAGCTGCCTGGCTACGCCGCGCTCCCGGAGGTGATCGCCCGCTGGGCCGCCGACACGCGCGCGGTGATCGACCACCTCCCCCAGCTCGACGAGGGCGTCCTGGCGCCGCCGCTCCGCGGCCTCGTCGACCCGGCGCAGGTCGGCGCGTTCGGCCACTCCCTGGGCGGCATGGTGTCCGCGCACCTGGCGATGACCGAGCCCCGGGTGCGCGCGGGAATGAACTTCGACGGCGCCCAGCTCCCGGTGCCAGGGGCGCCGTATGCGCTGCGGGCGCCGTTCTGCTTCGTCTACGCCGACATGGCGAAGGTGGGCGCGACCTCGCTGGCGAACGAGGGCATGAACGACGGGCTCCTCGCCGACGCCCCGCCGGGGAGCTGCGGCGTCTGCATCGCCGGCGCCGCGCACCTCAACTTCACCGACATGAACAACGTGGCGATGATGGCGCGCGCGCTGGGCCCGATCGACCGCGCCGAGATGGCGCGGACGCTGCGGGCGCTGACCGTCGGCTTCTTCGCTCACCACCTGGCCGGCAAGCCGCTGACCGGCTTCACGTCACCGGTGCTCCGGTTCACGCGCCCGGTGAGCTGAACGTCGTCCGGGTGGCCGAAGAACGACCACCTGGTCGGCTCCGGTGTCCATTCGTGGCCACGGTCCACGTGGGCCGAAGCTGACCGGTGCAGGGCGCCCTCGAGGGGTGGCCGCGAACGGACCACGCCAGCGGCTCGAGTGGCCGCTTCAGAGCCCACCGGTGTCGTAGCTGTTGGGCACGTCGACGCGGAACGAGAGCTCGACCTTCTTCTTGTCGCCGGCCTTGAGCGCGACCTTCCACTTCGCGATGCCGTCCTGAGGATCGAGCTGGTACCCGGCGGTGGTCTTCTCGCCGACCGCGACCTGGAGATCGCTCAGCTCCGACACCGGCAGCGTCTCCGCGAGCGTGACCTCGAGCGGCGCGCGCCCGTAGTTCGCCACCTCGAAGGTGTAGGCGTAGGTGAAGCGCTTGTTGCCGTTGAAGAGGCCGGTGTCGCGCTTGAGCTCCTCGACGATGGTCCGCTTCACGCGCACCGCGTCCTCGAGGCCGAAGGTGAGGGTGAAGGCGCCGCCCTGCGGGACGCGCTGGAGCTCGTAGCGCCCGACGAGGCCCGTGCTGCGGTACGCGTCGACGCGGCCCGGCAGCAGGGGCCACGGGGCGAGGTTGGTCAGCTCCGCGACCCGGAAGGCCACCGGCATCACGCGCGGCATGGTGCGCAGCTCGAAGGCCGCCTTGAGCTTCGTGCGCCCGACGAGCAGCCGCACCGGCGCGTGGTTGCCGGGCACGTTCGCCGGCTCCGGCACCGCCAGCTGCACCGAGAGCCCCTGGCTCCGCGCCACCGGAGCCCCGGTCGACTGCGCCACGTCGTCACGGCCCGCTCGCGAGTGCTCGACGTACTCGTCGCGGCGCACCAGCACCTTCTTCTCGGGGCCCTTGTCGTAGGCCGTGAGCTTGAGCACCTTGAGCTCCGGGGGCGTCGCGTTCTGCGAGGGCACCGCCGTCGAGAGCGTCAGCTTCACCTGCCGCCAGTCTTCGCCGCTCGACTGGGTGATCGTCGCCCAGGTGGCCAGCTCGACGGCGTTGGCGCCCTCGTCGGCCCGCGCCTCGTAGGCCGGGGTCCACGCCGCGCCGCCCACCACGTAGCTGAGGGCGACCTCCATCGTCTTGCGATCGCCGGCCTTGCAGGTGGCGAGCACCTCGACCACCCACGACTGCTTCGCCTGCTCGGCGCGGAGCTCGTCGAGCTGACGGCGGAGCTCCTCTTCCTGCAGCCGCAGCGCCTTGAGCTTCGCGTTGGCCTCCGAGACGAGCCGCGCCGCCTGGAGGCTGGTGGTGAGCGAGGTGTCGAAGGCCGCCTGCCACGCCTTCACGTCGGGGCGCTCGGCAGCGAGCTCCCGCGAGACGAGCTTCGTGGCGACCTCCGAGAACTGCCGCCCGCTGCGGGCCTGCGCCTGCGCGCGGGTGAGCGCGTCGGTGGCCGTGTCGAGCTCGCCCTGGAGCGCCTCGAGCTGCTTCACCAGCGCCTCGGCTTTCGGGGTGAACTCCTTCTCCTGCGTGACGAGCTCGGCGCGCATGCCGTCGACGTCACCCCCGACGACCTGGGCGCGGAACGAGTCCTGCGCGGCCGTCGGCGGGAGATGATCGAAGGTCACCGGCACCCGCGCGCCGCACGCGACCTGCGCCCGGCGGGTGAGCTGCGCGCGATCGGGGAAGACCACCACCTCGTCGGGCGCGGAGGTCGAAGAGAGGATCGTCGTGAGGACGAGGGAGATCATCGCACCACCTCCTGCTGCTGCAGCTTCCAGCCCTTCGGGCGCTTGACGGTGTAGGTGAACGAGAAGACCTGCTTCTGCTGCGGGGCGATGGTCGCGCGCCACTCGAGCGCGCCCTTCTTCGCGTCCTGGATCGCGGCCGGCTTCGAGTCGACGAGTCTGGTCTCGAGCTCCTTCTGATCGGTGAGCGGTACCTGATCGAACACCCGCACCGAGATCGGCGTGCGGTACGGGTTGGTGAGCTCGATGCTCACCCGGTAGGTGCCGATCTCGTCCTTGCTGATGAGCCCCTTCGTCTCCTCGACCATCTGCACGTTGCGCACCGGCTTGAGCGCGCGATCGATGCCCAGCGGCAGGGTGAAGGCCTCGCCGGGCGAGACGAGCTTGAGGCGCGCGGTCCCCGCGGGGTCTGCGCCCACGAAGAGCTGCGCCGGCCCGCCGGGCAACACCTGCTGCGACGGGTTCTTGAGCTCGGCGACGAGGTAGGCGTCCTGCGTGAGGGCGGGGAAGAGCTTGCGCTCGACGGTGACCGGCCACTGCGCCGACCAGAGCGCCACCCGCCGCGCGCCCCGGCCGCTGGGCACGCTCTCCTTCTGCAGCGAGCTGAAGGCCAGGTCGTACCCGTCGGCGAGCGTGACCGGGCTGTCGGGGCCGAAGCGCGGCGGGCGCCACGCAGGCGGCGGTGAGAGGGAGAAGGTCGAGGTGGGGATGGCCGGCTCCTCGCGCGCGAAGAAGCTCCCGGCCGACACCGAGACCACGCTCTCGGAGGTGGCCTGCGCGCGCGGCATCGCGGCCGGAGCAGGGGGCGGCGGCGCGGCAGGGGCGTACTCGGCCTTCTTCCGCTTCCCGGCGGTCTCGGCCCGGTCCAGCTCGACGGCTTCGGGGCGCACCTGCTCCTCCTCGAGCTCTTCATCGGCGAAGGCGACCGGGCGACGATCGAGCAGGCCTCCAGGCGGCGTGGTGGTCGGTGCGATGCCCAGCCGCTGCAGGCGCGCGCGCACCAGCTCCTCCTCGCTGCGCACGGTCGCGAGGGGGCGCTCGGGTGGCGGCGGCGAGACCGGCGAGAAGAGCGGCGTCGGGGTGGGGATGAAGCGATCGGCGACGCCGATCTTCCAGGTCGCGAGCTTCGGCAGCTGCGCGGCGTGCGAGGGGATCGCCGTCGAGAGCTGCAGCGCGGAGTTGGTCCAGTCCTCGCCCGACGCCTGGCTGACCAGCGCCGCCAGCGAGAGGCTCACGGTGTTGGTGTCGGGCTGGAGCTGCAGATCCCACGTGGGGGTCCACTGCGCCTGGTGCACCAGGTAGCTCAGCGAGACCGTCGCGGCGCCGCTGCCCCGCAGCTCGGCGACGACCCGCCAGCCCGCGGTGGTCTGCGGGTTGCCCAGCTTGCGCGCCTCCTCGAGGAGCTTCGCCCGCTGCTCGGTGAGCTTCTTCGTGGCCCTCTCGCCCTCGCGCAGCCGCTGCTGGAGCCGCCCGAGCTGCTCGGCCTGGAACTGCGAGCCCTGCGCCCAGCCGGCGCTGGTGAGCCGCGGCGGCGCCTTGAGCGGGTCGCCTTCGGGCACGGCGGGGCTCAGCCGCTCGAGGCCCTCGCGCTGGGCGGTGAGGGCGGCGCGCTCGAGCGACAGGCGCTCGAGCTCCTGGTCGACCTTGTCGAGCTCGCCGAGCACCCGCTTCGCCTCGTCGGTGCGCAGCTTCTCGGGCGCGATGCGCTCGATGTCCACCCGCTCGACCTCCGCCCCGCGCGCCTCGACGCGGATCGAGCTCACGTCGGCGCTGTCCTTGAGCGGCGGGAACTCGAGCGCCTGGCTCCCGGTGAGCGTGAGCTGCGCGGTGCGCACCACCCGGGCCTGGTTGGTGAAGACGGTGACCTGCGTGACGGGCGCGTCGACCGCCGCCAGCAGGGTGAGGATCATCGGTGTCATGGGCGCGAAACCTCCGGAAAGTGCGCGGTGAACGCCCCCGGACGGGCGGGTCGTTCCCGGCGGGTCGTCAGTCGTCTGACACACCAAATCCGGGTCGCCCGGGGAGGGGAAGCCAAAACCCGCGAGGTACCTTGCACCGGGCAAAGGCTTCGGCTACGGGCCGCACCATCACCGTCATCGTCGACGCGTGTTTCCGCCCGGAGCGCTCTACCCCACGCTCCGGAGGACGTCGTTCTCTTCCGACCCGGGGTGGCAGCACCTTTCAGCAGTTCCAGGACAACCCATCACATGCAGCAGAACGTCAATCAGCAGACCGGCTTTGAGGGCGAAGAGGATTTCGCCGCGATGTTCGAGGCTTCCCTCAAGGAGGGCGGACGCACCGGCCTCGTGAAGGAAGGCGAAGTCGTCAAGGGCACCGTGGTTCGGGTCACCGGCGAGTACGCCGTGGTCGACATCGGCTACAAGTCCGAGGGCCAGGTCGCCATCGCCGAGTTCACCAGCCCCAAGGGTGAGGTGACGGTGAAGCCGGGCGATGCCGTCGAGGTGTATCTCGAGTCCCGCGAAAACGACACCGGCATGGTCGTCCTCTCCAAGGAGAAGGCCGACAAGATGCGGATCTGGGACGAGATCTCCGCCGCGGTGAAGGACGATCAGATCATCAAGGGCACGATCGTCGGCCGCGTGAAGGGTGGCCTCCAGGTCGACATCGGCGTCAAGGCGTTCCTCCCCGGCAGCCAGGTCGACATCCGCCCCGTGCGGAACCTCGACCAGTACCTGTCGAAGGAGTTCGAGTTCAAGGTCATCAAGTTCAACCAGAAGCGCGGCAACATCGTGCTCTCCCGCCGCGTGCTGCTCGAGAAGCAGCGCGAGGAGCAGAAGAAGGAGACCCTCAAGAACCTGAAGGAGGGCGCGATCATGAAGGGCCAGGTGAAGAACCTCACCGACTACGGCGCCTTCATCGACCTCGGCGGCATCGACGGCCTGCTCCACATCACCGACATGTCGTGGGGCCGCGTCGGCCACCCGTCGGAGATGTTCAACGTGGGCGACGAGGTCCGCGTGGTGGTCCTCAAGTTCGACCCGACCGCGGAGCGCGTCAGCCTCGGCCTCAAGCAGATCCAGGAAGACCCGTGGCACCGCGCCGACGAGAAGTACCCGGTCGGCACGCGCGTCAAGGGCAAGGTCGTCTCGCTCACCGACTACGGCGCGTTCATCGAGCTCGAGCAGGGCGTCGAGGGCCTGGTGCACGTCAGCGAGATGACGTGGAACAAGCGCGTCAAGCACCCGAGCAAGCTGCTCGAGGTGGGCCAGGAGGTCGAGGCGGTCGTGCTCGACATCGATCCCAAGGCCAAGCGCATCGCGCTCGGCATGAAGCAGATCGAGCAGAACCCCTGGACGGTGCTCGAGGACAAGTACCCGATCGGCTCGGTCATCAAGGGCATCGTGCGCAACGTCACCGACTTCGGCGTGTTCGTCGGCGTCGAGGACGGCGTGGACGGCCTGGTGCACGTGTCCGACATCTCGTGGACCCAGCGCGTCAAGCACCCGGGCGAGCTCTACAAGAAGGGCGACGTCGTCGAGGCGTGCGTGCTCAACATCGACGTCGAGAACGAGCGCTTCAGCCTCGGCATCAAGCAGCTCCAGCAGGATCCGTGGGACACGCTCGCCGAGCGTCACCCGGTCGCGAGCCGCGTGAAGGGCAAGGTCACGAAGGTCACCGACTTCGGCGCCTTCGTCGAGATCGAGCCCGGCATCGAGGGCCTCGTGCACGTCTCCGAGATCCGCGAGGAGCGCGTCGAGAACCCGCGTGACGTCCTGGCCGAGGCCCAGGAGGTCGAGGTCAAGATCATCGACATCAACACCAGCGATCGGAAGATCGCCCTGTCGATGAAGGCGCTGCTCAACGACGGCGGCGACGACTACCGCGAGTACCTCAAGAAGCAGGCCGAGCAGTCGAAGGCCCGCCTCGGCGACGTGATGGGCAAGTTCCGCAAGTAAGCCCTCTGCGCTGCTGAAGTGACCTGGGGTGGGGCGCTCTTCGAAGTGCCTCACCCTTCGTCTTTGCGGGCGTCTATTCTCCCGCGGTGCAACCCGGCGAGGGGGCCGGGTGTCTCACCGCTCTCACCCGGGAGAACCGATGCTCCGACGCGCCGTCCTGCTGTCTGCGCTGCTGCCCTTCGCTGCCCACGCCTTCTGCGGCTTCTACGTCGCTGGCGGCGGCGCCTCGCTCTTCAACGACGCCACGCAGGTGGTGCTGATGCGCGAGGGCACGAAGACCGTGCTCTCGATGCAGAACGCCTACCGCGGCCCGCCCGAGAACTTCGCGATGGTGGTGCCGGTGCCGGTGGTGCTCCAGAAGGAGAACGTCAAGACGCTCACGAAGAACCTGTTCGACAAGATCGATCAGCTCGCCGCGCCGCGCCTCGTCGAGTACTGGGAGCAGGACCCGTGCTACCAGCCCGAGTACGAGCGGCGCGCCGAGAAGAAGATGGCCGCGCCGATGTCTCGCGCGATGGGGGCCGCGGCGCCGGGCGTCGCGAAGGACTACGGCGTCACCATCGAGGCCCAGTTCACCGTCGGCGAGTACGAGATCGTCATCTTGAGCGCGAAGGACGCGCTCGGCCTCGAGGCCTGGCTCGGCGACAACAAGTACAAGATCCCCTCGGGGGCCGCGCCGCTGTTCCGCCCCTACATCCAGCAGGGCATGAAGTTCTTCGTCGCGAAGGTCGACGTGACGAAGGTGACCTTCACGGAGCAGGGCCTCGCGGTGCTCAGCCCGCTGCGCTTCCACTACGACTCCGAGAAGTTCGAGCTGCCGATTCGCCTCGGCCTCATCAACGCGAAGGCGGAGCAGGATCTGATCGTCCACATCCTCGCGCGCAACCAGCGCTACGAGGTGGCGAACTACCCGAACGTCACCATCCCCACGAACATCGACCTCGTGCCCAGCGCGAAGAGCGAGTTCGGGCCGTTCTACGCGAGCCTCCTCGACAAGACGGTCAAGAAGAACAAGGGCGCGGTGGTGACCGAGTACTCGTGGGACTCGTCGACCTGCGACCCGTGCCCCACGCCGCCGCTCACCCCGCAGGAGCTGCTGCTGCTCGGGCTCGACGTGATCGACGGCGGCCCTCCGTACCCGAACCTCGAGATCACCAACCGCGCCGAGGCGAACCCCGACGAGGTGAAGATCGCCGACAACGCGATCCGCAACGCCATGCAGCAGATCAGCTGGCGGCGCTCGGCGGCCAGGGGCGGGGCGCGCTTCGTGCTCACCCGGCTCCACGCGCGCTACGACAAGTCGTCGCTGGGGGAAGACCTCGTCTTCCGCGCCGCGCCGCCGATCGTCGGGGGCCGCGAGTTCCTCACCGACGGGCAGAAGCTCGAGCAGGGCGCCGTCTCGTCGTCGGTGAACAACTTCCAGGCGCGCTACGCGATCCGCTACCCGTGGGAAGGGCCGATCACCTGCGCCAACCCGGTGCGCGGGCGATGGGGTGGCCCTCCGGGTGGGGGGCGGCCCCCGGCGACGGCGGCGGAGGATCTCGGCCTCGTGAAGCGTGACGACGCGCTCACCGCGAAGCTGATCGAGAGCCCGGTGAGCGAGCTCGGCCTCAAGGGCAGGAAGGACCGCGCAGGCCTCCCGGTGAAGAAATGATCAGGGCGCTCCTCGTCTCGTCGTTCCTCGTCGCGGCCTCCGCCCACGCCTTCTGCGGCTTCTACGTCGCGGGCGGCGGCGCGGAGCTGTTCAACAACGCCACGCAGGTGGTGCTGATGCGCGAGGGCACGCGGACCGTGCTCTCGATGCAGAACAACTACCAGGGGCCACCGGAAGACTTCGCGATGGTGATCCCCGTGCCGGTCGTCTTGAAGAAGGAGAACGTCAAGACGCTCAAGAAGGACATCTTCGCGCGCGTCGACCAGCTCTCGGCGCCGCGGCTCGTCGAGTACTGGGAGGTCGACCCCTGCTGGGTCGAACCTGCCTTCGACGAGGAGGACGGGATGATGTTCGGCGTCGGCGGCCTCGGAATGCGCGGCACCGCCAAAGGCGGCGGCGGCCTGGGGGTGAAGATCGAGGCGCAGTTCGAGGTGGGGGAGTACGAGATCGTGATCCTCAGCGCGAAGGACGCGCTGGGCCTCGACACCTGGCTCAAGCAGAACAGGTACCGCATTCCCGAGGGGGCGGAGCCGCTCTTCCGCCCCTACGTGCAGCAGGGGATGAAGTTCTTCGTGGCCCGGGTCAACGCGAAGAAGGTCGAGTTCAAGGACGGCATGGCGCAGCTCTCGCCGCTGCGCTTCCACTACGACTCCGAGAAGTTCGAGCTGCCGATTCGCCTCGGGCTGATCAACGCGAAGACCCAGCAGGATCTGATCGTCCACATCCTCGCGAAGAACCAGCGCTACGAGGTGGCGAACCACCCGAACGTCACCATCCCCACCAACATCGACCTCGTGCCGAGCGCGAAGACCGAGTTCCCGTACTTCTACGTGAGCCTCTTCGATCGCACGCTCAAGGCGAACCCGGGCGCGGTCGTCACCGAGTACGCGTGGCAGGCCAGCTCGTGCGATCCGTGCCCCACGTCGCCGCTCACGCCCGTCGACTTCGAGACGCTGGGCGCCGACGTGGTGCCCTCGAAGGGCCGGGTGACCGACCCGTACGACCTGAGCCAGGGCTACGTGCTGACGCGGCTCCACGCGCGCTACGACAAGGCCTCGCTCGGGGAGGACCTCGTCTTCCGCGCCGCGAAGCCGATCGTCGGCGGGCGCGAGTTCCTCACCGACGGCAAGTCGCTCGAGCAGGGCTTCCGCCCCGACAGCTTCAACAACTTCCAGGCGCGCTACGCGATCCGCTACCCGTGGACCGGCGAGGTGAAGTGCAAGAACCCGGTGTGGGGCCGCTGGGGTGGGCCGCCCGCGGACACCGCCTCGCAGGGGACGCAGGCCGCGCAGGACACCGCCTTCGTGGCGCGCGACCCGGCGAAGGTCGAGAAGCTCGCCGAGAGCCCGATCGCCGAGCTCCGGCTCAAGGGGCTCAAGCCGAAGGCGGGCGAGGCCCTCCGTGGCAAGGGAGGCAGGAAGTGACGCTGGTCCTCGTGCTGCTCCTCAGCGCCGCGCCGAAGGCGGCGCTCCCCGACGAGACGGCGCCGTACGGCCCGGGCCTGCTTCGGGTGCAGGGCGCTTCGCGCATCCCACCCGCCAGCGTCGACGACGCGAAGAACTGCGGCACCTGCCACCCCGACATCGCGGCGCAGTGGAAGACCAGCGCGCACGCGCTGGCGTCGTTCACCAACCCGCTCTACCGCGTGGCGATCGACAAGCTCCGCGTCGATCGCGGACCTGCGCCGAGCCGCATGTGCGCCGCGTGTCACGATCTCGCGCTGCTCACCGCCGGGGAGATCGAGCGGCCCGCGGAGATCGCCGCCGACGATCCGCGCGCGCACGCCGGCGTCTCGTGCACCACCTGCCACTCCGCGGTGCACACCACGAAGGACGGCAACGGCAGCCTGACGCTGCGCTCCGACGAGGTGCTGCCCAGCCAGCGAGAGGAGGCGACCCTCGAGAAGCACCGCGCCCGCGTGGCCGCCGACACCCTGCGCACCGCGGAGCTGTGCGGGAGCTGCCACCGCTCGTTCCTCACCGAGGAGACCGGCAACACCTCGGCCTTCTTCGGCATGGACGACTACGGCGCGTGGCACCGCTCGGCGTACGCGGGCAACCCGGCCGAGCGCCCGGACCACGTCGCGAAGCAGGACTGTCTCGCCTGTCACATGCCGCGCGAGGCGGCGGTGCTGGGCGACGTCGCGGCGAAGAAGGGCACGGTGCCGTCGCATCGGTTCCTCGGCGCGCACACCACGCTGGCCGCGATGCGCGGTGACACCCAGCAGGTCGCCCGCCAGCAGGCCTTCCTCGCGAAGGCGGCGACGGTCGACGTCGCCGCGGCGCGCGTCAACGACGGCGCGTGGCAGATGCCGGCGGAGGCGGTGCGCGTGGCGCCGGGCGATCGCCTGGAGCTCGACGTGGTGCTCTTCAACGAGCGCACCGGCCATCGCTTCCCCGGCGGCGTGCTCGACAACCAGGGCACGCGCGTGGAGGTGTTCGTCCGCACCGCGAACGGGCGGCTGCTGGCCGCGAGCGACGAGCACGAGGTGCGCGCGCAGGTCGTCGACGCCGAAGGGCGGCCGGTTCAGCGGCGCGAGACGCACGAGTTCGTCACCGCGGTGTGGAACCACACCGTGCCGGCGCGCGACGCCCGGGTGACGCGCCTCCGGGTGCAGGTGCCGGAGCAGCTCTCCGCCGCCGAGCTCCCGCTGAAGATCGAGGCGCGCCTCACCCACCGCGCGCGCTCGGAGGAGCTGATGAAGCTGGCGTGCGACGAGGCGAAGACCCCGCGGGGGCGGGCCTTTGCCGAGGCCGCGAGCAGGCTCGGCCGCGCGATGGACCCCTGCGTCGCGCAGCCGGTCACGCTCATCGACCGCGCGGAGGTGACGCTCGCCGGCATCGCCACCAACGACACCTGGGTGCGCGCGTACCGCCGCGGGCTGGGGCTCTCGGTCGGCCTCCAGGAGTACCTCGACGAGGCCGAGGCGGCCTTCGAGCACGCGCGCGCGCTTTCGCTCGGGGCCGATCAGGGCGTGACGCTCTGGGCCCTCGGTCAGCTCGCCGGCAAACGCGGGCAGCTGCCGCAGGCGCTCGAGCACCTCCGTCAGGCGGAGCAGCTGCTCGGACCGACACCGGCGATCGCGAAGGCGCGCGGCGACGCGTACGCGCAGGTCTGGCGCTGGAAGGAGGCCGCCGCCGCGTGGAACGTCGCCCTCTCGAAGTCGCCGACCGATCTCGGGCTCTGGCAGTCGGTGGCGATGGCCGAGGCGAGCGTCGGGCGGTACCAGCAGGCCCTCGTCGCCGCGCAGGGCGGGCTGGCGCTGCACCCGCGCGATGGGGACTGCCTGCGCGTGCAGGCGCTCGCGCTGGCGCACCTCGGGCAGCCGGCAGACACGGCCCTCGACGTCGCGCTCAAGTGGCGCGTGCCCGACGATGGTCCGCGGGCGAAGGCGCTGTGCAGCGCGAAGGTCCCGGGCTGCGCCAACCGGCGGAACCCCGTGCCGGTGTTCGACGCGCAGCCGCGGTAGGTCGCCAGCGAGCGAGTGAGGCGAGCGTGACGTGGCGCGCGGCCGGTGCGGCTTGAAAACGCCGGGGGTCGGCCATATGGCGAGCGGCGAAGGTCTCACCTCATTGGAGAACTGCCATGGCTCGTGAAGTCGTCATCGTTGGCGCGGCTCGGACCGCGATCGGAGCGTTTCAGGGTGCCCTCTCGTCGCTGACCGCCCCGCAGCTCGGCGCGATCGCCATCAAGGCGGCCATCGAGCGCGCCGGCCTCAAGCCCGAGCAGATCGAGCAGGTGATCATGGGCAACGTGCTGACCGCCGGCGTCGGCCAGGCCCCGGCGCGGCAGGCGGCCCTCGGCGCCGGGCTGCCCAGCGGCGTGCCCTGCGTGACGGTCAACAAGGTCTGCGGGTCGGGCCTCCAGTCGGTGGTGCAGGCGTGGCAGGCGATCGTCGCCGGTGACGCCGACATCGTGGTGGCCGGCGGCCAGGAGTCGATGACCAACGCGCCGTACCTCTCGCACCAGCTCCGCGGGGGCGCGCGCATGGGCAGCGTCGAGTTCAAGGACTCGATGATGTTCGACGGCCTCACCGACGCGTACGACAACTGCGCGATGGGCGTGTGCGCCGAGCAGACCGCGGAGTCGATGAAGATCAGCCGCGCCGCGCAGGACGAGTTCGCCACCGAGTCGACCAACCGGGCGATCCGCTCGCAGAAGGAAGGCCTCTTCAAGGCCGAGATCGTCCCCGTGCCGGTGCCGCAGAAGAAGGGCGACCCGATCCTCGTGCTCGAGGACGAGGGCCCGAAGAACGCGAAGCCCGAGAAGATCCCCACCCTCAAGCCGGTCTTCAAGAAGGACGGCACGATCACCGCGGCCAACGCCTCGTCGATCAACGACGGCGCCGCGGCGGTGGTGCTGATGAGCGCCGAGAAGGCGAAGGCCCTCAACATCCCCGTGCTGGCGAAGGTGGTGGGCCACGCCGCCGCCGCGCGCAAGCCGGTCGAGTTCCCCATCGCTCCGGCCGACGCGATCAACAAGCTGCTCACCAGGGTGGGCAAGACGGTCGCCGACGTCGACACCTGGGAGCTCAACGAGGCCTTCGCGGTGGTGTCGATCGCCAACAACCAGCTGCTCAAGCTCGACCCGGCGAAGGTGAACATCCGCGGCGGCGCGGTGTCGCTCGGCCACCCCATCGGCGCGTCGGGCACCCGCGTGCTGGTGACGCTGCTCCACGTGATGAAGGATCACAACTTCAAGCGTGGCGTCGCCTCGCTGTGCATCGGCGGCGGTGAGGGCATCGCGCTGATGGTCGAGCGCTGACGCCTCGTCGAAGGCGCTGGTGCCTGCGCCCCGTTCGCGACCTCGCGGACGGGGCGTCGTGCTTCAGGCGCCCCGCTTGAGCGCGCCGGCCACCGCCGCGGTGAGCTGCGCGGGGAGGAACGGCTTGGCGAGCACCTGCTCGTCGTGCAGCTCGGCGTGGCGGTCGTGGAAGCCCGACATGAAGAGCACCGGCACCTGGCGCTGCGCGCGGATCTCGCGCGCCAGCTCCACGCCGCCGAGCCGCGGCATCACCACGTCGGTCAGCAGGAGATCGAAGTGGAACGAGGGATCGCGGCAGAGCGCCAGCGCCTCCTCGCCGTCGGTGGCCACCACCACGCGGAGCCCGTCGCGCTCGAGCACCCGCACCACCGTGCGCCGCACCATCGGCTCGTCTTCGGCCACCAGCACCGTGCGCCCTCCGGCCACCGGCGCGGGCGCGCGCTCCGGCGGCGCGAGCTCGGGCCGCTGCGCGACCCAGGGCAGCCACACCTCGAAGGTCGTGCCCCGGCCGGGCTCGCTCTCGACCTTCACCGTGCCGCCCGCCTGGCTGACGATGCCCCACACCGAGGACAGCCCGAGGCCGGTTCCCCGCCCGTCGCCGCGGGTGGTGAAGAAGGGCTCGAAGATGCGCGGCAGCACCTCGGGAGGGATCCCCACGCCCGTGTCACGCACCGCGAGCACCACCCACGCGCCGGGCGCGAGCCCCAGCGCCGCCGCCCCGGCTGCGTCGAGCTCGCGGCGTTGCCCGCTCAGCCGCAGGGCGCCCGCCCCCTTGATCGCCTGCTGGGCGTTGAGCGCGAGGTTGAGCACCACCTGATCGAGCTGACCGGGGTCGATGAGCACCGTGCAGTCCGGCGCGCACTCGACGTCGAGCACCACGTCTTCGGGCATCAGCGGGCGCAGCATCCTCCGGCTCTCGGTGAGCGCGGCGCGGAGGTCGACCGGGCAGGGCTTCGCGGGCTGGCGGCGCGCGACGGCGAGGAGCTGGCGGGTCAGCTCGTTCGCGCGCTGGGTCGCGGCCAGGATGGCGGTGGCCCCGTCCTGCACCTCGGTGTCCTGCGAGCGCCTGAGGAGCTCGGACTCGGCGGCGATCACCGTGAGCAGGTTGTTGAAGTCGTGCGCGATGCCGCCCGCGAGCCGGCCGATCGCCTCCTGCTTCTGGGACTCGACGAGCTGGGCGGCGAGGCGCGCCTTGTCCTCCGTCTCGGCGCGCAGGAGCTGGTTGGCGCGCTCGAGCTCCGCGGTGCGCTCGCGCACACGCTCCTCGAGGAGGTGCTGGTGGTTGCGCAGCTCCGCCGCGCCGGCGGCGAGCACCAGGCCGGTCATGAAGACGATCGCCACCAGCACGTCGACGATCACCGTCGCCGCGGCGGTCGGGTGGGCGCCGAACGGGCCGGCGCCGCCCCGTGTGGCCCAGGTCACGAGCGCGTGCAGCAGCAGCGCGTGCACCGCGACGCCGCGCGTGCCGAGCCGGGCGCCGGCCCACACCGTCATCGGCAGCACCAGGCCCGCCATGGGGAGATGCGTGCCGCCCAGCCCGCCGATCGGCCGGCCGAAGACGAGCTGCACCACGACGAGCTGGGCGGCGAGCGTCACCAGCCACTCGACGCGCCGCGAGGGCACGGAGACCCCTTCCGACAGCACCAGCGGCGCGACCAGCAGCACGCCGATGCTGTCGCCGGTCCACCAGGTGAGCCAGAAGGCCAGCGGCGCGGCGACCAGGCCGTGCGCGGCGGTGACCGCGAGCCCGATGGACGAAGGGATCGCCGCGCCCACCAGCACGCACCCGAGCAGCCGCACCAGCCTCACCGGCGACGAGAAGGCGCAGCGCCCCACGAAGCGATCGAGGAGCGCGTGCATCGACAGCAGCCCGAGCGTCGAGCCCCCGGCGATGACCGCCGCGCTCGCCAGCCGCCAGCCGAGCGAGGCCTCGCCGGGGAAGACGACGACGTTGCACCACAGCGAGCCGAGGAAGATCCCGGGCCAGACGCGCCGCCCCCACAGCAGCAGCGCCGCGAGCCCCACGCCCGACGGCAGCCACACCGACGTCACGTTGCCGGGCGGATCGGAGAGCTGCAGGCCGGCCAGCCCGAGGAGGGCGTACGCGGCGGCGATCGCCAGCACCAGGAGCGCGGTCTTCTTCAATCGATCAAGTCTATGCACCGACCCTCCAGCTTTCCGTTGAAAGCGGTGCGCCATGTGTCAAATGAGCCCCTGCGCTTCGACGCAGGGAGGCTTGATGAACAAGGTCGTCAGTTCGGCCGCGGAGGCCGTGAAGGACATCCCCGACAACTGCACGCTGATGGCGGGCGGCTTCGGGCTGTGTGGCAACCCCGAGAACCTGATCACCGCGCTTCACCAGAAGGGCGTGAAGGGGCTCACGATCATCGCCAACAACTGCGGCACCACCGACCTCGGGCTCGGCGTCCTGCTGAAGAACAAGCAGGTCAAGAAGATGGTCAGCTCGTACGTCGGCGAGAACAAGGAGTTCGAGCGCCAGTTCCTCTCGGGCGAGCTCGAGGTGGAGCTCAACCCGCAGGGCACGCTGGCCGAGCGCATTCGCGCGGGCGGGGCGGGCATCGGCGGCTTCTTCGTGCGCACCGGCGTGGGCACCGAGGTGGCGAAGGGCAAGGAGACGCGCGTCATCGACGGGCACGAGTACGTGCTCGAGCAGCCGCTCAAGGCCGACTTCGCCATCGTGCGCGCGTGGAAGGCTGACACCTGGGGCAACCTCGTGTTCCGCAAGACGGCCCGCAACTTCTCGCCGATGATGTGCATGGCGGCGAAGGTGACGATCGTCGAGGCCGAGCACATCGTGCCCGTCGGCCAGCTCGAGCCCGACCAGATCCACGTGCCGTCGGTCTACGTGAAGCGCATCGTGCAGTCGGTGGGCCTCAACAAGTGGATCGAGCGCCGCACGGTCCGCAAGCGCAGCTGAGCAACTTCGAGAGCGAGAGGAAACGACCATGGCTTTGACCCGGGAACAGATCGCTCAGCGCGTCGCGAAGGAGCTCCGCGACGGCTTCTACGTCAACCTCGGCATCGGCCTGCCGACGCTGATCCCCAACTACATCCCCGCTGGCGTCGAGGTGGTGCTGCAGTCGGAGAACGGCATGCTCGGCACCGGCCCGTACCCCTTCGAGGGCGAAGAAGACCCCGACCTCATCAACGCCGGCAAGGAGACCGTCTCCGAGCTGCCGGGCTCGGCGTACTTCGACTCCGCGGCGTCGTTCGCGATGATCCGCGGCGGGCACATCGATCTCGCGGTGCTCGGCGCGATGGAGGTCTCGGAGTTCGGCGACCTCGCGAACTGGATGATCCCCGGCAAGATGGTGAAGGGCATGGGCGGCGCGATGGATCTCGCCGTCGGCGCGAAGCGGGTGATCGTCGCCATGGAGCACGCCACGAAGGACGGCGGCCACAAGATCCTCAAGCAGTGCACGCTGCCGCTCACCAGCAAGCGCTGCGTGCACGCGCTCTGCACCGACCTCGCGTGGATCGACGTCACCCCCGAGGGGCTGCTGCTGCGCGAGCTCGCGCCGGGCGAGACGATCGAGTCGGTCCAGAAGCTGACCGGGGCGACGCTCCGCGCGGCGCCCGATCTCAAGACGATGGTGATCTGAAGCGGGGGTTTGCGGCTAGGCTCCGCCCATCATGAGCGACGACAAGGGCTCTCAGCCGGTTCGCAAGTCCGAGCGCCTCCAGCACGAGCTGCTGGTGGCGTACCGCACCGTCGATGGCTTCATCACGGACTGGGCCGTCAACATCAGCCGCGGGGGCATCTTCATCAACACCCGCAACCCGCTGGCGGTCGGCAGCATCGTGCGCCTCATCATCTCGCTCCCCGACGCGGCCTTCCCCTTCGATCTCACCGGTCGGGTGATCCGCGTGCACCCGTTCGATCCGAACTCCGATCACGTGCCCGGCATGGGCATCGAGTTCGTCGACGTCGACGAAGAGAAGAAGGGCCGCCTCGCGCGCTTCGTCGATCGCCTCCGCGCCGAGCTGCCCGACGCGATGCCCCCCCGGAAGTGAAGAAGCTCGAGCTCGTCATCGAGAGGTTGTCGAAGTCTGGCGACGGCGTGGCCCAGCACAACGGCCGCGCCGTCTTCGTTGCGGGTGCGTTCCCCGGAGAGCGGATCGACGCGGCCCTCGACGAGTCGGGCAAGGTGCTGCGCGCGGAGCTGCTCGAGGTGCGCGCGCCTTCACCGTTCCGCCGTGAGCCCGCCTGCTCCCTCGCGGGGCGCTGCGGCGGCTGCGACTGGATGCACCTGCACGACGACGCGCAGCTCCGCGAGAAGCAGGAGCTGGTGGTGTCGACGCTCGAGCACCTGGGTGGAGTGGGGCGCGACGCGTACGAGCTGCTCCCCACGGTCGCCTCGCCCGAGCCGCTCGCTTCCCGCCGCCGCGCGACGCTGCACCCCGTCGGCGCCGCGCTCGGCTTTCACGGCCGCAAGTCGCACGAGCGGGTGGCGGTCTCGGCGTGCCCGGCGCTCACGCCCCCGTTGAAGGACTTCCCCGCGCGCCTCGCGGCCGCGCTCGGGCCTTCGGTGCTCAAGGAGCTCGACGAGGCGCGGCTGCTCGAGTGCGACGGTCAGGTGTCGGTGAGCCTCCACTTCAAGGCCCAGCTCCGGCCGAAGCACCGCGAGCTGGCCGAGGCGGCGGTGCGCGAGGGGCTGCTCGACGGCGTGGTGCTGCACCCCGGCGAAGGGAAGGGCCAGGCCGAGCTCGTCGGCGCGCCGGTGCTCGAGGAAGAAGGCGTGCTCCATCGCCCCGACGGCTTCGCGCAGGCGAACGCGGTGGTGAACCGGCGGCTGGTGAGCCAGGCGCTCGAGCTGCTCGACGTGCACGGTGGCGAGCGGGTGCTCGAGCTGTACTCGGGCAACGGCAAC
>JBMORD010000278.1:0-8791 GCA_049322495.1 Myxococcota bacterium | reverse complement strand
CCCGGGGAGCAGGCACGCCCCGTTGAAGCCCGACGCGGTGAAGGCGGTCGACGGCTGACACGAGAGGGGAATGCCGCAGTTGGCGTTCGCCCCGGTGGCGCACCCGTTGGTGCACAGCGACGTCGTCACGCCGTTGGTGGTCGGCTGCACCAGGCACTTGTCGGTCGCGGTGAGGCAGCCGCCGTCGGTGAGACATGGCGCGCCGTTGGCGCCGCTGGCCGGGTAGCGGGCGCAGAGGAACTGCACGTCGGTCGGCCACAGCGCGCGCACCGCCTCGCCCGACTCGACCACCGAGTACATCACCGCCTCCGGCGGGCCGGAGTGATCCAGCCCGAGGCAGTGCCCGCCCTCGTGCAGCATCACCGTCTCGACGTCCATCCGGCCCTGGGGCACCACCGTGTCGACCGACCAGCTCACCGACCAGGCGTTGAAGTAGATGTCGCACGTCTGCAGCACGCCGGCGTACGCGCGCGGGAGCGACAGCGCGGCCACGAACGAGATCGGCCCGAAGATCTCCTGGGCGTCGGCGTCCTGCGTGAGCATCCAGATCGGCCCCACCGAGAAGGCGTCGGTGGTGGACACCGGGTTGGGCACCGTGCCCACCGAGGCGCCGAGGCTGCGCACCTTGACCGACGAGCACTGCACGCCGTTCCACGTCGCCCACGCGCGGTCGGCCGCGTTCTGCATGAGGCTGTACGAGATGCCGGCCGGGCTCTGGCTCCGCGAGTCGACGTAGAAGGTGAACGGCTGCGACGCGTTCGCGATCATCTTGTACGAGAGGTAGTCGTCGGCGGCCGCCACCATCGGCAGCAGCGCGAGCAGCGACAGCAGGCGCTTCATCGCGCACCTCCCTGCGGCGCGCGGAGCAGCGCCCCGAAGGACGAGAGCGAGACCTTGCTCCACTTGCCGTTGAAGAGGTCCTGCACGAAGACGTCCTCGCCGGCGACGTCGAGCTTCCCGGCGCCCGCGGCGACGAGGTGGCAGCGATCGACGGCCAGCCGGCAGCGCACGAAGACCACCGCCGTCTCGCCGAGCGCGAAGCGCGCGTCGCCGGGCATGGTGAGCGACTCGGCGCCCACGGTGCCGCCGAGCTGCACGATGGTGAACTCCGCCGGGCCGGTGCCCTTGAAGTCGGAGCCGACGGCGACGCGGGTGTAGGTCTTGATCGGCACCACCGCGCCAGGCGTGTGCTCGACGTGCTGCGAGAGCACCTGCACCAGCGCCACGCGATCGGCGTTCTCGGCGCGCTGCTGCAGCGTGTGGGGGACGAGCGTGGTGGCCACCGCCAGGGTCGGCAGCGCCAGCAACGCGAGAGCGAGACGGGAAGAGCGCATACGGGCGCCCAGCCTACTCCCAAAAGCGCGCGCTCCGAGCGTCAGGCGAGCGCTTCGAGCGCGGCGTCGACCAGCGCGTCGGCGGTGCCCGCGCGGGCGGTGGTGAAGACCTCCACGCCCAGCGCCGAGAGCACCTCCGCGGTCGCCTGCGTGCCGGCCACCACGCGCACCGCCGCGGCCCCGCCGAGCGCCGACGCCGGCGCGGGGCGCGGCTGCACCGGCCCGCAGCAGGCGTCGTCGGCCGGGTGCGCCTCACCGCCGCGCGAGAGCTCGGCCCACACCTCGCCGGCCGCCGGGCTGTGCACCAGCACCACGCCCGCCGAGCGCGCCAGCGAGAGATCGACCGGCCGCTGCGCCGACGGCACCTGCACCACCACGAAGTGGCAGCCGGCCGCGTCGAGGCTGTCGAGCAGCACCTCCGGCACCGGCGCCTCGTCGTGCAGCACCAGCACCTCGTCGTCCGAGGTGACGAGGCCCGACACCGCCGAGGTCCACTTGCCGTCGCCGGGCACGCGCGCCGCGCCGCCGACGCGCTCCACCGCCCGCGCGGTCGCCGCGTCGGGCACCAGCCACTGGAGCTTCGAGAGCCGCCCGCGCGTGCCCGCCCCGTGCACCGCCTCGAGGAAGGCGCGCACCGGCGCGCGCGCGGTGGAGATCACCCACGTCAGCCGCGGGAGCTGCTCGGCGGCGGCGCGCAGCCCGCGCGGGAGCTCAGCGGGGCCGGCGAGCAGCGGGAGGAAGCACGGTTCGTGGCCCTCCTCTTCGAGGAGGAAGGCGATCTCACGCGCCTGCTCCGGCGCGGTCAGCAGCAGCACTCGGGCCATGCGCGCGCTCTACAGCTTGTCGAGGATGAAGGCGGCGAGGAGATCGGCCTCCGGCGAGCCGGCGCCCTTCTTCTTCTCGGGCCGGGCGGCGGCGGGGGCCTGCACCTCGGTGACGTAGCCCTCGACCACCTCGTAGGCCGTCTCGCCCACGATGCACGAATCGGCGAAGTGCTCGGCCTGGAGCGCGGTGAGCTGCGCGGTGGTCTTCACCCGCCCGAGGAGC
Organism: Myxococcota bacterium; assembly: GCA_049322495.1. Lineage (GTDB taxonomy): Bacteria > Myxococcota > Myxococcia > Myxococcales > Myxococcaceae > Archangium_A. Next base: position 6,410 of record JBMORD010000278.1, on the reverse strand, counting down.
CCCTGGGTGTCTTCGCCGGAGACCAGCTTCTGGAAGTGCACCGCCGAGGTGACCGGGTGCGAGGTCTTGCCCTCGGCGACGACCAGCTTCCCGTCGGAGAGATCGGCCTTCTCGGCGAGCGCCCACTCCTCGAGGGTCTTCTGGGGAAGAAAGAGCTTCACGTTTCGGTGCTCCGGGGGTTCAAATTTCCCTGCGCTGCGCGCGCGTGACTTGGGTATTAGACACCAACGCCATGTCCAAAGACACCGTGACCGTTACCGACGCCACCTTCAAGAGCGAGGTGCTCGAGTCTCCGACGCCCGTGCTGGTCGACTTCTGGGCCACGTGGTGCGCGCCGTGCCGGGCGATCGCGCCCGCGCTCGAGGAGCTGGCGACCCAGTTCAAGGGCCAGGCGAAGATCGCCAAGGTCGACGTCGACGAGAACAACGGCGTCGCCCAGCAGTACGGCATCCGCTCGATCCCCACCCTGCTGCTCTTCAAGCAGGGCAAGGTGGTGCAGCAGCTGGTCGGCGCGCTGCCCAAGGCGAAGTTCGAAGAGGCGATCAAGAAGGCGCTCTGAGCGCCCGGGGTTCTCGTGCTCGGTCACCTGCTCAAGCCCGAGTACGAGGAGCTGATCACCAAGAAGGACTGGGAGTCGCTGCGGATCGCGTTCGAAGACGTCGACCCGGCGGACATCGCGGAGATCCTCGAGGATCTCCCGGCCGAAGACTCGGGCGTCATCTTCCGCATCCTCCCGCGTGACGTGGCGGGCGTGGCGTTCGAGTACCTGCCGCTCGATCAGCAGACGGAGATCGTCCAGACGCTGGGGAGCGAGCAGCTCAAGAACGTCCTCAACGAGATGGCGCCCGACGACCGCACGCGCCTCTTCGAGGAGCTGCCGGCGGAGGTCACCAAGCGCGCGCTCGAGCAGCTGTCGGCTGACGAGCTGAAGGTCGCGCGCGAGCTGCTCGGCTACCCGGAGGACACCGCCGGCCGCTACATGACGCCGGAGTACATGGCGCTCAAGCCGTCGATGACGGCCCAGGAGGCGCTCGAGGCGGTGCGCAAGCACGGCCGCGGGCGGGAGACGCTCAACATCCTCTACCTGGTGGACGATCGCCGCACGCTGCTGGCCGAGCTGCGGCTGGCCGACCTGGTGATGGCCGAGCCGCCGGCGCAGGTCGGCGCGCTCCCCACCCGGCAGCTGGTGTCGATCCCCGCCACCGCGCCGAAAGAGGAGATCATCAGCACCTTCGAGAAGTACGACCGCGTGGCGCTGCCGGTGGTCGACTCGCGCGGGGCGATGGTGGGCATCATCACCGCCGACGACGTGCTCGACGTGGCGGAAGCCGAGGCGACCGAAGACATCCAGAAGCTCGGTGGTCTCGAGGCCCTCGAGGCGCCGTACATGGAGATCTCCACCCTGGAGATGCTCCGCAAGCGCGGCGGGTGGCTGGCGATCCTCCTGCTGGGCGGCATGCTGACCGCCACCGCGATGGGCTCGTTCCAGGACGAGCTGCAGCGCGCGGAGGTGCTCTCGCTGTTCCTCCCGCTGATCATCGCCTCGGGCGGCAACTCGGGCAGCCAGGCGACGTCGCTCATCATCCGCGCGCTCTCGCTGCGGGAGATCTCCCTGAGCGACTGGTGGCGGGTGGCGCTCCGCGAGCTGCGCAGCGGCGCGCTGCTGGGGCTCATGCTCGCCACCATCGGCTTCGTGCGGGTGATCGCCTGGGAGTGGCTCTTCCGCGCCGGGGTGCTCACCCGCGGCTACGGCGAGCACTACGTGCTGGTCGGGCTCACGGTGTCGGCGAGCCTGATCGGGGTGGTGCTGGTGGGGGCGATGATCGGCTCGATGCTCCCCTTCGTGCTGCGCCGGCTGGGGCTCGACCCCGCCGCCGCCTCGGCGCCCTTCGTCGCCACGCTGGTCGACGTGACGGGCATCGTCATCTACTTCACCGTGGCGAGCCTCACCCTGCGCTCGACGCTGCTGGCCACCGGCTGATCACGCGGCCCGCCGCGCGCCCTCGACCAGCTCGTCGATCTCCTGCACCACGTGGTTGAGGGCGTCGGCCTGGCCGCTGAGCTCCTCGGCGGCCGAGGAGATCTCCTCGGCGCTCGCGGCGGTGCGCTGGGTGGCGCGATCGATCTCCGTGAGCCCGGTGCCCAGCTCGCGGAGCTGCGAGGCCTGCTCGCGCGAGGCGCCGGCGATGCCGCTGACGAGCTGGCCCACCTTCGAGACGCCCTCCCCCACGCGCTCGAAGTCCTGCCGGGCGCGGCCGACCGACTCGGAGCTGGCGTTGATGCCCTTGACCGTCGACTCGATCAGCTCGGCGGTGTCGCGCGCCGCGTCGGCCGAGCGCAGCGCGAGCGCGCGCACCTCCTCGGCCACCACCGCGAAGCCCTTGCCCGCGTCGCCCGCGCGGCTCGCCTCGACGGCGGCGTTGAGGGCGAGGAGGTTGGTCTGGAAGGCGATCTCGTTGATGGTCTTGACGATCGCCCCCACGCGGCGGCCGCGCTCGGCGAGCTCCGCCATCTCGCGTGCGGTGCGGCCGATCGACTGGTTGGCGCCCGAGGCGTCGGTCACCGCGCGCGTGGCGAGCCCCTGCGCGTCGGTGGCCCCCGTCGCGTTCCGGTCGGTGCGCGCCGACACGTCGGCCATCGCGGTGGTCGACTGCTGCACCGCCGCCGCCGACGACGACGCGCCGGTGGCGAGCGACTGGGCGATCGACGCCACCGCCGCCGACGCGCGGCGCACCTCGTCGGCCGCCGTCCGCAGCGAGCGCACCGAGAGCTGCAGCGGCGTCGACAGCCGCCGCGCCAGCCACCAGCCGACGAGCGTGCTGAGCAGCACGAAGCACGTGCCGACGACGATCGGCCACGCCACCACGCGCATCACCTGCGTCGCCACGTCGTCGGTGTAGACGCCCGCGCCGACCACCCAGCCCCACTCGCGCTGGAGCACGACCCACGACGCCTTGGGCACCGGCTCCTGGTGCCCGGGCTTCGGCCAGAGGTAGTCCACCCGGCCGGCACCCGCGCGCCGCGCGACCTCGGCCATCTCGACGAAGAGCCGCTTGCCCTTCGGGTCGGCGAAGGCCGAGAGATCCTTCCCGTCGAGCTCCGGCTTCATGGGGTGCATCACCATCGTCGGGTGGAGATCGTTGACCCAGACGTAGTTGTCGCCGTCGAAGCGCTGCCGCTTGACCACCTCCAGCGCCTGCCGCTGCGCGTCTGCCCGGGTCAGCGCCCCGCGCCGCTCGAGCTCGACGAAGGGGGCGATCTGGCTCATCGCCGCCTCGACGGCCACCCGCGGCCCGGTGTCGTGCTCCGCGAAGAGCTCCTCGCGGATGCGCCAGATCATCCAGCCGAGCGCGACCGCGAAGATGAGGCTCGAGAAGACCACCAACCCCACCACCCGCGACATCAAGCTCGTCGAAGACGCCATGGATCAGCTCCTGTGGAGATCCATGCTCGACCGTCCACTCCACTGCACAGCGTCAGCTTCGTGGCACCGCCGAGATCACGAGCGCTTCGCCGACGTTTGCCAGCGACTCGAAGACGAAGCTGCGGGCGTCCTTCACGACCCGGGTCCCGAGCGCCCCCGCCCACGAGAGGCCGTCGGCGCCGATCACCTTCGGGGCGACGAAGAGGACCAGCTCGTCGACGAAGCCGCCGCGGAGGAAGGCGCCGTGGACGTGCGAGCCACCTTCGACCAGCACGTGGAGCAGGCCCGCCTGCGCGAGACGGCGCAGCAGCGCGCGGAGCTGCAGGCCCGTCGCGCCCTCGCGTGGGAGCTGCCACACCTCGACGCCGCGCGCGGCGAGCTTGCGGGCGCGGGGCGACTGCGGCGACGCGAGGGTGGCGACGATCGTCCGCGCGGGGCGCGTGTCGTAGACCTGCGCCTTGACGCTGGTGCGCAGCGTGGGGTCGAGCACCACCCGCACCGGGCTGCGGCCGCCGGGCAGCCGCGTGGTGAGCCGGGGATCGTCGGCGACCACCGTGGAGGCGCCCACCACGATGGCGTCGACCACGTTGCGGAGCTGGTGCGCGACGCGCCGCGCGTCTTCGCCGGTGATCCACTTCGAGTCGCCGCGGGCGGTGGCGATCTTCCCGTCGAGCGTCATCGCCACCTTGGCGGTGACGAACGGGAGCCCGGTGCGCATGGCCTTGAAGAAGGGCCGGTTGAGGCGCGAGGCGGCGTCGGCCAGCACGCGCGCGGTGACGGCCACGCCGGCCGCGCGGAGCCGGCGCGCCCCCTTCCCGTTGACGATGGGGTTGGGGTCGGTCGAGGCGAAGACCACGCGCTTGATGCCCGCGGCGATGATCGCCTCGGTGCACGGCGGCGTGCGGCCGTGGTGGTTGCAGGGCTCGAGCGTCGAGTAGAGCGTCGCGCCCTTCGCGCGCGCGCCGGCCTTGCGGAGCGCCACCGCCTCGGCGTGCGGGCCGCCGACGGGCGAGGTGAAGCCGGTGGCGATCACCTTCCCGCCCTTGACGATCACCGCGCCGACGGCGGGGTTGGGGTGCGTGCGGCCGACGGCCTTCACCGCCTCCGCCAGCGCGAGGGTCATGCCTGCTGCGTCGTTCACCCGCGCCCCTTCTTCTCGATGGGCTTCTTCGCCTGGCCCTGCTGGAGGATCTCCTTCAGCTCGTCCATGAACTCCGCGATGTCGCGGAAGCTCCGGTACACCGAGGCGAAGCGCACGTAGGCCACCTCGTCGAGCGCCGGGAGCCGCTCGATCACCATCTCGCCGATGGTGGTCGACGGCACCTCCTTCTCGCCCATCTCCTGGAGCTTTCGCTCGATGTCGGTGACGAGCTGCTCGACCTGGTCGACCGACACCGGGCGCTTCTCACAGGCCTTCTTGAGGCCGGCGAGCAGCTTGTCGCGATCGAAGGCCTCGCGGCGGCCGTCCTTCTTCACCACCAGCGGGTTGAGCTCCTCGACGCGCTCGTAGGTCGTGAAGCGCCGCTTGCACGTCTCGCACTCGCGCCGCCGGCGGATGATGGTGCCCTCCGCGGAGTCGCGGGAGTCCATCACGCGCGTGTCGGCCGCCTGGCAGAAGGGGCAGCGCATCGGGGCTCAGGCCTTGCGATAGAGCGGGAACGACGAGGCGAGCTCCTTGACCTCGGCGCGGATCTTCGCGATCGCCGCCGCGTCCTGGTGAGAGTCGAGCGCCCGCCCGATGAGCTTCGCGACGATCGCCATCTCGCCGGTCTTCATGCCGCGGGTGGTGATCGCCGGGGTGCCCACGCGCACGCCCGAGCTCACCGTCGGCTTCTCGGGATCGAAGGGGATCTGGTTCTTGTTCACCGTGATGCCGGCGTGGCCCAGCACCTCCTCGGCCAGCTTCCCGGTGACCTTCTTGGGGCGCAGGTCGAGCAGCATGAGGTGGTTGTCGGTGCCGCCCGACACGATGCGGACGCCCTGGCCCTTGAGCGCCTCGGCGAGCGCCTGCGCGTTGTCCACCACCTGCCGCGCGTAGGTCTTGAACTCCGGCTTGAGCGCCTCGCCGAAGGCCACCGCCTTGGCGGCGATGGTGTGCATCATCGGGCCGCCCTGCATCCCGGGGAACACCTGGCTGTTCACCGTCTTGGCGTACTGCTCCTTCATGAGGATCAGGCCCGACCGCGGGCCGCGCAGCGTCTTGTGCGTGGTGGTGGTGACGATGTCCGCGAAGGGGATCGGCGAGGGGTGCACGCCGCCGGCGACGAGGCCCGCGATGTGCGCCATGTCGACCATCAGCGCGGCGCCCACCGCGTCGGCGATGGCGCGGAAGCGCGCGAAGTCGATGATGCGCGGGTAGGCCGACGCCCCGACGACGATCACCCGCGGCTTGTGCTCCTTCGCCAGCGCCTCGGCCTGCGCGTAGTCGAGCTGCTCGGTCTCCTTGACCAGCCCGTAGTGCACGACCTTGTAGAGCTTGCCCGAGAAGTTGAACGCCGAGCCGTGGGTGAGGTGGCCGCCGCTGTTGAGATCGAGCCCGAGCAGCGTGTCGCCCGGCTTCATGAGCGCCATGTACGCGGCCATGTTCGCCTGGCTGCCGGAGTGCGGCTGCACGTTGGCCGCCTGCGCCCCGAAGAGCTGGAGCGCGCGATCGATCGCCAGCTGCTCCGCGCGATCGACCTCCTCACAGCCGCCGTAGTACCGCTTGCCCGGGTAGCCCTCGGCGTACTTGTTGGTCAGCACGCTGCCCATGGCCTCGAGGACCGCGGGGCTCACGAAGTTCTCCGAGGCGATCAGCTCGAGGCCGTCTTCCTGACGGTGGAGCTCGGCGTTGATGATCTCGGCGATCTGCGGGTCGACCTGCGACAGCTTGGCGGTGTCCATGGAGGGCGCGGTTAGCCGCATCGCCGGGCCTTCTCAAGTCTCCTCGCGCTGGGGTGGAGGAACCTTCGACACCGGCCGCCTCGACCGCGCCGCGGTCGAGGCC
>JBMORD010000277.1:0-8808 GCA_049322495.1 Myxococcota bacterium | reverse complement strand
TCCGGCTCGCCGTGTCGCGCGTGCTCCGTCGCCGCTTCAAGAAGCTGCCGCCCTCGGTCGACGAGAAGCTCGCGAACGCCGATGCGGCGACGCTCGAGGTCTGGCTCGATGCGGCGGTCGCCGCCCGCTCCCTGCGCGCCGTCTTTGCTCATCGGATCAACTGAGTCGCGTGGTTGTGCCGGCGATGAGTGACGCGCGACGGTTCTGATCCGACGACGGGTGAGCCTCCACCCGTCGCCGGGCGCTCTTTCAGCGGGTGCTGCCGCCCTCTTCGCCGACGGCCATGGTGGTCATCTTCGGAGGCTGACCACCCTCTTCGCCGACGGCCATGGTGGTCAGCTTCGGAGGCTTGCCGCCGCCCTCCTCGCCGACGGCCATGGTGGTGGCCTTCGGAGGCTTGCCGCCGCCCTCTTCACCGAGCGCCATGGTGGTGGCCTTGGGAGGCTTGCCGCCGCCCTCTTCACCGACGGCCATGGTGGTGGCCTTGGGAGGCTTGCCGCCGCCCTCTTCACCGACGGCCATGGTGGTGGCCTTGGGAGGCTTGCCGCCGCCCTCTTCACCGAGCGCCATGGTGGTGGCCTTGGGAGGCTTGCCGCCGCCCTCTTCACCGAGCGCCATGGTGGTGGCCTTCGGAGGCTTGCCAGCGCCCTCTTCGCCGACCGCCATCGTCGTGAAGTCACCGCCGGGGGGACGCTTGCCGCCACCCTCCTCGCCAACGGCCATCGTCGTGAAGTCGCCGCCCGGCTTGCCGGGCTTCTTCCCGCCCTCTTCGCCGACCGCCATGGTCGTCATCTTCGGAGGTGTGTCCTTCTTCTTCGTCTTCGGAAGCTCGTACTTCACCAGGCTGCGCGGACCCTTCACCTTCATGTGCGTTCTCCCCTGTGGATTGGATGCGGAACGAGCGGTTATCGACGGTCCCCGCTCTTCGTCGCCGACACTGTCTGTAATTCGGTTTGGCAGCAACTGGAGCATCGATGTCTCGTCAATGAGACACCACTCGACTCGAACAACGTGCTGTGAGGGCTACGTGCGCATCGGCATCTTCGGCACCGACGACGATCCCCAGGTTGAGGCGGTGGCCCGCGAGGTGCGCGCGCTCGGCGCAGACGACGTGCTGATCCGCGCCGACGCGCTCGACGAGCGGCTCCCTCTCTCGGAGCGCGACGGCCGCTTCCTCTACCGTGGCGTCGACCTGACGGACCTCGAGGGCTACTACCTCCGCTCGGTGCCCGCGCCGTACGCGCCGGCGATGGAGCGCGACGACGAGCTGGTGCTCTACGAAGACTGGTTCGTCCGCTACATGCAGCAGCGCGAGCGGGCGTCGTACTTCGTGGCGTGGCTGCTCTCGCTGCAGGACCGCGGGGTGCGGCTCGTCAACCCGCCGCAGGCGGCGAGCGTGCTGCAGTACAAGCCGTTCCAGCTCCACGCGTTGCGCAAGGCGGGCGCGCAGGTGCCGCGCACGTTGATCAGCAACGACCTCGAGGCGGTGCGCGCGTTCGGCGCCGAGCTCGGCCGCGAGCACGTCATCTTCAAGCCGCTCATGGGCGGCGCGGTGACGCGGCTGCTCTCGGAGGTGGGCGACGACGAGCTCGAGGCCGTCTCGGAGTCGCCGGTCATCTTCCAGGAGCGCATCCACGGCGACGACCTCCGCGTGATGCTCGCTGGCGACGAGGTGGTGTCGTCGGTCGCCATCCGCACGCCGAGCCAGCACCTCGACTTCCGCGACGACCCCGTCTACTCCGAGGGCGACGCGGGCTACGAGCCGGTGACGTTGCCTGACGCGGTGGTCGAGCAGTGCCGTCGCGCCGCGCGCACCTGCGGGCTCGCCTTCGCCGGCATCGACATCAAGCGCGCGCCCGATGGGCGCTGGGTGTTCCTCGAGCTCAACAGCTCGCCCATCTACCTCGACGTCGAGTGGAAGCTCGGCCACCCCATCAGCCGCGCCATCGCGGAGCTCGTCACCGGCAGGCGGACCTTCGCCACTCGTTCGTGAGCGGCGCGCGGCGATGTGCGAGGGTGCGCGCCCATGCGCCTCTTCTCCGTGCTGCTGGTGGTCTCGCTCCTCGCCGGCTGTGGGCCCGCCACGCCCGAGCTCGGCAAGCTCGTCTCGCCGGTCATCACCGCGCAGCGTCGGCACTCGGGCCCGCTGCAGGCCATCCTCACCTATGACGCGGCGAAGACCGGGTGCGGCGAGGTGAAGAACCTCCGCGCGACGTTCGACGGCGATCCGGTGCAGGCCTCGGCCGGGTCGTGGAACGCGGAGGCCGCGAGCGAGAGCGACCGCTGCCAGTACCCGGGCTTCCTGCTGACGCCGGCGATGAAGAGCGGCTCGCGGGAGATCGTCTTCACCGACGACGTCACCACCCTGAAGCTCGCGGTGAGCACCCTCGAGCTGGGCAGCGCCATTCCCGACGCGCCGCCGGCGACGTTCCGCCCGGGCACGGTCGTGAAGTGGGTGACGTCTCCGCCGGCGACCGGCACGTCGAGCTGGAAGGTCGAGTACACGCCGAATGGGGGCAGCGCCACGACCTGGGCCGAGGGGACCAGCCTGCCCTCGAGCGTGTCCGCCACCGTGCCCGCGGTCAGCGCGGCGTCGAGCGGCATCGTCACGCTGTCGTGGCTGGTCAACTCGACGGTGCAGGCGTGCTCCGGTGCGTCGTCGTGCTCGGTGGTGGTGCAGGGAGCGGCCGACCTCAACGCGGTCGTCGTGCCCTGAGCGTGTCGCGGTCGGTTCAGGTGACGGAAACCCGCGTCTCAACACCGGCAGGCGTCAACTGAACGCGAAGTGCGTCCTCGAGAGCTTGAGGGCTGCCCGCGTCTCAACACCGGCGCGCGTCTACTGAATGCTTCGGCCAGCGATGGGCGCGCCGCTCGACCTTCGCGCGCGTCGGTGATGAGCGAGCAGGTCCTCGGTGACGTCGTCCCACGCTCGCTCGCGATGGCGGTCGCGAGTTCGCCGTGCACGTTGGCCACTGCCAGGCGCGTCACGAGCGGCTCGAACAGTGAGCGCGGCCTCGTGCGCGGTCGGCACGGCGACGTTCACTTCCCAGACGTAGTCCCTCGCGAGAGTTCGAGGGCTCTCGCGCGAGGAGGCAGTCGAAGCTGGTTCAGTTGACGGAAACCTCTGTCTGAACACCGGCACGCGTCAACTGAGCGCGAAGTGCGAGTTCGAGGGCTCTCGCGCGAGGAGGCAGTCCTCGAAGCGGTTCAGTTGACGGAAGCCCGTGTCTGAACACCGGCACGCGTCAACTGAACCGAGGTGCGTCCCTCGCGCGAGGAGGAAGCCTCGAAGCGGTTCCGTTGACGGAAACCTCTGTCTGAGCACCGGCACGCGTCAACTGAGCGCGAAGTGCGAGTTCGAGCCGTGTCTGAACACCGGCACGCGTCAACTGAACCGAAGTGCGTCGCGCGCCGCCACTTCGTCCGCGACCGGAAGCGGGGCCGAGGTCGACGTGGCGAAGATCATCGAGCCGGGCCATCTCGTACGCGTGAGGCGAGCGGCAGACGGTGTACGCAGCAAAAGAGAACCAGCGCGCAAGTGCTGCGTCGGCTGTGATCAGAAGGGTCCGAAATCACACCCCGGCGTGTGACTTGCTGCGCGACGCGCTCCCGGAGGCTCCATGAGCGTACGTTTGCTGTGGCTGTGCCTGTTCGTCGCGTCGACGGCGGTCGCGCAGACGAGTGGTCCGGAGTGCGTGCCCGCCTGCCGCTCGGGCTACTTCTGTCACGAAGGTCAGTGTCTGAGCCGCTGCAACCCGCCCTGTCCGCAGGGTACGACGTGCCTCGACACCGGCGAGTGCAGCGCTCCCGTGGTCGCGCCCGCGCCTGCGTCTGTTGCTCCGCAGGCGCCTGCGTACGTCGCTCCGCCGCCCGCGGCGCCGTCGGTCGCGCCCGTCGGGCAGCGCGTCAACCACGGCTGGGCGACCGGTGCAGGCGTGCTCGGCGTCGTGTCCGCGGCGCTGATCACCGGCTTCACCGCCGTCACCATCGCCTTCAACGGCAACGACATCGCGAAGTACTCGGGCGCGGTGACGCTGCTCTATGCCGGCATCTCGATTCCCATCGTCGCGGTCGGCGCCGGGAGCGGCCGCTGGGACCCGTCGATTCGCGGCGGGCTCGGCTGGCGCATCGTCGGCTGGGTGACGTTCGGTCTGGCGATGGCCAACGGCGTCATCGCGCTCGGGCTGGGGCTCGCCGACTTCACGGTCCCCTCGGCGGTCATCGCCTCGCTCGGCGGGCTGGGCGTGTTGTCTGCGCTGAGCCACGGCATCGACGCCTTCATCACCGGAGGCGAGGGCCGCACGCTGGCTGCGGGAGGTACCGCGTCGACGGTCCGAGCCCAGCCGCTCTTCCTGCTCGCCCGCGACAGCCGCGGAGGTGTCGCGCCGACCGTCGGCTGGGCCGTGGCTTTCTGACGGCTGCGGTGTAGAGCGGCGCGATGCTGCGATTGCTGGTGCTGGTGCTGCTGTCCGGCTGTGCCCGCCGCCTCGAGCCGGTCGACGTGACGCCCACGACCGATGAGCAACGCCTCGCGCGCGGGCGCTACCTCGCCGAGGCGGTGATGGCGTGTGGCTCGTGTCACGCGCAGCGCGACTGGAGCCGTCCGGGAGGCCCTCCGAGCGACGGCACCGAGTTCGCCGGCAGCGGAGACCTCGCCCGCACCGAGGGCTTCTCGGAGAAGTTCTCGTTCTCGGCGCCGAACCTCACGCCGCACCACCTCGGCGCGTGGACCGACGGCGAGCTCGCGCGGGCCATCGTGTTCGGCCAGTCGCGCGACGGCTCCGGGCTCTTTCCGTACATGCCGTACTTCGAGTACCGCGACGCGCTCGCGCGGGAGGACCTCTCGGCGCTCGTCGCCTGGCTGCGCACGTTGCCGCCCGTGCCGTGGGCGCCGCCCGGTCCGCGCCGCTTTCCGATGCCGGGCTTCGTGTTGAACGGCTTCCCCGAGGCGCGCGTGCTGCGGGAGCGCGCTCCGGCGCCCGGCACCGTCGAGTACGGGCGCTACCTCGCGGAGCTCGGCAACTGCCGAGCGTGCCACACGAAGAGCGACCGTCGGGGCTCGCCCATCGGGCCGGTCTGGGCGGGCGGGCGCGAGTTCCCCGCTCCAGCGCCGGGCACCGGCACCATCACCTCGTCGAACCTCACGCCCCACGAGCGAGGCCTCGGCTCGTGGACGAAGGAGGCCTTCATCGCGCGCTTCCGCGTGCGCGCGGCCGAAGCGAACGGCTCGGTCGGCGACGGCGCGCGCAGCACCGTGATGCCGTGGTGGGCCTTCGGTCGGCTGCGCGACGAGGACCTCGGCGCCATCTACGAGTACCTGCGGACGGTCCCCGCCGCGACCAGCCCCTGAGGCGCGGCAACAACGGAGCTCCGCGTGTCCCTTTTTCTGCCACGGTTTCGGGCGCGCGCCGTCTTGAGCGCTGCTGATCGAGGCGTTGCGTGCGAGGGGGCCGCGCCCCATGCCTTGGCGGGCCTTCGGTCGGCTGCGCGGGTACCTGTCCCCGCCGCGACCAGCCCCTGAGGCGTGGCAACAACGGAGCTCCGCGAGTCCCTTTTCTGCCACGGCTTCGGGCCCGCGCCGTCTCGAACGCGGCTGAGGGCCCGGTGCAGTGCGCTCCGCCAGTAGCTCCACGTGCCGTCCGCGAGGCGCTGCGTGCGAGGGGCCGCGCGCATGCCGTGCGGTCGGCTGCGCGACGAGGACCTCGCTCCCGCCGCGACGCCCCTGATGCGCACCGGCAACAACGGAGCTCCGCGAGTCCCTTTTCTGCCACGGTCCCGAGCGCCGCTGAGCGAGGCGTTGCGTGCGAGGGTCCGCGCCCTATGCCTTCGGTCCGTTGCGCGACGAGGACCTCGCTCCCGCCGCGATCAGCCCCTGAGGCGCAGCGGCAACAACGGAGCTTCGCGAGTCCCTTTTCTGGCACGGTTTCGGGCGAGCGCCGTCTTGAGCGCCGCTGATCGAGGCGTTGCGTGCGAGGGGGCCGCGCCCCATGCCTTGGTGGGCCTTCGGCTGGCTGCGCGACCTCGGTTCCTGAGACGCAGCGGCAACAACGAAGCTCCGCGAGTCCCTTTTCTGCCACGGTTTCGGGCCCGCGCGGTCTCGAGCGCGGCTGAGCGAGGCGTTGCGTGCGAGAGGGCCGCGCCCACGTGGGGTTTCGCTCCCGCCGCGACCAGCCCCTGAGGCGCGGCAACAACGGAGCTCCGCGAGTCCCTTCTCTGCCACGGTTTCGGGCCCGCGCCGTCTCGAGCGCGGCTGAGCGAGGCGTTGCGTGCGAGAGGGCCGCGCCCACGTGGGGTTTCGCTCCCGCCGCGACCAGCCCCTGAGGCGCGGCAACAACGGAGTTTCGGGCCGGCCCGCGCCGTCCCGAGCGTGAGGACGCACGCGTGTTCGCCTTCGCTACGCCGTCTCCAGCTCGCCGCCCGGCGCGAGGAGCTTCGCGAGCAGCGCCCGCTCTGCCTTCGTCGACCGCGTGAAGACACGCACCCGCGTGAGCGCGCCGGTGAGCGCGGCGCTCGCCTCGACGAGGTCGGTGAGCGTCACCGTGGCATGGCCCGACACCGCGCGCGTCGAGAGCTCGAGCACCGTGCGCCGTCCGTCGGGGCCCGGTCGCAGTCGCCACTGGAAGCCGTCGCGGTGGAAGCGCGAGACCTCGAGCACGGCGTGTGGCGGCGCCCGGCGCGTCACCTCGAGCCACCCCGGCAGGAAGCCCGGACCCGCGCCGGTGACGCCGATGCGCGTGAGGTGGGCGAAGCGCGGCGCCCACAGCCACTCGTACTGCGTCGGCGCGATGGAGTAGCCGTCGAGCACCAGCTCCTTCAGCGCGGGGAACACCCGCAGCACGTTGTCCGAGAGCAGCTTCAGGTCCGCCGCGACGGAGTCGTAGTGCGGCAGGTCGAGCCCCACCGTCGTCCACGAGGGGAAGGTGCGCTCGCCCTCGAGCAGCGCGCGCGCCCGGGAGTCCCTGATGCCGGTGACGCCGGTGAGCGACTTCATCGCCGCGTCGGTGAGCAGCTCCAGCGGGAGGCTGGTGCCCCACAGGTGCACCTCGCGCACCGTGCCCCACGCGGCGTGGCCGGTCAGCTGCTTCACCAGGCCATCGCGGTCGACGTCGATGGTGCACGCCGAGAGGAAGCCGCGCTCGAACGAGAGCTCGTCGTCCTTGATGAGCGGGGCGAGCGCCCCCGCCCACTGCAGGCCGAACTGCGAGACGAGCGCGCGTTCCTCCTTCTCGTCGGCGGGGCTCAGCGTGCCGAGCGTGCGCGCCTGCTGCAACGCCATGAAGCGCCCCCGCACGTCGTTCTTCTCGAGCAGCGCGTCGGCGAGCACCGCGCGCGCGCCCTCTTCCTGCGGGGCGGCCTGGACCGCGGAGATCAGCGCCACCTCCGGCGAGGGCCTGGCCCGCTCGAGCAGCCGCGCCACCACCGCGTCATCGCTCGCCGGCAGCCGCGGGAGGCCCTTCGCGTACTTCTTCCGCAGCGCCTCCACCACCGCCGCCGCGCGCTCGGTGAAGAAGGTCGCGGCGAAGGCGTGCTCGTCGACGCCGCCGCGCGCCCAGGGGTTCTGCTCGCGCAGGAGCGCTGCGAAGTCGAGCCCCGCGAGCAGCTCGAGGGCGCGCGGGTCGGCGTACTGCTGCAGCACCTTGAACAGGCGCCGCCACGCCGACTGCGTCGAGCTGCCGGTGAAGGGCGGCCGCTGCAGGAGCTGCACGAAGGGCCGGGTGACGCGTGGATCCGCCGGCCACCGCTCGAGGAGCGCCTCGAGCTGCTCGACCATCAGCGCGGCGCGGGTGGTGCCGATGACGGCGACGAGGCGGGGGAGGTCGAGCGGATCCTGCTTGTCGAGCAGCTCCAGGAAGGCGTCGGTCGTCTTCTGCTGCGTGGCGGTGGTCAGCGCCGGCCGCGCGCTGCGCGTCGACAGCCCGTCGAGCACCTCGGCGAGCCGCGGGTCGGGCGTGTGCCGCCACGCCTCGAGCAGCCGCGTCACCGCGCCGCCGAGGTCGTTGGCGTCGAGCCGCGCGAGGGCGTCCTTGAGTTCGGGTTTGCGCATGTCGTCAGGGCGGCGTGAGCAGCTCGAAGTGCTCGAGCGAGAGGTGCGACACGCCCGGGTCGCAGCCGTCCTTTTCCCAGCGCCACCGGAGGTACGTCTGCGCGCAGGCGTCGAAGCCCAGCGCGACGTCCTCGTGCTCCCTCGAGTCGACGGCGCTCATCGCCGAGTCGGGGACGGGGCACCGCAGGTCCTCCGACCACGAGGAACTCTCCAGGGCGCGCTCCCCGGCGACGTCGAACGGGCTCTGCTTCCACGCGCCGACCGACGCTGCCTCGATGACGACGTGCCTGGCGCTCATCGCGTTCTCCTGCTCCGGCTTCGAGCACAGCCACCAGCGCCTGCCGCACCGCGCCCCGTCGAGAGGCCTGCAGCCGGACTTCCAGTCAGGGCCTGCAGTGCCGCCGCGCTCCACGAGCTCCTTCCACGGAGGCCCCGGGTCTTCGCCAGCGGCCCGGGCGCGCAGCAACGCCTCGACCAGCACCGGGCCCGGCGGCGCACACGAGGCCAGCCGCAGCCACGCCTTGCCTCCCAGCGACGCCTCGGCAGCGACCCGGGCCTTCTCGAGGAGCCCACAGTCCTCGTCGTGGGGCTCGTCGCGGCGGTCGACGAGGGCCACCGCGACCGTCGCCTGCGCGGCGCTCAGCCGCGGCAGCGAGAGGAGCGCCTTCGTCAGCAACGCCTCGTTGGTGGAGATCGCCCCGCGGAGCTTCTCGTCGCGCACCGCCCGCTCCAGCGTCGCGGCGCGCTCGAGCGGCTCGAGCGCT
>JBMORD010000276.1:0-8836 GCA_049322495.1 Myxococcota bacterium | reverse complement strand
GTCAGTCCGCCTGCGCCGCCGGTGCGGGAGGTCGCGGTCGATGCGGGGCCGCCGGTGGTCGCGGTCGTCGAGCCGCCGGTGGTCGTCGATGCCGGCCCGCCGCTCGCGGCCGCGCCGTCGCCCGCGCGGCCAGCGCTGGTGTCCATCGACGCCGCGCCGTGGGGCCAGGTGACGCTCGATGGGAAGCCGCGCGGTGACACGCCGGTGGTCGAGCTCAAGGTGCCGCCGGGCGAGCACACGTTGCGGGTGACGAACCCCGAGACCGGGAAGAGCTCGACACAGAAGCTCGTGCTGCGCAGCGGCGAGGTGCGCGCGGTGCGGGTGGACCTGCGGTGAGCAGAAAGCCTGCAACTTCGTCGCCCGTCGCGTGTTGCGGCTGCATGCGCATGGTGGTCGTGATGTTGCTGGTGCTGCTTGCGGGCTGCGGTGGTCCTGAGGTCGGTGTCGATGCGGGGCCAGGCGACGCGAGCCTCGGGGAGCTCGACGCTGGCGGCGACGCGGGGTCGGTGGCTGACGCCGGGACGGTGGTTGACGCGGGGACGGTGGTTGACGCGGGGGCGCTGCCCGACGCCGGGGGCGGTGACGCGGGGCTGCTCACGGCCTGCCCGACGACCGGCTCGGGGGGCATCATCGCGCCGGCGGGCTGCGTGGTGTTCACCCCGGCGGAGACGGGCGCTTCGGCGCAGGGAGAGAACGCGACCGAGCTCCACTACGCGCTCGAGCCGGCCGGGACGCCGCGGGGCCAGTTGCTGGTGTTCTTCCCCGCGAGCCTCGCGACTCCTGCGCGGCAGATCCCCGACCCGACGCAGAACTTCTACAACGCGGCGGCGCAGGCGGGGTTTCACGTGCTGGCCCTGGCGTACCCGAGCCGGCAGGTGCTGGGCGTCACCTGCAACAACGACGCGCCCTGCTTCGCGCTGGCGCGCAAGACCATCATCCGCGGCGTGCCGGAGCCGGGGGTCGTCTCTTCGCTCGCGACGCTTCGCGAGGACGAGGGCGTGGTGTGGCGGCTCGACGCGGCGCTGCGCACGCTCGCGGCGCGTCGGCCGCAGCACGGGTGGGGCGCGTTCCTCACCGGCGGGGCGACGCCCGAAGCGCGCCTGGTGACGACGAAGATGGTGACCGCCGGCCACTCGCAGGGCGGAGGCCACGCGGCCTTCTTCGCGAAGCTCTACCCGGTGACGCGGGTGGTGCAGCTCTCGTCGACCTGCGACGTGACGGGGAGCACGCCCGCGCCGTGGACCTCCGATGGCGTGTGGAGCACGCCGCCCGCCACCGCCTTCGTCGGCTTCGCGACCGCGAACGACTCCATCTGTCCCGGGCACCGCGCGGTGTGGGCTGCGATGGGCCTCGACGCGAGCCGGCAGTTCGACGACGCGGCGGTGTGCAACGGCGCCAGCGCACACACCGGCTCCATCAACTGCCCGGCGAACTTCGCGCGGTGGGCGAGTCTGTTCTGACGCCTTGCGGGAGTTCGAACGTCCGTCATAACGTTCAGAGAATGACCGCGCTGAAGCTCACGCAGATTGGGAACTCGGTGGGGGTCATCCTGCCCAGGGAGCTCCTTGCCCGGCTCAAGGTGGAGAAGGGGGACAGCCTGTTCGTCACCGAGTCAGCAGACGGCGGCCTGACGTTGACGCCCTACGATCCGTCGTTGGCCGAGGAGGTCGAGCGCGGCCGCGAGTTCATGCGCGAGTTCCGCGACACGTTCCGCGAGCTCGCGAAGTGACGTGGCGCTGGGTCAGTCGCCACGCGCTCCTGTTGCTCCATGACGAGAGCCTGGCCGAGCACGGCGGTGGTTCGGGCCTGCGTGACGAGGGGCTCTTCGAGTCTGCGCTCGCCCGGCCGCTGAACCTCGCGCTCTACGGGAAGCCAGACCTCGCCGCGCTCGCTGCGTCGTATGGCGTCGGTCTGGCCAAGAACCATCCCTTCGTGGACGGCAACAAGCGCGTGGCCTTCCTCGCCGTCGGTCTCTTCCTTGCGAACAACGGCCACCGGTTGGTGTGCACTCAGGTCGAGGCGACGTTGACGATGCTCGCCGTCGCCGCCGGGACGATGAACGAAGCCACCTTCGCCGAATGGCTGCGTTCCCACATCGAGAAGCGGTAACGCGGCGTGCCTTCGTCGCCACCCCGTGGCGTCACAGCAGGCTCGAGAGCTTCGCCGCCGCGCCGGGGAGCGCGCGGATCAGCAGCCGGCGGCCGGTCTCATCGAACGACTCCGAGACGACCCGCGCGTGCTCGTACACCTGCGCGATGAGGGCCTGCCGCGCGTAGGGAATGACGAGCTCGACCTCGACCATCGACTTCTCGAAGTGCGCGACGATGCGCTCGCGGAGCGCGGCGACGTCGTCGGGCCGGTGCGCGGAGAGCACGATGGCGTCCGGGTGCACCGCGAGGAGCTCGGCGCGGCGGGCGGGCTCGAGCCGGTCGGCCTTGTTGAAGAGCAGGAGGTGCGGGACCGACTCGGCGCCGATCTCCCGCAGCACGCTCTGGGTGACCTCGAGCTGTGAGAGGCACGTGGGGTCGGCGGCGTCGACGACGGAGAGGAGCAGCGACGCCTCGAGCGCCTCGTCGAGCGTCGACTTGAACGACGCCACGAGGTCGTGCGGCAGCTTCTTGATGAAGCCGACGGTGTCGGACACGAGGATGCGCGGTCGCGTCTCGGGCTGGAGCGCGCGCACCGTGGTGTCGAGGGTGGCGAAGAGCTGATCCGCGACCAGCACCTCGCTGCCGGTGAGCGCGCGCATGAGCGAGGACTTGCCGGCGTTGGTGTACCCGACGAGCGCCACGCGGAGCTGATCCTTCCGCGCGTGGCGCCGGTGGTCCTGATCGGCGTGGATGACGGCGAGCTGCGCTCTGAGCTCGGCGATGCGGTCGCGGATCTTCCGGCGATCGAGCTCGAGGTTCGACTCGCCCGCGCCGCGGCCCTGCTGGCGTTCCTTGCCGCCGCCGGTCTCGCGGAGGCGCGGCGCGACGTAGGCCAGGCGGGCGATCTCCACCTGCATGCGCGCCTCTCGGCTCTTCGCGTGACGGTGGAAGATGTCGACGATGACGCCGGTGCGGTCGAGCACCTCGGCGCGGGTCGCGCGCTCGAGGTTGCGCGCCTGGCTGGGCGACAGCTCGTGGTCGACCACCACCACGGTCGCGCGCCGCGGCGCGTCTCCGGTCTCTGCTTCGTCCTCGTCGGGCTCGGGAACGTCCTCCTCCTCCGGCTCCGCGTCTTCCCACTTCTCGCGGGCCTTCGACTTCCGCTCCGGCGCGCCGCTGGGGATCTCTCCGGTGCCGCCGGTCAGCTTCGCGAGCTCCTTGAGCTTGCCTTCCCCCAGCACCGTGCCCGCGGCGAGCCCGTCACGTTTCTGGCTGACCGTGGCCACCACCTCGAAGCCGAGGGTGTGCACGAGGCGGCCCAGCTCGGCGAGGTCGCCCGCGTGGGCTTCGTCACTCACTCCCGGGAGCTGCACGCCGACCAACACCGCGCGCGGGGTCGGCTCACTCGTCTTCGCCATGCGCGCTCGTACCACTCCGCGTGCGGGCGGCGCGATGGAACTGCGCTGCACGGCACGCTCGTTGCGGAGCATCTGCCGTGGGTCACCGACCATGCTCGCCCGGCCGCTCCCGCTCTCCGCGCACGCGGTCGGGTCGACGAGACCCGCTCGTCGACGCTCGGGTTCCGCTGCGTGGTTTCGCTCTGACGCGCCGCGAGTTCCCCGCTCGGAACGCGGGTGGTACACGCCGCCCCGGTGCGTGACGAGCAGACGTTGCCAACCCGGAGCCTGACGAGCGCGCACCTCCCGCTCGAGGCGGTGCGCCTCACGGTGCTCGAGGGCGACGCGAAGGGCGCGGCGGTGGAGCTCACCGCGGGCACGCTCATCGTCGGCGCCAGCAGCCGCAGCGACTTCGTGGTGCGCGACGCGACGGTGTCCGGGCGGCACGCGAGCTTCGAGCTCCTCGGGGGCGCGGTGCGCGTGCGCGACCTCGGCAGCCGCAACGGCACCTTCTTCCTCGGCGCGCGCGTGGAGTCGGTGCTGGTGCCCCTCGGCAGCCGCGTCACGCTCGGCCGCGCGCTGGTGGGCCTCAGCCCCATCGCCGAGCGGCACCAGAGCGACGTCGACGAGTGGCACGGCCTCGTCACCGTGTCGGCGGCGATGAAGCAGCTCGTGTGGCGCCTCGAGCGGCTCGCGGCGAGCGACGTCACCGTCGTCATCCGCGGCGAGAGCGGCATGGGCAAGGAGGCCGTGGCGCGCGCGCTCCACGCCGCCGGGCCGCGCGCGAAGGGGCCCTTCGAGGTCTTCGACGCCGCGGGCGTCAACGCGGAGCTCCTCGAGAGCGAGCTCTTCGGCCACCTCAAGGGCGCCTTCACCGGCGCGCAGACCGCGCGGGCCGGCGTGCTCGAGCGCGCCCACGGCGGCACGCTGCTCCTCGACCACGTCGATCAGCTCCCGCTCGCGCTCCAGCCGCGGCTGCTGCGCTTCCTCCAGGAGCGCACCGTGGCCCGCGTCGGCGGCGGCGCGCCCCGCACCCTCGACGTGCGCGTGCTCGTCACCACGCAGGGCGCGCTGGAGGACGCGGTGAGCGCCGGTCGGCTCCGCAGCGACCTCTACTACCGGCTCGCCGCGGTGCTGCTCGAGGTGCCGCCGCTCTCTGCCCGGCGCGACGACATCCCCGGGCTGGCGCGCCGCTTCCTCGCCGACGCGAAGGCGAAGACCCCGCTCACCGCCGCGACCCTCGCCGCGCTCCAGGCGCACCCGTGGCCCGGCGGCGCGCGCGAGCTCCGCCACGCGGTGCAGCGCGCGGTCGCCTTCGGCCGCTTCGAGCAGCTCACCGTCGAGCCGCCGCCCGCAGAGAAGAAGGGCCTCAAGGCCGGGCGCGACGAGGTGGGCGCCGCCTTCGAGGCCGACGTGCTTCAGGCGCTCCTCGTGCGCCACCGGTGGAACGTCGCCGCCGTCGCGCGCGAGGCCCGCATCGCCCGCTCGCACCTCTACACCCTCATCGCCCGCTACGGCCTCAAGCGCCCCGAGTAGCCGAGCGTCCTCGCCGCAGGACACTGGCCCGGGAACGTCGCGCTCCACCGGGGGCGCTGCGCTGGCTCTTCGCTTCGCAAGCGCCCGATTTCCGTTCCGAAAGCCGCTGGCCTGGCGGCTGCTCAAGGGGAGCGTCAGCAGCACCGAAACCCTCACCTGACACGGAGAACGACGATGAAGAAGACGATGCTGATGGCGGCCCTCACGATGGCGATGGCGCTCACCGGTTGTGGCGGCGGAGCGGCGAAGGTCGGCGGCGGCAAGCAGGGCGCGGCGAACGCGCTGGCCGCGGCCTCGAAGCCGACGAAGGCGGGCGCGAACGCGGCGGCGACGCCGGTCGACGTGATGCCGGTGAACTACAGCTGCCCGCACGGCGGCTCGGCGACGCTGGGCAACTTCACGCAGGACATCTCGACCAGCGGCGCGACGGCTGGCTCCATCAGCCAGAAGTTCACCGTCACCTACAGCGGCTGCGGCCTCGCGGAGAGCGAAGCGGGCGTGGCGGTGTATGACGGCTCGTTCACCGTCACCCAGTCCATCACCGGCAGCGACGTCGGCGGCACCATCTCGCAGCGGTACTCCGGGCGCGTCACCATCGGCGGCGCGTTCAGCGACTTCCTCGAGGCCGACGTGTCGCAGGAGATCTCCGGCTCGGCGCTCGAGTCGGCCACCGGCTCGGTGAAGCTCGTCGGCAAGCTCACCAACGCCAGCGGCACGTACTCGTACGACGAGCGCCTCTCGGTGTCGGGCGGGAAGCTGGAGATCTCCTCGTCGCAGGCGCAGTAGTCACCGCACGCGCACCGTGCCGGAGAGCACCCGGCGCTGCTGGTCGAGCGCCACGGAGAGGGAGCGCTGCACCGCCGACGCCTCTTCAGCCCACAGGTGCTCGGCGCGGCTCAACTGCTGACGCACGAAGGCTGCGGCGGCGTCGAGGGCGGCAGTGTCCGCTCCGGTGCGCCACAGCGCCTCGCCGCGCAGCCACACGCCGGGTCGAGGCTCCACCCACAGCGAGAGCATTCGCGCTGACTTCTCGGGGAAGACCGCCCACGCCTTCCCCTCGAGCGCGTGCGGCGGCGCGGTCACCGGCTGCCAGTCGTTGACGAGCTGCACCTCGCGAGCCGGTCGGCCGTCAGGCGCAGCGCGCTCCCGCAGCACGGTCTCGAACCAGGCGGCGACGGTCGGCCCGTCCGAGAGCGGATGATCGACGGCCTGCCAGAGCGCCATCGGGCCCCACGGCGCGTCCTCGCGCACGCACCAGGTGCGCTGGAGCCCATGCTCGAGGTCGTCGGGGCCGACGATGAGCGGGAAGAGGCCGGCGCCGACGAAGGCGCGCTCCAGCTCCATCTCGGGAGGCGACAACACACGGTCGTCGCGCTGCGGGGAGGGCGGCTGGTTGGCGTCGAGAAACACGCCGAACCGCTGCAGCACGAGCGTCACTGGCTCCGGCGCGTCGGGCAGCTCGGCGGAGAGGTCGTCGTCCTTCGTGGCCCGCGGCGCGTCCGGGCGAAGGTGCGCGCAGAGGGCGTCGAGCGCGGCAAGCAGGCGGCTTCTCTCGGTTGTGTTCAGATGACGAGACATGGGCACGGTGAGGGATACGGCGGGCGTGTCTTCAGTCTCACGCGTGGTGGTCCTCCTCGGGCTGGGCCTGACGGCGTGCTCGGCGCCAGCGCCGGCCGATGCGGGCCTGTGTCCAGCGAGCCTCGACCTCGTGCCGTGGCAGCACGCGCTCGCGCCGCCGGGCGTGCAGACGTACCGGGTCAGCGCGTTCGTCTCCGATGCGGGCCCGACGGTCGTCACGCTGTCGGTCGGAGACGCGTCGGTGGGGCCGCAGCCGCTCGACCAGGCGCTCGAGCTCGTCGTCTCGGCGCCGGGCGACTTCACCGCCTTCGTCGCTGCGCGCTGTGGAGACCGCGTCGTGGGCGAGCTCACCATTCCCGACCGGATCTACCCGGCGATGCGGCTCACCCATTCGTTCCCCCGCGCGTGCGAGGCGCTCGCCGTCGTCGACGCAGGCCGCTTCGACTGCGACGGCGTGGTGATCGACGAGCAGGGCGTCGAGGCGTCGGGCGAGGTGCGCGGCGACGACGCGCAGGTGCTGCAGGGCGTCCGCTGGACGCGCGCGAACGGCGAGCTCCAGCGCGGAGGGGCCCGCGTAGCGTTCCCGGCGGCGCGCGCGTGGGCCGTCGCTGAGGACTTCTCCATCGCGGGTGACTCGCTCGCCGAGCTGACCGCCGATGGCGGGCTCACCGTGCGCGCCTTCGATGCGGGCCTCCATGCGGCGCCGGACTTCGAGCTCTGCGCCGCGCGGAGCGACGGCACCTCGCGCGCCGTGGCGTTCTGTCAGCGGCCGTTCCTCGTCAACGAGGATGATCCGCGCACCGACCGCGCGTTCGTCATCTGCGCGCTGAGCGCGAGCGGGCTCTCCGGCTGCCAGACGCTCCGCGCGCTGTTCATCCGGCAGGAAGCGGCGAGCCGGCGCGTCCTCCTCCGCCGCGCGCAGGAGCTGTTCTGGATCGATCTCCTCGCACCGATGGCCGAGACCCCGGCGCTGCAACTGCGCGAGCGGGAGTTCCTGGACGCTCCGCCGCTGGAGACGTGGGGGCGTCAGTCGCCGCTCTTCCACTCGGGCCAGGTGACGCGCGGGCGGGGTGCTCACGCGCGAAGAGCGCCTGCGCGTCGTGGTGCTCGACGAGTCCGTGCGGGTGCGGGCCTCGACGGAGCTCCTCTGGACCAGCGACGCGGGCGTCACGCGGTGGGACTGGCTGCCCTGATCAAACTGGGAGTCTCGCAGGGCTGTTGGCGCGGCCCTGGCGCACTCCCAGAACGTCACCATCACGAGGCGGGCGGATCCGCGTCACGCTGCGGCCGCGTCGAGGGGCTTCTGCGGCGGTCGGCATGGCGCGTGGCGATCCGTCCGTCCCTCCGCCCCGAGGCGCTCAGCGTCACGGGCTGCCCGCATCGCGCGGACGGTGCCCGGCGGCGCCCCACAGCTCGTCCCAGCAGGAGGGCACCTCGTCGAGCCACGGCGTCGGCAGGCCTCCATCAGTCCAGCGCTCGAAGACGGCGATGCCTCCGTCGTCCCGCGTCTCGAGGCGGTACCACTGCCGCGCGCACGAGCGGCTCTCGGTGTACCAGAGCCAGCGCCACCGCTGCCCGTCGATGGTGAGGCACGAGTCAGCGGCGGCACCGCACCAGGCGACCACTCCGAACCCGTTCTGCGAGACCGACGTCACATGCGGGAGCGTCGCGTAGTCCTCGGCGAGCTGCGGGAGCGAGACGATGGGCGCGATGGTGACGAACACATGGTCGCGCGTGGTGGTCGGCGGGTCCCACTCGGAGATGTTCGGCGCCCCGCGCCAGGCCCAGTTGAGGCAGTCCCACGCGTGGTACTCGCGCAGCCGCAGCGGCGCGTCGAACTGCAGGAGCAGGGAGAAGCCCCACGTCGGGATGTAGTTGAGCGGGCCGGCGTCGAGCTGCTCGATGAGCGCCCGGTCGCGCAACACCCGCTCGTAGCTCGCGTCGTCGACGAACCACCGGGAAGGGTCGGCGTGGAGCACCATCAGCTCGGCGATGGGATCCGCGCGCGGTGACACGGCCGCACCGGGCGGGACGGGGTGGAGCAGCGGTGGGCAGGCGCCAGCGTCGAAGTCGGGCGCGAAGGGCGAGCGACCCGCATCGACGGTGCCCGCATCGACCGCGCCCGCATCGACCGCGCCCGCATCGACCGCGCCCGCATCGACCGCGCCCGCATCGACCGCGCCCGCATCGACCGCGCCCGCATCGACTGCGCCCGCATCGACCGTGCCCGCATCG
>JBMORD010000275.1:0-64521 GCA_049322495.1 Myxococcota bacterium | reverse complement strand
CATCTTCGAGCTCAACGCCTCGCCTGCGCTGCCCGAGATGGAGGCCGCCACCGGCGTCGATCTGGCCACCGCGATCATCGAGCGCGCCGAGGCGCTGGTCGCCGCCCGCGTGACGCCGGCTTGACCCCGGCGTCGAACCGGGTCAAGGGGGCGTCCATGCGTCTCGTTCTCGCCGTCCTGCTCCTCTCGCCCCTCACCGCGCTCGCGCAGCCGGTCGACGTGGCGGCCCTCTACGACGTCACCACCGAGGGGTCGACCGCGAAGCTGAAGGCGGGCGAGCAAGGCAAGCTCGTCATCGCCTTCAAGCTCAAGGGCGGGGCGCACGTGTCCGACGAGGCGCCCCTGAAGATCGAGCTGGCGGGGAAGGGCGCGAAGCTCTCGAAGGACAAGCTCACGCTCGCTGACTCGGTCAACCCGCGCGCGGCCGGCGCGAAGGACTACCCCGAGCCGCGCTTCGAGATCCCGTTCAGCGTCAGCGCCGCCGCCACCATCGACGCCAGGCTGTCGTTCTTCATCTGCACCGAGAAGCTCTGCGCCCGCCAGACGAAGCAGCTCTCGCTCCCCGTGGAGGTCCTGTGAGCACCTACGTCTTCGGCGTCAACCCGGTGCTCGAGGTGCTGCGCGCCAACCCCGCCAGCATCGAGAAGCTGTCCGTCGCGGAGGGCGCCCTCACCCAGCGCGTGGCCGGCGAGATCCTCAGCCGCGCCCGCGAGGCGAAGGTGCGCGTCGAGACCGTCGACCGCGAGCGGCTGACGCGCATGACCGACGGCGGCGTGCACCAGGGCGTCGTCGCGCAGGTGCGTGACTTCGAGTACCTCGGCCTCGCCGAGCTGATCCAGAAGGCGAAGGCGAGCGGGCGCCAGCCGCTGGTGGTGCTCCTCGACGGCATTCAGGATCCGCACAACCTCGGCGCGATCGCCCGCTCGGCCTACGCGTTCGGCGCGCAGGGCATGGTGATCATGAAGGATCGCGCGGTCGGCGTGACGCCCGTGGCGATGAAGGCGTCCGCGGGCGCGCTCGCGCACCTCGCCGTCGCGCGCGTGACCAACCTCTCGCGCGCCATCGAGGAGCTCAAGGAGGCCGGCTTCTGGACCGTCGCCCTCGAGCCCGAGGGCAAGGAGTTCGCCTGGCAGGCGAAGCTCACCGGCCCGCTGGCGGTGATCGTCGGCGCCGAGGGCGCGGGCGTGCGCAAGGGCGTGCTCGGCCACGCCGACTTCAAGGTCCGCATCCCCATGTCGGGTCAGGTCGACAGCCTCAACGCGTCGGTCTCCGCGGGGGTGCTCCTCTACGAAATCGCACGTCAGCGCGGCTGATCGACGGGTCGACGCTGGGATCTCCTTGACTTGCCGCGGGCCGCGTGGATAGAGAGCGCCGCCCCTCGACGGGGTGGCGGGTTTCCTCAAGAAGCACGGAACCTTGCCGGTGTAGCTCAGCTGGTAGAGCACCTGATTTGTAATCAGTAGGTCGCGGGTTCGAATCCCGCCGCCGGCCACGCAGTCGAGGAACAACTGAATACGAAGTCCCTTTCGGAGGGGTAGCCAAGTGGCCAACGGCAACAGACTGTAAATCTGTCGGTCCTCGACCTTCGGTGGTTCGAATCCACCCCCCTCCACATCAGCAAAATTAAGCGGGGATAGCTCAGCTGGTAGAGCGTCAGCCTTCCAAGCTGAATGTCGCGGGTTCGAATCCCGTTCCCCGCTCCACCAAAAAGTGGCAGTAGGCGTCCCGCAGCTTTCGAAGTCGCAGTCGCAGTCGCAGCACCGCAGCACGTAGAGAAGGCAGTGCCCTGATAGCTCAGTTGGCAGAGCGCGTCCTTGGTAAGGACGAGGTCACCAGTTCAATCCTGGTTCAGGGCTCCATTTGAAGTTGGACCTCACGAAGTCCCCAGAGAAGGAAGACCGACATGTCGAAGGAAAAGTTCGAGAGAAACAAGCCGCACGTCAACATCGGCACGATCGGCCACGTTGACCACGGCAAGACCACCCTGACGGCGGCGATCACCAAGGTGCTCGCGAAGGCCGGCGGCGCCCAGTTCCTCGCCTACGACCAGATCGACAAGGCTCCTGAGGAGCGCGCCCGCGGCATCACGATCTCGACCGCGCACGTCGAGTACCAGACGGCGAACCGTCACTACGCGCACGTCGACTGCCCCGGCCACGCCGACTACGTGAAGAACATGATCACCGGCGCCGCGCAGATGGACGGCGCGATCCTCGTCGTCAGCGCGCCGGACGGCCCGATGCCGCAGACCCGTGAGCACATCCTGCTCGCCCGTCAGGTCGGCGTTCCGTACATCGTGGTCTTCCTGAACAAGGTCGACATGCTCGACGACCCCGAGCTCCGCCAGCTCGTCGAGGAGGAGGTCCGCGACCTGCTCAAGAAGTACGAGTTCCCCGGCGACAAGATCCCCGTGATCCCCGGCTCGGCGCTCAAGGCGCTCGAGGGTGACCCCTCGGAGATCGGCGAGGGCTCGATCCTGAAGCTGATGGAGGCGGTCGACACCTACATCCCGACCCCGCAGCGCGCGATCGACAAGCCCTTCCTGATGCCCGTCGAAGACGTGTTCTCGATCGAAGGCCGCGGCACCGTCGCCACCGGCCGCGTCGAGCGTGGCATCGTGAAGGTCGGTGACGAAGTCGAGATCGTCGGCCTCCGCGCGACCCAGAAGACCACGGTCACCGGCGTCGAGATGTTCAAGAAGCTCCTCGACCAGGGCATGGCCGGCGACAACATCGGCGCCCTCGTCCGCGGCCTCAAGCGCGAGGACATCGAGCGCGGTCAGGTCATGGCGAAGCCCGGCTCGGTCACGCCGCACACCAAGTTCAAGGCGCAGATCTACGTCCTCACGAAGGAAGAGGGTGGCCGTCACACCCCGTTCTTCAAGGGCTACCGTCCCCAGTTCTACTTCCGCACCACGGACGTGACGGGCACGGTGCAGCTCAACCCGGGCGTCGAGATGATCATGCCCGGCGACAACACCAACATCGAGGTCGAGCTGATCACGCCCGTCGCGATGGAGAAGGAGCTCCGCTTCGCCATCCGTGAGGGTGGTCGTACGGTCGGCTCGGGTGTCGTGGCCGAAGTCATCGCCTGAGTCGTCTCTCAGCCCGCTGAGGGTGCGCCGAAAGGCGCACACCTCTTGACACGAGGGGACTGCTCTGTCAGGGAGCCGTCCCCTCTGTTGTCATCCCCATCAGGAGTTCGTCATGCCCAAGGGCAACCGCAGCCTCATCTCTCTCGAGTGCACCGTCTGCAAGGACCGGAACTACGTGACGACCAAGAATCGTCGCAAGCAGCAGGACAAGCTCGAGCTCTCGAAGTTCTGCCGCAAGTGCCGCAAGCACACTGACCACAAGGAAGGCAAGGTCAGCTGAGTTTCCACGGACGCCAGTAGCTCCAACGGTAGAGCAGCGGTCTCCAAAACCGCGTGTTGCAGGTTCGAATCCTGCCTGGCGTGCCAGTTTTTCGAAGGTCATCGACTCGAGCGCCGGTCGGAAATGGTCCGACCGGCGTTCGAGGTTTCTCTGTTTGGAGTCGACCATGTCGGCGTCTGAAGCCAGCCAGCAAGCCAACCGCGCGGAGATGGACCCGCGGCGTCTCGTCGTCGTGAGCTACCTGGTGATGGGGCTCGTCCTCACGCTGTTCCTCGGCCGCATGATGGAGCTGCTGCTCGCGCAGATCTCCGTGGCCAACAGCGAACTGATCTCGGGCGCCGGCATCAAGCTCGCGGACGTCATCGGCTTCGTGCTCACCGCGGGGCTTGCGGGCTACGCGTGGACCAACCCGAAGGTGAAGGCCGTCTCGCTCGAGGTCGCGACCGAGCTGATGAAGGTCACCTGGCCCTCGTGGGAAGACGTGCGCGTCTCGACCATCGCGGTGGTCGTCGCCTCGCTCGTCGCGGCCATCCTGCTCTTCGGCATGGACACGCTCAGCTACCAGCTGATGGTGAAGTGGATTCCCGCCCTCTGGAGCTCGCTGTGACCAACGAAGAGAACACCGAGAAGAAGTGGTACGTGGTGCACACGTACTCGAACTTCGAGGGCAAGGCGAAGAAGAGCCTCGAGGACAAGATCAAGCTGGAGAACATGCAGGAGTTCTTCGGCGACATCCTCGTCCCCACCGAGCAGGTGGTGGAGATGCGCGACGGCCAGAAGCGCACCACGCGCCGCAAGACGATGCCCGGCTACATCCTCGTGCAGATGGCGATGAACACCCGCACGAAGAGCCTGGTGAAGAACACCCCCAAGGTGACGGGTTTCCTCGGCGCCGTCGGCCAGGACGATCCGCCGCCGCTCCGCCCCAGCGAGGTGGAGCGCCTCACCACCCAGATCTCCGAAGGCACCATGCGGCCCAAGCCCAAGGTGCAGTACGAGGAGGGCGACACGGTGCGCGTCATCGACGGCCCGTTCGCGAACTTCAACGGGACGATCGAAGAGGTCAACCCCGAGAAGGGCCGCGTGAAGGTGCTGGTCAGCATCTTCGGTCGCTCCACCCCCGTCGAGCTCGACTTCATGCAGGTGGAGAAGACCACCGGCTGATGATGGACCGGCCTGGCGGTTTCCAGGCACCAGCGTGGGAGGCGTCGTTCAGACGCCGGTCGAACCACGGGAGTACACATGAAGAAGGTCACAGGACAGGTCAAGCTGCAGATCCCTGCCGGTAAGGCGAACCCGGCGCCCCCCATTGGTCCCGCCCTCGGTCAGATGGGCGTGAACATCATGGAGTTCTGCAAGCAGTTCAACGCCAAGACCCAGCAGGCGATGAAGGACGCCCTGATCATCCCGGTGATCATCACCGTGTATCAGGACCGTTCGTTCACCTTCGAGCTCAAGACGCCCCCCGCGTCGGTGCTGCTGAAGAAGGCGGCCGGCCTCCACACCGAGAAGAAGAAGGGCTCGGGCGCGAAGAAGGCGGGCAAGGAGATCGTCGGCAAGGTGACTCAGAAGCAGGTCGAGGAGATCGCCAAGCAGAAGATCCAGGACACCACGGCCGGCAGCCTCGAGGCGTGCATGCGCACGATCTCCGGCACTGCCCGCTCGATGGGCATCCAGGTCGTCTGATCCCCCGCTCCCACCACTTCAGAAAGAAAGAGACATCACCATGCCTGGCAAGAAATTCCGCGCGGCCGCCGCCAAGGTCGATCGCAACAAGCGCTACAACATCGCCGAGGGCTTCCAGGTCCTCAAGGCGACCACCGAGCTCGTGAAGGGCAAGTTCGATCAGACGATCGACGTGGCCATCAACCTCGGCGTCGACCCCAAGCACGCCGACCAGATGGTCCGCGGCGCCGTCGTGCTCCCGCACGGCACCGGCAAGACGCTCCGCGTGGCGGTGTTCGCCCGCGGCGAGAAGCAGACCGAGGCCACCAACGCCGGCGCCGACGTCGTCGGTGAGGCCGACCTCGCGAAGAAGATCGAGGAAGGCTTCATGGACTTCGACACGGTCATCGCCACCCCCGACATGATGGGTGTGGTCGGCCGCCTCGGTAAGGTCCTCGGTCCCCGTGGCCTCATGCCGAACCCGAAGGTCGGCACGGTCACCATGGACCTCGCCCGCGCCATCAAGGAGGCCAAGGGCGGCAAGATCGAGTTCCGCGCCGAGAAGGCGGGCATCGTGCACGCCCCCGTCGGCAAGGCCTCGTTCACGGCCGAGAAGCTCGCCGAGAACTTCAACACCCTCATCGAGCTCATCATGAAGATGAAGCCCGCGACCGCGAAGGGCGTGTACCTCAAGGGCATCACCGTCAGCGCGACGATGGGCCCGGGCGTGAAGATCGACACCCAGGAGATCGTCGCTCGCCACAAGTGAGCCGATGACCCCCGTCAGGCGCCTCGCCCGGTAACCCGGCGAGGCGCTTTGACTTTCAGGGTGTTGACACGGTGCGTGTCTGTCGTGTAAGCGCGGCGGACTTTGCAATGCCGACGCCATGGAACGTCCCGTTCCGGAAGCGTCAAGACAGAAACAATAGACCCTGGACGAAGACAGCAGGGGTCTCGAGCTCGAAGCGCGGCGCTCTTGGCAACCGGAACCGGCAACGGGGAAGGGGAGCGGCGAGCAGAAGGCGAAGGGACTTAAACGGTGGCCTTCACGGGCTGCCCTGCCGAGACGGGGAGCGGTGGGAAACAGACGGGCGTGAGCCCGACTTCGCCTCACGATTCTCGCTCCTGCATTTCGCTTTGCCGGGATGTCAAAGACGGAAGGAGGTGTACGAAAATGCTCAAGAGCGAGAAAGAAGAGCTGATCAAGGAGCTCAGCGACAAGTTCACCCGTGCGAAGGGTGTCATCGTCGCGGAGTTCAACAAGCTCGACGTCGATACCGTCAACCGGCTCCGCAAGAAGCTGCGCGACGGCAAGGTCGAGTGGAAGGTGCTGAAGAACACGCTGGCGCGTCGCGCCGCGAAGGGCACCTCGGTCGAGAAGATCTCCGACGACTTCGTGGGGCCGGTGGCGGTTGCCATCTCCTACGACGACGTCGTGGCTCCGGCGAAGATCCTGGCGGAGTTCACCAAGGATCTCGAGGCCATCAAGATCCGGTCCGGCGTTGTTCAGGGCCAGAAGATCGACAAGGCGGGCGTGCAGGCGCTGGCGAAGATGCCGGGTCTGAACGAGCTGCGCGCGACGATCCTCAGCATGATCAACCAGCCGGCGACCAAGCTGGTCCGCACGATCAAGGAGCCGGGCGCTGCCCTGGCCCGCGTCGTCAAGGCGAAGTCCGAGAAGGCTGCGTAACCCCGTTTTTCAAACCCCAACCGAAGTTCATTTTTTCAAGGAAGAACAGTCATGGCAGACATCAATGCGATCGTTGAGTCGCTCTCCAGCCTCACGGTGATGGAAGCGGCCGACCTGGTGAAGCAGCTCGAGGCGAAGTGGGGCGTTTCTGCGGCGGCGGCGGTTGCCGTTGCGGCGGGCCCTGCGGCGACCGCGGCCCCCGTCGAGGAGAAGACGGAGTTCACCGTCGTCCTCGCGAAGGCCGGCGACAAGAAGATCGACGTCATCAAGGTCGTGCGCGAGCTGACCGGCCTGGGCCTCAAGGAGGCCAAGGACCTCGTCGAGGGCGCGCCCAAGACCGTGAAGGAAGGCGTCAACAAGGACGACGCCAACAAGATGAAGGAGAAGCTCGCCGCAGCCGGCGCGACGGTCGAGCTCAAGTAATCGTTTCGAAAGTCGGTTCCTGGGCGAGCCGGTGACTCCGAAAGTGGGTCACCGGCTTTGCCCGTATTGAGTGGTCCTGTTTTCTGGAGAAGCGAATGCCCACCCTGCAGAACAACTTCCGCGTCCGGAAGAGCTTCGCGAAGATCGCCAAGGTCATCGAGATCCCCAACCTCATCAACATCCAGAAGCAGAGCTACGAGAAGTTCCTGCAAGCGGATGTTCTCCCCGAGAAGCGCGAAGACGTCGGCCTGCAGGCTGTTTTCAAGTCGGTGTTCCCGATCAAGGACTTCAACGAGACCAGCTCGCTGGAGTTCGTCAGCTACAACCTCGAGAAGCCCAAGTACGACGTCGATGAGTGCCGCCAGCGCGGCATGACGTTCGCCGCCCCGATCAAGGTCGTGGTGCGCCTCGTCGTCTGGGACAAGGACGAGGAGACCGGCGCCCAGTCGATCCGCGACGTGAAGGAGCAGGAGGTCTACTTCGGCGAGATCCCGCTGATGACCGAGAACGGCACCTTCATCATCAACGGCACCGAGCGTGTCGTGGTGAGCCAGCTCCACCGCTCGCCGGGCGCGTTCTTCGACCACGACAAGGGCAAGAGCCACTCGTCGGGCAAGCTCCTCTACAACGCGCGCATCATCCCCTCGCGCGGTTCGTGGCTCGACTTCGAGTTCGACCACAAGGACCTGCTGTACGTGCGCATCGATCGCCGCCGCAAGCTGCCGGTGACGGTGCTCATCCGCGCCCTGGGCGCGGTGAAGGACACCGCGAAGAAGAGCCCGCTCGAGTTCAAGGGCTCGACCGAGGAGATCCTCAACTACTTCTACGCGACCGAGACGATCTACTTCCACTCCGAGTCGGAGTTCGAGAAGTCGGTCGACTTCGAGCTGCTCTACAACCAGCGCGCGACGCGCGACGTGAAGAGCAAGAGCGGCGAGATCATCGTCAAGAAGAACCGCAAGTTCACCCGCGCCTCGCTCAAGAAGCTCGAGGCCTCGAAGATCACGCGGCTGCC
The DNA here is from genome assembly GCA_049322495.1 of Myxococcota bacterium. Lineage (GTDB taxonomy): Bacteria > Myxococcota > Myxococcia > Myxococcales > Myxococcaceae > Archangium_A. Next base: position 56,354 of record JBMORD010000275.1, on the reverse strand, counting down.
GCTCGACGCCGAGGAGCTGTTCACCAAGGTCTCGGCCTACGACGTTGTCGACGAGGCCACCGGCGAGGTGATCATCGAGTGCAACGAGGAGCTCTCGCAGAACACCATCGACGAGCTGCTCAAGCGCAACATCAAGGAGATCAAGGTCCTCTTCATCGACAACCTGAACGTGGGGCCGTACCTCCGCGACACGTTGCTGATGGACAAGATCGAGACGCCTGAAGAGGCGGTGATGGAGATCTACCGCCGCGTGCGCCCGGGCGATCCCCCGACGCCCGAGACGGCGACCAACCTCTTCAACAACGTGCTGTTCTTCAACCCCGAGCGCTACGACCTGTCGAAGGTCGGACGCCTCAAGCTGAACTCCAAGTTCGGCCTCGAGGAGCCGCTGGACAACCAGGTCCTCACCAAGCGCGACATGCTCGAGACGATCCGCTACCTGATCGATCTCAAGAACGGCAAGGGCCAGATCGACGACATCGACCACCTCGGCAACCGCCGCGTGCGCGCGGTGGGCGAGCTGCTCGAGAACCAGTACCGCATCGGCCTGGTGCGCATGGAGCGCGCGATCAAGGAGCGCATGAGCCTCCAGGAGATCGAGACGCTCATGCCGCACGACCTGATCAACGCCAAGCCGGTGACGGCGGTGATCAAGGAGTTCTTCGGGTCGAGCCAGCTCTCGCAGTTCATGGACCAGACCAACCCGCTCTCGGAGGTCACGCACAAGCGTCGCCTCTCGGCCCTCGGGCCGGGCGGTCTGACCCGCGAGCGCGCCGGCTTCGAGGTGCGCGACGTGCACCCCACGCACTACGGCCGCATCTGCCCGATCGAGACGCCGGAAGGCCCGAACATCGGCCTCATCAGCTCGCTCTCGTCGTACGCGCGGGTCAACGAGTTCGGCTTCATCGAGACCCCGTACCGGAAGATCGAAGAGGGCGCGCTCTCGCCTGACGTCGCGTTCTACTCGGCGCTCGAGGAAGAGAAGCACACCATCGCGCAGGCCAACGTCGAGACCGACAAGAAGGGGAAGATCGTCCCCGAGCACGTGCTCACCCGCCGCGGCGGCGAGTTCGTGATGGCCAAGCCGGAAGACGTCAACCTGATGGACGTCTCGCCGAACCAGCTGGTGTCGGTGGCCGCCTCGCTCGTGCCGTTCCTCGAGAACGACGACGCCAACCGCGCCCTCATGGGCTCGAACATGCAGCGCCAGGCCGTTCCGCTCATCCGCACCGCGGCGCCGCTCGTCGGCACCGGCATCGAGGCGGTGGTGGCGCGCGACTCCGGCGTGTGCGTGGTGGCGCGCCGTGACGGCACGGTCGAGTCCGTCGACGCCAGCCGCATCGTGGTGCGCGCCGAGGTGCCGGCCGCGTTCAGCGACGTGGCCAGTGAGGTCGACATCTACAACCTCGTCAAGTACCAGCGCTCGAACCAGAGCACCTGCCTCAACCAGAAGCCCATCGTGAAGAAGGGCGACAAGGTGAAGAAGGGCGACGTGCTCGGCGACGGCCCGGCGTGCGAGACGGGCGAGCTCGCGCTCGGTCAGAACGTGGTCATCGCGTTCATGCCGTGGCAGGGCTACAACTACGAAGACTCGATCCTGATGAGCGAGAACATCGTCAAGCACGACGTGTTCACGTCCATCCACATCGAGGAGTTCGAGTGCATCGCGCGTGACACCAAGCTGGGCAAGGAAGAGATCACCCGCGACATCCCGAACGTCGGCGAGGAGGCCCTCAAGGACCTCGACGAGTCGGGCATCATCCGCATCGGCGCGGAGGTGAAGCCGGGCGACATTCTCGTCGGGAAGATCACCCCCAAGGGCGAGACTCAGCTGTCGCCTGAAGAGAAGCTGCTCCGCGCGATCTTCGGCGAGAAGGCCGGCGACGTGCGCGACACCTCGCTCCGCGTGCCCCCCGGCGTGGGCGGTACGGTGATCGGCGCCAAGGTGTTCAGCCGCAAGGGCGTCGACAAGGACGAGCGCGCCAAGCAGATCGAGTCGATGGAGGAGGCCCGCCTCCTGAAGGACCAGAACGACGAGATCAAGATCCTCCAGGACTCGGCGTTCGGCCGCATCCGCAAGCTGTTCCTCAACAAGGAGGCCCAGTCGAAGCTGATCGACGACAAGGGCAAGCAGCTGCTCAAGAAGGGCGACGTGCTCAACGAGGAGCTGCTCGCCCAGATCCCCTGGAAGTACTGGGGTGAGATCTCGGTCAACGAGCAGATCGACCAGAAGACGCGCGATCTCCTCAAGAACCTCGAGGAGAACAAGGAGGCCGTGAAGCTGGCCTTCGGCGAGAAGATCGCCCGCATCAAGAAGGGCGACGAGCTCCCGCCGGGCGTGATCAAGATGGTGAAGGTCTACGTCGCCATCAAGCGCAAGCTGCAGGTCGGCGACAAGATGGCCGGCCGCCACGGCAACAAGGGCGTCGTCTCGCGCATCCTCCCCATCGAGGACATGCCGTACCTCGAGGACGGTCGCCCGGTCGACATCGTGCTCAACCCGCTCGGCGTGCCGTCGCGCATGAACATCGGCCAGATCCTCGAGGTGCACCTCGGGTGGGCGGCGCGTGGCATGGGCGAGCGGCTGCAGCGCTTCATCGAGAAGGGCGCGGCCGACGCGTGCCGCAAGCAGCTCAAGGGCGTCTACGACGACGAGAAGTTCCACGAGTTCGTCGAGAAGCTCAACGACAAGGAGGTCGTCGAGCTGACCCGTCGCCTGCAGAAGGGCATCCACGTCGCCAGCCCGGTGTTCGAGGGCGCGCACGAGAACGAGATCCACGCGCTGCTCGAGGGCGCGGAGCTGCCGAAGACGGGCCAGATGGTGCTCTTCGACGGCCGCACCGGTGAGCCGTTCGACCAGAACGTGACGGTGGGCGTGATGTACATGCTCAAGCTCCACCACCTCGTCGACGAGAAGATCCACGCCCGTTCGATCGGCCCCTACTCGCTGGTCACCCAGCAGCCGCTCGGCGGCAAGGCGCAGTTCGGCGGTCAGCGTCTCGGCGAAATGGAAGTCTGGGCGATGGAGGCCTACGGCGCGGCGTACTCGCTGCAGGAGTTCCTCACCGTGAAGTCCGACGACGTCGTCGGCCGTACCCGCATGTACGAGTCGATCGTCAAGGGCGACTACACGCTCGAGTCGGGCCTCCCCGAGTCGTTCAACGTGCTGCTCAAGGAGCTCCAGGCGCTGGCGCTCGACGTGGAGCTGCTCGAGAAGGCTCCGCCGGAGCGTCGCCGCGCGTCGGTGATGATCTCCACCGACGACCTCAAGACGGGTACGGACGCCTGACCCCTGAGGTCAGGCCGTCACATCGAACAACTTCTCTTCAAAGCTCTCTCCCCAGGGTGAATCCGTGAAGGACATCTTCAATTTCTTCGAGAAGCCGAAGGACCCGCTCTCTTTCCAGGCGATCCGCATCGCGCTGGCGTCGCCTGACAAGATCCGTCAGTGGTCGCACGGCGAGGTGAAGAAGCCGGAGACGATCAACTACCGCACGTTCAAGCCCGAGCGTGACGGCCTGTTCTGCGCGCGCATCTTCGGCCCGGTGAAGGACTACGAGTGCAACTGCGGCAAGTACAAGCGCATGAAGCACCGCGGCGTGGTGTGCGAGAAGTGCGGCGTGGAGGTGATCCAGTCGAAGGTGCGTCGTGAGCGCCTCGGCCACATCACGCTCGCCACGCCGGTGGCGCACATCTGGTTCCTCAAGAGCCTGCCGTCGCGCATCGGCGCGCTGCTCGACATGACGCTCAAGGACCTCGAGAAGGTCCTGTACTGTGAGTCGTACATCGTCCTCGACCCGAAGAGCACCGACCTCACCAAGGGCGAGCTGATCACCGAGGAGCGGTTCCAGAAGCTGCTCCAGGAGCACGGCGAGGAGGCCTTCGTGGCCGCCATGGGCGGCGAGGCCGTCCGCGAGATGCTCAAGGCGATCAACGTCGACGAGCTGGCGGAGCAGATGCGCCAGGAGATGAAGGTCACCACCTCGGAGGCGAAGCGGAAGAAGTACGCCAAGCGCCTCAAGGTGCTCGAGTCGTTCCGCGCCTCGGGCCCGGCCGGTCAGCGCAACCTGCCCGAGTGGCTCATGCTCGACGTGATCCCGGTGCTGCCGCCGGATCTCCGCCCGCTGGTGCCGCTCGACGGCGGCCGCTTCGCGACGTCGGACCTCAACGACCTGTACCGCCGCGTGATCAACCGCAACAACCGCCTCAAGCGGCTGCAGGAGCTCAACGCGCCGGACATCATCATCCGCAACGAGAAGCGCATGCTGCAGGAGGCCGTCGACGCGCTGTTCGATAACGGCCGCCGCGGCAAGACCATCACCGGCCCGAACAAGCGGCCGCTGAAGTCGCTCTCGGACATGCTCAAGGGCAAGCAGGGCCGGTTCCGCCAGAACCTGCTCGGCAAGCGCGTCGACTACTCGGGCCGCTCGGTGATCGTCGTCGGCCCCGAGCTCCGGCTGCACCAGTGCGGGCTGCCGAAGATCATGGCGCTCGAGCTCTTCAAGCCGTTCATCTACAACAAGCTCGAAGAGAAGGGCTACGTCACCACCATCAAGTCGGCGAAGAAGATGGTCGAGAAGGAGCGTCCCGAGGTGTGGGACATCCTCGATGACGTCATCCGCGAGCACCCGGTCATCCTCAACCGCGCCCCCACGCTGCACCGCCTCGGCATGCAGGCCTTCGAGCCGGTGCTGATCGAGGGCAAGGCGATCCAGCTCCACCCGCTCGTCTGCACGGCGTTCAACGCCGACTTCGACGGCGACCAGATGGCCGTGCACGTGCCGCTGAGCATCGAGGCTCAGATGGAAGCGCGCACGCTGATGATGTCGACCAACAACATCCTCAGCCCCGCGAACGGCAAGCCGATCATCGTGCCCACGCAGGACATGGTGCTCGGCATCTACTACATGACCCGCCCGCGCGAGTTCGCGCACGGCGAGGGCATGACGTTCGCGTCGCCCGCCGAGGTCCGCGCGGCCTACGACCAGGGCGCGGTGCACCTCCAGGCGAAGATCAAGTGCCGCCTGCGCGGCAAGAAGTACGACACCACCGTCGGCCGCGTGCTGCTCTCGGAGATCGTCCCCGAGCGCGTGGGCTTCGACGAGGTCAACAAGGTCCTCGACAAGAAGCAGCTCGGGAACCTGATCGACATCTGCTACCGCCTCACCGGTGAGAAGGAGACCGTTCTCCTCGCCGACCGCATCCGCTCGTACGGCTACACGAACGCGACGCGCGCCGGCATCAGCATCGCGCTGAAGGACATGATCATTCCGCCTGCGAAGTACACGCTGATCGAGGCGGCGCAGAAGGAGGTCACCGAGGTCGAGAACCAGTACCTCGACGGTCTGATCACCGTCGGCGAGCGCTCGAACAAGGTGATCGACATCTGGGCGCAGACCACCGAGGCCATCACCAAGAAGATGATGGAGCAGATCTCCGAGGAGACCATCTCGGGCATCAGCCGGGACGGGAAGAAGGAGACCCGCACCCAGAAGAGCTTCAACCCGATCTTCATCATGGCCGACTCGGGTGCCCGTGGCTCGACGCAGCAGATCCGTCAGCTCGCCGGCATGCGCGGCCTGATGGCCAAGCCCAGCGGCGAGATCATCGAGAACCCCATCACGGCGAACTTCCGTGAAGGCCTCTCGGTGCTCCAGTACTTCATCTCGACGCACGGCGCGCGCAAGGGCCTCGCCGACACCGCGCTCAAGACGGCGAACTCGGGTTACCTCACCCGCCGCCTGGTCGACGTCGCGCAGGACGCGATCATCAACGAGTACGACTGCGGCACGCTCGACGGCATCGTGATGACGGCGCTGGTCGAGGGTGGCGAGGAGATCGAGCCGCTCCACGAGCGCATCCTCGGTCGCGTGGCGCTCGACGACATCCACGACCCGGTGACGGGCGAGGTGCTCGTGCGCGCCAACGAGGAGATCGACGAGCAGCGCGTGCAGAAGGTGGTCAACGCCGGTCTGGACCGCGTGAAGATCCGCTCGGTGCTGACCTGCCAGACCAAGCGCGGCATCTGCGTCGAGTGCTACGGCCGTGACCTGGCGCGCGGGCGCAAGGTGTCGGTCGGCGAGGCGGTGGGCGTCATCGCCGCGCAGTCGATCGGCGAGCCCGGCACGCAGCTCACGATGCGCACCTTCCACGTCGGTGGCGCCGCGATGGGCCGCTCGCAGCAGTCCGAGCTCAACGCGCGCTTCGCCGGTACGGTGCGGTTCCAGGGCCTCTCGTTCGTGAAGCGCACGGGCGGCGAGGCGGTGGTCACCAACCGCAACGGTGAGGTGATCATCGTCGACGACTCGGGCCGTGAGCGCGAGCGTCACCGCATGGTGTACGGCGCCCGCCTGATGGTGAAGGAGGGCCAGAAGGTCGACGCGAACGCCAAGCTCGCCGAGTGGGAGCCGTTCGCCATGCCGCTCCTCTCGGAGGTCGGTGGTGTCGTGAAGTTCGAGGACATCATCGAAGGCGTGACGATGAACGAGTCGACGGACGAGGTCACCGGCCTCAGCCGCCGGACGATCATCGAGTCGCGCGACCCCGAGGCGCGCCCGCGCATCACGATCCGCGACGCGAAGGGCGAGGTGAAGACCCTGCCCAACGGCCAGCCGGCCAGCTACTTCCTGCCGCAGGGTGCCGCGCTTGCCGTCGACGACGGCGCGGAGATCACCCCCGGTGAGGTGGTGGCTCGCGTGCCCCGCGAGACCACGAAGACCAAGGACATCACCGGCGGTCTGCCGCGCGTGGCCGAGCTCTTCGAGGCCCGCAAGCCGAAGGATCACGCGATCATCGCGGAGATCGACGGCGTGGTGTCGTTCGGCAAGGACACCAAGGGCAAGCGCAAGCTGATCATCACCCCCGAGGTGAACGGCGAGGCCCGCCCGGACCTCTCGAAGGAGTACCTGATCAGCAAGAGCAAGCACATCACGGTGCACTCGGGTGACCGCGTGCGCGCCGGTGAGTCGCTGATGGACGGCGCGGCCAACCCGCACGACATCCTCAAGGTGCTCGGCGAGAAGGAACTCGCGCGCTTCCTCGTGGACGAGACGCAGGAGGTCTACCGACTCCAGGGCGTGAAGATCAACGACAAGCACATCGAGGTGATCGTGCGCCAGATGCTGCGGCGCGTGCGCGTCACCGACGTGGGCGACACCGAGTTCCTCGTCGACGAGCAGGTCGAGAAGTGGGTGTTCGAGGAGGAGAACGAGAAGGCGCTCAACGCGGGCAAGCGTCCGGCCGTCGGCGAGCCGCTGCTGCTCGGCATCACCAAGGCCTCGCTCTCGACCGAGTCGTTCATCTCGGCCTCGTCCTTCCAGGAGACCACCAAGGTGCTCACCGAGGCGGCCATCTCCGGCAAGGTCGACTACCTGCGCGGCCTCAAGGAGAACGTCATCATGGGCCGGCTCATCCCGGCCGGCACGGGCCTGCCAAACTACAAGCACCTGGACATCCAGGTCGACAGCCCGGCCGACGAGGTCCAGAACATGGAAGACGCGCTCGCCGCCACCCACGCGGGCGATCCGTCGGCCCTGGCTTCGTCGCCGTCGCCGCGCGCCGAGACGGGCGCCTGAGGCGGCTCTCAGCCTGAGGTGAAAGAGCAGGGCGGACTCCGATGCGGAGGCCGCCCTGTTTCGTTTCGTAACGAGGTGTCTTGCGGCCGTGGCGCGCTGCGTTATATGCATCGCGTCAAACGCTGTTGCCCACCAGGGAGGCCCCATGGCTCGCAAGACGCAGACGCAGTCGCAGCAGCAGTCCCCGGTCGTCGAGGTGCAGACCGCAGTGCTCGGTCAGCTCGAGGAGGCCCGCAAGCGCCTCGTCACCTTCGAGAAGGAGCTCGTCAAGCGCGGGCGCCAGCAGCAGAAGGAGCTCGAGACGCTGATCCGCAACGTGCGGACCGGCAAGCAGCTCAAGCAGATCGAGAAGCAGGCGACGGCGGCCACCCACGAGGTGAAGAAGCGCCTCGACGGTCTCCAGGAGCAGGTGCTCGGCGTGCTGGGCGTCGCCTCGCGCCAGGACATTGCCGAGCTGAACCGCGAGCTTGCGCGCCTCGCCAAGAAGGTCGACGCGCTCGCCACGAAGAAGGCGCCGACGGCTCAGGCCTGAGGCGTTACGATCTGCTCTTCGGGCCTTGATGCCCGCTCCCGACGTGTGGTTGGAGGTGCGCCATGGAGTTCTTCCAGCAGATCTGGAGTCAGGCGTTGACCACCGTCGCGGGGGCGGAGGGTGAGGCGCAGAAGCTCCTCGGCCGTCTCCAGGGCATGAGCCAGGAGGAGTCGAAGAAGCTCAGCGAGCGGCTCACCTCGCAGCGGCGAGACCTCGAGCGCCGGGTGGACGAGGTGGTGAAGACCTCGGTCGCGCGCCTCAAGGTGCCGAGCCGCTCGGAGATCGCCCAGCTCACCGCGCGCCTCGACGCCCTCACGCGCCGCGTGGAGGCGTTGACGAAGTGAGGTGGGCGCTGCCAGCCGTGGTGGGGTTCTGCCTCGCCACCGTCGGCTGGTCCCTGCGCCCGCTGGTGGAGCCGCCGCCGCCTGCGGTGATGGAGGCGGGGCTCCGGCCGGTGCGTCACCCTGACTTCGAGCGCATCGAGGGTGTGCTGCGGCAGCGCGCGCCGGGGTGGGGCATCGAGCTGCGCGAGCACGTGGCCGAGGCGATCGCGGAGGAAGCGGCCACGGCCGGGCTCGATCCGCTCCTCGTGCTGGCGCTGATCGAGGTCGAGTCCGAGTTCCAGCGCGACGCGACCTCGGTGATGGGGGCGCGCGGGCTGATGCAGCTCCGGCCGGCGACGCTCCAGTGGGTGGCCCAGCGTGAGGGCCTCAAGCTGAGCCGCGCGGAGCTCGAGGCCGACCCGGCGCTCAACGTGCGGCTCGGCGTGCGCTACCTGAAGTACCTGCGGGAGCTGTTCCGCGGTCGGCTCGATCTGGCGCTGATGGCCTACAACGCGGGCCCCAACCGCCTCATCACCGGCCTCAAGGCGCGGAGCACCGAGCAGTGGACCAACTACGTGCGCGCGGTGCAGCGCGAGTACGCGGTGCTGAAGCGTGCGCATGGCGAGCCGGGCGACTGGACGCTGGCCTCACGCGAGGGCTTTGGCGACACTGTCGCGCGATGAGCGACGCGACGAAGAGCCTCCAGGAGACCTGGGCGCCGCACAACGCCTGCTTCGGGTGTGGCCCCAGCAACGAGAAGGGCCTGCGGATCAGGAGCTTCGTCCAGGGGGACGCGGTGGTCGCCACCTGGCAGCCGCAGCCGCACCACGAGGCGTTCCCCGGCGTGCTCAACGGGGGGATCATCGGCTCGCTCCTCGACTGCCACTGCAACTGGGCGGCGGCCTGGCACCTCATGCAGAAACGCGGCGCGCCGACGCCTCCGTGCACGGTGACCGCCGACTACGCGATCACCCTGAAGCGCCCGTGCCCCACCGACAAGCCCGTCTCGCTCACCGCGCGCGTCGTCGAGTCCACCGACTCGCGGTGCGTGGTGGAGGGCGTGCTCGAGGCGAACGGGAAGGTCCAGGCCACCTGCCGGGGCACCTTCGTCGCCGTCGAGCCCGGCCACCCCGCGTACCACCGCTGGTGACGAAACGACGCCGCGGCGTGGACCTCACGCGCGCGGCCTCGAGGGAGCTCACTTCGCGAGGTCGCGGTGGCTGGCAGCGGCTGCTTGTTGCCGAGGGAGTGGACGAAGGTGCGCGCCCTCGAGGGACGCCAGGACCGTCTCCAGCTCACTTCGCGAGGTCGCGGTGGCCCTGCCTGGCAGCGGCTGCTTGTTGCCGAGGCGCGACCTCGAGGGACGCACTTCGCGACGCTCGGGGAGTGGCTGACGAAGGCCGCGGCGTGGAACTCACGCGCGCGGCCTCGAGGGACGCCAAGAGCGTCTCCAGCTCACTTCGCGAGGTCGCGGTGGCCCTGGACGAAGGGGGCGCGACGTCGAGGGACGCCGGACGTCAGCTCACTTCGCGACGCTCGGGGAACGGCCGCTCGTTGCCGAGGGAGTGGGTGACGAAACGACGAAGGCCGCGGACGCCGCCTCAAGGGACGCCAGGAGCTTCGCGAGGTCGCGGTAGCCCGGGGGAGCGGCCGCTCGTTGCGGAGGGAGTGGCTGACGAAGGACGACGAAGGCCGCGGCGTGGAGCTCACGCGCGCGGCCTCGAGGGACGCCGGGAACGTCTTCAGCTCACTTCGCGAGGTCGCGGTAGCCCGGACGCTCGGGGAGCGGCTGCTTGTTTCCGAGGTAGTGGCGCTGCGACTGGATCTTGTCCTGGAGCAGCATGAGCCCGTCGAGGACCTGCTCGGGGCGCGGCGGGCAGCCCGGGATGTACACGTCGACCGGGATGATGCGGTCGATGCCCTGGAGCACCGCGTAGTTGTCGTAGAAGCCGCCCGACGACGCGCACACGCCGAAGCTGATGACCCACTTCGGCTCCGCCATCTGCTCGTAGACGCGCTTGAGGATCGGCGCCTGCTTCTGGTTGATGGTGCCGACCACGAGGAGCAGGTCGGCCTGCCGGGGCGAGAAGCGGGGGAACTCGGCGCCGAAGCGCGCGATGTCGTAGCGGCTCGCGGCGACGGACATGTACTCCATGCCGCAGCACGCGGTCGCGTAGGGGTACGTGAAGAGCGAGTACTTGCGCGCCCAGCCGAGGCCCTTGGAGACGAGGTTCTGAACGAAGCCCTGCGCCTCGTCCTTGCGGGTGGTGATGATCGGGGCGATGTCGGAGTCGGACATGACGTTCAGCTCTCCCAGTCCAGCGCGCCCTTCTTCCAGATGTAGGCAAGGGCGGCGACGAGGGTGGATGCAAAGACGGCCATCGTGGCGTAGCCGAACCAGCCGAGGGCGCGGAAGTTGACCGCCCACGGGTAGATGAAGACGGCCTCGATGTCGAACACGATGAAGAGCAGGGCGACGACGTAGAACTTCACCGCGAAGCGCTGACGGGCCGAGCCCATCGGCGCGTTGCCGCCCTCGAACGGCTCGGACTTGGTCGTCGACACCGAGCGCGGTCCCAGCATTCCAGCGATGAGGGGGATGACGGCGGCCATGATGCCCGCGAGCGCCAGCACCAGGGCCACGGGAATGTACGGAACGAGGGGGGATTCCATCGCGGGGCACCATAAAGATCTGCCGGTGGCCGGTCAAAGCGTTTTGCGTGGCCTCCACATTCTGCACTCGCCCGGGTGGTGGTGGGTCTAGGGTCCACGACCATGTCGGGAGGGACCGCCAGCTCCAGCCTGCTGCTCGACGAGCTGCTCGAGGCGGGCGACGTTCGCGTGCTCCCGGAGCTGCTCGGCTCGAAGGCTCAGAAGAAGCTCGCGACGATCGCCCAGCGGCTGCTGACCGATCCGCGGCCCTTCGCCCGCCAGGTGCTGCGCGGCTACGTCGAGGACGGCTGCGATCGGCCGGGGCACCGCGTCTTCGTCAAGACCATCTTCAAGGCGGCCGAGCGCGATCACGACGCCGAGCTGCTGGGGTGGCTGGCGGTGGCCTTCGATCGCCTCGTGCGGCGGAGCCTCGAGACGCGCTCGCGGTGGGACTACTCGCAGCGCCGCGCGGTGACGGAGCAGGTGCTGGTCGAGCCGCCGAGGCTCCTCAAGCGGCTCCCGAGGTGGCGCGGCGGCCCTCAGAGCTACACCAACCCGGTCAGCGGCAAGGCCACGCGCGTTCGCCGGCCCTTCGTGCCGCTCGTCAACCCGCGGCTGACCTGGGCGCGCAACCCGCGCAGCGGCCGCTGGGAGTCGTCGCGCCACGGCGGCGGCGAGCCGGGCGCCGATCCGTTCCACTTCACGTTCTCGACGCGGCGCTACCTCCAGCGGCGCACGTGGCGCTTCTTCCGTCGCTTCGCGAGGCAGTCGCCGCAGGCGTACCGCGAGAAGGTGCTGCCGGTGCTGGCGGCCTTCAAGGACGAGCACCTGGCCTCGGTGGAGGCCCTGCTCGACAGCTGGTTCCTGGTGCACGCCCTCTACGGGCGCTCCGAGGTGCTGGACCGCAAGCCGCTGGGCGTGGTGGCGGCGAAGGGCCGGAACCTCGCCCAGCTCGCCTTCGCGCCATACTGCCCCGACGCGTGGAAGGACTGCGGCGACGCGCTGTTCTCGCTCGTCCTCACCGCCCAGTCGCGCCCGGTGCGCCGCTTCGCGATCTGGGCGCTCGAGACGAACCACCCGGCGCACCTCGAGGGCCTGCCGGCGGGCAAGCTGGTGCCGCTCCTGCGCAGCAGCCACGACGAGGTGCAGCAGCTCGGGGCGAAGGTGCTGCAGACGGCGAAGGGGCTCGAGGCGCTGCCCATCGGCGACTGGCTCGAGCTGTTGACGGTGTCGAACCCCGAGGCGCTGCTGGCGGTGTGCGAGGCGGTCAGGAAGCACGTCGCGCCGAGCCGGCTGTCGCTCGAGCAGGCGGTGCAGCTGGCGTGTGCGCGCGCCGCGCCGGTGGCCGAGCTGGGGCTCGCCTGGGCGAAGGCGCGGCCGGTGCGAACGCTGCGCGACGTCGAGGCGCTGCTGCAGCTCCGTCACGCCGAGGCGCCGCACGTGCGCGAAGAGGGCGTCGAGTGGCTCGCGCAGCAGCTCCTGCTCCAGGAAGACGCGCGGCCGCTCTTCGTGCGCGAGCTGCTCGACGCGCGCTTCGTCGACGTGCGCAAGACGGCGCTCTCGCTCATGAAGCGCGATCGGCGCTTCGGCGAGTCGTTCGAGCTCTGGCTGGCGATGAGCGAGACGCCGTACGCCGACGTGCGCGACGAGTTCCTCGCCGAGTTCGAGCAGCGTGAGCATCGCTTCCCGCCGCAGACGCTCCAGCGGGTGTGGGCGACGTCGCTGCTCTCGGTGCACCGCGGCAACCGCGCCCGTCGTCAGGCCGCGCGCCAGGTCGCGGATCGGCTCATCGGCAACCCCGCGGAGCGGGCCGAGCTGGTCAAGCTCCTCGGCTTCACGCTGCGCTCGGTGCGGCCGACCGAGCAGCGCCTCGCGCTCGCGCAGCTGGTTCGGGCGGCGACGCGCGACCCGCAGCTGCTCGAGCTGCTCAAGAGCGCGCTGCCGGAGCTCACCTTCGTCGGGTCGGAGATCAGCGAATGAACCTCGACCTCAAGTACCTCGGCACCTCGGGGCTGGTGGAGAAGGGCGGCTCGGCGGCGCTCTCGTTCCAGCCGAACCTCGCGCGCCCGAAGGTCTTCTTCGATCAGTCGCTCAAGAACCCGCTGCGCTTCCGCGAGGCGATCAGCGCGCTGCACGACGTGGTGGTCGGCGACTTCCGCTTCAAGAAGCGCGACAAGTCGGTCTACCAGGCGTGGAAGGCCGAGCAGACGAAGCAGGAGAGCGAGCTGCGCGCATCGATCCTCGACACCGAGAAGCGCCGGGAGATCGAGCGCCTCAAGGGCGAGGCGCCGCCGCCCAACCTCCGCGCCGACTTCCAGCGCATGCACCAGCTCTACTGGACCGCGCGGCGGCAGTGGGCCAGCGAGCTCGCGCGCAACGACCCGGAGATGTTCCGCGCGCTGGTGCCGTGCGACCCCGTGGTGACCGTCGCCCCCGACACGGTCTTCTTCGAGTGCTTCGCCAAGGACGAGTCGAGCTACGGCTGCCTGTTCGTCGACCGCGACGCGTTCCAGGGCGCGGCGAGCTCCGGCCTGGGGACGACCAACGTCGACTACTCGATCGCGCTGTACGAGCACTTCCAGACGCTGCGCACGTACCGTGAGACCCGGCTGCAGGTCGACCCGACCGGCTTCGAGGTGAAGGTCGAGAGCGCGGGCGCCTTCCGCGAGGAGAAGATCGACCTGCCGCCGAGCTGGCTCAAGGGCTTCGGGCAGCTGAGCGCGGCGATGGCGCTCCCGTCGCGCGAGGTCGAACTCAGCGTCGACGCCGTGTACTCGCTGCTGGTGCACCTCAAGCGGCACCGCGAGAAGACCGGGCCGCGCTCGATCGACTTCCAGCTCCACCCCGGCCGGCCCGCGAGTCTGGTGCTGCAGCCGTGGGGCGTGCGCGTCGAGAGCCACGGCCGGCCCTTCGTGGGCGAGAAGCCCGAGACGATCAAGATCTGGGGCCGCCGGCGGCTCGGGGTCCTGGCGCGGCTGCTGCCCCTCGCGGAGCGGGTCACCGTGCAGCTGCTCGGCTCGGGCCTGCCATCGATCTGGACCGTGCACCTCGGCGAGATGCGCTTCGTGCTCGGGCTGTCGGGGTGGACGACCAACGACTGGACCTCCGGCAGCAACCTCGAGCTGCTCGCCGGTGCGTTCGTGCCCGATCTCCGGGCGGCGGCGACGATCCGCGCGCACCTCGCCCAGCACCACGTGGCGGGCCTCGATCAGCTCTCGCAGCTGGTGAGCGTCTCGCGGCCGTCGCTCATCGGCTCGCTGCATCACCTCGCGCAGCAGGGCCAGGTGATCTTCGACTTCGCCACGAAGCAGTACCGCTTCCGCGAGGTGATGCCGGCGCCGCTCTCGGACCAGGTGCTCGGCCCTCCGTCACCGGAGCTGACCGCGGGCCTCGCGGCCTGGCGGCGCGGCGGTGTGGTGGTCGAGCGCCAGGTGCTGCCCAACAGCCGACAGCTGGTCATCGCGCGTGTGCGCGTCGACGGTGGCTCCCGCGAAGGCGTGCGGTGCGAGGCGGTGTTCGACGCCGATGGCGGCTACTCGAAGGCGACCTGCGGGTGCGATCACTTCCGCCAGTTCCGGCTGCGGAAGGGCCCGTGCCGCCACCTGATTGCCTTGAAGCTGTTCGAGAGTGCGGAGATTCTCGGAGTCGACTCCGCGAAGAAGGAGCTGTTGCACTGATGCGCTTCACGACTGCAGGGAGGATCTGACGACCGAGCCCGTCATGCTCCGGTGTTCCGCCGGGGTGGCGTTGTCTCACCCATTCGACCCCACGCCCGATGTTCTTTGGGGGTCGACCACCACCATCACGAGTCGCTTCGCGACGACCAAAGCAACGTGGTTTTCATCGCGATGGTGGTGGTCGACCCTTGTGTGATCGGACGTGGTCCTGAAGGAAGAAGTCGGTCGTCGGGTCCTCCTTGAAGTCGTGAAGCGTCGACCGGGGAGTCGACGTGAGTTTCTGGGATCAAGTCAGGCGGCTCTTCGGCGGTGGCGGCTCGGCGCAGCAGAACGCCGTGCGCGACGCCATGCTCTCGCGCGTCGCTCGGCGGGAGAGCTTCACCGCGCTCGACATCGCCAACGAGGTGACGGCGAGCGATCCGAACCGCACCGCCGACGACCTCCGCTCGGCTTCCGATCAGGTGCACCGCTTCTTCCGCGACGGGTTGCTGACGCCGCTGGGGTACGGCCAGGACGCGAGCGGCAACTTCTCGCCGCAGTCGTCGCCGCCGATTCAGCAGCCGCCGCCGAACGTGGTCTCGGCCGTCGGTGGCGCCCCCGCCCAGACGCCGGAGCAGCGGCTGCGCGCGTCGATCCACGCGCGGGCGGGTCGGCGCGAGGCCTTCACCACGATGGATCTGGTGTACGAGATCACCAGGACCGGCGCGCCGGACTTCATGCAGATCGCCACGCTGGCGGCGAACCTCGCGAAGGAGCTCCTGCCCGGCCTCGGCTACGCGCTCGACGGCGGCGTGTGGCGCCACGGGATCGCCGCCGCGCCGACGCGCGAGCAGAAGATCCGTCAGGCGCTCCAGTCGCATGGCAGCCGGCGCGAGTCGTTCACCGCGATGGAGCTCGCCGCGGAGATCACCCGCACCAACGCGCCCGACTTTCAGGACGTGCTCGCGCAGGTGATCGCGCTCGCGGCGCAGGTGCTGCCCCCGATGGGCTACGCGCTCACCAACGGCCGCTGGGTGCACTCGTCGAGCGCCGCGCCGCCGGTGCAGCAACAACAGCAACAGCAGCAGCAGCGACCCCCGAACGTGGTGCCGTTCCGCCAGGCGCCGCCTCCGCCCCCTCCGCCGCCGGTGAACCTCAGCAGCTACCAGGCGAACCCGGAGATCCTCGGGCTCTCGGCTGACGAGCTGCGCAAGCGCGCGGTGAAGATCAACCCGTACCGCACCGCGTGGATCGGCCGCGTCGACACCATTCCGCCGCAGAGCGACGAGCGCACGGCGATCATCGATCGAGGCCTGATCCTCCGCGGGCTGCTCACCGAGGCGCAGATCGCGGAGATCCACCGCGTGGGCGATCTCTGGCTGCGCTTCAGCGACGCGGAGAAGCTCGCCGACGCCATGGCGCACCGGTCGGCCGACGCGGCGATCGAGGCGATCCGCCAGGAGAAGGCGAAGAAGCGCGCCGAGAAGAAGGCCGTCGCCGAGGCGAAGGAGAAGGCGCGCGTCGAGGCCGTGGCGAAGCGGCGCGCCGAGGACATCATCTACCTCGGCCGGGGCGTGTCGAAGGGGCTCGCCGATCGCCGCTCGAACCTCGAGGCGCTGCAGGCGAACGGGCTGCCGGCGTGGAGCACCCCGGCTGACGTCGCGAAGGCTCTCGGCCTCACCATCAAGCAGCTGCGCTGGCTGTGCTTCCACGCGGAGGCCACGAAGAAGACGCACTACGTCTACTTCGAGATCCCCAAGCGGAGCGGCGGCAAGCGGCTGCTCTCCGCGCCGCACGAGAAGCTCAAGGAGGCCCAGCGCAAGCTCCACGGGCTCCTCGCGAAGCTCCCGCTGGGCGACGAGGCGCACGGCTTCGTGAAGGGGCGCAGCGTGGTGTCCAACGCGACGCCGCACGTGGGGCAGGGCGTGGTGCTGAACGTCGACCTCAAGGACTTCTTTCCCACGGTGACCTTCCGGCGGGTGCGCGGGCTCTTCCAGTCGCTCGGCTATTCCCCGGCGGTGGCGACGGTGCTCGGGCTGCTGTGCACCGAGGCGCCGCGCCGCAAGGTGAAGTTCAACGACGCGGAGTACTGGGTGGCGGTCGGCGAGCGGTGCCTCCCACAGGGCGCGCCGACGAGCCCGGTGCTCGCCAACCTCGTCACGCGGAAGCTCGATCGGCGGCTCAAGGGGCGGCTGGGGACGCGCGGCTGGGTCTACACGCGCTACGCCGACGATCTCTCGTTCTCGCGCAAGGACTTCACGCGGGCCGAGCTGGGCTTCGTGCACGCCAGCATCCGCCACGTGGTGCAGGACGAGGGCTTCGCGCTCAACCCGAAGAAGGGGCGCGCGCAGGGCAAGGGTGGCCGCCAGGACGTCACCGGCGTGGTCGTCAACGTCAAGCCCGGCGTGCCGCGCGAGGAGGTGCGGCGGCTGCGCGCGATCCTCCACCAGGCGAAGAAGACCGGCCTCGAAGCGCAGAACCGCGAGAAGGTCGCCGACTTCCGTCGGGTGATCGAGGGGAAGATCGCCTGGGTGACGATGATCGACCGCGCGAAGGGCGAGCGGCTCAAGGCGGCCTTCGACGCGCTGCCGCGCTGAGATGCGCACCACCGGCATCGGCAGCCTGCCCTTCACCGAGCCCGCCGAGGCGCTGGCCTATTCGCTGGCGCACGACCTGCCGTTCCTGCCGGAGCTGCCGAAGCTCGACCCAGCCGAGTTCATGATTCCCGCGGCGCTCGCTGGCGTCGCCACCGGCCGGCCCGAGCTGCACGTGCTCGAGCGCTTCCTGGCGGGCGTTCCGTCACCGCGACTGCTCAAGCTCCAGCTGGCGGGGCCGACGACGCTCGCCGCCTTCTCGCGCGAGCTCCCGCGTGACGCGATCGCACCATGGCTCGTGTTGCGGGTGCGAGCGATGATTGCTGCAGCGCAGGCGCGCGGGCACGAGGTGCTCTTCGTGCTCGACGAGCCGGCGCTGGTGGCGCACCCGCCCTTCGCCCTCGACGTGGTGACGCGCGCGATCCGTGAGGCGGGCGCGCGGGTCGGCCTCCACTGCTGCGGCGAGACGGACTGGCACGCGCTGCTCCCGCTCGGGCTCGATGCGCTCAGCTTCGACGCGCGCCTCTCGCTCGACAGCGTTCTGCGCGCGGGCTTCTCGGGCCAGCTCATCGCGGGGGTCGACGTGCCGACACCGCTCCCGGCGGGCGTATGGGTGTCGACCCCCTGTGGGCTGGCGATGGAGCCGCCGGGCGAGGCGTGGCGCAGGCTCGAGCTGCTGCGGGCGCTCGCGGTCGGCTACAACGCGACGCCATGACGATCCTGGGTGTGGTGGCGGCGGTCTCGGCGCTCGCGGTCGGCGCCACGGAGCGTGAGGCGACGGCGGCGTACGAGGCGAAGCAGTGGGAGGCGTGCGCGAAGGCGTGGAGTGAGCTCGCGGCGGAGGTGCGGGCCGGCGTGCGGAAGGCGCAGCTGCTGACGAGCGCCGCGCGCTGTCAGGCCCAGGCGGGAAAGAAGGCCGCCGCGGTGGCCAGCCTCGAGCAGGCGCTCGCGCTCGACCCCGAGACCGAAGCGAAGCTGCGCGCCGACCCGGAGCTCGCCTCGGTCGTCTCGCACCCGAAGTTCGCCGCAGCTGCGAAGAAGGCGGCGGGCGTCGTCGCGAGCCAGAACCGCGAGCTGGCAGCCGAGATCATGGCCATGGTCGAGCGCGATCAGGCCGCGCGCAACGACGCGATGGCCAGGCGGGCCTTCGCCGGCAGCCCTGAGTGGAAGGCGATCAAGGCTCTCGACGCCGAGCACACGCGCCGGCTCGGGGAGATCATCGCCGCGCACGGCTGGCCGGGCCGGAAGCTGGTGGGGAAGCGCGCGTCGCACGGCGCGTGGCTCCTCGTGCAGCACGCGACCCAGGACCGGCCCTTCCAGGAGCGGTGTCTGGCGCTGATGCAGGCCGCTGGCGACGACGTCGATCCAGTCAACGTCGCCTACCTCGACGACCGGCTCCGCGCGCTGCGTGGTGACAAGCAGCTGTTCGGCACCCAGTTCGAGGCGGGCGACGGTGGTTGGCGCCCGCGCGCGATCGAGGACGCCGAGCACGTGGACGAGCGACGTCGCGCGCTGGGGCTGTCGTCTCTGTCGGAGGAGATCGAGCGCCTCAACGCCGAGACGCCGCCACCTCCGCCGCCGACTCCGGCGCCTGCGGACGGCGGCCGCTGAGCGGGAAGAGGAGCTGCGCGTGCCAGCGCGGTGGTACCGGAGCGTCGGTGCCGTACGTCGGTGGCCAGGCTGTCGCGTCGAGCCGCGTGCCGAAGAGCCGGTCGAGCCACGGGAACAGACCGGCGTAATTGCCGCGCGCGTTGGTGCCAGTGATGGAAGCGCGGTGACGCGATGACGTGCTCGAGCCAGCCGAGGCGCAGGCGCACGTTCGCGTGGAGCGTGATCGCCCACAGCCCGAGGAGGACGGCGCCGCTCGCGAAGAGCTCCGGCGGGAAGCCGAGGAGGTACAGCGGCGCGAACTGCGCGGCGCGCGTCAGCGTCTGATCGAGCGGGTGCACCCGGAGGCCGGCGAGCCAGTCGAGCGCCTCGCTCGAGTGATGCACCGCGTGGATGCGCCAGAGCCACGGCACCTCATGGAAGGCGCGGTGCATCGCGTAGCCGACGAGCTCCGTGACGAGGAGCGCCTCGGCGAGCTGGCACGCGAGCGGCTGCGCGGCGACCGCGTCCTGCACCCGGGGGCTCACGAGCGGCTCCAGGATCGTCAGCACGCCGCCAACCGCGAGCACGAGCGCGAGCTGCTCGAGGAGGTGCGAGCCGAAGAAGTGCGCGACGTCGGTCTGCCAGCCCCGCCTCAGCACCGGCACGAAGAGCACGCCGAGAACGAGGAGGGCGATCGGGCTGCGCACGAGCATCTGCACCTCATGGACACGGCCGACGCGAGAAACGGAAAAAGGGGCGCGATCACCGACAGCCGCCCGTGCCCGGCGCGGGTGCTTCGGGCGGGTGCAGCAGGGGCGGGTCGCACGAGAAGTCGAAGAGGTCGAGGAACGCCGTGCTGTTGGCGTCTCTCGCGGTGAGGGCGGGGAGGCCGAAGAGCGTCTCGATGAAGCGAGTGATGGCGGTGTGTTCCTCCACCGCGAGCGACACCGCGCCCGGCCTGGCCCAGGGGGAGATCACGACGAAGGGCACTCTCGTGCCGAGCTCGAAGTACGAATCATCGGCGGTGCCGGGGCGAGCGACGCACGCGCGCTCGGGCGGGGCGACGTGGTCGGCGAAGCCGCCACACTCGTCGTAGGTCCAGATCATCGCGATGCGCGGCCACTGCGGGCTGTTGACGACGTGCCGGTACACCTCGTGGAGCCAGGCCTCACCGCGCTGCACGTCGGCCGGAGGGTGGTCGTCATCGAAGTTCTCCTCGCCATCGATGAACACCACGTTCGGCAAGGTGCCCGAGTCGGCGCGCGCGAAGAAGTCCTCGAGGCAGAAGCAGCCGCGGTGGTTGCTGTCCCACCCCAGCACGTCGCTCAGCGGCTTGCTGTTGCCGTAGGCCGCCCACGAGAAGCCCGCGGCGTCGAGCAGGTCGAAGATCGTGGGCGTGGCGGAGCGTGGCCGGGCGAAGGGCCCGGTGGAGCGGACCCCGTCGTTGGTCGCGAGCAGCATGAAGTCGCGGTTGGGGAAGGTGCCCGAGCGCACCGACGCGAAGTGCCGATCGTTTCGCGCCCAGGTGCGCGCGAGCCAGTGCTCGAACGGCAGATCGTCGTCGGTGAAGTACGACATCACGAAGTGACCGTCGGTCGCGGTCGACCTCGCGGCGTTCGTCACGAAGCCGTCCATCGCGCCGCCGTTGACGCCGGCGTGCATGCCGTCCCACTGATGGTTGGGGTTGTTCTTCCAGCACGTGGTGGTGGCGCGGAAGGGCTTCACCTCGTGGCCTGCCGCGTCGCGGTTCACGAAGTCGTCGGGCTGATCGAACTTCCCGAGCAGGTGGTCGAACGCGCGGTTCTCCCGCATCACGACCACGTCGCTGCCAGGTCCGCCGAGATGCCGAGCGTCTGCTCCGCCAGGGCTCCGGGGCCGAAGGTGCAGGCCGCACGCTCAGGGGCGTGGGTGTCGGGAGGGAGCACCACCGGACAGGTCAGCGGGGGATCTTCGGGCGTCGCGGGCACCTGGCCCGCATTCACGCTGTGACACTCGGTGCGACAGCTCGAGCTGCTGAGGCAGAGCGCGAGAGCTGGGATGAGGGCTCGCATGAGACCTCCGCGCCCACGGTAAGTCGTCAGCGGCGGACGGCAACTGCGGAGCTCACCCTTCGCCGAGGCTCTCGGCGATCGCGGACTGCATCGCCGAGCTCATGCCGAGGCTGCTGCGCTCCGCGGCGGACACCCAGCGCCACTCGAGGTAGCCGGGCGGCGGCTTGCCCAGCTTCGCCGGGAGCTGCACCGGGTGCAGGCGGAGCACGAGATCGCGGTGCGTCAGCGTGCGCTCCAGCACTGCGAGCTCCGCGCCGATGGCCGCGCGCCGACCCAGCAGCTTCTCGAGCACCGCGTCGGCGTCGGTGCCCGGCTCGAGCGCGACGGCAGGGAGCTCCCACAGTCCGCCGAAGAGGCCCTTCTCCTCGCGACGCGCGAGCAGCACGAGGTCGGGCTTCCTGCGCGCGACCGCCACCGCGAACTCGAGCCGCTTCCGCTTCGGCGCCTTCTTCGGTGGCGGCAGCTCGTCGACCCGGCCGGCCGCGAGCGCGCCGCACGACTTCCGGACGGGGCAGAGCAGGCACAGCGGGTTCTGCGGGGTGCACACCGTGGCGCCGAGCTCCATCAGCGCCTGGTTCCAGTCGCCGGGCCGCGCGCCCTCCACGAGGACCTCGGCGGCCTCCCAGAGCGCGGCCTCGCGGGCGCGATCACCGGGCGCGCCATCGATCACCAGCACGCGCGACAGCACGCGGGCGACGTTCCCGTCGACGAGCGGCGCCTCGACGTCGAAGGCGATCGAGGCCACGGCCCCGGCGGTGTAGCGGCCGAAGCCGGGGAGCGAGCGCAGCGCGTCCACGCTCTTCGGCAGTCGTGCGCCGTGCGCGGTGACCAGCTCCTTCGCCGCGCGGTGGAGGTTGCGCGCCCGCGAGTAGTAGCCGAGCCCGGTCCACAGCGAGAGCACGTCGGCGAGCTCGGCGTCGGCGAGCGCCTGCACCGAGGGGAAGCGCTCGAGGAACCGCGTCCAGTACTTCACGACGCGATCGACCTGCGTCTGCTGGAGCATCACCTCGCTCACCCACACCCCGTAGGCGTCCTTCGTGGCGCGCCAGGGCAGGTCACGTTGGTGTTGATCGAACCAGGCGAGGAGGGCGCTGCGCAGCTCGCGCTTCACCTGATGGGCACGCTCGGAGACGGTCACTCCCGAGACCTCATCACGTTCTCTAACTGCATGAAACAACGAGGGAAACGTGACGAGGATGGCACGGTGGTGAACACCTCGTTTCTCAGCGCGCGAGAGTCGCGCATCGCCTCGAGCGCGATCACGAGAACGACCTGGTGCGACTCCTCCTCCTCGTTGCCGTGGCCGTGCTGTCGGGATGCTCGATGGGGCTGGCGGACCCTGCGCTCGTGACGGTGGCGCTGGAGCTGCCAGCGGCGCCGGAGCCGGATGCCGGCACGGATGCGGGGGCGCTGCCAGCGGGTGACGCGGGCGCGTCGATGCCGCCCGCGGATGCGGGGCTGATGGGCGGAGACGCCGGTGTGGATCCCTGCGCGGCGATCACCTGCTCGGCGACAGGCGCGCGGTGCGAGCGCTCGCTCGCGCGCTGCGTGTGCGGGCCCCGCGTCACCGGCGATGGGTCGACCTGCACGCCGACCGCGCCGGGGAGCCCGGAGACGCGCAGCTCGGGCGAGGTGTGCGCGGCCTGGCGGACGGCGATGACGCGGCGGGAGCCGGCTGACGGCTTCACGGTGAGCGCGACGACCTGCGATCCCGGCGCGCTGTCGCGGAACGCGATCGACGACGCGCTGACGCGGCTCAACTTCTACCGCTGGCTCAGCGGGCTCGGCCCGGTCGCCGATGACGCGCAGGCGAACGCGGCGGGGCAGGCGTGCGCGGTGGTCTCGGCGTGGAACCCGGCGGGGCCGCAGGCGCACTTTCCGCAGACGACGGCCACCTGCTACTCGGCGTCGGGCGCGGCGGCCGCGGGCTCGAGCAACATCGCCTGGGGGGCGGGCGATGCGGCCGACGCGATCGATCTGTGGATGATCGACTTCGGCAACGAGACGACCTTCGGACACCGACGGTGGCTCCTCAACCCGCCGCTGAACCCGGTGGGCATCGGGCACTACCGCGGCGGCAACAACTACGGCTCCGCGTCGTGCATCAGCGTCTTCGGCGGCAGCGGGAGCGGCCCGCGCCCCGACTTCGTCGCCTTCCCTCCGCCGGGCTTCTCGCCGACGGCGGTGACCCAGTGGCACTGGACGCTGCACGGCAACATTCCGCTCTCGAACACCACGCTCACCGTGACGCGCGTGAGCGACTCGATGCAGCTGCCGATGCGGCTCGAGGTGCTCAACGGCTCGTACGGCCAGGCGGCGGTGGTGATGTTCCGCGACGGCTGGAGCCCGGTGGCAGGCGAGACGTACCACGTGCGGTTGAGCGGCTCGGGTGGCCTCGGCCTCGTGGAGTACGACGTGAAGCCGACCGACTGTCAGTGACGCCGGTCGAGGCGGAGTCAGTACGAGACGTTGAGCGTCCACACCAGCTCGTGGGCGTTGGCCGGGAGGACCGGAGACGCGCGCTCGAGCTGGTCGGCCACGCAGTTGAGGAAGCGCGAGTCCCGCTCGTGGGTGCTGCCGGCGACGCAGACGCGGGTGATGCGCCCATTCCCGTCGGTGGTGAGGCCGAGCAGCGAGCGCGAAGAGTCCGTCGGCTCGAGGCCCAGGAGGCGCAGGCACGGGGTCACCGCGTCCTCCAGCGGGCGGGCGCGGACGGTGCGGCCGTTCGTCTCGCACAACGGGAGGTTGCGGAGCACGGTGCCATCGGGCGCCCGCTTCACGCAGGCGGCGAGGGCCAGCACCAGGACGACTCCGCGCTTCATGACGGCCTCAGCATGCCTCGCCGGCGGGGCCGATTCGAGCGAACGGACGATCGCAGAGTGTTCGCGATGTAGTAGGGCGCGCGGCGTGTCTGCCGCCTCCCGACCGTTGGTCTTCGCTCTCCACGACAGCCTGATGCTGCTCGCGCCGCCGGGGTGGACGCGGGTCGAGCTGGGCGTCGCGCAGACGCCGCACGGGCTCCGCCTCACCCAGCTCGAGACGCGCGGTGACGGCGCGAAGGATCCCCGGCCGCGCCCGAACCTCTTCTTCGAGCCGCGCGAGGAGGCCGAGCGCTTCGGGGAAGCGCTCACCGAGCTCGCCGCCTCGCTCGAGGGCCGGTGGACGCCGGGCCGCGTGCTCGTCGAGCGCCCCCAGCCCGACTTCGCCGACTGGAAGTTCCTCCGCGACGACGGCTCGGTCGCCTGGTTCACGCGGCTCGACAAGGCGGAGCTGGGCTCGCTGCTGATCACCGACGCGCTCTTCGACGCCGTGCAGGGCACGGAGCGGGCGTTCCACGATCTCCAGGCGCAGCTCCAGCAGCGGCTGGGGCGGGTGACGGGCTTCGCCTTCGACGCGGCGCACGGGGTGCTGCGGCTCGATCGCCCCTCGGGCTCGATCGAGCTCCGCGCGCAGGTGGTGGGCAGCTATCTCCCGGAGCTCTTCACCTGGGTGTGGAGCTGGAGCGACGAGCACGCGCAGGACGCGTCGTCGGGGCAGGTGCGGCGCGCCTGTCAGCCCGAGCTCAAGCCGGAGGGCCTCGCGGCGTTCTGGCGCGCCCACTTCCACTGCGACGAGGGCTTCGCCTGGGCGCTGGCCGGGCACGTGGCGGTGAGCATCGCTGCCCGCGGGATCTTCCGCGCGCACCCGCCCGAGGGGGAAGGCGCGCTGTTCTTCGCGGTGCTGGAGCTGCCGGCCTGATCACACCGCCGGCTTGAGCGGATCGTGCTCGGCGAAGATGCGGTTGACCCGCGCCTCGTCGATGCGCTTGCGCAGCGACTCCGCCTCGTGCTGATCGCGCAGCGTCTTGGCGAGGCTGAAGGTGCTGCCGACGGTGAAGAGCAGCCCCATGCCCATGAACGCCTTCACCCACGGGTCGACGGGCAGGAACCAGATGCCCATGGTGGTGACGCCGACCGCCGCGACGAAGGCGATCCAGGTCTGGGCGACCCAGGCAGAGGAATGGACGGGGACGGTCTCGGGAACCTTCGACATGTGCGGCCTCCTGTGGTGACGCCACGAAGAGACCACGCCGCATCGATTCGATGGTGGAACTAACCGGAGCTCCATCAATGACGGCCAGTCATCGATGAGGACAAACAAAAGCCCGGAGTTCCGATGCTTTGGAACTCCGGGCCCTTGACCCCAACGGGATTCGAACCCGTGTTGCAGGCTTGAAAGGCCCGCGTCCTAGGCCTCTAGACGATGGGGCCTGACCTGCTCTCACTGTGAGTCGCGGGGGATTTGAACCCCCGACCCTCGGCTTAAAAGGCCGGTGCTCTACCAACTGAGCTAGCGACTCTCAACTGCTCACTTCTTCGTCTTGTCTTCTTCGACCGTGACCTGCACTGACGCGCGCGCGCCGTCAACCTGAACGTCGACCGTGGTGGTGCCCGGGTCGAGGGGCATGAGGCCGTTGTCGGCCACCACCTGGACGATCTTCTTGTCGGCGGCCGTCAGGGTGACGGTGCGATCGGTGATCGGCTTGCCGTTCTTCCGGAAGGCCTTGACGGTGAGCTTCGCCGGCTCGGCGGTGTCCTTGATGGTGAGCTGCTTCGGCTCGACCTCGATGCGGTCGACGTAGACCACCTGCACGGGGATGCGGGCCTCGACGTTCTCGTACTTCGCGATCACCTCGGTGTCGCCGTCGCCGACGGGCGTGAGGTTGCCCTTGTCGTTCACCTTCGCCACCGACTCGTCCTTCACCGTCCACGAGACCCGGGCCTTCACCGCGCGCACGCCGTTGCGGGCCATGCACTTCGCCTCGAGCCACACCTGGTTGTTGGGCTGCTTGAAGACCACCTCCGAGGGCGCGATCTCGATGTAGTCGACGCGCTCGCAGGCCGAGAGCAACACCACCGCGCTGAGGAGGGCGAGGTTTCGCATGGCGCGGCGCATAGCACGAACACGCCCGGGCACCAGTGGTACAGAGCGCTCCGCATGAGCCGCAAACCCATCGATCAGGAAGAGGCGATCGTCGACGAGCTCGAGGCCGACGAAGAAGAAGACGTGCAGCCGCGCGGCACGCTCTACATCACCCGCGCCGGCGCCGAGAAGCTGCGCGCCGAGCTCAAGCACCTCCTCACCGTCGAGCGCCCGAAGGTGACCGCCGAGGTCTCGTTCGCCGCGTCGCTGGGCGATCGCTCCGAGAACGCGGAGTACATCTACGGCAAGCGGCGGCTGCGCGAGATCGATCGCCGGCTCCGCTTCCTCGACAAGCGCCTCGAGAAGCTCACCGTCGTCGAGCCCTCCGAGCAGAAGGACACCTCGAAGATCTTCTTCGGCGCCACCGTGCTGCTCGAGAACGAGGACGACGGGGCCAAAGTGACCTACCAGCTCGTGGGTCCTGACGAGACCGATCTCAAGCTCGGGAAGATCTCCGTCGATTCTCCCGTCGGGCGCGCGCTCCTCGGCCGTCGGGCAGGCGACGTCGTCACCGTGAATCGACCGAAGGGTGAGGTCGACTTTTCGATCGTGAAGATCACCTACCAGTGAGCCGCGGCGTGCTTTACTGACGCCGTTCGCAAGCAACGCAGTCCACCATCATTCCGGGGGCCTTTTGGCGCGGAAGAACTTCGTCCTCGACACCAACGTCCTGCTGCACGACCCGCGGTCGATCTACGGCTTCGGCGACAACACGGTCATCATCCCCATCTACGTCATCGAAGAGCTCGACATGTTCAAGAAGGACATGTCGGAGCTCGGGCGCAACGCGCGTCAGGTGGCCCGCTACCTCGACGAGCACCGCGCCGAAGGAGGCCTGGCCGAGGGCGTGCCGCTGCCGGCCGGCGGCATCCTCAAGGTGTCGTTCGTCGAGCACGATCTGCCCAAGTCGATGGCCGACGGGCAGCTGATGGACAACCGCATCCTCGCGGTGGCCATCGAGACGCGCATCCGCGACCCGCAGGCGCAGACCGTCTTCATCACCAAGGACACCAACCTCCGCATCCGCGCCGACGCGCTGGGCCTCCTCGCCGAGGACTACGAGCCCGAGCGGGTCGAGATCAGCGACCTGTACAGCGGCGTGGCCGAGCGCCTCGTCTCGGCGGAGCTCATCAACTCGCTCTACAAGCCCGGCGCGCTGGTCGCGGTGCCCGACCTCGACAAGCTCTCGCCCAACGAGTTCGTCCTCTTCAAGGACGAGGCGAACCCCTCGCACACCGCGATGGGCCGCTTCGACGCCGACAAGAAGGCGGTGGTGCCGCTCACCCGCCAGGTGAAGGAAGGCGTGTGGGGCGTGCGCCCGCGCAACATGGAGCAGAGCTTCCTCATCGACCTGCTCCTCAACGACGACCTGAAGATCGTCACCATCGTGGGCAAGGCCGGCACCGGCAAGACGCTGATGGCCATCGCCGCGGGCCTGCAGAAGGTCACCGAGGAGGCCGCCTTCCAGAAGCTCCTCGTGAGCCGGCCGATCTTCCCGCTCGGCCGCGACATCGGCTACCTGCCGGGCAGCGTCGACGAGAAGCTCAACCCGTGGATGCAGCCGATCTTCGACAACGTCGAGTACCTGCTCAACCTCTCGCGCAACGACAAGAAGTCGGGCCGCGGGTACCACGAGCTGATGGATCTGGGGATCATCGAGATCGAGCCGCTGACGTACATCCGCGGGCGCTCGATCCCCAACCAGTACATCATCGTCGACGAGGCGCAGAACCTCACCCCGCACGAGGTGAAGACCATCGTCACCCGCGTGGGCGACAACACGAAGATCGTCCTCACCGGCGACCCGGCGCAGATCGACAACCCCTACGTCGACTCGACGAACAACGGCCTGGTGCACGTGGTCAACCGCTTCAAGAACCAGAAGATCGCCGGCCACGTCACCATGACCAAGGGCGAGCGCTCGGCGCTGGCGGAGATCGCCACCAACCTGCTGTGAAGCCATGAGCGAAGACGCGAAGAAGCCCCTCATCGAGTACCCGACGGTCTACGACTTCAAGGTCATGGGCCGCCTCGAGGACGGCTTCGCCGAGTACATCCGCGTGAAGTTCAGCCGGCTGCTCGGCACCGAGGTGAGCCGCGACTCGATCGCCCAGAACGTCTCGAAGCAGGGCCGCTTCGTGTCGCTGACCGTCTCGGTGTACCTGCTGTCCGAGGAGCAGCGGCAGACGATCTACGCCGAGATCCATACGGACAAACGCATCGTCTACTACTTGTGAGGAAAAGGCCCCCTGTGTATGGGGGCTGCGACCCATGGCCGATCCGTTCCCCCTGTATGTGCCGCCCGAAGCGCGCCGGCTCTTTCAGTCCGAGTCGCTGCTGAGACGCTTCGCACAGACGGCGCACTGGAGTGAGCGATCGACCCTGCTCGAGCTGCACGGGAGCCTCGGCGCGCTGGCGATCACCAAGGCGCTCGGCTGTCACCTCACGGTGCTCGAGCCCGAGCAGCGGCTGGCCGACGCGCTCAAGGAGCGCGCGCGGGTGGTGGGCGTGGGCGACAAGGTCGGCGTGCAGCACGGCGCCGTCGACAGCATCAAGTTCGCCGAGCGCGCCTTCGACGGCATCTTCAGCTTCGGGCGGGTGATCGGCTTGCCGGGCGCGATCGCCAGGCACTGGCGCCCCTTCCTCGCGCAAGACGGCCGGCTGGGCGTCACCGCGATGGTGCGCGTCGGCCGCAACGCCAACGACGCCGTGCTCGCCGCCTGGAAGGATCGCCTCGGCGCCGCGGTGGTGAGCCCGCGCGAGACGCTGATGGCCATCGAGGCCGAGGGCTACGAGCCCGAGCTCATCGAGACCCTCGGCGAGGGCGAGCTCGACGAGTACTACCGCGAGCTCGAGGGCGTGCTGGGCCGCACCGCCGACAAGAACGAGGCGGGCCACGCGGCGCTCAAGGCAGAGATCGCGCTCCACCGCTCGGGGAAGACCGGCGTGACGATCGGCTTCATCGTCGCCCGCCGGAAGGAGCCCGGCGAGAAGCCGCCTCCGTCGCGCGACGGCGGGTGAGCGGCGACCGTCCGCGGCGCGCGAGACCCTCCCGCGCGGGTGCGGTTTCGCGGGGCTGCGTGGACGCACGTCGCTTGCACACCCGGTCGACGTGGCGAACACCGAAGACCTGGACGATCGCGACTTCAACCGCGCCCGCGAGCTGATCCGCCGCTTCGCCGGCATCTCGCTGGCCGACTCGAAGAAGGCGCTGGTGCACGGCCGGCTCGCGAGCCGGGTGCGCTCGCTGGGCATCACCACCGCGGCGTACCTGCAGAAGGTCGAAGACGACGCGGCCGAGCGCGAGCAGTTCATCAACGCGCTGACCACCAACGTCACCGACTTCTTCCGCGAGAAGCACCACTTCGAGGCGCTGCGGCAGCACCTCGTGCCGCGGCTGCTCCGCTCGCGGCCTTCGCGGCGGCTGCGCATCTGGTCGGCCGGCTGCTCGTCGGGCGAGGAGCCGTACACCATCGCGATGACGCTCCGGAGCTGCGAGATCCCCGCGGGGTGGGACGTGAAGATCCTCGCGACCGATCTCGACTCGAACATCCTCGCGCGCGCGGCGTCGGGCATCTACCCGCTGGCGCGCGTCGAGCCGGTGCCCGAGGCCGAGCGCCGCCGCTTCTTCCTGCTGGGCAAGGGCGAGCAGGCCGGCCAGGCGCGCGTGGCCGACGAGCTGCGCTCGCTCGTCACCTTCCGCCAGCTCAACCTCATGGAGCCGTGGCCCTTCAAGGGGCCGATGGACGTCATCTTCTGCCGCAACGTGATGATCTACTTCGACGACGCCACGCGCCGGCGGCTGGTCGATCGCTTCGTGCAGATGCTGGCGCCCGACGGCGTGCTGATGCTCGGCCACAGCGAGTCGCTGATGGGCGCGCACCCGCAGCTCACCTCGGCCGGGCGGACGATCTTCGAGAAGCAGGCCCACGCCCAGCGCCAGGCGGCGTGAGCGCTCAGTTCACCGTGCCGGTGAAGTCGACGACGTCGATCGGCTCGGGCGCCATCTGGAAGCGCACCTCGTTGCGGTAGCCCTCGGCGTCGCCGGCGATCTGGAAGGGCATGTCGCGATCGAACTTGATGGTCGCGTCCTTCACCAGGAAGTCGCGCAGCCCCTCGGGGAACCACTGGCCCTGCCAGAGCTTCGGGAGGTTCGCGAGGATCGACGTCGCCGGGAGCGTGCCGAGGCGGAGGTTCATCATTCCGCGCCGCTTGCCCGCGAAGGGGAACATCTTCAGCTCGAAGCCGTAGAAGGGCACCGTGCCCGCGGCGGCCATCATCACCGGGCCCTTGTAGAGCGTCGCCCCCGGCTCGAACGTCTCGGTCGGCGTGCCGTCGGGGCCCATGCGGTAGGCGAGCGACGGGCCGTTGACGACCTCGCACTCCACGGCGTTCGAGTTCACGAGGTAGTAGGGCACCGTCTTGAAGGCGACCGAGGTGAAGTAGCCGCCGGCGCCCGTCATCACCTTCGCGAGCGGCCCCTGGGCGAAGTTGCGCTTCACCCAGTTGTAGTCGTTGAGCAGCTTCCCATCCATGCCGAGGCCCGCGAACGGCGCCCGCTTGCCGTCGACCAGCAGGAGGTCGATGGTGCGGTAGCTCGCCACCTCGCCGGCGCGCGCGCGCAGCACGTCGTCGACGAAGCCGTCGGCCCGCGTCGAGCTCGCCTTCACCAGCGACGCCACCGAGTTGCCCGTGCCCAGCTTCAGCACGCCGAAGCGCGGCGCGCGGGTGGGGTGGTGCTGCCGGCGCAGCGCGACCTGCCCGAGGATCTCGTTGATGAAGCAGGTGAGCGTGCCGTCACCGCCGCCGAGGAACACCGTGTGGTAGCCGCGATCGACCACCTGCTGCGCGATGCGGCGCGCGTCGAGCTCCGAGCGCGAGAGGAAGAGATCGCCCTGCGGCACCACGTGCGACAGCGCCCGCACCACCTTGCCCGTCACCTTGCGCGCGTTGGCGTTGAGCAGCACCGCCACGCGGTGATCCGCCTCCAGCCTCGGCGGGACGGTTTCGATCTCAGCGCGAAAGGGTTGAACCCACATCGGTCGGCCTCCGGGTACTTCAGGTCATCCCCCGAGCGCCGTGACAGCACGGACCTTGCCAATTGACGTGGCGCGTTAAGTTCTTGAAACAACTCGGCAACACCGCGTTCCATACTGCTCGGGTTGCTACCCGCGGGTGGCAGTGTGCGAAGGCCGCTTCGCACCAAAGCGCCTCACCGGGCGTCTTCTCGCGCGGTTGACGGGTGGGGACCGCTGGTTAGTTTGGCTTCAGTCGACGGTGACCCAAAAGAAGCCGTCAGATCAATACCTTAGGAGAGTTACGAACATGGCGAAGATCATCGGCATTGACCTGGGCACCACCAACTCCGTCGTGGCCATCATGGAAGGGCGCGAGGCGAAGGTCATCGTGAACGAAGAGGGCAGCCGCATCACGCCTTCGGTCGTCGCGTACACCAAGGACGGCGAGCGCCTCGTGGGGCAGGTCGCGAAGCGGCAGTCGATCACCAACCCCGAGCGCACCGTGTACTCGGTCAAGCGCTTCATGGGCCGGCGCTACAACGAGGTCACCGACGAGGCGAAGCTCGTGCCGTACAAGGTCGTGCGCGGCCCGAGCGACGACGCCCGCGTGGAGATCGACGGCAAGCAGATCTCCGCGCCGGAGATCTCGGCGCAGGTGCTGCTCAAGCTCAAGCGCGCCGCCGAGAACTACCTCGGTGAGAAGGTGACCGACGCGGTGATCACCGTGCCGGCGTACTTCAACGACGCCCAGCGCCAGGCCACGAAGGACGCGGGCGAGATCGCCGGCCTCAACGTGCGCCGCATCGTCAACGAGCCGACCGCGGCCGCGCTGGCCTACGGCCTCGACAAGAAGCACAGCCACAAGGTCGCGATCTACGACTTCGGCGGCGGCACCTTCGACATCTCGATCCTCGACATGGGCGACGGCGCGGTCGAGGTGCTGGCCACCAACGGCGACACGCACCTCGGCGGCGACAACATCGACCAGCGCGTCATGGAGTGGCTGATCGCCGAGTTCAAGAAGGACACCGGCCTCGACGTCTCGAAGGACAAGATGGTCATTCAGCGCCTGAAGGAGGCCGCTGAGAAGGCGAAGATCGAGCTGTCGAGCGCGAACGAGACCGAGATCAACCTCCCGTTCCTCACCGCTGACGCCACGGGCCCCAAGCACCTCAACGTGAAGCTCTCGCGCGCCAAGCTCGAGGCGATGGTCGACGATCTGATCGAGCGCTCGCTCGAGCCGACGCGCAAGTGCCTGAAGGACTCGGGCCTGCAGCCGGCGCAGATCGACGAGGTGGTGCTCGTCGGCGGCAGCACGCGCATGCCGAAGGTGCAGGACGCGGTGAAGAAGCTGTTCGGCAAGGAGCCCAACCGCACCGTGAACCCCGACGAGGTCGTCGCGGTCGGCGCGGCGGTGCAGGGCGCGGTGCTCGCGGGCGACGTG
The DNA here is from genome assembly GCA_049322495.1 of Myxococcota bacterium. GTDB lineage: Bacteria > Myxococcota > Myxococcia > Myxococcales > Myxococcaceae > Archangium_A. Next base: position 23,958 of record JBMORD010000275.1, on the reverse strand, counting down.
AAGGACATCCTGCTCCTCGACGTCACCCCGCTGTCGCTCGGCGTCGAGACGCTCGGCGGCGTGGCCACCAAGCTCATCGAGCGCAACACCACCATCCCCACCCGCAAGCAGGAGACGTTCTCCACCGCGGCCGACGGGCAGACGCAGGTCGAGATCCACGTGCTCCAGGGCGAGCGTGAGATGGCCGCCGACAACAAGAGCCTCGGCCGCTTCCACCTCACCGGCCTGCCTCCCGCTCCGCGCGGCGTGCCGCAGATCGAGGTGACCTTCGACATCGACGCCAACGGCATTCTCAAGGTGTCCGCGAAGGACAAGGCGACCGGCAAGGAAGCCAACGTCACCATCACCCACAGCTCGGGCCTCGCGAAGGACGAGGTCGAGAAGATGGTGAAGGACGCGGCCGCCAACGAGGCCGCCGACAAGGATCGCCGCGCCCTCGTCGAGCTCAAGAACAAGGCCGAGAACATGGCCTACAACCTCGAGAAGCTCGCCAAGGACAACAAGGAGAAGCTCGGCGCCGACACCGCGACGAAGCTCGAGGATGCGGCGAAGGAGCTCCACAAGGTGCGCGAGGGCGGCGACAAGACCGCCATCGAGAACGCCCTCAAGGCCGCCGAGCAGGTCAGCTACAAGGCCGCCGAGGAGCTCTACAAGTCGGGCGCGCCGGCCGGTGAGGCGGGCGCTCCGGGCGCGGCGCCGGGCGCGGGGGCGGGTGCGCCTCCGGGCTCGAGCGCCAAGAAGGACGACGTGGTCGACGCGGAGTTCAAGTCGAACTGAGCGCGTCGTCGTCAGCGTGAGCTGAGCAGCGGGCCGGGTGTGCGGAAGACGCACCCCGGCCCCTTTCATGCGCGTGGGACTGTAGATCTACAGTGCCGCTGCCATGAGAGATCTGCAGTTGGTGCGGAAAGTTGCAGCAGGCTCGGCGGTGGACGCGTTCCTCGCAGAGAGCGCGCGGGGCAGCGTGCTGGTGCAGGTGAGCCACCCGGAAGTGACGGCCGATCCCGAGCTCTTCGGTCGCTTCCTCGACACCACCCGGGTGACGACCACGCAGCACCGGCACCCGGCGCTGCTCTCGGTGGAGCAGACGCACTGTGAGTCCGACGGTCGCTTCGTGCTCGTCACGGGGCCTGTGAGCGGGCGGACCGCGGCCGATCACCTGCGCGAGCACGGCGCGCTCTCGTCGGCGGAGGTGATCCGCTGGGGCGTGCGCATCTGCGACGCGCTGGAGTTCCTCCATGCGCACGGCGTGGTGCACGGCCACCTCGCGCCCTCGACCCTCTTCCTCGACGGCCCGGCCGACGCGCCCGAGGTGCGGCTGCTCGACACGGCGCTGCTGCTCTTCCGCGGCACCAGGAGCGTGCCGTCGGGGCAGATGCTGGTGCCGCCCGAGTACCTCTCGCCCGAGCGCTGCGCTGGCCGTCGCGCGACGCGCGCGTGCGACGTGTACGGCATGGGCGTGCTGCTCCACGAGCTGCTGACCGGCGCGCCGCCTTTCTCGGGCGAGGACGTCACCGCGACGCGCGCGCTGCACCTCCACGCGCCGCTCCCGCCGCTGCGGCCGGGCCTCGAGGAGTGGGGGCCGGTGCTCAGCCGCTGCCTGTCCAAGCGCCCGCAGGACCGCTTCGCCTCGCTCGCCGAGCTGCGCGAGACGCTGCGCGGCCTCAAGCCGCTCGAGACGCCGGCCATCGAGATCGACGTGAAGGACGTCACGGCGCCGCGGGTGGCGGGGCTGCAGCCGGGCGACGTGGTGGGGCGCTACCGCGTCGAGCGGCTGATCGGTGAGGGCGGCATGGGCCAGGTCTTCGAGGCGTCGCACCTCTCGATCGATCGGCGCGTGGCGCTCAAGGTGCTGCGGCCCGAGCTGGCGCGCGTCGACTCGCAGGTGCAGCGCTTCGTCGCCGAGGCGCAGGCGGTCAACCGCGTGAAGCACCCGCACATCATCGCCATCGAGGATCTCGTGCAGGAGGGCGAGCGCATCTACTTCGTGATGGAGCTCCTGCGCGGCAAGACGCTCAAGGTGCTCGCGAAGGAGGCGCCGATCGAGCTCACCCGCGCGGTGCGGCTGGTGCGCCAGGCGGCGCAGGCGCTGGCCGCGGCGCACGGGGTGGGCGTCATTCACCGCGACGTGAAGCCCGACAACCTGGTGGTGGAGCTCGACGCGCAGGGCCGCGAGCAGCTCAAGGTGCTCGACTTCGGCGTGGCGCGCGTGCGCGGCCTCGACGTCCGCGCCGCGTACAAGACGCAGGTGGGGCAGGTGGTGGGCACCCCGCTGTGGATGGCGCCGGAGCAGGTGCTCGGCCACGAGGTCGACCCGCGCGCCGACGTGTACGCGCTGTCGATGGTGCTCTTCGTGCTGCTCACGCGGCGCTTCCCCTTCTCGGGCGGCGATCTCTCGCAGGTGGTGATGTACCGCCTGTCGCGCGACGCCGATCCGATCGGCGACGCGACGTTCCTCGGCGAGCAGGTGCCGGCGCGGCTGCAGCGGCTGCTGGCGATGGGCCTCTCGCGGGAGCTGGCGAAGCGCCCGCCGTCGATGTCGTGGATGGCGGCCGAGCTCGAGGCGATCGAGGCGGAGCTGCTCTCGCCGACGCAGATCGATCAGCACCGTCGTTCCTGGTGGCAGCGCTGGCGCGCTTGAGGCGATTCTCCGCCTCCCATGAGTGACGAACAGTACGCGCAGGTCCAGGAGCTGGGGTTGGCGCTGGTGTCGGCCGCGGACGCGTTCCGGACGTATGGCGCGCCCGACGACCTCGAGGAGTTCTTCGCCTTCTACGAAGACGACGAGGCAGCGCAGCAGCGGATCATCAAGAGCGGCCGCGCGACGGTCGCTTCGTTTCGCAGGGTGTACGACGCGCTCGCCGGCGTGCCCGAGCGCGAGAAGTGGCTGCGGCCCCACCTCACGCCGTTCCGCAACCTGCTGCTCACCCTGTCCGCTGCAGACTCCAGCTTCGACGCGGCGCCCTTCGTCGCCCTGGCCGAGGCGCTCGCCGCGCCCGCTCCCGCGGCAGGCGTGAAGCGTGCCCCCGCACCGGGCGCCGCCTCGGCCGAAGCGAAGAAGGCGCTGGCCTTCCTCGCCCGCACCACCGCCGACCGCGCGCTGCTCGAGCTGATCGCCTCGAAGGCCACCGCTGCCGAGGACAAAGCCGGCACGCTGACGCTCAGCTTCGGGCGGACGCGCGTCGAGCTGGCGCCGCCGCGCAAACCGGCCCGGGGCATCCCCGCGTCGTACGGGGAGCTCGCCGCGGTGCACGGCTCCATCCGCTGGAAGGGCGAGGGCTCGTTCGGGTTCACCGGGCTCGACGCGAAGGGCCGCTTCGCTGAGGGCACCTGGGAGCCCGAGGCGCTCGAAGAAGGCGACAACGACGCGCTCTTCGCCGCGCTCAAGAAGGCGCGGAAGAAGGCGAGCGACGTGCACTGCGCCTTCTCGTGCGGCCAGAACTGGATCCTCTACGATCCGACGCGCACCACGAAGCGCGACGAGCCGGCGCTGGCCTTCGTGTCCCACGGCGACTGCAAGTGGGTGCCGCTCGAGAAGCTCGACGGGCTCGACGCGCGGCAGGTGCTGCTGCGGCTGATGGCGTGGCAGCTCGCCGACAAGGGCGGGTTGCTCGACGGCGTCTACGCCTGATCGCCCGCGGCGGCGATCCGCTGCAGGAGCGCGCGCACGGTGAGGGGGCTCGAGCCCTCCGCCTTGTTGTTGACGATCACCGTCAGGCTCCGGTTCGCCGCGCGGCAGGCGCGCCAGAGCTGCACCACGTCGCTGCGCATCGCCTCGTCCACCGCCTGGAGCCGATCGAACGGAGCGAAGGCCTCGCGCGCCTCCTCGTAACCCACGCCCTGGGGGATCAGCAGGCGGCAGACGACGTGCGGCCCGGTGAGCGCGGCGGGGTTGGCGAGCTGGAGGTGGATCGGCGGCATCCGCTCCCAGTGGTTGAAGACGTGGCTGACGCCGTGCCGGGTGAGGGCGCCGAGGTACGACGGCGTCATCAGCTCGGGGTTGCGGAGCTCGACGGCGTAGGTGAGCCCGCGCGGGAGCTGCGCGAAGAATCGCTCGAGCTTCCACGCGAACTCGTTGGGCCGCGGCGGCTCGCGGAACGGCGGGAACTGGAAGAGTAGCGGCCCGAGGTGATCGGCGAAGTGCCGCTGCGCCGGCTCGAGCACCACGCGCTTGAAGCGCTCGTGATCGAACGTCTCGACCACCTCGCGCCACACCTTCATCACGCACCGGAAGCCGGGCGGGAGCTGGCTGGCGTAGCGCGCGAGCTCCTCGTCGGTCAGCGGCGCGTAGAACGAGCGATCGATCGCCACGGTGTTGAAGAGCGGGTGGCGCGCGTACTCCTCGAGGCCGTACTGCACGAGGTGCTCCTGGGTGGGGCTGCCGCGGTAGACGAGCCCGGCCCAGCCGCGGAAGGTCCAGCTCGAGGTGCCGAGGTACAGGCCCGCGGGTCTCTTCGCAGCCAGCGCCGCGTCGGCTGAGGTGTCGAGCGGCGGTGGCGGGAAGAGGTCGAACTGCATCGCTCAGCGCTCGGGGATGCCGCTCCAGCTCGTCGGATCCTGCGGGCCGGCGGCGGGGCGCACGTCGACGTTGAAGCCGGTGAGGTGCGACATGCCCGAGAGCTTCTCGACGCGGCCGACGCCCGAGGCCGCGAGGAGGTTCACGTTCACGCCGCGCGTCTTGCTCGCCACCGAGAGGCCGCCGGCGTGCTGGTGGCCCCAGCCGTGGGGCAGGGCGACGGTGCCGGGCATCAGATCGGCCAGCAGCTTCACCGGGAGCCGCACGGTGGCGGTGTCGCTCTGCACGTCGGCGAAGGCGCCGTCGCTGAGCCCCAGCCGCGCGGCGTCATCGGGGTGCACGTAGAGGTGGTTGGTCGCGTCGTGCACGAAGTCGGGGAGGTTGTGGGTCCACGAGTTGTGCGTCTGCACCGAGCGCTTGGTGATCAGCTTGAGGCGGGAGGCGTCGGCGCGCTCCTGCTCGAAGTCGGCCTCGAGCTTCGCCGCGGCCTCGAGGAACCGCGGCGGCGCGAGCTGCACTTTGCGGTTCTCGGTGAGCACGCGCTCGCCGACGAAGGACTCCGGCTCGTGCGCCTCGCGGAGCTTCCCGTGCGGGTGATCCTCGATCAGCGTGTCGAAGCCGGGCTGGCCGCTGAGGCGCAGCAGCATCGACAGCAGCAGCTCCTGCGGCAGCTCGACGCGCCCGTGGAGCCTGGTGTTGACCGCCAGCATGCCCTCGAGGGCCTTCTGGGCGATCGCGCTGCCGAAGAGGTTGATGCCCGCCGCCTTGCAGAGCTGGAGGTAGATGGTCGCCTCGTCGCGCACCTCGCCGACGGGCTCCAGGAGCGCGCGCGTCGCCTGGAGGTACGGCTTGCGCTGGAGGCCGAGCATCAGCGGGAAGATGAACGGCAGATCGGGCCGCTCGAGCGGAGAGGTCGCCGGGAGCACGTAGTGGGCGACCGAGCCGGTCTCGTTGCGGAAGAGATCGACGGTGACGAGGAGCTCGAGCTGCTCGAACGCCTTCTTGAGGCGCCCCGCGTCGGCCATGGTGATGAGCGGGTTGCCGCCGGTGACGAACAGCGCGCGGAGCTGGCGATCGCCCGGCGTGAGGATCTCGTCGGCCAGCAGCCCGCCGGGGAACGCGTCGTTGGTCGTGCCGTAGTCGCCCAGGCGCGAGCGCTCCTCCTTCATCAGCACGCCGTTCTTCTTGCCGAAGGCCGGGAAGTCCATCACCCCGCGCCCCACGAGCGTGCCGCCGCGGCGATCGAGGTTGCCGGACAGGAGGTTGATGCACTCCTGGATCCAGAAGCCGAGCGAGCCGTTGGTGCCCATGTTCACGCCGGTCGACGAGTAGAGCGACGCGCCGTCGGCCTCGCGGAAGGTGGTGACCAGCGCGCGCAGGGTCTGGGCGGAGATCTGCGTGACGGGCGCGGTGCGCTCCGGCGGCCACTGGCGCGCGAGGGCGAGCACCTCGTCGATGCCGTCGGCCTGCGTCGCCGCGCGCTCACGCCGCACGCCGCCCTGGCGCTCGAGCTCGCAGAGGAACGACAGGTAGAAGTACGGGTCGGTGTTGGGGCGGATGAAGACGTGCTGATCGGCGAGCTTCGCGGTCTCGGTCTTGCGCGGGTCGACGACGATCACCTTCGCGCCGCGCTCGCGGAGCTCCTGCAGGGTGCGCCCCGGGTTGGGCACCTGGAGGAAGCTCCACTTCGAGATCACCGGGTTCGCGCCGACGATGATCAGGCACTTCGTGTGATCGAGATCGGGGAAGGGCTGCGTGAAGGGGAAGCCGTAGAGCTGCCGCGCGACGGCGAACTTGTTGGCGCAGTCCTGCGTCGCCGAGGCGAACATCGAGCGGCTGCCCAGGCCGGTCATGAAGCCCTGCGCGAAGACGGGGTGAAGCACCCCGAAGCCCGCCGCGGTGCCGACGTACATGCCGATGCTGTCGGGCCCGCGCTCGCCGCGGAGCTGCTTCACCTTCGCGCCGATCTCCGCCAGCGCCTGCTCCCAGGAGATCTCGACGTAGTCGGTGCCCACGCGCTTGAGCGGGCGCTTCACCCGGTCGGGTGACTCGTACATGCGGGCCTGCTTGAGGCCCTTGGGGCACGCGAAGCCGTGCGTGGCGACGTGCTGGTGATCGGGGTGGACCGCGGTGACGCGATTGTCCTCGACAGTGACCTGCAGGCCGCAGAGGGCCTCGCAGATGCGACAGAAACTCGAGTGGGTACCGTCAGGCATGAAGTGGGCGCTCTCATAGCGGCTCTCCCCTCGGGGCGCACCGCCTCGGCAGGGGCGGTCGATTTTTCCGAAACTTCGCGCGCCGACCCGTGTTCCACGCCGCCATGAACCTCCTGGACCGGATGCGTGGGTGGATGATGCTGTTGGGCAAGCGCGAGGACCTGACGTTCGAGGTGCTGCGCGACGAGGCGGGCAAGGCGGAGCCGTACGCCTTCTACCCGGACGACGCGAAGGCGCTCGCGAAGCAGGTGAGCCGGCTGTTCTTCTCGTGGCGCCATCGCGAGGCGCGGGGCGTCGACGGCTTCCTCAACCTCGAGCTCACCGGCTTCAACGAGCCGGCCTTCCTCGTGCTGAAGGACGGCACGCGCGTGAATGAGGCCGACATGCTCTCGCTCGACGTCGACACGGATGGGGTGGGCTTCGCGTCGTGGCTCGTCGCGCCCGAGAAGGGTCGCTCGTTCATCGTGTGGAGCGTCGAGGACGCGGTGGAGTTCCCCACGTTGACGGACTACCTGACGAAGGGCGCCCGGCGCGCCTTCTCCTACAGCGGCAACCCCTGGCAGCGAGAGTTCGACGCCGAGCCGCGGCTGGCGGAGTTCAGCGTGCCGGCGACCACGCCGCCGGCGCAGTTGCGGGCGGGCCTGGTGCAGCGCGGGGCGAGCGGGGAGCTGGCCGACGCGCTGCTCGAGTGGCTCGGGGCCGACGTGCGCTTCCTGCTGCCGAAGTGACGCAGCGCAGGACGTCGGGCCATCGGGTGCACTATTGAGCGCCGCGTGGAGCAGCGGCTGCGGGGCATCGACATCGTGGGCATCGTGGTGGCCCTGGTGTGCCTGGTGGAGGCGATCGTCGGCGTCGCGGTGCAGCCGAGCTACCGGCGGCTCTTCGAGGACTTCTCGGTGCAGCTCCCGGCGCTGACGCGCTTCGTGCTGCACCCGCTGTCGGCGCTGCTGCCCGCGCTGGTGCCGGCGATCGTCGTCGGCGAAGGCATCGCGCGGCGCCGCTCGGAGCGCGGGATGGTGGCGCGCGTGGTGGTGGCGATCGCCTTGATGCTCATCGGCCCGGCGCTGTTCCTCATCGGCTCGTACCTGCCGATCTTCACCGTGGCCGGCGCGGTGAAGTGATCAGGCAGTCCGGCGGCCGCTGGTGGCGAGCTCGCTGGTGAGGCGGCCGAGCGTCTTGATGGCGCGCTCCTGCCGCTCGGACCACGGGAAGCCGCACGAGAGGCGGATGAAGTTCGAGTAGCGCTCCCGCGGCGAGAAGATGGGCCCGGGCGCGACGGAGATGCGCTCCGCGAGGGCGGCCGCCTGCAGCGCGTAGGCGTCGACGTTCGGGGGCAGCTCGACCCACAGCACGAAGCCGCCGGCCGGAGACGAGATGCGCGTGCCTTCCGGGAAGGCCTGCGCGACCGCCAGGCGCGTGCGATCGACCTGCGCGTGGAGCTGCCCGCGCAGCTTGCGGAGGTGACGATCGTACCCGCCGCTGCCGAGGAACTCGGCCACCGCCATCTGGAGGATCGACGGAGAGCTCACGGTGAGTGCGTACTTGAGGCGCTCGATGCGCTCCTGGTAGCGGCCGGCGGCGATCCACCCGATGCGGTAGCCGGGCGCGAGCGTCTTGGAGATCGACCCGATGAGCAGCACGCGGCCGTCGCGATCCCAGTGGGCGGCGGGGCGGGGGCGGCCGTCGAAGGCGAGATCTCCGTACACGTCGTCTTCGATGAGCGGGGTGTCGAAGCGCGCGCAGAGCTTCACGAGGCGCTCCTTGCGCTCGTCGGGCATCACCGCGCCCAGCGGGTTCGAGACGTTCGGCGCGGCGATCACCGCCTTCACGCTGCCCTGGCGCAGCACCTGCTCGAGCGCGTCGAGATCGAGGCCGGTGCGCGCGTTCGCCGGCACCTCGATGGCGCGCATGCCGAGCTGCTCGATGCCCTGGAGGATGCCGAAGTACGTCGGCGTCTCCACCGCCACCGCGTCGCCCGCCTTCGCCACCGCGCGCAGCGCCAGGTGGATGGCCTCCATCGCCCCGATGGTGACGACGAACTCGCTCTCGTGCAGCGAGAGGCCCCAGGTGACGCTCCGCTTCGAGAGCTGCCGCCGGAGCGTCAGCACGCCGGTGGTGTCGCCGTAGCTCGCCCCCGCGTCCTGCACCTCGCGGGCGATGGCCGCCAGCTTCCGGTTGAGCGCGCGAATGGGGAAGAGCGCCGGAGCGATCTGCGCCGCGCCGAGCGGCACCACCGCGGGATCGCGCATCGACTGCATCAGCGCCCGCACCCCCGGCGTCACCGACACCGTGGCGGGCGCGAGGTTGAGGCGCGCGGCCCTCGGCTCGGCCACCGGCGCGATGGTGCGCTGCCGCACGAAGTGGCCCGAGCGCGGCCGCACCTCGATGAGCCCGTCGTCTTCGAGCTGCACGTACGCCTGGAGCACCGTGGCCACGCTCACCTTCCGCTGACGCGCGAGGCCGCGCACCGAGGGCATGCGATCGCCGCCGCGCAGCGTGCCGGTGCGAATTGCCCCGGCGAGATCGTCGGCGATCTGCTCGTAGAGAAGGCTCATGCCGGGGACTGTACTGGTTCGGTCGGCGTCACACCGGCACAGATGAGGGCTGCTCCTCGGCAGAACAGTCGGGTGTACTGGTCGCCGCGCGACTTCTCTGCATCTGTACCGGTCACCTGTTACGCAGGAGTCTGCCGCCATGAGCACCAGCCCCACGCCCGCGCCGCGCTTCGTGATCCCCGCGTTGGCCGCGGTGTACTTCATCTGGGGCTCGACCTACCTGGCGATGCGCATCGCCGTCGAAGGGCTGCCGCCGTTCTTCATGGCCAGCACGCGGTTCCTCCTCACCGGCACGATCCTGCTGCTGTTCCTCCGCGCGCGCGGGGCGCCGTGGCCGACGCGGAAGCAGTGGCTGGCCGCGACGCCGGTCGGGGCGCTGATGTTCGTGCTGGGCAACGGCACGGTGGCGGTGGCCGAGAAGCACGTCTCGTCGGGCGTGGCGGCGGTGGTGGTGGGCACCATGCCGCTGTGGGTCGCGGTGCTCGGCCGCTTCTTCGGTGAGAAGACCAGCCCGCGGGAGTGGGGCGCGCTGGTGCTCGGCTTCGGCGGCGTGGCGGTGCTGAGCACGGGCAGCGATCTCCGCGCGGAGCCGTTCTCCGCGATGCTGCTCGTGCTGGCGCCGGTGAGCTGGGCGCTCGGCTCGATCCTCGCGCGCCGGCTGCCGCTGGCGAAGGGGCTCATGTCGGCGGCGACGCAGATGCTGACCGGCGGCGTGGTGATGGCGTTCGTGAGCTTCTTCGCGGGCGAGCAGGTGCCGGTGTCGCCGCCGATCGAGTCGGTGCTCGCGTGGGCGTACCTTGGCGTCTTCGGCTCGCTCGTCGCGTACAGCGCGTACACCTACCTGCTGGAGCACACCCGTCCCGCGGTGGCGACCAGCTACTCCTACGTGAACCCGGCGATCGCCGTGGCGATCGGCGTGGCGATGGGCGGCGAGAAGGCGGGCCTCGAGGTGGTCCTCTCCGTGGCGTTCATCGTCGGGGCCACCGTGCTGGTGATGCTCAAGCCGAAGCCGGTGCTGCCCGCTGCGGCCCAGGTGCAGGAGTCGGTCGAAGCTCGCTAGGCTCGACGACATGAGGGAGCTGCCGATCCCGGAGGGATTCCGCGCCGAGTCTCCATCGTCCTGGCCTCGCGTGTCGGGCCGGCTCGAGTTCGTCGGCGGGAAGCTTCGCGTTCTCCCTCCGTGCGCCGATTTCCAGCAGGACGTGTCGACCGAGGCGGTCCGGCTCCTGGGCAACTGGTCAGTCGAGCACCCCGAGTTCCTGGTCGCCGGCAACGAGGCGGGGATGATCCTCGGGGGCGAGGTGCGCGCCGCTGACGTCGCCGTGTGGAAGCGCTCGCAGGTCGGCCCTCATCGCGGCGTGTTCCGCCGGGTCGCGCCGATCCTCGCCGTCGAGATCGCCGGTGAAGACGAGGAAGAACACGAGCTGCGCGACAAGGCGCGCTGGTATCTGCGCCACGGCGTCGAGCTCGTGTGGCTCGCGTTCCCGCGCGAGCGCGCGGTGATCGCCTGCACCGCGACCGGCGCGCGGAAGCTCAAGGGCTCGAAGCTGCTGCCCACGGGCTCCCTGCCGGAGCTGGTGATCTCCGCGGGCGAGCTGTTCCGGCAGCTCCGCTGACGCGGCTCAGTCGAAGCGCAGCCAGTTCGCGCGCAGGCCGGCGAGCGCCTGAACACCGGCGCGCGGACACTCGAGGGCTCGAAGCTGCGCGGGCGGCAGCTCCGCTCGGTGTTGATGCGCCGCCAGCTCACGCGCAGGCCGCGATCGTCTGCACCCGCAGCCTCAGTTGAAGCGCCAGTTCACGCGCAGGCCGGCGATGAAGTCGTGGCGATCGGTGCCGGCGAGCGGCAGCGTGCCGCCGAGCTCGACGCCCAGCTCGGAGATCTTGAAGCGCAGCGCGAAGGTGGGCGCGAAGTACGTGAGCGGGCCGAAGCGGCCGGACAGATCGACCACCAGCGCGCCCCAGTCGAACGGCGACAGCTGCGCGCCAGCGAGCAGGAGCGCACCGCCGCGCACCAGCGACGGGCCGCGGCCGATCGCGCCGGAGAGATCTCCGCCCACGTAGCCGTGCACCTCGAGCCACTGCGTCGGGCGCCACGACGCCGACGCGCCGAGCTCACCACCGAGGAGCCGCGCGCCGGGGATCTCGAACGACGTCGGCAGCAGCACGCGGCCGCTGACCGCGCCCACCCAGCGCTCGCCGCGGAAGAGCACCTGCGTCGCGCCCGCCGTGAGGTTGCCCAGCGTGAGCTGCGTCGAGGTGAGCACCGCGTTCTGCGCGAAGTTGAAGTTGATCGCCTCCAGCGTCGCGAACAGCTCCGTGGTGTCCCGCAGCGCGTACGAGCCGAAGAGCAGGCCGTTGACCGCGAGGTTCCCGTAGAAGTCGGGGGTGTCGATGATCGCCCCGAAGCGGCCGCCGAGGCCGAGCTCCGTGCGCGGGCAGGCGCGTCGCCCGGTCGCCACGTCAGCCTCCGCGTAGCCGAGCGCCACCGGGCCCTCGCCGAGCCCCTTCGCGCGCCACGCCTGACAGCCCGAGGGCTCGACCGCCGGCGCGGCGGCCTCCTGCTTCGCCTCCACCGGCGCCGCGGGCTTCGCCGCCTCCTCGGCAGCCGGCGCGGCCTCCTGCGCCCACGCGAGCGACGCGACCGACAGCACCACCACGAGCGCGCGCTTCACTGGGCACCTCCCTTCACACCGGGCGCGTTGAAGGCGCCGTCACCGTTGAGATCGAGCAGGAACGGGTTGGTGAACGCCGCCGGGTAGCCGCCGGTGATCGCCGCGAACTCGTAGCCGGGCTCGCCGCGCTTCGGCTTCGGAGGATCAGCCAGGGGGCCGATCTTCGAGCCCGCCTTCACGTCGGCCGTGTCGACCACGCCGTTGCCATCGTTGTCGGTGGTGTCGGGCATGCCGTCGGGCTCGCCATCGAGGCCGCCGCCGAGATCGCCGGCGAGGGGCAGGGCGCGCCCGGCCTCGATCACCAGCCACGCGTCGCCGCTGACGCCCGCCGTCAGCTCCGAGAGGGGAATCGTCGCCTCGTAGTCGACCATCGAGCCGGTGTCGGCGTAGGGGTCCGCGTCCGCGGGCAGGTTCGAGACGGTCTTCTTCACCACGCCGTTGACGAGGAAGCGGACCTCCTGCACCGGCACCCACGGCGCCGACGAGACGCGCACGTGGATCGACGCCGCGCCCGACGGCTTGAGGAGCGTGGTCGACGGCGTCACGTTGGTCGCGCCATCGGCGTAGGTCACCTCGATCACCGGGCCGTTGGTCCCCAGCGAGCGGCCTTCCTTGAGCGCGCGGTTGAAGACGCCGATGTCGAAGTTCGCGCCGGGCGCGGTGTTGGCGAAGACGAGGTTCTGCGGCACGCCGACCGTGTTGTCGGTGAGCGAGTGCGAGTCGGAGTTCGCCGTGCCGGTGGGCACCCGGCCCTGATTGAGCATGTAGTGCCAGAACGCGCGGTACTGGAGGAACAGGCCGTTGTCGGAGCCGTTCATCACCTCCTGCGCGTGGTGCGCGTCGTTGGTGAAGGACGCCCCCGCGGGCTTGCGCACGTAGACGCCCATGCGCGTGCCGTCGTCGCCGCTCGGGAGATCCTTGCGGAGGTCCATCAGGATCGCGCGCGGGAAGCCGAGGTCGCGGCCGAACTCCGGGTCTGCCCACGGGTGGTTGAGCTCGATCAGCGGCTCGCCGGTGAAGATGGCCCTGGTGCGCTCGAACAGCTCGCCGGGCTCGACGCGCTCGTCATAGGGGCCGCCGTTGCGCGGCAGCGACGGGTCGTACTTGAGCGGCCACATGTTGTAGTGGCCGATCACCAGCGGGAAGCCGTAGCCGGGCACCATCAGGAAGGGGATGTGGCCGGTCGTCTCGAGGCCCACCACGGTGCTCAGCCGATCCTGCAGGCCGAGATCGCGCACGATGTTGGCGTAGTCGTAGATCACCTCGTGATCGGTGCCGATGATCACGTCGAGATCCGACGCGGCGAACGAGAGCACGCGGTCGTAGTCGGGGATCGAGCTGTCGAACGAGTGCGCGCCGTGCACGTGCAGATCGGCCGACAGCGCGCCGGCGGGCTTGAGCGGCAGCCGCGCGAGGGCGAACTCGATGGTCTGCGGTCCTCCGGTGATGGTGACGGTCTGCTTCGCGATCGACCAGAACGGCCCGTGGAACGCGAAGACGTCGAACGAGCCGACCGGCACGTCGATGTTGTCCGCGCGGCCGTTGCGCACCAGCACGCGGTTGCACGCGGGCGACGCGCCGGGAGGCGGCCCGAGCCAGGGCGAGCACTTCGTGAAGCGCCCGTGCAGCGTGCCCACCACCTTCTCGGCCTCCGCGTCGCTCGTCGGCACGAGGAACAGCTCGGCGTCGAGGTTGGCCATGGTGCCCTTCTCCTTCACCGTGAAGGACACCGCGCCGGTCGCCGGGAGCACGAACTCTCCGAGGTCGGTGTCGCCGCTCACGCTGGCGTACTCGCGCTCGACCTGCTTGCGGCCGAAGGCGTGGGCCTCGACGACGTAGCTCTTCCCGGCCGGCACGCGCACCGAGAAGCTCCCGTCGGCGGCGGGCACGACCTGCGACCACTCCACGCGCTCCTTCGGGTCGGTGGTGAGCGTGCCCTCGACCACCAGCACGCTCGCCTCACGCTCGGCGTCGAAGGTGCCGCCGCCCATGCGCTGCACCTTGCCGGTCAGCGTCACGTACGCCTCGCCCATGAGCTGCTTGCGGAGCTCGAGCGCGAGATCGACCGCCCCGCCCACGCCCTTCGAGTCGGCCACGGCGAAGAAGCGCTCGAACACCAGCGAGCCGCGCGGCGGCACGATCTGCCGCTTGAGCCCGGCGGCGGAGATCTGATCGCTGTGGAAGCCCTCCAGCGCCGGCTCGGTGCAGCTCACCGCCGAGAACGACGAGATGTGCTCGTCGCTCGAGTGACCGGCCGCGGCGAAGAAGGGGAACAGCCGGTACACGCCGTTGATCGTCGTCAGGCCGAACGACGGGTGGTTGAAGCCCGAGCCCTTGCCGGGCGCGAAGGGCAGGGACTCCCGGCCCGACCAGTAACAGGCGTCCGAGAGCGCCCAGGTCTGGGTGTTGGTCGAGCCGTTGACCATCTCGGTGCGTGCGCGCAGGCCCGGCTCGCACTTGCGCAGCTCGTAGCGGGTGATGACCGGCACCGAGGGGATGCCGTCGAGCGTGCCCTTCACCTGCACCGCGACGAGGTCGGCCTCTTCGATGAGCTCCATCGAGGTGTAGAAGGCCGCGTCGCGCGGGAGCACCCCCACCACCTGGAAGATGTTGTTGACGGTGTCCTTCGCCTGGCCGGCGGGCGAGAGATCGAGCACCGAGCCGCCGTTCGGGTCGAGGTAGTTCTGCGTGCCGAGGTCGGCGATCACCACGTCGACCACGCCGTTCGAGAGCAGCACGTCGCCCTTCGCGCCGAGGCCGTTCCAGCCGCCGGGGCGCTGGCTCGCGGAGTCGATGCGCTTGACGGTGAGCGGCTTGTCGCAGCTCGCGGTCGCGGGGAACGAGACGCGCTGACACGGCGACGGCACCCGGCAGTTCGCTTCGCCGTTGAGGCACCCCTCCTTCTGACAACCGGAGAGCAGCGCAGCGCCGAGGACGACGAGGACAGAAACGAGACGGTTCAAGGAAAGGCCTCCAGACCGCGCGCTGCGTGGCACGAGTCGCCGATCATGTCGAGGTAGAGCTGGTACTGGTTCTGCCGGAGCTGCTTCATGTTCTCGAAGGCCTTGCTCTCTTCGAGCAGGCGCACCGCGACGTCGAGGAAGGCCTTGGCGCGGTTGATGTCCTGCTGCTGCTGGGCGTTCGGCTTCCACCCGAGGTCTTCCCTGAAGTGCGCGGTCGTCTCGAGCCAGTGCCCGTAGAACTTGAGCATCTGCACGAGGATCTGCGGCTTGTACTGCGGCGCGGTGTTGAGCGCCTGCTGGTAGG
This sequence comes from Myxococcota bacterium, assembly GCA_049322495.1. Classification (GTDB taxonomy): domain Bacteria; phylum Myxococcota; class Myxococcia; order Myxococcales; family Myxococcaceae; genus Archangium_A. The sequence goes on along the minus strand of JBMORD010000275.1, from coordinate 8,735 downwards.
CCGCGTCGTACTGCCGGCGCTCCGACTCGAGCCGGTAGAAGTGCACGAGGATCTGATCGTCGACGCGCGTCCCCCACTTCTTGCGCACCGCCGGGTTCTTCGCCCAGCGCAGCACGCCCTGCACGAAGTGGAGCCCGCCGCACGCGTGCGCGTAGACGCCCTGCTTGCGCTTGTCGACCTGCGGCTGGTGCGCGGCGAGGGCCTGCTTGAGCTCCGCGGTCTCGGCGTCGAGCTCGGTCATCGCGTCGTCGAAGACGCGATCGAGATCGATCTCCTGGCCCTCGGCGTTCTTCCACTTCGTGCCCGGCTTCTGCGTGGCGGCGAAGAGCCCGAGCTGCCAGCCGACGTTCTTCCAGTACCCGGGCGAGGTGGGCTGGTAGCGGAAGCCGCGCTTGGTCGACTCGATCAGCTCGTCGAGTGACTTCACGCCGAAGGGCGTCTTCACCTTCGCGCTCGTCGGCACGTGCGCGTCCATGGTGAGCGCCTTGAGGTTGAGGCCGGGGTGCGGCTCGATGGGCGTCTTGCCGTCAGGGCCGTAGCCCGGGAAGCCATAGAGCACGCCGCCGTCGGCCGTCTCGGTCTTCTGCAGGAAGTCCTCGAAGATGACGTTGGTGGCCAGTCGCCCGTCGCTTGCAAGGTACTGCGGGCCCAGCGTCTTCACGCCGTGGGCAAGTGCCCATGGATTCGTGGGATCCGCAGCCCAGAGGAGGCAGTGCGTGCGCAGCAGCTCGGCAGAGTGTGACTTTGTTGGCGGTGTACCTGCCAGCGAGAGGGACAGCAGCAGCGCTGAAACCATGGTGCTCCTTTACTCCACTGTGACGCCCGGAGAGGTCTGGTATGAGCCGACGGCCCGCGGCCCCCGGAAGTCACCCATGACGATGATCCGCTCTCTCCTCTTCGCCGCCCTCGTGCTCCCGGCCGTTGCGGGCGCGCAGTATGTGGCAACACCGCAGGCCGGTGTTCCGTACCCGGCGCTCACTGCCCCCACGCCCGTGGCGCTCACCGCGCCGGGGACGAACGACCCGAAGGACAAGGGCCGCGCGACGCTCCCGCTCGGCTTCACCATGCCCTTCTACAACCGCGTCTACACGCAGGTGACGGTGACCGCGAACGGGGTGCTGTTCCTCGAGCCGTCGACCGGCCCCAACACCGCGAGCGACTTCCCGGGCAACGTGGTGCTCCCCAACGGCTCGGAGCCGAACGCGGTGATCGCCCCCTTCTGGGACGATCTCACCGGCAGCAACCCCACCAGCGCGCTCCAGTCGCAGGCGGTGACCGGCCCCAACGGGCAGGGGCTGGCGATCGAGTTCAAGGACTGGAACCGCGCCTTCGGGGCCTTCACGCTCAACGTGCAGGTGCGGCTGTGGGCCAACGGCATCATCGAGTTCTTCTATGGAACGATGACCGGCTCCGGCGCGACGGCGATCACCGCGACCATCGGCATCGAGAGCCCGAGCGGCACCGCGGCGACCAGCGCGCTCTCGTGCTCGCCCAGCTGCAACCTCACCAGCTTCGATCCCGGGGGCACCGGCACGCCGATCAACTACCTCCGCTTCGGGCCGCCGACGGGCGTCGATCTCCAGGCCCTCGTGCTGCGCGTCGACGGCATCACCCAGGCGGGCAGCGATCTCTCGATCGGCACCACCTTCACGCTGCGTAACTTCGGCACGGCGGCGAGCGGGCCGTTCGACTACCAGCTGTTCCTCTCGCAGGACACGCTGGTCGACGGCGCCGATCTGCCGCTCACACCGGCGCCGGCCACGCTGGGCTCGCTCGGCTCGCTGCAGGTGACCTCGACCAGCCACACCGGCAGCGTCACGCGGCCCGACGGCGGCTCGTGGTACGTGCTGGCGTCGATCCCCCAGCTGCCCGACGGCGGCGATCTCAACGTCTTCAACAACGTGGTCGCCTCGAGCGTGCCGTACGCGGCGGGCGTCGATCTGATCGCCGAGGCGGTGACTCCGCCGCCCGTGGCCGGGCCCGGAGATCCGGTGCAGGTGCAGGTGCAGTTCAGCAACCAGGGCTTCGAGCCCGCGGGCAGCGTGGCGGTGAAGCTCTACGCCTCGGTCGACACGCTCCTCTCGGCTGACGATCGGCTCCTCGCGCAGCAGGCGGTGCCGGTGCTGGGTGGGCAGCAGGTGCAGCAGCCGATCACCTTCACGCTCGCGTCGTCGGTGGCGGCGGGGGACTTCTTCGTGATCATGCAGCTCGACGACGCGCCTGACGCCGGGGCGATCGTCGAGCGCAGCGAGCTCAACAACGTCGTCTCGTCGCCGGCGGTGATGCAGATCCGCCAGGCGGATCTCACCGTGACCGACGTGCGCGTGATGCGCGCCACGCCGCCGCTCGAGGAGGTGTCGGTCGCCTTCTTCGGCGAGCCCGCACGCTTCGAGGCCTTCGTGGCGAACGTCGGCGGCGCGACGGCGAACAACGTCTCGGTGAACTTCTTCCTGTCGGACAACGAGTCGCTCAACGCGGTGACGGACAAGCTCGTGGGCTCGGTGACGGGCCAGACCTTCGCGCCCGGCGAGGCCCGCTGGGTGACGCTGGCGAGCGCGCCGATGCCGACCACCGACGTCCAGGGGCGGACGCTGCTCGTGCAGCCGTACTTCTTCTTCGGCTCGGCGACCTCGCCGGGGCTGGTCGAGCTCAACGGGAACAACAACTTCGCGAAGTCGTCGCCAGTCGTGCTGCGGAACCCGGCGCCGAACCTCGTGCCCGTCGAGCTGCAGGCACCGTCGCGCGCCGGCGCTGGCGAGCTGATCGTCGTCTCGCGCACGCTCAGCAACCTCGGCAACCGCCCCGCGTCGACCGCGAAGTACCGCTACTACCTCTCGGCCAACACCATCATCACGCCGGACGACCTGCCGGTGCTGCGCGTGACGAGCGGCGGCGAGGTCGCCGATGGCACGGTGACGCTGGCGGTCGGGCAGCGCGACTCGGCGGTGGAGATCCTGCGGCTGCCGCAGTCGCTCGCGTCGTCGCAGTACTTCCTCGGCGTGCTGCTCGACCCCGACGACGAGCTCGAGGAGGCCGACGAGACGGACAACGGGCTCGCCGCCTCGCGGACCGACGTCGTCGCGCAGTCGCTCAGCATCGCCACGCCGGCGCTCCCCGACGCGCTGGTGGGCGTGCCGTACCGCGCGCAGCTCGAGGGGCAGGGCGGGACCGGCACGTATGCCTTCGCCCTCGCCGACGCGGCGTCGCTGCCGCGCGGCCTCACGCTGTCCCCGTCGGGGCTCATCTCCGGCACGCCTTCGCTCGCGGGGGCCTCGACGGTGCTGATCGAGGTCTCGTCGGGCGGGCGCGCGGTGATCGTCGCGCGGCCGCTGCGCGTGGCGCCGGTGACCGCCTCGCTCGCCATCGACACCACCGCGCTGCCAGCGCCGACGCGCTTCGTGCCCTACCGCGCGAACCTCGCCGCCGCCGGAGGGGCCGCGCCGTACTCGTTCCAGCTCATCACCGGCTTCCTCCCGACCGGGCTCACCCTCACCAGCGACGGGACCTTGAGCGGCACGCCGTCCGACGCGCTGGGGACCATGCGAAACTTCGTGGTGCGGGTGACCGACGCGATCGGCAACGTCGACGAGCGCGCGTTCACGATGACCGTCGTCGACGCGGCGCCGTTCACCATCCGCACCCAGCTGCTCAAGGACGGGCTGGTCGGCGCGGAGTACCTCGACTCGGTCGTGGTCTGGAACCCGAGCGGCGCGCCCGTCTCGACGCCGGTGCGCTGGAGCGTCATCTCCGGCGAGCTCCCGCCCGGGCTCGCGCTCGAGCCGTCGACCTCGGACACGCTGCTGATCTCCGGCACGCCGACGCGGCCCGGCCGCTACCGCTTCACCCTCGAGGCGATCGACGCGCAGGGGCGCACCGATGGGTACACCTACCTCGTCGACGTCGGCGCGCCGGACGTGCGCGCGTCGGCCGAAGGGACGGCCCTCGCGCTGCCCGGCGACAGCGTCACGGTGACCTTCAAGGCGTCGTCGCTGCCCGAGGGCGCGAGGTGGTTCTGGCGCGACGGCCGGCTGCCGCCGGGGCTCGTGTTCGCCGAAGACGGCACCGTCACCGGCACCATCCCCAGCGATGCGCCCACCGGGCTGTACACGTTCTCGGTCGGGGTCGGCCTCTCGCGCGCGCAGTTCCTCTCGGTCGCGAGCTGGACCATCGAGGTCGCGGCCGAGCGCCCGCGCCGGGCGAGCTGCGCGAGCGTCGATGGCGGGCTGCTCGGCCTCGCAGGCCTGCTGCTCGTCGCGCGTCGCCGGCGGAAGTGATCGCCCGCGCGGGGCGGCTGTTGTTTCATGCGGCCGCCCATGACGCGCTCGCGGCACCTGGTCGTCACGCTCCTGCTGCTCTCCGGTGCCACCGGGCTCGTCTACGAGCTCACGTGGTCCAAGCGCCTCGCGAACCTGCTGGGGAACACCGGCCAGGCACACGCCATCGTCCTCTCGACCTTCATGGGCGGGCTGGCGCTCGGCGCGTACCTCTTCGGCCGCACCGCTGATCGCGCGAAGCGGCCGCTCGCGCTCTACGGGCTGCTGGAGCTCGGTGTCGGGCTGTACGCGCTGGTGATGCCGCGGGCGCTCGACGCGCTGGGCGACGTCTACCTGCGCCTCGCCCCGGGGCTCGAGGGCGTGCCTCGCGTCTCGGCGCGGCTGCTGCTCGCGGCGGCGGCGGTGCTGCTCCCCACGCTGCTGATGGGCGGCACGCTGCCGGTGCTGATGCGGCACGTGACGGAGAAGCTCGGCTCCGCGCGGCGCGAGCTGTCGATCCTCTACGCGGTGAACTCGCTGGGCGCGGCCGCGGGCTGCCTCTTCGCGGGCATGGTGCTGGTGCCGACGCTGGGGCTCACGCAGTCGGAGCGGCTGGCGGCGTTCCTCAACCTGCTCCTCGGCGCGGCGGCGGTGGCGGCGGGCTTCCGGCAGCTCGCCAGCGGCCCCGTCGCGCAGGAAGGCGGTGCGACGGGCGACAAGACGTTCGGCGCGGCGGCGGTGCGCGCGGCGCTGATCGGCACGGCGCTCGCGGGCTTCACCTCGATGACCTACGAGACGGTGTGGATCCGCGTGCTGTCGATCGTGCTCGGCGGCACGAGCTACGCGTTCACGCTGATCCTCACCGCCTTCATCCTCGGCATCTCGCTGGGGAGCTTCTGGCTCTCGACGCGGCCCGACGACGACGCGCTGCGGACGTTCGGGCGGCTCCAGCTCGCGCTGATGTTCGCGGTGGTGCTCTCGATGACGGCGTACGCGCGGCTCCCGTACGCGTTCATTCAGGTGCACGCGCGGCTCGATCACGGCCCGCAGACGTGGGGCACGTACCAGGTGCTGTCCTTCCTCGTGTGCGGCGCGCTGCTCCTGCCGCCGACGTTCCTGCTCGGCGCGAGCTTCCCCGCGGCGGCGCGGGTCGCGTTGCGGGCGATGAACGACGTCGGCGCGCGGCTGGGCACCACCTACCTGTGGAACACCATCGGCACGGTGAGCGGCGCGCTGCTCGGCGGGCTGGTGCTGCTGCCGTGGCTGGGGCTCGAGGGCACGCTCGCGCTGGCCCTGGTGGCCAACCTCGTCGCCGCGGGCTGGGCGATGCTCGTCGAGCGGGAGTCACGCCCGCGCGCGCTGCGCTGGCTGGTGCCGTCGGCGGTGGCGCTGGTCTTCATGGTGCAGGCCACCTCGGGCTGGGCGTCGACGCTCGCGGCCTCGGGCCGCTTCCGCGAATGGAACCGCAGCTTCGACAGCTACGCCGAGTTCCTCGACGAGGTGAAGGCGCGCAGCACCATCCGCTTCTACCGCGACGACGTGTTCGCCTCGGTGCTCGTCGGCACGCAGGACGAGGACCGTCGCTACCTGCGCATCAACGGGAAGGTCGACGGCTCGAACGGCACCGACATCGACACGCAGATCCTCGCGGCGCACCTCGGCGTGCTGCTCCACCCGAAGGAGGTCAAGCGCGTGCTGCTGGTGGGCATCGGCGCGGGCATCACCGCGGGCTCGCTGCTCACGCACCCCATCGAGCGGCTCGACGTGGTGGAGATCAGCCCTGCGGTCGTCGACGCCGCGCAGCTCTTCGCGGCCGATCATCACGACGCCTTCACCGATCCCCGGTGCCACGTGCACCTCGAGGACGCGCGCACGTTCCTCACGCTCTCGCAGGAGCCGTACGATCTGATCGTCAGCGTGCCGAGCAACCCCTGGGTGTCGGGCGTGTCGGGCCTCTTCTCGCGCGACTTCTTCGAGATGGCGAAGGGCAAGCTGGCGCCGGGCGGCCGCCTCGTGCAGTGGATCCACACCTACGAGAGCTCGGTTGCGCTGGTGAAGCTGGTGGTGCGCACGCTGCGCGGCTCGTTCGAGCACGGCACCACGTGGGTCGGCCCGGACGATCTGGTGATGGTCGCCAGCCGTGAGCCGCAGCAGCTCTCGCTCGAGATGCTCACCGCGCGCATGGCGCAGCCGAAGGTGAAGGCCGATCTCGCGCGCATTCACCTCCAGCTGCCGACCACGCTGCTCGGCCGCCAGGTGCACGCCGACGAGACCCAGAAGCGCTTCGGCGGCGAAGGGCCGGTGAACACCGACGATCACAACGTGCTCGAGTACGGCTCACCCATCGCCTACTTCGTGGCCGCCGACGTGCGCGTGCCCGACTCGCGGCGCATCGAGGCGGAGCGAGGCACGCTCGAGCTGCCGCGGGTGCTGGCGGGGCGGGGGCTGACGGCCGAGGAGGCGCGCGATCTCCACGCGAGCCTGTCGTGGGTGCACCCGCCTGATGATCCGCTCGTGCGCTCGGCGGCCGCGGCGTGGCTCGAGGCGGCGCCTGACTCGCTCGAGGCCGCGCGTGCCTTCTCCGTCGCCGCGCTCAAGGAAGGGGACGTGGTCCGCGCGCGCGAGGTGCTGGCCCCTCACGCGATGGCTGAGGACCCCGACGTGGCGGCGGTGTGGCTCGAGATCGCCCGGCGTCTCACGGTGCGCGACGGGGCGCCTTGGCGAGCCGCGGGCGTCGACCTCTCCGGTGCCGAGGCCCATGCCCGAAAAGTCCTCGAGAAATTCCCGACGCACGAGCGGCTGCAGGCGCTGGTAGCGGGCGATTCGTGGTGATCCCGAGGTAAGTTCTCGAAATCGTTCGATTTCGTCGCATCCTCCCGATGACGTATGGAGGGGTCGGCAGGGTCCACCGATACTTCTTTCATCTCAGCGACCCACCCGGGCCGCTCAACCCCAGGAGCGCACCACATGGCGAAGCTCAACAAGAAGCAGCTGCTGAAGAAGGCCCGCGGTCAGGGCATGACTGAGTACATCATCATCGTCGCGCTCATCGCGATCGCGGCCATCGGCGTGATCACCCTCTTCGGCGACAACATCAAGGCGCTGTTCGGCATGTCGGCCGACGCCCTCGCCGGTGACACCACGGTCGAGAAGCGCACCAGCAAGTCGCAGGGCAAGCTCGAGAAGAAGAAGCTGACCGACTTCGCGAAGAACAACACCGGCTACTGAGCCTCGCTCGATTCCCGGCTGTGCCCGCTGCCACTCCTCGCCTCGTGCGGAGAGTGGCAGTGGTGTTTTCGGCGGGGATAATCACCGCGCTTGAAGAACTCGTGGCCCTGGGCGCTCGCAGCCGTCGTTCTCGTCGCGGCGTTCGCCACGCTGTTCCGCGGAGAGGTGCAGGCGGCGCGCGATCTCTCGGCGCACGTCTTCCCTGAGACCTTCTACCTCGTCGAGCGCTGGAGCCGCGGCGAAGTGCCGCTCTGGCTGCCGCACGCGCGCCTGGGTCAGCCCTTCGCGGCGCTGCTCTACACCCAGGTCTTCTACGCGCCGCGCGTGCTGACCGGGCTGCTGTTCGGGCACGTGCTCGGGCCGAACGTGATGCACCTGCTCCACGCCGCGTGGTCGTTCGCGGGCCTGTACCTTGCGGCGCGGCGGCTCGGGCTGCAGCGCGCGTTCGCCTTCATCGCGGCGGCGCCGTTCTCGCTCTCGCCGTTCTTCGTGGAGTTCGCGCAGAACCTCTCGTTCGCCTCGACGGCGGCCTGGGCGGGCTGGGTGCTCTGGGCGGCGGAGGGCGTGCGGCGCGCGCCGGACCTCCGGCGGACCGCGTGGCTCGCGTTCTTCCTCGGCTGGGCCTTCCACGCGGGCTCGCCGGAGATGTGGCTGTGGGAGGTGCTCGTCGTCGTCGCGGTGCTGCTCCCGTCACGCGGCGCGTGGCGCTTCGGGGCGCTCGCCCTCGCCTGGGGTGGACTGCTGGGGGCGGTCGTCGCCCTGCCGACGCTCGAGCTCTCGCGCACGTGGACGCAGCCGGGAGAGGCCGCGAGCGGGGCGCTGGAGTGGTCGGTGTCGCTGGCGCAGCTCCTGTCGATCTTCGTCCCCGATGGAGATCTCCCGCGCACGGCGGCGTGGTGGGGCGGGGCGGATCAGCGCTTCCTCTTCACGCTCTTCACCGGCGCGGGCGGGTTCCTGCTGGCGCTGGTCGGAGCGGGCTCGCGTCGCGTGCGGCCGGTGGTGGCGATCGGCGCCGCGCTGGTGGTGCTCTCGCTCGGGCGGCACTTCGTGGTGTCGGAGGCGGTGCTCTCGCTGCCGCCGTTCTCGCTGTTCCGCTACCCGGCGAAGTACCTCGTGGGAGGGCTTTTCTGCGCGTCGCTCCTCGCGGGCTTCGGCGCGCGTCGCCTCGTGGCCCTGGCGCGGAAGCGGCGGCTCGAGGTGCCGGTGGCGATCGTCGGGTTTGCGCTCGGCCTCGTCGGGGCGTCGCGGCTGGCC
>JBMORD010000274.1:0-8854 GCA_049322495.1 Myxococcota bacterium | reverse complement strand
CTTCTTCGCGGCCTCGGCGGCCTGCGCGTCCTCGGCGAGCCGCGCGGTCGCGGCCTTCGCTTCTTCGGCCTCGAGCTTCCGGGCGTCTTCGAGCGCGCGCGCGAGCTCAGCGGCGGTCCGCGGGGTGCGCGCGGCCTCAGGCACGGCAGGTGTGAGCGTCGGCGAGAGCTCGACCCGCCCCGCCGGCGCGGAGAGCTTGAGCACGAAGGGCGCGAAGCCTTCCTTCTCGAGTCGCAGCTCCATCGCCCCGCGCCCGCCCTGGAGCCCCTGCTCGAGCTCGAGCGGCGTCACGCCGAGCGTCTTGCCGTCGACGATCACCGCGCCCGCCGGCGTGCTCTCGACGTGGAGCGAGAGCTTCGTCGGCGTCGTCGGCCGCACCACCGCCCAGGTGCCGAGCACGCCCGCGACGGCGGCGACGACGAAGCCGACGAGCAGGATGAGCGTCGGACCCTTCGTCGGCGGCGGGAGCGCCTGCGCGGGCACGGCCTCGGGCGCGCTGACGATCGGCACCGCCGCTTCGGTCTTCGGCAGCTCCTGCGTCTCGTTCCGGTTCGGGACCGAGACGTCCTGCAGCGCCAGCAGGAGCTCGTCCATCGACTGGAAGCGATCCATCGGCGACTTCGCCAGGCACTTGTGCACGATGGCGAGGAAGGTCTCCGGCGGGCGCTCGAAGTTCGACGGGGTGGCGATCGCCGGCACCGGCTCGTGCACGTGCTTGAGGATGATCTCCAGCGCACCGCCGCCGGTGAAGGGCGGCTTGCCGGTGAGCATCTCGAACAGCATCGTGCCCAGTGAGTAGATGTCGCTGCGCGGGTCGGCGCGGTTGCGCTCGCCCTGCTCGGGCGCCATGTACGGCGGGCTGCCCATCAGCATGCCCTGCTGGGTGATGGCGCGGCCCTCGAGCTCCTGGCCGTCGACGAACGACTTCACCAGCCCGAAGTCGAGCACCTTCACGAAGTCGGAGTCTTCGTCGGCGTGGAGCATCACCACGTTCGCCGGCTTCAGGTCGCGGTGCACCACGCCCAGCTCGTGCGCCTCGCGCAGCGCGCGCGCCATCTGCTGGCCGATCGACAGCACGCGGTGCCAGGGCAGGGGTCCCTTCGAGAGGAGCTTCTCGAGCGTCTCCCCGTCGAGGTACTCCATGACGATGAAGAACAGCCCGTCGGCCGTGCTGCCGTAGTCGAGCACCCGCACCGTGTTCGGGTGGTTGAGCTTCGCGGTGAGCGCCGCCTCGACGAGGAAGCGCTGCTTGAAGCTCTCTTCGCGCCCCGCGCCGTAGCGCGAGTCGAGCACCTTGAGCGCCACCGCGCGGTTGAGCGGCAGCTGCACCGCCCGGTACACCTTGCCCATCGCGCCCTTGCCGATGACGTCGACGATGCGGAAGCGGCCGTCGAGCGTCTGCCCGACGAGCGGATCGAGCGCGTCGGCCGCCACCTCGGCGGTCTTCACTTCTTCCGTCTCGCCGGAGTGGGTGATGACGCTCATCGCGAAAGTGCCCGGAGGTTACTCCCGCTTGCCCGGCGCGGGGTACTGGAGCAGCTCACACTCGATGGGGCCGTTCCACAGGTCGGTGCGCTTGCTCGGCCGGTGCCCGAAGGCGCTCTCGAAGGCGGGGTTGCCCGCGAGGAGCGCCATGCGCCAGCCCTCCCACTTCCACAGCGACTGACCGAGGGTGTGGAAGAAGCTCTTCATGCCCTTCTGGCCGCCCTCGCCGATGCGCTCGCCGTAGGGCGGGTTGGTGATGAGCAGGCCGGGCGGCCCCGCCGGCGGAGGCGTGCGCAGCACGTCGGCTTCTTCGATGCGCACCGCGGTCGAGAGGCCGGCCGCGACGACGTTGCGCTTGACGGCGGCGAGCGCGTCTTCGTTGTAGTCGCGCGCCACGAGCTGGAAGGGGAGCGTGCGCTGCTGCGAGACCGCCTCGCGGCGGAGGTCCTCGAGGAGCGGGCGGGCTTTCGCGGAGAACTCCGGCCAGTCCTCGAGCGCGAAGTGGCGCTTGAGGCCCGGCGCGCGGCGCATGGCGATCCACGCGCCCTCGATGACCAGCGTGCCCGAGCCGCACATCGGGTCGGCCAGCGGCTCCTCGCCGGTGTAGTCGGCGGCGATGAGCATCGCCGCGGCGAGCGTCTCCTTCACCGGCGCGATGGTGGTCTTGATGCGGTAGCCGCGCTTGAAGAGGGGCTCACCGCAGAGATCGAGCGAGAGCGAGAGCTGCGTGCCGGCGAGGTGGGCCACCACGCGCACCGTCGGGTCGTGGCTGTCGACGTCGGGCCGCGCGCCGAACTTCTGGCGGAGCCGATCGACGATCGCGTCCTTCAGCTTGAGGGCCACGAAGCCGGTGTGGGTGTGCTCGGTGTTCTTGAGCGTCGCCTCGACGGCGAAGGTGGTCTTCGGGCTCAGCCAGTCTTCCCACGCCACGCTCTTCGCGGCCTCGTACAGGCCCTCTGCGCCGTGGGCCTCGAACTCGCCGAGCGGGTAGAGCACCCGCATCGCCACGCGCGAGTGCAGGCACACGCGGAGGATCTCGTCGAGCGCGGCCATGAAGCGCACCCCGCCGCGGTCCTGGCGGATGCGCTTGCAGCCGAGGGCCTCGAGCTCCTTCGCGAGGAAGGGCTCGGTGCCGCGGGTGGCGGTGGCGAAGAGGGGGAGTCGGACGGCCATGCCCGGCGCGCTACTCCAGTGCGCGCGCGCCGGGGAGAAAATCCGTCACATCATCGCCGCGCCGGGCATCTGGCCCACGGGCTTGATCAGCACCTCGCGCGGCTTGGCGCCGTCGGCCGCGCCCACCAGGCCCTCGCGCTCCATGCGCTCGATCATGCGCGCCGAGCGGTTGTAGCCGATGCGCATCTTCCGCTGGAGGATCGAGATCGACACGGTGCGCATCTCCGAGACGATGGCCACCGCCTGGTCGTAGAGCTCGTCGTGGAGATCGTCCTCCTCGCCGCCTTCGCCAGCACCCTCCTCGTCGCGCGGCTTGAGGATGCTCTCGTCGTAGACCGGCTTGCCCTGCGCCTTGAGGTGGTCGACCACCTTCTTGATCTCGTGCTCCGAGACGAAGCAGCCGTGCACGCGCTGCAGGTGCGCGCTGGTGGGCGGCATGATCAGCATGTCGCCCATGCCCAGCAGCGCCTCGGCGCCGATGGTGCCGAGAATGGTCATCGAGTCGGGCTTGCTGCGCAGCATGAAGCTGATGCGCGTGGGGAAGTTGGCCTTGATGATGCCGGTGACCACGTCGGTCGACGGGCGCTGCGTGGCCACCATGAGGTGGATGCCGGCGGCGCGCGCCATCTGCGCGAGGCGGGCGATCGACGTCTCGACCTCCTTCGAGGCGACCATCATCAGGTCGGCGAGCTCGTCGATGATCACCACGATGTACGGCAGCTTCTTGCGCTCCTCCTCGGCCTTCTCCTCGACGGGCGCCTCGGTGGTGGCCGCCGCCTGAAGCGCGGCGAGCTCCTGGTCCGACTCGGCGGTCTGCTCGTCGACGCGGATCTCCGCCGCGGTCGGCGCGTTCTGCGCCTCGATGGCCGCCGGGGTGAGCACCTCTTCGCGCGGGTCGGTCGCTTCGTCCTTCGGCGCGGCGACGCCCAGCTCGAGGCCCGCCGGCACCGCAGCGGCCTCCGTCGACGCGGGCACCGGGTGCTCGCCCGATGGCGCCTCTCCGGTCTGCTCCGCCACGTCGACGATCAGCATGCGGCGCTTCTTCTTCGGCTTCTCGCCCTCGGCGGACGCGGCCGCCTCGGCGATCGGCGCGGCCTCGACCGGCTTCGCGTCGACCACCTTGCTCTCGATGACCGGCTTGACGGGCTCGGCCGCCGGCTTCGGCTTGATGACCGTCGGCTTCGCGTCGACCGTCTGCTTCGAGGCGCGCTTCGTCGCCTGCTCCTCGGCGACCAGCTGGTTGTAGCCGGTGATGTTGCGCACGCCGGCCTCGGCGAGCAGCTTGTACCGCCGCGTCATTTCGTCGACGGCCCACTGCAGCGCGATGGCGGCCTTGCGCGGGTCGGTCACCACCGGCAGCAGGAGGTGCGGGATGCCCTCGTACACCGAGAGCTCCAGCATCTTCGGGTCGACCATGATGAAGCGGACCTCCTCGGGCGTGCTCTTGAGGAGGATCGACATGATCATCGCGTTGACGCTCACCGACTTGCCGGAGCCGGTCGTGCCGGCCATCAGCAGGTGCGGTGCCTTCGCGAGGTCGAGGATGTACGGCATGCCCTCGATGTCCTTGCCGAGGCACATCGTGAGGCGCGACTGCGACTTCTGGAACGCGTCCTGCTCGGCGATCTCCTTGAGGAAGACCATCTCGCGGTCCTTGTTCGGCACCTCGACGCCCACCACCCCCTTGCCGGGGATGGGCGCGACGATGCGCACGCGCATGGCCTCCATCGCCATCGCGAGATCGTCCGAGAGCGAGGCGATGCGGCTGATCTTCACGCCGGGCGCGGGCTTGAACTCGTACATCGTCACCACCGGACCGGGGCGGATCTCGACCACCTCGCCCTCGATGCCGAAGTCGCGCAGCTTGTGGGTGAGGCGCTCCGCGGTCTGGAGGTAGAAGTCCTTCTCGATCGCCGCGCGCTCCTTGCGGTGCACCTCGAGCACGTCGAGCGGCGGCACCTCGAAGTTCGAGCGGCCATCGTTGAAGAGGAACTCCTCCTTCGGCTCCTTCTTCGTCGGCCTGGGCGGCGCCTTCGGCTCGACGATGACCGGCATGCGGGCCAGCGCGCTCACGCCCGCAGCGGCGGCCGGCGCGGTGAGCGCACCGGTGACGGCCGGGGCCGCGGGGGCCGTCGCCGTCGTGGCGTCCATGAGGGCGCCGGCGAGCCCGGCTTCGGCGGGGGCGAGCTTCGGCGAAGACAGCAGCGCCTCGGCGGGCGGCGCAGGCGGCGCCGCGTGCGCGTTCGGCGGCTCGACGATCGTCGGCACGCGCCGGGCCGGAGGCGGCACCGACTGGAGCAGCTCAGAGGGGAGGATGGTGCTCTGCGGCGCGAAGGCCGCCACCCACGCGGGATCTCCGTTCGGCGCGACCGCGGGCGCAGGCGGCTCGCTGACCGTCGGCTTGACGGGCGGCAGCGTGTCGGCGAGCAGCGAGGGCGCGAGCGTCGCGGCCATGTCCTTCGCCTGGTCCTTGCGGTTGGCGCGGGCGGTCTTGAGGGCCTCGCGGGCGATGCGCGCGGCCTCGCGCTCCACCATCGCCTTCTCGCGCTCGGCCTTGAGGCGCTCCTTCTCGGCGAGATCGGCGAGCTTCGCGTTCTCCTTCTCCTGCTGCAGCCGCAGCGCCTCGTCGGCGGCGGCCTCGGCCTCCTCAGCGGTCGCCTCGAGCTCCGCGAGCTCGGCCTCCTCGGCCTCGAGCTGCGCGAGGAACACGGCCTCTTCTTCAGCGGCCTTCTCGGCGGCCAGCTTGCGCTCGGCGTACGCGGCCTTCTGCTTCTCGAGGAACGCCGCGCCCCACGCCTTGAGGTGCTCCACGCCGACCAGCGTCTTCTGCCAGACCCACCCGCAGAAGCGCAGGAAGGCGAACTGCGTGCCGACGATGAAGGCGACCGCGGCCGTCGCGCTGACCAGCACCACCGTGCCCACCGTCGAGAAGAGCGCGGTCATGATGCCGCCCAGCTCGCGGCCGATGAGCCCGCCCGGGGCGTGCGCCCACGACGCGTCTTCCTTGAAGAGCAGCTGCGCGAGGATCGAGCCGGCCACCATGAGCAGCCCGAGCGCGATGGCCTGCGGCCAGCGGCGCTTGTCGCGATCGCCCACGAAGAGGATCACCGCCGCGTAGAGCCCGACCAGCGGGAGCACGAAGGCGCACACGCCCAGCAGCCCGCGCAGCGCCTCGGCGATGGCGTGCCCCACCGGCCCGACGGCGTTCTTGAAGCCAGGACCGATGCGGTCCTTCGCGTCGAAGCTCGCCACCGCGAGGAAGGACATCACCGAGAGCGCGAGGATGAACACCCCGGCGATGGCCCGACGGCCCGTGCCGGAGTGCTGCATCTTCTTCTGGTTGAGCGCTTTGCGCCGCGTCGCGATCTCCTGCCTGGAGAGGACGGACTTCTCGCCCTTGCGCTTGACCGACATGTCGACACACCCCTGTAGAAGACTGATCCACCGGGCACTGTAGGCAGGGGGCCGAACCCCGCAATTTTTCGACCGCGCGCCGCGTTGCAGTGCGTGCACCTCCACTGCTACGTGGGCCCTCTCTTCTCAGGGAGGCACGAACGATGCGCAGGTCAGGATGGGTGGTGGCGGTGGTGGTGGTGGTGGTGGTCGCGGCGTGTGGCGACCTGCCGGGGCGGTGCAAGAGCGACTCCGACTGCTCAGGCGGCGGCCGTTGCGATCCCGAGCTCGGAGCCTGCGTCAGCGTCACGAAGGACGCAGGGGACGACGGCGGGACGGACGGAGGAACGGGCGGGGGCGGCTCGATGACGGGTGGCGGCGGAGGAACGACCGGCGGAGGTGGGATGACCGGCGGTGGTGGCGGAGCGACCGGCGGAGGCGGAATGACCGGCGGCGGTGGTGGAACGACGGGTGGCGGCGGCGGATCGCAGGGCTGCACGCCGGGAGCCGAGTGCCGCGCGAAGAACGGCGTGTGTGACGTCGCCGAGATCTGTGACGGTCAGGGCCAGTGCCCGGCTGACGGCTTCGAGCCCTCGAGCACCGCCTGTCGCGCGGCGAGCGCGGGTGGCTGCGACATCGCGGAGTTCTGCACCGGCGCCTCGCCGGATTGCCCTGCCGACGGCTTCGCGCCGGCCACGACGGTCTGTCGCGTGGCGACGGGCGACTGCGACGTCGAGGAGACGTGCACCGGCACCTCGGCGGCGTGCCCCCTCGATGGGGTCAAGCCGTCGTCGCAGGTCTGCCGCCAGGCGACGCTCCCCTGTGACGTGACCGAGAACTGCACCGGCTCGTCGAAGATGTGCCCCACCGACAGCTTCACGGCGGGCGGCACGGTGTGCAGACCGCAGAACGGCGTGTGCGATGTCGCCGAGGTCTGCTCGGGTACCGCTCCAAGCTGCCCTGCCGATGCCTTCGTCGCGGCCGGCACCACGTGTCGCAGCGCGACGAACTCGTGCGACGTCGCCGAGGTCTGCTCCGGCTCCTCGGGCGCCTGCCCGTCGAACAGCTTCGCGAGCGCTTCGACGATCTGCGTCCAGCAGTCGTGCTCGAATGGGGTGGTGTCGCTGCCGCGCTACTGCGCGGGCACCTCGGACACGTGCAACACGTCGTCGACGATGGGCTGCAACGGCTACGCCTGCGGGGGCAGCTCCTGCCGCACGAGCTGCGGCGCGCAGAGCGACTGCCTCGGCACGCACTACTGTGACGCCTCGTCGCGGTGCGCGGTGAAGAAGAACAACTTCGAGATCTGTGCGAACGCGTACGAGTGCGCATCGGCCGCCTGCACGCCGAGCTACGTCGACGCGGACGGTGACGGCTTTGGTACCGGCTCGCCGACCTCGTACTGTGGCACCACCGCCCCCAGCGGCCGCTCGCTCGTGAACACCGATTGTTGTGACTCGGACAATCGCGCGAAGCCCGGCGGCACCTTCCAGACGACCGCGAGGACCTGTGGTGGCTACGACTTCAACTGCGATGGCGTCGAAGAGCACCAGGAGGTGAGCAACAACGCCTGCAAGACGACCGGCACCTGCAACGTCGACCGCGAATGCTCCGGATCGACCGGCTGGGCCGGTGCGGAGCCCGGCTGCGGTGTGACCGCGAACTTCTACGCGACCTGCAACGTGATGGCTGCCTGCGGAGGGACGGTCTGCAGCGCAACCGCGACCTCGAGAACGCAGGGCTGCCAGTAACCAATTCCACGACGGGCGCGCCGCAGTGATCTACGGTGCCGCTCGAGATGGATGTCGGTTGTCCCAAATGCCAGACCGAGTACGAGCTCGATGACGCGCGCGTCACCGAGGATGGTGTCACCGTCAAGTGCACCTCCTGCGGTCACGTCTTCCGCGTGAAGAAGAAGCAGCTCGTGGTGACGTTGCCGGTGAAGGACCAGACCGGCAGCGTGCCCGAGCTGCCTCCGGCGCCGCCGTCGCGTGAGTGGAAGCTCCGCCAGTCGAACGGGAACATCGTCCCGTGTCGCGACCTGACGATGCTCCAGAAGTGGATCATCGAGGGGAAGGTTCAGCGGAGCGACGAGATCTCGCTCACCGGCGAGACGTGGAAGCGCCTCGGCGACATCCCCGAGCTGGCGAGCTTCTTCCAGATCTTCGACGACGCGGCGAAGGCGCGCGCGCTCGAGGCCCAGCAGAAGGTCGGGCCGACCGGCGGCAAAATCACCGAGACATGGCGCGGCGGTCAGTTCACCGCGCCCGCCCCGGAGCCGCTCGTTCCCCGAGAGCAGCTCGAGCCCGAGACGCTCCCTCCGGAGCCGCCGCCCAGGAAGCGCGACACTGGCAAGCTCCCGGACTTCTCGACGCCACCTCCGGTCAACCAGACCATCCAGGGGGGGCGCTTCAGCGCCGCGGCGCCGCCGGTGACCGAGACGCTCCAGGGCGGCCGCTTCTCCGCGCCGCCAGCGCCTCCCGTCGTTCAGCCTCCGCCCCAGCGCGCGCCGACGCCCCCTCGCAGCGAGCCGAGTGACGAGGACCTCCGTCGCGCGGTGAAGGGCGGCGGGAGCGGCAAGTGGATCCTCCTCGTCATCGCGGGCCTCGCGCTCGGCGGCGGCGTTGGCTGGTACTTCGGGGTCTACGAGCCCCAGCAGAAGCGCCTCGCCGAGGAGCAGGCCGCGGCGCTCCGCGAGAAGGCCCGCCTCGAGGAAGAGGCTCGGGTGAAGGCGCTCGAGGCTGCGAAGGCGGCCGAAGCGGTCGCGGTGCTCGACGCCAGCGTCGAGGTCGAGGCCGATGCC
>JBMORD010000273.1:3955-65349 GCA_049322495.1 Myxococcota bacterium | reverse complement strand
GCGCTCGCCGCGCCACCGAGGAGCGCGGCGCGACGAGCCGCCCACGTCGCGGCTTCCGCTACTCCCGGCAGGGCAAACGCGACCTCGCCTCGGCCGCACGGGCGGCCTCAAACTGATCTCACGCCCTGGCGGTCGGCTACTTCTTCACGGGGCGCTTCTTGAGCCACGCCTTGCCTTCCTTCGAGGCGACGAAGTCTTCGAAGCCGGCGGTGCCGGGCGCGATGTCGAACTGCACGCCGACCGCCTTCTCGGTGGCGTCGAGCCACTTCGCGGTGTCGCCGAACTTCTTCTGCGCCATCGTGACGTCGATCAGCGTGTAGTACGGGTTGGCGAGCGTCGGCTCGCGCGCGACGGCCGCCTCGAGGTGCTTGCGCGCGACCGGCCAGTCCTTCTGCGTCATCGCCGCCGACGCCCGGAGGAACTCGAACCACGCGTCGGGCCCGGTGCGCTTCTCGACCTCGGCGATCGCCGCGAGGCACTTCGGCCAGTTCTTGCGCAGGAAGTAGTAGTCGATGCCCATCACCTGCGCGGCGGTGTCGCCCGGGTAGAGCGCGAGGTAGCGACCCATCGCCTTCTCGTAGGCCGCGTCGTCGTCCATCACCGCCGAGACGTGCGCGCGGAGGAAGAGCCGGTGTTCCTGCACCTCCTTCGGGAGCGCGGCGTAGATCGTCGCCGCCTCCTTCGGGCGCCCGTCGCGGATCGCCTCGTTCATCTTGCGCAGGTCGCCGACGTGCTTGCTGATCGCCGAGTCCTTCCCGAGGAGGCGATCGAGCACGCCCTTCTCGATGTCGCCCAGCACCGGCACGGCGAGCAGGCGCAGGTCTTCGCTGCGCGAGGTGCCGGCGGTGAGCTCCCACACGTCGATGATCTTCAGCGCGCCGCTGGCGTCCTTCCGCACGGGGAGCTCGAGGAAGTTGAACGCCCCTTCCTTGAAGAGCACCCGGAGCTGCACGCCCTGCTCGCCGTCGAGGGTGATCACCTTCTTGAAGGTGACGCTCCCGCCGTCGGCGATGGTGCGCGCCACCGCTTCCCAGCTCGCGGCGAAGCCCTGCTTGAATCCCTGGGTGAGGCCCTTGCGCCAGTCGGCCTTCGTGTCGAGGTCGCGCAGCGCGCGGGCGACGAGCGTCTCGTAGTCGGTCTGCCGCGAGAGGGTGTCCTTGCCGGCGGAGAGATCGGCGGCCAGGTCGCGCCCGAACTTCTCGAGCTCGGCGGGCGTGGGCGCGGCGCACAGCGAGACGACGAGGAGCGCGGAGAGCATCCCGACCGCGTAGCAGGTTCGCGGCGGTGCGTCATGAAGCCGACCGCGCGCTGCGGTAGAGAGGCCGGATGGCTTTCGACGTGGTCATCGAGAACGGGTTGGTGTTCGACGGCACCGGGGCGCCCGGGCGGCTCGTCAACGTGGGCCTCCGCGACGGGAAGATCGCCGCGCTGTCGGCCGCGGCGCTGCCGAAGCACGAGGGCACGCGCACCATCGACGCGCGCGGCAAGTGGGTGACGCCGGGCTTCGTCGATCTCCACACGCACTACGACGCCGAGGTGGAGCTCAACCCCGGCCTCACCGAGTCGCTGCGCCACGGCGTCACCTCGGTCACCGTGGGGAGCTGCTCGCTCTCGCTGGCCGTCGGCACGCCGGAGGATCTCGCCGACCAGTTCTGCCGCGTCGAGGCGATCCCCTACGACGCGGTGCGCGCGCTCCTCGAGCAGACCAAGCGGTGGGACACGCACGCCGCGTACTTCGAGCACCTCGACTCGCTCCCGCTCGGCCCCAACGTGTCGTCGTTCGCCGGGCACTCGGCGATCCGCGCGCACGTGATGGGCATGGAGCGCTCGCTCGACCGCGGCGTGCGCGCCACCGCCGACGAGCTGCGGCGCATGGAACAGTCGCTCACCGAGGCCCTCGACGCCGGCTACCTCGGGGTGTCCATCCAGACGCTCCCGTGGGACAAGATCGGTGGCTCGCGCGACCTGCGGAGCCGCCCGCTGCCCTCGACCTTCGCCCCGTGGAGCGAGTACCGGCACCTGACGCGGATCGTGCGCGAGCGCGGCCGCGTCTTCCAGGGCGTGCCCAACATCACCACCAAGGTGAACGTGGCGCTGTTCCTCCTCGAGTCGCTCGGCTGGTTCCGCAAGACGCTCAAGACGACCGTCATCTCGATGATGGACACCCGGGCCACGCGCGGGCTCCACGTGTTGATCGGCGCGCTGTCCCGCGTGGTGAACGCGCTGGGTGGGGACTTCCGCTGGCAGGCGCTCCCCGAGAAGTTCGATCTCTGGAGCGACGGCATCGACCTCGTCGTCTTCGAGGAGTTCGGCGCGGGCGCGGCGGCGCTCCACCTGCAGGACGACGCGGCGCGCGTGCGGCTGCTCAGCGACCCGTCGTACCGCGCGTGGTTCCGCAAGCAGTGGCGCTCGGTGTTCCTCCCCAAGGTCTTCCACCGCGACTTCAACCAGTCGGAGATCCTCCGCGCGCCCGACGCCACGCTGGTGGGCAAGTCGTTCGCCGCCGTCGCGAAGGAACGCGGGCAGGACGTGGTCGACACCTTCCTCGACCTCGTCGCGCAGTACGGGCGCGAGCTGCGCTGGTACACGGTGATGGCCAACGATCGGCGCGCGCAGCTCGAGCAGATCGTCAAGCACCCCGACGTGCTGATCGGCTTCTCCGACGCGGGGGCGCACCTGCGCAACATGGCGCACTACAGCTTCCCGCTCCGACTGCTGCGCCTGGTGAACGACTCGCACCGGCGCGGCGAGCCGGTGATGCCCCTCGAGCGCGCCGTCCACCGCGTGACTGGAGAGATCGGCGACTGGCTGGGGCTCGACGCCGGCACCCTGCGCGAGGGCGGCCGCGCCGACGTGGTGGTGCTCGACCCTCAGCGGCTGACCGACGTGCTCGAGGACGCGGTCGAGGCGCCGATGCCCTTCTTCGACGGCCACGTGCGCATGGTGAACCAGAACAACGGCGCCGTGGAGTCGGTCTTCGTCGGCGGGCACGAGGCGGTGCGCGAGGGCGCGCTGACCTCCGCGGTCGGCCGCGAGCGCATGGGGCGGGTGCTGCGCGCGAAGAGCTGAGAACGACGAGGGCCGCCCACCGGTGAAGGTGAGCGGCCCCGTCACGGCGCGCGATGGCGCGTCAGCTCAGCCCGGCGTGCCGCACTTGTTGGGCTGGTTGCCGCCGCCGCACGTCTCGAGCGGGCCGCACACGCCGCAGTTCATCGTGCCACCGCAGCCGTTGCCGGCGAGGCCGCAGTCGTAGCCGAGCTCACTGCACGTCTTCGGCGTGCACGAGCTCGCGCCGCACTGACCGGGCACGCCGGCGCCACCGCACGTCTGGCCGGCGGGGCACGAGCCGCACTGGATGATGTTGCCGCAGCCGTCACCGGCGGGGCCGCAGGCGATGCCCTGCGCGGCGCAGGTCAGCGGCGTGCACTGGGTCGCGCCGCACAGGCCCGGGCCCTGCGCGCCGCAGACCTGGCCCATCGGGCACGTGCCGCAGTCGATCTGGTTGCCGCAGCCGTCGCCCTGCAGGCCGCAGTTGAAGCCCTGCATGAGGCACGAGCGCGGCGTGCAGGTGCCGCCACCGCCGCACACGCCGGGGATGCCGCCACCGCCGCAGGTCTGGGGCGCGGTGCACACGCCGCAGTTGAGCGTGCCGCCGCAGCCGTTGCCCTGCATGCCGCAGTTGAAGCCCTGATCGGCGCAGGTCTTCGGCGCGCACGTCGCGCCGCCGCACTGGCCGGGCGTGCCGCCGCCGCCGCAGGTCTGGGGCGCGGTGCAGGTGCCGCAGTTGAGGGTGCCGCCACAGCCGTTGCCCCAGGTGCCGCAGGCGTAGCCGAGCTGGGCGCAGGTCAGCGGCACACACTGACCGCCGCCGCACACGTTCGGCGTGCCGCCGCCGCCGCAGGTCTGGGGCGCGGTGCAGGTGCCGCAGTTCAGGGTGCCGCCGCAGCCGTCACCCTGCGTGCCGCAGTTCGCGCCGAGCTGCGCGCAGGTGCGCGGGGTGCACGGCGTGCCGCAGCGGCCGGGGGTACCACCGCCACCACACGTCGAGGGCGCCATGCAGGTGCCGCAGTTGATGGTGCCGCCGCAGCCGTCGGCCTGCATGCCGCAGCTCACCCCGAGCTCGTCACACGTCTTCGGGGTGCACATCTGCGGCGGGGGCACGTCGGGCGTGATGCACGACGAGAGATCGAAGATCAGGTACTCGAAGACCTTCTCCTGCGGCGTCATCGGGCCGACGGCGCACTGGTTCGGCCAGGTCGCGCTGCCGGCGCTCGCGTTGATGACGTGGAAGTCCGAGAACAGCACGCGGCCGCACTGGTTCGCCGCGCTCGCCATGGTCGGGGTGTTGAACGTGTACTGGAAGGGGACCTGGGCGGTGTTGCCGGAGTTGTTGCCGTACACCCAGCGCTGCCCGGGCGGGTTGTTCACCGCCGAGATGTCGTTGCGCACGGTGTTGATGCGGATGCGCGGGATGGCGGGCGTCGAGGTCGCCGCCTGCGCGTTCACCAGCTGCACCCACTCGGCGAACGTCTGGCCCTTCGGGAACGAGGTGTCGATCAGCGCGTCCTGGTTCGCGGGGCTCGCCTGGTTGACGTTCCACGTCGCCGAAGAGGTGAACGAGATGGTGTTGGCGATGTTGTTGCCGTTCGGATCGAGCGCGCGGTTGTAGAGCCACACGTACGCGAAGTGACTGGCGAAGATGCGCCCGCCCGCGTTGGCGTAGGCCTCGAGGTTCGCGCGCCGCGAGATGCTCTTGGTCTGCTCGCTGCCGACGCAGTCGAGGATGATCATGTCGTACTTGCGCATCTCGGCGAGGCTGTCGAAGAGCGTCGCTGCGCTGGGCGCCGTGCCGGGGAACTGCGCGCCGTTGTCGCGGTAGAACTTCACGCGCCCGTTGCCGCTGGGCAGCGAGTACTGATCACTCGCGATGCCGATCTTCGGCAGCACGCACTCGATGGTGTCGACGCTGCCGGTGACGACGGCGATCTTCGGCAGGTTGTCGTTCGGGTGGAACTCGGCC
Organism: Myxococcota bacterium; assembly: GCA_049322495.1. Classification (GTDB taxonomy): domain Bacteria; phylum Myxococcota; class Myxococcia; order Myxococcales; family Myxococcaceae; genus Archangium_A. The sequence goes on along the minus strand of JBMORD010000273.1, from coordinate 60,329 downwards.
TGCTTGCGCGGCAGCCTCGTCTGCTCGGGCGTGAGCGCGGTGTTGGCGCAGCACGCGGGCGCGGGCACGGTGATTTGCCGGCGCCACTTGCCGAGCTGGATGACGACCGGCACGTCGACGCCGCACGGCACGTTGGTGAGGCGGAAGGTGCCGTTGGTCGCGGAGTACGTCGACACGAGCGGGTCGCCGCTCACGCCGTCGGCGCACTGATCGCAGGTGACTCCGCCGTCACCCTGGAGCGAGCCGACGGTGCCGTTTGGGACGTAGATCAGCGCGCCGGGGATCGGGTCGGGCTGGCCGTAGCCGGCGTCGGCCTGGGTGGGCGCGAGGACGGTGCCGGTGAGGGTGGTGCCGCCGTCGACGCCCGGGCAGGCCATCTGGTTGAGGCAGAGGTTGGTGCAGGCGCCCGCGTCGGGAACGATCGAGCCGCAGACCGAGGGGGTGCCGGCGCCGCCGCAGATGTCGGGCGCGGTGCAGGTGCCGCAGTTCGCGGTGAGCCCGCCGCAGCCGTCGCTCACCGGGCCGCAGTTGGCGCCCTGCTGCGCGCAGGTCTTCGGCACGCAGGTCGGCGGCGCGCCGCACACGTTCGCCTGACCGCCGCCGCCGCACGTCTGGGGCGACGTGCACGAGCCGCACATGATGATGTTGCCGCAGCCGTCGCTCACCGGGCCGCAGTTGGCGCCGAGCTGCGCGCAGGTGCGCGGCACGCAGGTCACCTGACCGCCGCACTGGTTGGGCACGCCGCCGGCGCCGCAGGCCTGGGGCGCGGTGCAGCTCGAGCCACAGTTGATGACGTTGCCGCAGCCGTCGCCGACCATGCCGCAGGTCGCGTTGAGCTGCGCGCACGTCCTCGGCACGCAGACCGTGCCGCCGCCGCACTGGTTGGGCACACCACCACCGCCGCACACCTGCGGCGCGGTGCAGGTGCCGCAGTTCAAGATGCCGCCGCAGCCGTCACCGACCTGGCCGCAGGTCGCGTTCGCCGTCGCGCAGGTGAGCGGAGTGCAGAACGCGCCACCGCCGCACTGGTACGGCACGCCGCCGCCGCCGCACACCTTGCCCATCGAGCACGCGCCGCAGTTGAGCACGCCTCCGCAGCCGTCGCCGATGACGCCGCAGGCCGCGCCCGCGATGGCGCACGTGGTGGGGATGCACTGGCCCGCGTCGTTGACGTTGCTGCCGAGCAGCCCGCACCTGCCGGGGATGCCTTCGCCGCCGCAGATCTCCGGCAGCGCGCACGAGCCGCAGTTCATGAGGTTGCCGCAGCCGTCGGCCATCGGGCCGCACTCCGCGTTGAGGTCCGCGCACGTCTTGGGGATGCAGCCGGAGCTGCCGCCGCACACCGAGGGCAGGCCGCCGCCACCGCACGTCTGGGGCAGGGTGCAGCTGCCGCAGTTGATGATCGCTCCGCAGCCGTCGCCGATCGGCCCGCAGTTGACGGGCCCGCCGTCGACGCCGCCGTTGGCGCAGGTGCGCAGCCCGCAGCCGCCGTCGGTGCTCATCATCATGCCGCCGCCACCGCCGCCGCCGCCGGACCCTCCGCCGACGCCGCTGTCTCCGTCACCGCCGCCGCCACCGGTCCCCAGGCCGCCGCCGGTCGCGGTGCCGCCGCCAGGGCCGCCTCCGCCGTCGGTGACCACGTTGGGGTTGGGGTTGCACTCACAGCCGGCGATCACCACGCCGAACAACAGCACGGCACTTCGAAACGAGATCCGCATGCGGATCGCAAGCCTAACCGCAACGCGGCGTCGCGTGCTCCTCTGAAACCGTCGTCACCGTGCTGTCGCGATGTGCGACGCGCACCGCCCTCGGCCGCGCGGATTCCCGCTTGCGTTCTGCGTTCAGTTCCACGACTTTTCCCGGTGCTCATGCCCCTCCGTTCCACGCGGTTTCTGTTGCCGTTCCTGGGAGCCTTCGCGCTCGGGGCGCTCATCTCGTGCACCGTCACCTTCAGCGACGACGTCCGCTACAGCTGCAAGACCGACGCGGAGTGCGGGGGAGACGGCTACGTCTGCGCCCCCCACCGCAACCTGTGCTGCAAGCCGAGCGGTGCGGAGGTGTGCGACAAGGTCGACAACGACTGTGACGGCTTCGTCGACAACACCAACAAGCTGGAGGTCTGCAACGGGGAGGACGACGACTGCAACGGGATGATCGACGACGGCATCGACCTCAAGACCAACCCGAGCCACTGCGGCGCCTGTAACCACGCGTGCGGCCCACACGAGTTCTGCAGGGCCAGCACCTGCATCGAGCGGCCGGAGTCGCTCTGCTACGACGGCTTCGACGACGACATGAACGGGAAGGAGGACTGCGAGGACCCGTCGTGTGACATGCGCTCCTGCGGCGCCGGCTGCATCTGCCGCAACCTGATCAAGACCGAGGACCTCTGCGACAACGTGACCGATGACGACGGCGACGGCGTCCTGAACTGCGCCGACCCGGACTGCGTGGGGAAGGCGTGCCGCGCGGGCTGCTCCTGCGTCGCCGACGGCGGCCAGCGTGAGAGCGACTGCACCGACGGCGTCGACAACGATCTCGACACCCTCACCGACTGCGACGACCCCGACTGCGTCAACCAGTTCTGTACGCCCCCCGACATCTACTTCCAGTGCACCGCCGACAAGAAGTGCCGGTGCAACGGTGGCGTGCAGATCGCCGAGGTCGGCTCGGTGCTGTGCCGTGACGACGTCGACAACGACTGCGACGGCGAGTGGGACTGTGAGGAGACCTCCTGCGAGGGCCAGAGCTGCTCGCCCGACGCCGGCACCGCCTGTGAGTGCGCGATGGGGGCGAAGAAGGAGAAGGCCTGCAGCAACGGCCTCGACGACGACGGTGACCAGAAGAGCGACTGCGCCGACCCCGACTGCCTCGGCGTCACCTGCGCGCGCCCCGACGGCGACGCGGGCGTGTGCACCGCCACGGCCTGCAACTAGCCCTCGTCAACCTCGTCGCCACAGCTGGTTGACAAGGCCCGTTCCGACCTGACAAGAGCGCGGAATTCCTCGTTTCTCAAGGAGTCCGCATGTCGACGACCGGCTTCACGGGCCACGCCCACCCCCCGCACGAGCACGCGCTGACCGAGGTGCCGCTGCGCCACGACTGGACGGTGGCGGAAGCGAAGGCGCTCTACGAGCTGCCGCTGCTGGAGCTCGTGTACCGCGCGCAGACGATGCACCGCGCGGTGTGGAAGGAGAACAAGGTCCAGCTGTGCAGCCTGCTGTCGATCAAGACCGGCGGCTGCCCGGAGAACTGCGGCTATTGCCCGCAGTCGGCGCGCTACGAGACGGGCGTGAAGGCCGAGAAGCTGATGGCCGTGCCCGAGGTGCTCGACGCGGCGAAGAAGGCGCGCGAGGCGGGCGCGACGCGGTTCTGCATGGGCGCCGCGTGGCGTGAGGTGAAGGACGGCCCGCAGTTCGACTCGGTGCTGGAGATGGTGCGCGGGGTGAAGTCGCTGGGCATGGAGGCGTGCTGCACGCTGGGGATGCTCACCGAGAGCCAGGCCAGGCGCCTCAAGGACGCCGGCCTCGACGCCTACAACCACAACCTCGACACCAGCGAGGGCAAGTACGGCGACATCATCTCCACGCGCACCTACGACGATCGCCTACGCACGCTCGAGCGCGTGCGCAACGCGGGCATCGGCGTGTGCTGCGGCGGCATCATCGGCATGGGCGAGTCGATCGACGATCGCTGCCAGCTGCTGGTCACGCTCGCCAACCAGCCCCGCCACCCCGACTCGGTGCCGGTCAACGCGCTCGTGCCGGTCGAGGGCACGCCGCTGGCGAAGCAGGCCCCCATCGATCCGCTCGAGATGGTGCGCACCATCGCCGTGGCGCGCCTGATGATGCCGGCGTCGATGGTGCGGCTGTCGGCGGGGCGCCAGCAGATGACGCAGGAGGCGCAGCTGCTGTGCATGATGGCCGGCGCCAACTCGGTCTTCTTCGGCGAGAAGCTCCTCACCACCGGCAACCCCGAGCTCGCGCACGATCTCGAGCTGTTCGCGAAGGCGGGCGTCAAGCCGCTCGAGCCGAACGTCGACAAGCCCGTCGCGCAGTGAGCCGGCTGGTCGACAGCTGGGCCGAGGAGACGCTCTCGGCCCTCGACGCGCAGCACCTCCGTCGCCGGCTCGAGCCGCTCGAGTCGCCGGTGGGGGCGCGGGTGCGCGTCGCGGGGCGCGAGCTGCTCAGCTTCTCGTCGAACGACTACCTCGGGCTGGCCACCGACGCCGACGTGGTGCGCGCGGCGCAGGGCGCGCTGACGCGTCATGGGCTCGGGAGCGGCGCCTCGCGGCTGGTGGTGGGCGACACCGCGGCCCACCAGTCGCTCGAGCGGGCGCTGGCGCGCTTCGAGGGCGCCGAGGCGGCGGTGCTCTTCAACTCCGGCTACGCGGCGAACGTGGGGGCGCTCTCGGCGCTGTTCGGCCCGCAGGACGTCCTCTTCTCGGACGCGCTCAACCACGCCAGCCTGATCGACGGCTGCCGGCTCTCGCGCGCGAAGGTGGTGGTGTACCCGCACCGCGATCTCGAGGCGCTCGAGGCGCTGGTGCGCGCCCACCCGGGGCGGCGCCGCGCGGTGGTGACCGACACCGTCTTCTCGATGGACGGAGATCGCGCGCCGCTCCGCGCGCTGGCCCGCCTGTGCGAGGTGCACGGGCTGGCGCTGGTGGTCGACGAGGCCCACGCCACCGGCGTGCTCGGGCCGACGGGGCGCGGCCTCGCGGAGCTGGAGGGCGTGCGCGCCGACGTGCACGTGGGCACGCTCTCGAAGGCGCTGGGCTGCTTCGGCGCATACGTCGCGGGCTCGGCCGCCCTGCGCGAGGTGCTGCTCAACCGCGCGCGCTCGCTCGTCTTCAGCACCGCGCTCCCCGCAGCCCTGTGCGCGGCGGCGGAGTGCGCGCTCGAGAAGCTCCGGGCGCCGCCGCTGCGCGCGCGCCTCGCCGAGCGCATCGCGCAGACCGCGCAGGGCCTCGGTCTCGCGCCCGACTCCGCGGTGTTCTCGGTGGTGCTCGGGGAGGCCCGCGCCGCGCTCGCGGTGTCCGCGCGGCTGCGCGAGGCCGGCCTGCTGGTGAAGGCCATCCGCCCGCCGACCGTGCCGGAGGGCACCAGCCGCCTGCGGATCGCGGTCAGCGCCGCCCACCACCCCGACGACGTCACCCACCTGCTGCGGGCGCTCGGCGTCGCGCGCGCCGCGGCGATGGCCACTCTGGAAGCTCCTCATCATGAATACCGCTGAGCTGCTCGCCCTCGACGCGAAGCACGTGTGGCACCCCTTCACCCAGATGCAGGGCTGGCTCGCCGACCAGCCGTTGATCATCGAGCGCGCCGAGGGGAACTGGCTCATCGACACCGACGGCCGCCGCTGGCTCGACGCCATCTCGTCGCTGTGGGTGACGGTGCACGGCCACCGCAAGGCAGAGATCGACGCCGCGGTGCGCGCGCAGCTCGAGCGCGTGGCGCACTGCACGCTGCTCGGTCAGGCGTCGGTGCCGAGCATCGAGCTGGCGGCGAAGCTGGCGCGGCTCGCGCCGAAGGGCCTCGGCCGCGTCTTCTATTCCGACAGCGGGAGCACCTCGGTCGAGATCGCCGTGAAGATGGCGTACCAGTACTGGCAGCTCGTCGGCCGGCCGCACAAGCGCCGCTTCGTCGCGCTCCAGGAGGCCTACCACGGCGACACCATCGGCTCGGTCTCGGTGGGCGGGGTCGATCTCTTCCACGAGCGCTTCCGGCACCTGCTCTTCCAGGTCGAGCGCGTCGCGTCGCCGCACGCCTACCGGTGGAAGGGCCGCGACGTGCTCGAGGAGTCGCTCGCGGAGATCGAGGCGCTGCTCGCTGCGCGCCACGAGGAGCTCGCGGGCTTCGTCGTCGAGCCGCTGGTGCAGGGCGCGGCCGGCATGTGGGTGCACCCGCGCGGCTGGTTGTCGCGGGTCGCCGAGCTCTGCCGGCGCTACGACGTGCTGCTGATCTGCGACGAGGTGGCGACCGGCTTCGGGCGCACCGGCACGATGTTCGCCGTCGAGCAGGAGCAGGTGACGCCCGATCTCCTGTGCGTGGCCAAGGGGCTCACCGGCGGGTACCTCCCGCTGGCCGCGACGCTCACCACCGAGCGCGTCTTCGAGGCCTTCCTCGGGCGCTTCGACGAGGCGAAGACCTTCTTCCACGGCCACACCTACACCGGCAACCCGCTCGCCTGCGCGGCGGCCCTCGCCAACCTCGAGCTCTTCGAGACCGAGCGCACCCTCGAGCGCATGAAGCCCGTGGAGGCGGTGCTGGCCGCGGAGCTCGAGCGGCTCGCGTCGCTGCGCCACGTGGGGGAGGTGCGCCGCCGCGGCTTCATGGTGGGCGTGGAGCTGGTGAAGGATCGCGCGACGAAGGAGCCGTTCGCCTTCGAGGAGCGGATGGGGTTCCGTGTCTGTCAGGCCGCCCGGAAGCACGGGGTGTTGCTGCGACCCCTCGGCAACGTCGTGGTGTTGATGCCCCCGCTCTCGCTGATCGCGGAGGAGGCGCGGCTGATCGTCGACGCGGTCGAGGCGGCGATCACCGACACCCTCGGCTGACAGGTCCCTGACGGCTCGCTTGGCATCGCGCGTGAAGGCTTCTGGCGCGAGCCATGACCGCCAACGGAAACGCTCCAGATCTCGTCAGAGACTCGATCCGACAGTTGTTCGAGGCGCTGATCAGCGACGTGGGGCGCGCGCAGAGCGTCCTTCGCGACGCGATGCCCACGATTCTCAAGAGCTTCCAGTCGCTGTCGGCCCAGGTGCGAGAACAGGTCGCGGTGATCGAGGGGCTCTCGCTGCAGCTCCGATCGGGCGAGGGAGGGTTCATCTCGACCATGCGGGGCATCGTCGACACCTTCGTGCGCGACCTGGTGATGATCAGCCAGCAGAGCATGAAGATCGTCGACCGCGTGACGCTCATGGGGCGCGACGTCGACTCGGTGATCGTCAACGTCGATGAGATCGAGGAGATGGCGCGCACCACGCGCTTCATCGCGCTCAACGCGCACATCGAGGCCCACCGGAGCGAGGCGGGCTCGACGTTCCGGGTGGTGGCCGACGAGGTGAAGCGGCTGGCGGGCGACGCGCAGGAGTTCAGCGGGCAGATCCGCGTGGCGGTGGATCGGGCGCGCGAGCGCCTGACCGAGACGCGCGAGCTGGTGGCGAAGCTGGCGAGCCACGACATGAACCACGCGCTCTCGGCGCAGTCGGGCCTGCTCAACACCGTCGAGAAGGTGAACGAGGCGAACGCGCAGCTGGTCGTCACGCTGCGGAGCCTCGAGGCGAGCGTCGAGACCGCCACGCGCGCGCTCCAGTTCGACGACATCCTGATGCAGCTGCTCTCGAGCATCGGCGACCGCATCGGGCTGCTGCAGAGCGTGTGGCTCGAGTCGCTCGGGGGCGACCCGGACAAGCTGGCGCGGGCCTTCGAACGGCACCGCGGCGGCCTCGAGAAGAAGCAGCCCGTCACCCAGTCCAACCTCGACGCCGGAACCGTCGAGCTCTTCTGAAGCGAGGTACCACGTGATCGATGCGAAGAAGGATCCTTCGGGCCGCACCACCATCACCATCAAGGGGCGCTTCAACTTCGCCTGCTACGAGGAGTTCCACCGCGTGGTGGGCGACACGGTGCCGCCGGCGTACGTCGTCGACCTCCGGAGCGTCGACTACATCGACAGCGCGGCGCTGGGCATGTTGCTGCTGCTGCGCGAGCGCGTGAAGGAGGACCGCGGGCGGGTGACGCTGCTCACGGGCGCGGGGCAGCCGGCCGAGGTGTTGCGGCTGGCGAACTTCGGCAACCTCTTCTCAATGGCCTGACACGATGCCTCGGGGGGAGGTCATCTGGGTCGGCGAGCGCGTGCCGCCGGGGCTCGATGCCCGGCGCGTGGCGAGCCTCGCCGACGTGCCGCCCGACGCGGGCGTGGTGGTGCTCGAGTGCCCGCCAGCGGCCGTGGCCGTCGAGGAGCTCGTGCCACCCGAGCAGCCCCTCGTGGTCTGCGTGCCCTGCCTCGACCCGTGGAGCGTGCGGCGCTGGTCGGGCGAAGGGGCCTATTGCCTGTGCCTCGAGCACGTGCCCGCCGAGCAGCTCGGCCGCTGGCTGGAGCGTGTTCAGCACGAGCACGAGGCGACCACCGCGTTGCGGCTGCGGCGGCTGGCGACGCGCATCGACTCGGCACGCTTCAGCGTGGCGACGCTCGAGGAGGCGGAGTCGCTGGCCGAGGTGCTGGCGCGCCTGCTGCCGGAGCCCATGCGTCGGCTGGCGGGCCTCGTCGAGCTGCTGGTGAACGCCGTCGAGCACGGCAACCTCGGCATCTCGGGCGCGGAGAAGAAGCAGCTGCTCCGCTCGGGGCAGTGGCAGCAGGAGATCCGCAGGCGCGCGTGCACTGCGCCCTGGGGTGAGCGCGTGGTGGTCGTGTCGTTCGAGCGCACCGCGCGGGAGTGGGTGCTGACCATCGAAGACGAAGGGGCGGGCTTCAACCCTTCGGCGACGCCGGGCGATCCGACGAGCCTCAATGGGCGAGGGCTCTCGCTGGCGCGCGCCGCCTTCGACTCCCTGGTGTGGGAAGGGCGTGGCAACCGTGTGGTCGCGAGGGTCCGCCGTCATGGGTGAGCGTCGCCTGCGCATTCTGGTGGCGGATGACGAGCGCCTCAGCCGGCGGTTGATCGTCGCCAACCTCGAGCAGGAGTTCGAGCTCGTGGAGGCCGAAGATGGCCAGGAGGCGGTCGAGCTCTTCGAGAAGACGGCGCCCGACGCCGTGCTGCTCGACGTGCAGATGCCGCGGATGGACGGCGTCGAGGTCACCCGCGCGATCAAGGCGATGACCGGCGAGCGCTTCGTGCCGATCTTCCTCATCAGCGGGCTCGAGGAGCAGTCGACGCTGATCCGCGGGCTGGCGGCGGGGGCCGACGACTTCCTCCCCAAGCCGTTCAACAAGCGCGTCTTCAAGCCGAAGCTCGACGTGTTCCTGCGGCTGCAGGAGATGCAGCGCCGGCTGGTCAAGCAGAACGAGGCGCTGGAGGCCTTTCAGCGCGAGACGCGCGCGGAGCACGCGGTGGCGGCGCAGGTCTTCGAGCGGATGCTCTGCCGCGGCGCGCTGACCGACCCGCGGGTGCGGGTGCTGCTCTCGCCGCTGAGCGTCTTCAACGGCGACACGGTGCTGGCGGCCACCACGCCGCGCGGGGCCTTCCGCCTGCTGCTCGCCGACGTCTCGGGGCACGGCCTCACCGGTGCCCTGGGCACGCTCCCCCTCATGACGCTCTTCCACGCCGCCACCGAGGCCGGGGAGTCGATGCGTGACTGCGCGATGCGCCTCAACGCCGAGCTCAAGGCGATGCTGCCGCCGCAGCTCTTCTGCGGCGCGGTGATGCTCGAGCTCGATCGCGAGGCCGGCCGGCTGGACGTCCTCAACGCCGGCATGCCCCCCCTGCTCATCCCCCGGAACGAGATGCTGGCGGCGAGCTCGGTCAACATTCCCCTCGGCATCAGTCGAACCTGGGAGCCGTCGATCCAGACCTTCGAGGTCGAGCCCGATGATCGGCTCTTCGTGATGTCGGACGGGGTGGTGGAGGCCTCCAACGCCGCCGGAGAGATCTTCGGGCTCGAGCGGGTGAAGGAGACCCTGCTCCAGACCGAGCCCACCACCGCCTTCGACGTGTTGATCGACGCCGTCAAGCAGCACGCGGGCGGGCAGAGTGACGACCTCTCGCTCGTCAAGGTGAGGGTCTGATGAGGACCCGCGCCTGGGGTCGGGTTCACCTCTGCGTGCCACGCGACCCGCGCCCGGGTCGAGCGTCCCGAGTGATGGAGCGCGGCATGAGATCCGCAAAGAGCAGTCGGGAGGGGTGAGATGCGTCAGGTGCGACTACCGGAGTGTTGTGACGTGAGGAACGTGAGCGCGTTGCACGCGCAGCTCACCGAGGCCCTCTCGACAGGGGAGGCGCTCGAGCTCGACGCCACGTCGGTCGAGCGCTGCGACACCGCGGCCGGTCAGCTCTTCGTGGCTGCGGCGCGAGACCCCCACGTGCACTGGAAGCTGTCGCCCGCGCTGCGCGCCCAGCTCACCGCCTTCGCCTTCACGCTGGCCCACTTCAGGGAGAACCCGTCATGAGCCGCGAAGCACTGGTCGTCGATGACTCCGTCACCATGCAGGAGATGGTGAGCTTCACGCTCAGCAAGGCCGGCTTTCAGGTGACCCGCGCGTCGAACGGCGTCGAGGCGATGAAGACGCTGCAGCGGCCCCGCGCCTTCGACCTCGTGGTGACCGACCTCAACATGCCGGAGATGGACGGCATCGCGTTCATCAAGAGCCTGCGGATGCTCGGGCCCTACAAGTTCACCCCGGTGCTGATGCTCACCACCGAGGGCGGTGACGATCGGAAGAGCCAGGGCCGCGCGGCGGGCGCCAGCGGCTGGCTCACCAAGCCGTTCGATCCCGACAAGCTCATCGCGGTCGTCAAGAAGGTCGTGCGCTGACGGAGGCGTCATGGCGAGCATCGACTTCGGGCAGTTCCACCAGACGTTCTTCGACGAGGCGGCGGAGCACGTGCGCACGCTCGAGGCCAAGCTGCTCGAGCTCGAGACGAACCCGGACGACCCGGAGCTCCACAACGCCCTGTTCCGTGCCGCGCACTCCATCAAGGGCGCGAGCGCGATCCTCGGCTTTGAGGTGATCACCCGCCTCACGCACGCGATGGAGAACGTGCTCGAGGCGGTGCGCGGCGGGCAGGTGCGCGCCGACGGGGCGCTGGGCTCCCTGCTGCTCGAGGCGACCGACCTGCTCTCGGGCTGCGTCGAGCTGACGAGGACGCAGAGCGCGTGCCCCGACGTGGCGCCGATGGTGGCGAAGCTCGAGCGGGTGAGCGGGGGCGCGCCGACGCAGGCCAGCGCGGCCGCGCCCGCAGCGAAGAGCGCCGTGCCAGCGCGGTGGGAAATCGTCTTCCGCCCGTCGCCGCGGGTCTTCGCCAACGGCCTCGACCCGGCGTTCGCGCTGCAGGATCTCGCGGCCCTCGGGCGCGTGGAGGTCGAGGCGCTGCTCGACCAGGTGCCGGCGCTCCCGGAGCTCGACCCCGAGAGCTGCTTCGTCGGGTGGCGGGTGTTCGTCGAGACCGCGGCCTCGAAGAAGGAGCTCGAAGACGTCTTCCTGTTCATGGACGACGCGCGGGAGCTGCGCATCTCGCGGGCCGACGCTTCTGCTCCGCCGCCGACGGCCGTGGCGGCAGGGGAGGCGAAGGCACCGGCGCTCCGCAAGCAGGCTGACGGCGCGACGCTGCGCGTGGCCACCGAGAAGGTCGACGCGCTCATCAACCTCGTCGGCGAGCTGGTCATCTCCCAGGCGATGATCAGCCGCTCGCTCTCGCACTACACCCCGGCCGAGCTGCCACGTCTCCGCGAAGCGGCCGAGCAGCTCGAGCGGCACACGCGCGATCTGCAGGAGCGGGTGATGAACATCCGCATGGTGCCGATCGGCACGATCTTCAACCGCTTCCGGCGGCTGGTGCGCGATCTCAGCGAGTCGCTGGGCAAGACGATCGAGCTCGACGTCAGCGGCGAGGAGACCGAGCTCGACAAGAGCATGGTGGAGCTGATCGCCGACCCGCTGATGCACCTCGTGCGAAACGCCGCCGACCACGGCCTCGAGGCCGCCGACGCCCGCGAGCGGGCGGGCAAGCCGCGGGCGGGGCGGATCTCCCTGGGCGCGCGTCACCAGGGCGGGAACGTGATCATCGAGATCTCCGACGACGGCGCCGGGCTCGACGAGGCGCGGATCCTCGCGCGGGCCGTCGAGCGGGGCCTGGTCTCGCCCGAGGCGAAGCTCCTGCCCGAGGAGATCCACGAGCTGATCTTCGCGCCGGGCTTCTCGACGGCGACGCAGGTGACGGACCTGTCGGGCCGCGGCGTGGGGATGGACGTGGTCAAGCGCGCGGTGAGCGCCCTCAACGGCGACGTGAGCATCTCCACCACGCGGGGCCGGGGCACGCGCTTCCGGCTGACGCTCCCGCTCACGCTGGCGATCCTCGACGGCATGGCGCTGCGGGTGGGGGAGGCGACGTGGGTGATCCCGCTGAGCCAGGTGATCGAGACGATCCCGCTCAAGAAGACCCCGGTGACGAAGCTGCCGGGGCGGGGCGAGGTGATCCAGGTGCGCGGCAACACGCTGGCGCTGCTGCGCGCCGCGGAGCTGCTCGGCGTGCCGCCCGACCCGGACAACAAGCGGCCGCTGGCGGTGGTGTGCGAGGCGGGAGAGACGCGCTTCGCGCTGGCCGTCGACGAGCTGCTCGGCAAGTCGCAGTTCGTGATCAAGAGCCTCGAGCCCAACTTCAAGAAGCTCGACGGGCTCCTCGGCGCGACGATCCTCGGTGACGGCGCGGTGTCGTTCATCCTCGACCTGATGGGCCTCGCGCGGCTCGGGCGGCTCACCGAGCTCGAGGATCGCGCGACCGGCGCCGTCACGCCCACCGTCTTCAAGGAGGCCCACGCATGACCGCCGCCACGCCCCTCACCCCCGGCCAGCAGCCCGCCGGTGGACGCCAGGTGCTCTCGTTCCTCGTCGGCGAGCAGGAGTTCGCCGTCGACATCCTCAAGGTGCAGGAGATCCGCGGGAAGTCGTCGATCACCGGCATGCCCCGCACCGCGGCCTGGGTGCGCGGGGCGATGAACCTGCGCGGGAACATCGTGCCGGTCATCGACGTGCGGGCACGCCTCGGGGTCACCGACGGCGCCGCGACGCGCCCGGTGATCGTCGTGGTGTCGGTGGGGCCGCGGCTGGTCGGGCTCCAGGTCGACGCGGTGTGCGACGTGATCGAGCTGCCCGCCGAGGCGATCGAGCCGCCGCCGGAGATCAAGCGCGACGACGACGTGATCGAGGCCCTCGCCCGGCACGGCGAGCGCCTGCTGGTGCTGGTGAACCTCGAGGAGCTGATCGGCTGACATGCTCGCGCCCGGCCTCCCACCGCTCGGCGAAGTGGAGTTCCGGGCGCTCCGGAGGACGGTGGAGCTGCTGACGGGCATCGCGGTGGGCGAGACGAAGCGCCCGATGATCCAGTCGCGGCTCGCGCCGAGGCTCCGCGCGCGCGGGGTCGACTTCGCGGGCTACTGCGCGCTGCTCGAGACGCCCGAGGGCCGGCGCAGCGAGACGCAGGCGCTGATCAACGCGGTGACCACCAACAAGACGAGCTTCTTCCGCGAGCCGCACCAGTTCGCCGCGCTCGCGCGCGAGTGGATCCCCTCGGTGGTCGAGAAGGCGCGTCGCGAGGGGCGCAAGCGGCTGCGGATCTGGAGCGCCGCCTGCAGCACCGGGCAGGAGCCGTGGACCCTGGCGATGGTCCTCGCCGAGGCGCTGCCCGATCTCCCCTCGTGGGACGCGAAGATCCTCGCGAGTGACATCGACACCGACGTGCTCGCCCGCGCGGCGCGCGGCGTGTACGACGAGCTGGAGCTCGAGGGCCTCGACGCCCAGCGCCGCGAGCGGCACCTCGAGCGCACCCCCGAGGGCTGGCGCGTGAAGGACGGGCTCCGCGCCCTCGTGTCGTTCAAGCGCATCAACTTCCTCGACGAGGCGTGGCCCATCAAGACGCGCTTCGACGCCGTGCTGTGCCGCAACGCGAGCATCTACTTCGCGCCCCCGCTCCAGCGGCGCCTGTTCGGGCGGCTGATCGAGCTCCTCGAGCCGCGCGGCTGGCTGTTGGTGGGGCACGCCGAGGTGCTCCGCGGCTTCGACAGCGCGCTCGAGTCCCGCCCGGGAGGGCTCTACCGCCGGCGCGCCGACGCGGTCCTGCCGCCGACGTGGTCCGCGCCACCTCTGGCTTCGCCGCCGCCGACGGCCTCGGCGCCCGAGCCCCGGGCGGCGCCCACCGACGGCTCGTTGCCAGCGCGGGTGATCAGCGTCGGCGAGTTGCACGCGACGTCGAGGCCCACGGTGATCCGCACGCTGCTCGGCTCGTGCGTCGCCGCGTGCCTCTTCGACCCGGTGGCGCGCGTGGGCGGCATGAACCACTTCCTGCTGCCCGACGGCGACGGTGAGGTCGAGCGCTCGCGGTTCGGGGTGCACGCGATGGAGACGCTCATCAACTCGATGATGCAGCAGGGGGCCGATCGCCGTCGGCTCGAGGCGCAGCTCTATGGCGGCGCCGACGTGCTGGGCATCGGGAGCCGGCCGACGGTGGGCGAGCGGAACATCGCCTTCGCGCGCGCGTTCCTCGAGCGCGAGCGGATCCCCCTCGTGGCCTCGGGCCTGGGCGGGCAGCGGGGGCGCGAGGTGCGGCTCGAGTCGCACACCGGGCGGGTGGTGACGAGGGAGCTCGGCCGCGAGCAGGTCGACGTCGAGCGCGAGGCGACCGCCGCGCGCGCCCCGGCTCCGGCGGGCGGCGACGTCGAGCTGTTCATCGACCCGCCAGAGGGAGGCCCGCCGTGATCCGCGTGCTGATCGTCGACGACTCGGCGCTGGTGCGGCAGGTGCTCACGACGCTGCTCTCGGCAGACCCGCAGCTCGAGGTGGTGGGCACGGCCGCCGACCCCTTCGAAGCGCGCGACAAGCTGCGGGCGCTGCGGCCCGACGTGATGACCCTCGACGTCGAGATGCCGCGCATGGACGGCCTGACCTTCCTGCGCAACGTGATGCGGGCGTGGCCCACGCCGGTGGTGATGGTCTCGTCGCTGACCGAGCGCGGCGCCGACGTCACCATGGCCGCCCTCGAGGCCGGGGCGATCGACTTCATCGCCAAGCCGAAGCTCGACGTGGCGCGCGGCCTCGAGCAGCAGGCCGCGGCGCTCATCGCCCGCGTGAAGGCCGCCGCCCGCGCGAACCTCGGCGCGCGCAGCGGCACCATCACCGCGCCGCTCCCGCAGCGCCCGCCGCCGCTCGCCGGGCGTCCCTCCGAGCGCCTCATCGCCCTCGGCGCGTCCACGGGCGGCACGGAGGCGGTGGCGGCGGTGCTGCGCGCGTTGCCCGCCGAAGCGCCGGGCGTCGTCATTGCTCAGCACATTCCCCCGGTGTTCAGCGAGCGGTGGGCGAAGCGCCTGCGCGACACCACCGCGCTCGAGGCCAGGGAGGCAGCCGATGGCGACGTGGTGATGGTGGGCCACGCGTACGTCGCGCCCGGCGGCCAGCACCTCCGCCTCGAGCGCAGCGCGCGCGGCTGGGTGTGCCGCCTCGGCGTGGACGAGCCCGTCAACGGGCATCGGCCCTCGGTCGACGTGCTCTTCGACTCGGTGGCGCGCGTCGTCGGGCCGCTGGCGGTCGCCGCGCTGTTGACGGGCATGGGCACCGATGGCGCGCTCGGGCTGCGGCAGCTCCGCCAGCGCGGCTGCTTCACCGTGGCGCAGAACGAGGCGAGCTCGGTGGTGTGGGGCATGCCCGGCGAGGCGGTGCGGCTGGGCGCGGCGACCGAGGTCCTCCCGCTCGAGCAGATCGGCCGGCGGCTGCTCGAGGTCTCGAGAGAGCACCCGGGAGTGCTACGACCCGCGGGATGACGCGCTTCTTCGTCACCGGCACCGACACCGGCGTGGGCAAGACCGAGATCTCCGCCGCGCTCCTCTCGGCGATGGCCCGCCGCCAGCTGCGCCCCTTCGCCTTCAAGCCCTTCGAGAGCGGCGGCACCGGAGACGCCGACACGCTCCGCGAGGCTGCGGGGGGCTGGCAGGCGCTCGGGTCGGTCTGCCTGTACCGCCTGCGCCGGCCTCTCGCGCCGGCCATCGCCGCGCGGCTCGAGCGGCGGAGCGTCGACGTCACCCGCGTGCTGCGGCACTTCTCGCGCCTGGGGCCCGGCGCGGGCGTGGTGGAGGGCGCCGGCGGGCTCTTCGTGCCGCTCACCCCGCGCGTCGACGTCATCGATCTCGCTGCGCGGCTCGCGCTGCCGGTGGTGCTGGTGGCCCGCGCCGGCCTGGGCACCATCAACCACACCACGCTGTCGCTCCAGGCGCTCGCCACGCGCGGGCTCGAGGTGGCGGCGGTGGTGCTGAGCCAGGGCGTGCGGGTGGCCGACCCGTCGGTGCCGTGGAATCGCGCCGAGCTCGAGCGGCGCTTTCCGCGCGTGCGGTTCCTCGGGCCGGCGCCCTTCGTGCGCGCGAGGCGGGCGCGCCGGGCGATGCTCGAGGCGCTGGTGGCGCCACTTCTCTGACGAGTGCGCTCCGGGGGCGTTACCCCTTGAGCCATGGAGAAGGTGCTCGTCGCGGAGGACTCGACGACTCAGCGGAAGCTCTTCTGCGCGCTGCTCGCGCAGCTCTCGCTCGAGCCGGTGGAGGCGACCAACGGCACGGAGGCGGTCGAGCTCCTGCTCCGGCCCGACGGGCCGCGCGTCGCGCTGATCGACTGGGAGATGCCCGGGCTCTCGGGCGTCGAGGTGTGCCGGCGGGTGCGAGAGGCGAGCCTGCCGGTGCGACCGCACCTGATCCTGGTGACGTCGCGCACCGATCGCCGTGACGTGGTCGAGGCGCTGCGGGCGGGGGCCGACGACTACCTGAGCAAGCCGCCGGACCCCGGAGAGCTGCAGGCGCGCGTCGGCGTCGGGCTGCGGAACCTCGGGCTGCAGCAGGAGCTCCAGCAGCGCATCGCGCAGCTCGAAGGGGCGCTCCGCCGGCTCGACGTGGTGGGGGCGACGGCGGCGCAGCTCTCGGGGCGGGCGCAGGGCCGCGCGGCGAAGCGGCAGGGGGCGCTCCGGCCGGAGCTCGAGTCGCTGGACGCCTTCCGCGGGCTGCCGGAGCGCTTCGCGTCGGTGGTGGCGGGGCTGCGCACCGGGGACGGTGTGGCGGTGGAGGGGCCCTTCGAGCTGTGGGCGCACCTCGCGCTCGCGCTGCCCGCGCAGGGCTCGTGGCTCGACGTCACGCTCCACGTCAGCCGGGCGCTCGCGGCGGCGGCCTTCGAGCAGCTTGCGGGCAAGGCGCCCGGCTCCGATCAGGCGCTCCTCGACTCGGTGAGCGACGTGCTCTCGCTGGTGGTGCGGGGCGCGCAGCAGCAGCTCGAGGCGCACGGCGTCGAGGTGGTGCGCGCGCTCGCGGCGAAGGCCTTCGTCGGGGCGGGCGGGCAGGTCGAGGCGCCGCAGCGGCTCCGGCTCGACGATGGCGGCTGGGCGCTGGAGGTCTGCGAGACGCCGGCCGCGGTGGCCGAGGTGCCCTTCCGCGCGCTCGACGCGGGGACGATGCTGGTGCGTTCGCTCACGCCGCCCCAGCTCCCCGCGGTGGAGGTGCTGGCGCGCGGCACGGTGCTCAAGGCGAGCTACCTGACGCGCGCGAGCGCCTTCTTCAAGGGTGACGCCGCGGCCACGCCGGTGGCGGTGATGACCCCGTCGGCCTTCTCGCTCGCGCGGCGCTGATCAGTTCGGGCAGCCGACGAGCGCGAAGTAGAGCTCGGTGTTGCTCGTGCCGTTGCGGTCGTCGCGCCAGCAGAAGGCGAAGGTGTTCCCGTTCCACAGCGCGGTGGTGAAGCTGGCGCTGCCGCTGCCGCTCGAGAGCTTGAGCTCGGTGCCGTTCTTCGCGCCCGTCGCCGAGACCTGCGCGAAGTAGATCGCCGGCTTGTTGGCGGCGAGGCGATCGTCCTGCCACGAGACGCCGTACTGGAAGCCGTTCCAGTCGACCGACGGGTAGCCCGAGAAGCCGGCGGCATTGGTGAGCCGCGTGTCGGGCCCGAGGCGCGTGCCGTTGGCGTCGAGGCGGGCGAAGTACACCTCGGCGTTGCCGTCGCGCGTGTCGTGCCACACCAGCGCCCACTGGCGATCGGCGTCGTTCCAGGCGAGGTCGGGCCACGCGGAGTCGGCGGCGTCGTTGGTGACGCGCACCTCCGGGCCGAGGAGCGAGCCGTCGGCGGCGAGGCGGCGGAAGTAGACCTCGCGGTTGCCGGTGAAGCGGTAGTCGGTCCACGCGAGGCCGAACTCGCTGCCGTTCCACTTGAGGATGGGGTTCGACTGCCGCGCCGGATCGGTGGTGACGCGCACCTCGCCACCGAGCCGCGTGCCGCCGCGATCGAAGCGCTGGAAGTAGAGGTCGTGCTTGCCCGCGCCGGCGCGCTGATCGTCGTAGGCGACCGCGTAGCTCGAGCCGGTCCACACCAGATCGGGCCAGTCGGAGTCGCCGGTCGCGTTGGTGAGCCGGATCGCCGCGGCGGTGGGCTGGCCGTTCGCCGCCAGCGGGCGGAAGTAGATCTCCGCGTCGCCGGGCGCATCGTCGGCGTACACCAGGCCCCACGACTGGCCGTTCCACGCGAGGGCGGGGTGCGACGAGCTGCCCTGGGTGTTCGAGACGCGCAGGTCGTTCGACGCGAGGCGCGCGCCGCGGCTGGTGAGGCCCGTGAAGTAGATCTGCCCCGCGGCGACGTCGCGCTTGTCCTGCCACACCACGCCGAACCCCGTGCCGCTGCGGCCGATGTAGACGTAGTCGCTCGACGCGGGATCGTTGGTGATGCGCACGTCGCCCGAGGTGTTGGTGAGCAGCTCCTCGTCGACGGTGCCGTCGCAGTCGTCGTCCTTGCCGTTGCAGGTCTCGGTGCGGGGCGTGCCGGGCATGCAGGCGGTCTGCACGCCGTCGACGCACGTCGAGCCGACCGCCGCGCACTCGCCCACGCCGCACATCGCCGGCATCAGCTCTTCGTCGGTCATGCCGTCACAGTCGTCGTCGAGGCCGTTGCAGGTCTCGGGCGACGGTGAGAGCGGCGTGCAGCTGCCCGCGCCGCCGCTGACGCAGGCGGGCACCGTGCGCGCGCAGGCGCCGACGCCGCAGGTGATGGTGCCGAGCTCCTCGTCGATGACGCCGTCGCAGTCGTCGTCGCGCCCGTTGCACAGCTCGGCGACGCACGTCCCCGCGTCCGGCTCGGGCGGCGGCACGAGCTCCTCCACCTGCTTGAGCTTCGGGCCCTGGCAGACGCAGCCGACGAGCGTGAGCGAGAGGAGCAGCGGGAGCGCAGCGAGGCGGAGGGACGTCATGGCGCGCGCTCCTGCCACAGGATCGGAGCGCGTGTCACTTCACGGTCCGGTGACGCCGGGGGCGGGTTTGCAAAACCCCACACGAAATTCTCGGGCGGTGAGAGCGGGCGATCTCTCCTGTTGCAGATCCGTCGCGAGACCTGAGATGAGTTGCCCCGATGACCCTCTACGAGGCGGTGGAGTCGGGGGACCTCGCGGCGGTGAAGGCCGCGCTGGGAACCGCTCCCGACGTCAACATGCTGGGCCCCGGGCGCAAGACGCCGCTCATCGAGGCGGCGAGCCGCGGTCTGCTCGAGATCTGCCGGGCGTTGCTCGCGGCGGGCGCCGAGCCCTCGTGGCGCGACGAGAGCGACGAGACCGCGCTGCTCAAGGCGGCGGCCAACGGCCACCTCGAGGTGGCGCGGCTGCTGGTGCCCTCGGCGACCGACGACGAGCGCGATCTGGCGCGGGCCTTCCTGCAGGCGTTCGGCGCGTCGCACAGCCCCGACTTCCACTACGAAGGCGACGGCCTGAAGCGGAAGGCGGTGGAGGTCGCGGCGCGGGCGGCGAACTTCGTCGGTGATGGCGATCCCCTCGCGCGCGTCGAACGGGTGGCGCGCGCCGAAGACAACACGAAGAAGAAGCAGCGATGACGAAGCAGCGAGCGAGAAGTGAAGTGCGCGAGGTGTCGACCCCCAAGGGCCAGCGGCTCAAGCGGCCCGGCCCCATCGGCGGGGTGCGCGATCTCAACCGGCAGAAGAAGGCCCAGGCGATCCGTCACGCGGCCCTGCTGCTGTTCCTCGAGCGGGGCATCGAGGCGGTGTCGGTCGACGACATCATGAAGTCGGCGCGCATGGCGAAGGGCAGCTTCTACCGGTACTTCGCGGACCAGCGGTCGCTGGTGGACGACATCATCTCGCCGATCCGCGAGCTGGTGACGCGCGCGCTCGAGCAGTGCGACCACGAGCTCGAGACCGCCTCGACGAAGGAGGCGATGATCAAGGCGTACTCCCGCATCGGCGACGTGCTGGCGACGCTGATCATGGAGTTCCCGGGCCCGGTGCGGCTCTACCTCCAGGAGTCGCGCGCGCCGGCGCAGGGCGCGCGTCGGCCGATCCGCGATCTCTCGGCCACGGTCTCGCGCTTCGCGATCTCCATGACGCACACCGCGCAGAAGCACGGGATCCTCAAGCCGATCCCCGTGGCGGTGAGCGCGCTGACGGTGGTGGGCGCGGCCGAGCGGCTGCTGCTCGCGGTGCTGCAGGAGGAGGACATCGGCAACGTGCTCGAGGTGCCGGCGGCGCTGATGACGCTGATCCTCGACGGGCTCAAGGCGTGAGCGACGCGTCGCGGTGACACGCGCCGCCCCCCGTGGACGGCGCGCCGCGGGGCTGTGCTATGGGCCGCGCGTGCGATTCGCCGCCCTCCTGACGCTCCTCTTCCTCGCCGCGTGCGGTGCCCCTCCGTCCCTCACCGATGCGGGTGACGACGACGCCGGCGCGACCGGCGACGCGGGCTCCAGCGACGATGCGGGCGGGCCAGGTGACGACGCCGGCTCGCCTGACGCGGGCCCGGTCGACGCGGGGCGCCCCGACGCCGGCTCGCCCGACGCAGGCGCCGACGCGGGCCAGCCCGACGGTGGCGGGCTCTCACTCGTCACGGTGGCCGCCCCGCGCGAGCTCCGCGGCGTGTGGATCGCCACCGTCTCGAACCTCGACTGGCCGACGGCGCAGGGCCAGAGCGCCGACGCCGGCCGGGCGTCGCTCACGGCGCTGGTGGACACCATGGCCGATGCGGGCGTCAACGCGCTCTTCTTCCAGGTGCGCCCCGAGAGCGACGCGCTCTACGCCTCGACGCTCGAGCCGTGGAGCCGCTACCTCACCGGCACGCAGGGGCAGAACCCGGGCTGGGATCCGCTCGAGGCGCTGCTCGACCTCGCGCACGCGCGCGGCCTCGAGGTGCACGCGTGGATGAACCCGTACCGCGCGCTGGTCAGCGCGGGCAGCCAGACGGCCACCAACCACGTCACCCGCACGCTCTCGGGCGCGGCGATCACCTACGACGGCAAGGTGGTGCTCAACCCGGGCGTGCCGGAGGTGCGGCAGCACGTCGAGGCGGTGGTGGAGGATCTGCTCGGCCGCTACGACGTCGACGGGCTCCACTTCGACGACTACTTCTACCCGTACCCCGCCGCGACGCCCTTCCCCGACGACGCGACGTACGCGGGCTACCAGGCCGACGGCGGCACGCTGGTGAAGGCCGACTGGCGCCGCGAGAACGTGAACGCGCTGGTGCGCGGGGTGATGGGGCTCATCGTGAGCGGGCACCCGCAGGTGCGCTTCGGCATCTCGCCGTTCGGCATCTGGAAGAGCGGGGTGCCGACGGGCATCAGCGGGCTCAGCTCGTACTCCGACATCTCGTGCGACTCGGTGACGTGGATGAATCAGGGCTGGGTCGACTACCTCGCGCCGCAGCTCTACTGGCCCATCGGCGGCCCGCAGGACTTCATCAAGCTCTCGACCTGGTGGGCACAGGGCACGATGGGCGGGCGGCACCTCTTCCCCGGGCTGGCGACGTACCGGCTCAACACCTCGTCGGCGTGGACCCTCGCCGAGTACCGCGCGCAGCTCGCGCACCGCCGCACGCTCACCGCTGACGACGCGCTGGGCGAGATCCACTTCCGCGCGAGCGATCTCCGCAACAACCGCCACGGGTACACCGTCGCCGGCGTGCAGGACGTGGGGGTGACGGTGATGCTCAAGAGCGAGTTCTACGCGAAGCCGGCGCTGCCGCCGGTGCTGCCGCGCGCCGGCGCGAGCGTCGCGCCCGCGGTGCCCTTCGTGATGCTCAACGGCACCACGCTCTCGGTCACCACCCCGCAGCCGCAGGCCACGCGCTTCTTCGCGCTCTACCGCGAGGTGATGCCGGGGCAGTGGGAGCTCACCGCGGTGCGCGGCGGCGCGCGGGTCGACTTCGCGGTGTCGAGCGGCGCCTGGGCGGTGAGCGCGATCGCCCGCGGCGGCGCGGAGTCGCAGGGCGTGCGGATCTCGGTGCCCTGATCAGCGCTTCTTCGAGAAGCCGCGCTTGCTGAGCTCGAGCTTCGCGATGAGGCCCTTGTGCACCTCGTCGGGGCCGTCGGCGAGCCGCAGCGCGCGCGCCTGGGCGAAGAAGCCGGTCAGCAGCGTGTCGTGTGACAGCCCCGCGCCGCCGTGGAGCTGGATCGCGTCGTCGACCACCTTCTGCAGCATCGAGGGCGCGACGACCTTGATGGCGGCGATCTCCGTCATCGCCCCCAGCGCGCCGAGCTCGTCGAGCTTCCACGCCGCATAGAGCGTCAACAGCCGCGCCTGGTCGATGGCCACCCGCGCCTCGGCGACCTTCTCGCGGTTGCCGCCGAGGTTGAGCAGCGGCTTGCCGAAGCCCTCGCGCGTCATGCCGCGGTCGATCATCAGCTCGAGCGCACGCTCCGCCGCGCCGATGCAGCGCATGCAGTGGTGAATGCGCCCCGGCCCGAGGCGGCCCTGAGCGATCTCGAAGCCGCGCCCGGGGCCGGCGATGATCGCGTCGACCGGCAGCCGCACGTCGTGGAAGGACACCTGCCCGTGGCCGTGCGGCGCGTCGTAGTCGCCGAACACCGGCACCATGCGCTCGATCTCCACGCCCTTCGTGTCGAGCGGCACCAGCACCATGGTGTGCTGCGCGTGCCGGCTCGCTTCGGGGTTCGGGGTGTGCGCGAGGAAGATGGCCACCTTCGCGCGCGGATCGCCGAGACCCGAGGTCCACCACTTGCGGCCGTTGAGCACCACCTCGTCGCCGTGCACCACGGCGGTCGCCTGCATGGTGGTGGCGTCCGACGAGGCCACCGCGGGCTCCGTCATGCAGAACACCGAGCGGATCTCCCCGGCGAGCAGCGGCATCAGCCACCGCTGCTTCTGGGCGTCGGAGCCGTAGCGGTACAGCACCTCCATGTTCCCGGTGTCAGGCGCGTTGCAGTTGAAGATCTCCGGCGCCATGAGGCTGCGGCCCATCTGCTCGGCGATGGGCGCGTACTCGAGCGTGCTGAGGCCGGCCCCGAGCTTCTCGTCGGGGAGAAAGAGGTTCCACAGGCCCGCCGCCTTCGCCTTCGCCTTGAGGGCCTCGACCCGCGGGTGAATCTTCCACTTCGTCCAGTCTCCGCCCTGGTTGAGCGCGCGCACCTCTTCCCAGTGGCGCCCCTCGACGGGGACGATCTCCTCGTCCATGAAGCGCCTCACGCGCTCGAGGTACTCCTGGCTCCTGGCAGACGGCTCGAAGTTCATGGCGGCTCCTTCAGCGCGGCTGGGGAACGTTCGCCGCCTCGCGCGAGCGGACCGCGATGCCCTGCACGATGCTGCAGTACCGGCTGACCACGATGAAGTTCTGGTAGTACGTCTCGGCCGTCACCTGGATCAGCGCGTCGCCGCCGCCCTTGCGGATGCCGTCGCGCATCGCCGACTGCAGGTTGTTGCCCGAGGTGATCGGCAGGAACCCGAAGAGGTACCAGATGCAGTCGGTCTCCTCGACCGGCCCCAGCTCCTGGTAGCCGCCCTGCTCGAGCGGCCTGGTGGACGGCATCATCGCGACCGGCGAGCGGATGCACCCGGTCATCAACACCAACGACAGCACGACGAGGAGTGAGCGGTTCATGGGGTGCGTTATGGCACCGGCGGCGCTGACGACCAGTGTTTCGGCGTGTTTCATAATGAATCGAGGTCTTGACCACCCGTCGCCGCGGTGACGCGCTGGCACATGGCGTGCTTCGAGGGCGGTGATGCTGAGCCCGAGCCCCGCCCTGGTCCCCACCGACGTGCTGATCGACACCATCGTCACCCGCTTTCACCAGCCGCTGCACGACAAGCTCCGCACTGCCGAGGCGCTCTCGGCGAAGGTGGCTCGGGTGCACGGCGGCGGCGACGCGCGCCTCTACGAGCTCGACGCTGCGGTGCAGGCGCTGGTCGACTCGCTCACCGTGCACCTCGCCGAGGAGGAGCGCGCGCTCTTTCCGCTGCTCCGCGCCGGCGCTGGAACCGAGCGGCTGCGCGGAGAGCTCGCGTCGATGCACGAGGAGCACGTGATCATCGCCGAGCTGTTCGCGCGCATGCGCGAGCTCACCGACGACCTCACGCTGCCTCCGAACGCCTGCAACACCTACCGTCGGCTGTTCGCGGAGCTGGAGGCGCTCGAGCGGGAGATCGGCGAGCACGTCGCGCTCGAGGATCAGCTCGCCCGTCGCTTCGAGGAGGTCACGCCGTGACGCGCGCGATCGTCGTGGGGGCGCTCCTGGCGCTCGCGGGGTGCGCGCACGACCATGGGCATGAGGCTCCTCCGCCGGCGGCTCCGGCGGCCCCGCCCGCGAACGTCGTGCAGGAAGAGATGCGCCTGCTGCTCGGCGCGGTGCAGGACGCGGCGACCGGGGTCGCGATGGGTGATGTGCGCGGCGTGCCGGCGGCGATCCACCGCGTGCACGGGGCGAAGGAGGCGACGGGGAACGCGCTCGCCTCGGGGCAGTACCGCCCGCCGCGCGGGGAGGTCGCCCGCTTCCGCGAGGTCGACGAGGCGTTCCACGCGCGCCTGGTGGTGCTGGTGCGCGCGGCGAAGAAGAACGACGTGCCTGCGACGGCCGAGGCGCTGGGCGAAGTGCTGCGCGGCTGCCCCGCGTGCCACGACGAGTTCCGCGGTGAGCCTCAGCCGCGCTGACGCTCGAGCCAGGCCTGCACCGCGAGACCGGTGCCGAAGGGCCACGCCTTGAGCTTGTCCTTCGGGATGAGCTTCACCGCCGCGAGCTCGTCCCCGAGGTGGATCTCGCCTGCCGTCCTCACGTGGAAGGCGATGATCAGCTCGTTGCGCACCTCGAACGGGTAGACGCCGACGAGCGAGACCACCTCGCCCGACAGCCCGGTCTCCTCCTTCACCTCGCGCAGCACGCCCGCCTCGGCCGACTCGCCCGCCTCGAGGAAGCCGGTGACGAGCGCGAACATCTTCTCGGGCCAGTCCTTCGCGCGCGCCAGCAGCACCTGCCCCTCGTGCTCGATGATCGCCGCCACCACCGGCGTGGGGTTGCCCCAGTGCACGAAGCCGCACCCGCTCGCCTCGCAGAGCGCGCGCTCGCGGCCGTGGTGCTCGCGGCGCACGAGCGGCGCCCCACAGCGAGGACAGAACTTGAATTCGGAGCCCATGCGGCAGACATACGCGAGTCTGATGTGGCCCCGCGCGGTGTTGTTCGACATGGATGGCGTCCTCGTGAAGAGCGAGGAGGTGTGGTTCCGCGTGGTGGAGGCGGCGGGCGTGCGCTTCCGCGGCCGCGCCATCACCCGGGAGGAGTTCTTCCCGACCTTCGGCCAGGGCACCGCGGCCGACATTCCCGTCTTCGGCCTCTCGTGCACCCCGGCCGAGCTCGACGCCTTCTACGTCACCGAGTTCGTCCGCCACCTCGACGCGATGTGGGTGAACCCCGACGCGCAGCCGCTCCTCGCGGAGCTGCGGGCCGCGGGCGTCCGCTGCGCGCTCGTCACCAACACCGTCGGGCCGCTGGCCCGCGAGATCCTCGCCGCCGCCGGCCTGACCGGGTGCTTCGACTCGCTCGCCACCGCCGATCGCGTCGCGCACGCCAAGCCCGCCCCCGACCTCGTCCACCTCGCGCTGGCAGAGACGGGCGCGCTACCTGCCGAGGCGTGGCTGGTCGGCGACTCCCGGTACGATCGCCAGGCGGCAGCGAGCGCGGGCGTCTTCTTCGTCGGGCTGGGCCTCGAGGGCGACCGCCGCATCTCGCGCCTCTCGGAGCTGCGCCCCGCCCGATGACCTCCGGAGCGATACGTTTGGTGACGCATCGCAGCAGGTGACGAGCGCAGGCTTTCGGCCGACAGCGTGTACGATGCGGCCTCGCCCGCGGCGTCGCCCCGCCGCCTCCCCGGAGTGTTCATGCGCTGGTTCCGACTCTTCGTCGTCACGGTGTCGTTTGCGCTCGGCCTCTCGGCCTGCAACTGCGCCCGCCCGCCCGTTCAGGAGACGCTCAAGAACGAAGGCGAGGCGTGCGAGGCCGACGACGAGTGCGCCTCGCGGCTGTGCGACAAGCTGCCGGGCAAGTCGAAGGTCTGCTTCCGGCGGTGCTCGACGAACTGCAACCCGGGCGACATCTGCACCGCGCTGGCGCCGAACGATCGCTTCGCCTGCGTGCCCGAGAAGCCGGGTCTGTGCCAGCCCTGCGCGCTCAACGTCGACTGCCCGTACCCCGGCGACCGCTGCATCGAGCTCGGCGGCACCAAGGTCTGCGCGCGTGACTGCAGCTTCGATGGCCAGTGCCCCTCGAGCTACCGCTGCGCCGACGGCACCGACACCAACGGGGAGTTCGTCACGAAGCAGTGCCAGCCCACCTCCGGCACCTGCGAGTGCACGGCGGCGACGGCGGGGCAGACGCGGCCGTGCAGCGAGACCAACTCCATCGGCACCTGCACCGGCGTGCAGACCTGCCGCCCGCCCAACGGCTACGACGCCTGCAGCGCGCTCGTGCCCAGCGCCGAGTCGTGCAACGGCCGCGACGACGACTGCAACGGGATGACCGACGAGAACCTCGGCGAGACGACCTGCGGCACCGGCGAATGCCGCCGCACGGTCAGCAACTGCGTCAACGGCTCGCCGCAGATCTGCGAGCCCGCGCCCGCCGGCACCGAGGTCTGCGACGACAAGGACAACGACTGTGACGGCGTCGTCGACGACGGCTTCGACAAGATGACCTCGCTCACGCACTGCGGCGCCTGCAACACGCCGTGCGCCCGCGCGAACGCCACGCCCGTCTGCACCGGCGGCATGTGCGGCATCCAGGCGTGCAACCCCGGCTTCGTGAACGCCGACGGCATCGACTCCAACGGCTGCGAGTACATGTGCACCCCGACGGCGATGGGCGTCGAGATCTGCGACGGCCTCGACAACGACTGCGACGCGATGATCGACGAGGGCTTCAGCCTGGCGAGCGACCCCACCAACTGCGGGCTCTGCGGCCGGGTGTGCAACGTCAACAACGGCAACGTCGCGACCTACGCCTGTGTGGCGGCGAGCTGCGGCATCGGCACCTGCAACCTCGGCTTCGCCGACTGCGACCAGACGTACTCCAACGGCTGCGAGAAGAACGTCAGCAACGACGTGGCCAACTGCGGCGCCTGCAACAGCCCCTGCATGGTGGCCCACGGCACGCCGGGCTGCGCCAACTCGACCTGCACCGTCGCCAGCTGCGACATGGGCTGGGGCAACTGCAACAACATGGCGAGCGACGGCTGCGAGCAGGACACCACCGGCTCCATCGCGCACTGCGGGGCGTGCAACTCGCCGTGCCCCACGCGCGCCAACGCCGCGTCGATCTGCACCGCGTCGAGCTGCGGCTACACCTGCAACACCGGCTACGTCGACCTCGACGGGCTGGCGGCCAACGGCTGCGAGTACCAGTGCACCGCGATCGGCAGCGACATGCCCGACTACCCGATGTTCGTCGACGCGAACTGTGACGGCGTCGACGGCGACGCCTCGTAGGCGATCTTCGTCTCGCTCGGCGGCAGCGACATGAACCCCGGCACGCGCCAGCTGCCCAAGCGCACCATCACCGCGGGCATCAACGCCGCCGCGACCTTCACGCCGCGCCGCTCGGTGTTCGTCGCCGCCGGCGTGTACGCCGAGTCCGTCACCCTGCAGTCGGGCGTGAGCGTCTACGGCGGGTACGATCCCGCGAGCTGGCAGCGCTCGACGAGCAACGTGAGCCACATCCAGAGCCCGAGCCGCATCGGCGTGACGGCCGACACCATCGCGCTCAGCGCCGAGCTCCAGCTGATGAAGATCACCTCGGCGAACGCCACCGGCCAGGAGGCCAACGGTGACGGGCGGAGCAGCATCGGGCTGCTCATCGTCGACAGCCCGGCGGGCGTCACGGTGACCGCGTGCGACATCACTGCCGGCAACGGCAGCGCAGGCGCCGCGGGCGCCGCCGGCACGACGGGCACCCCGGGCGGCGCAGGCAGCGCAGGCGGAGCGGGCTCGACGGCGGCTGCGGGGTCCGGCGGCGGCTCGTCCTGCGGTGCGCCGGGTGGCTCAGGCGGTGGAGGCGTCAGCGGCACCACCACGGGCAACGGCGGCACCGTGGGGACGCAGGCGCCCGGCGGCGGCGGCGCGGGCCCGGCCGGCTCGGGCGGCGCGGCGGGGACGTGCGGCACCACGAGCTCCAGCAACGGCTCCGACGCGCCGGTGGTCAGCGCGGGCGGCCTCACCGGCAACCCCGGCGCCAACGCCGCGGCGCCGGGTCAGCTCGGCCTGATCTCGGCGGGCGGCATCTACCTCCCCTCGACGGGGCTGACTGGCGGCACCGGGGCTCCGGGCGGCGGCGCTGGCGGTGGTGGCTCGGGCGGCGGCGCGGCGAACGGGACGAACCTCTTCTGCACGAACTGCAGCAACATCACCAGCGGCGGTGGCGGTGGCGGCGGTGGCGGTGGGTGCGGCGGCAGCACCGGCACGCCGGGCCGCGGCGGCGGCGGCAGCTTCGCGGTGCTGGTCGCCAACTCGGCGGCCACGGTGACCTCGAGCACGCTGCGCGCGGGCACGGGCGGCGCGGGCGGCGCGGGCGGTAACGGTGGCGTCGGTGGCAGCGGCGGCTCCGGTGGCCCCGGCGCGACCGGTGACTCGCGCAACAACAGCTGCTCGAACCGCAGGGCGGGCAATGGCGCGACGGGCGGGCGTGGCGGCGACGGTGGCCGCGGCGGTGGCGCCACGGGCGGCGCGGGCGGCCCGTCGATCGGGCTCGCCTGGGCGGCGGGGACGACGGTGACCGACATGGGCAACACCTTCGTCACCGGCACCGGAGGCACCGGCGGCACCGGCGGCACGAACGGCCTGCAGAGCGCGCCGCAGGCCCCCAACGGCCTGGTCACGCAGGCCCGCTCGATCCCCTGAGGCGGCTCAGCTCGCGGGGACGAGCAGCCCCTGCTTCATCAACCAGCCGACGACGAAGCCGGCGATCCACGGGCGCCGGTCTTCGAGGCGCGCCCGCATCTGCTCTTCGAGCTCCGCGAGCGTGCGCGGGCCGGTCGTCGCCTGAAGGAGCGCCTTGACGTCCTCCTCGACGAAGAGGTGCTTGAGCTCGGGGTAGATGACGAACTCGCTCGCCTTCGGGCCGCGGACGACGCGTCGCGCGGGCGCGGCTCCGCCGGTGGTGAAGTGGCCGAAGAAGTCGCCGTAGTCGAGCTGGAGCGGGTGGGGGCGACCCGACGGCTTCGCGCCGGAGTTCGCCAAGCGGCGCCACTCGTACTCGTAGCGGCCGATGACGACCTCCCAGTCGAAGCGCTCCTTCGCGCGGGCGAGCGCCGCCTTGCCGAGCTTCGCGCGCCGGGCCGCGTCGACCGCCAGCTCGCGCAGCGCCCGCTCGAGCGGCTCGAGCTCGACCTCCACCGACTGGCCGAGCACGAGGTGGAGCGGGCGCTCGTAGAGCAGCGCGGCGAGCTCCGACAGCTCGGTCCAGTCGGCGTTGAGGCGGGTGGGCACGCGCACCCCGACCTCGTCGTCGACGGTGTCCTTGTAGCCATCGAAGTCGGACACCACCACCGGCAGGCCGGCGGCCATCGCCTCGATCACCGACTGGCCGAACGTCTCCTGCACGTTGTCGACGGGGGAGACGAAGAGGTCGCTCGCCGCGAGCAGGTCGCGCTTCTCGGCGTCGGCGAAGTCGATCTTGAGGCGGAGGCGGTCGAACACGCCGAGGTGCCGCGCCCACAGCTCGAGCATCTCCGGGGTCTTCGTGCCCTGCCTCGCGCCCGCGAGGAGCAGGTAGATCGGCGGCGCGCCCGCGGTCGGCTGGTGGACCAGCCGCTCGAGCACGCGCAGCATGGGGAAGAGGTCGAGCTTGTCCGACTCCGTGAAGCGCGCGAGGCACGTCACGAGGCATGCCTCGGGGGGAACGTTGAGCGCCCGCCGCGTCGCCTCGCGGTCACCGCCGGTGAGCGCGTCCACCTCCACGCCGAGCGGCACGACCGGGAGGTTCCATCGCGGCAGCGCGCCCGCGAAGCCCACTGCCTGCGCCTCGCGCTCGACGCGGGCGAGGCTCTTCTCGATCACCCCCCGGCCGGCGGTCGACGAGCAGAAGAGCGCGTCTGCGGCGCCCGGGCGCACCAGGAGGTGACGCGCGAGCTCCTGGTGGAAGCGCGGGTACGAGAGCGAGTGGATCTGCCCGGTGACGGGGACGGTCCTGGTGGCGAAGCGATCGCGCGCGGCGAGGAGATCGTAGAGCCGCTCGACGTGCGAGGCGTGGTGCAGCACGTCGAGGCGACCGCGCGCGAGCAGCTCGGGGAGCTGCCACACGGTGTACGCGGCGAGGCGCTCCTCGGGCACGTTCCAGTCGGCGGTGAGCTTCTCGAGCGCGGGCAGATCGTTCGTCTCTCCGATGAAGAGCGAGATCTCGTCGAAGCGCGAGTGGCGCAGCAGCGCCTTGAGGAACTGCGCGTTGGCCACGGTGCGGCCTACGAGCGGCCCTCCGGGAGTGCTCCAGGTCCCCGGGGTGGCGAGCATGCCGAGCGTTCGCATGGGGGCGCTCCTACCACGGCGTTCGTCCGCGCTGGCCCGGTGCTATGCGAGCGGCTGCGTGAGCGACAAACGACGAGAGAAGCTGCTGCCGGTGCCGGCGTGGCCGACCGCCGACGAGGCGCGGACCGCGCGCTGGTTCCAGCCGGTGCGCCTCGGGCCGGTGGAGGCCGAGACGCGCACCTGGGTCCCGGCGATGGTGCCGTGGCGCTCGAACGAGGCGGGCGAGGTCACGCCGGAGGTGATCGCCTGGTACGAGCGCTTCGCGCGCGGCCGCCCGGGCGTGCTGGTGGTCGAGGCCACGGGCATCCGCGACGTGCCGTCGGGGCCGCTGCTGCGCGCAGGCGACGACCGCTTCGTCGACGGCCTCTCTCGGCTGGTGCACGCCGTCAAGCGAGCGAGCGGGGGCCACACCCGGCTCTTCATTCAGCTCATCGACTTCCTCGCCATCAAGCGGCGCCCCCCGCGCGAGGTCTTCCTCACGCGCTTCCTGGCGCTCTCGCCGCGGCTGCGAGCGGCCGTGGGCGGTGACGACGACGCGGAGGTCCGGCGCCGCCTGGTGGCGCTCGACGACGAGGCGCTGCGGGCGCTGCTCGACCCCCGCGACTTCGAGGCGCTGCGCTTCGGCCTGCGCGAGCGCGTCACCGACGTGCACCTGCCGCACATCGCCTCGCTGCCGCAGGTGCTGCCCGGGCTGTTCGCGGCGGCGGCCGAGCGCTGCGCGCGCGCGGGCTTCGACGGCATCGAGCTGCACTACGCCCACGCGTACACCATGGCCTCGTTCCTCTCGGCGCTGAACGGGCGCACCGACGGCTACGGCGGCTCGCGCGAGCACCGCGTGCGGCTGCCGCTGGAGGTCTTCCGGGCGGTGCGGGCGCGCGTGCCGGCGAGCGTCGCGGTCGGCTGCCGCTACCTCGCCGACGAGATCATCGAGGGCGGCAACCGGGCCGACGACGCGGCGTTCTTCGGCGTCGAGTTCGCGCGCGCCGGCTTCGACTTCCTCTCGCTCTCGCGCGGCGGCAAGTTCGAGGACGCCCGGCAGCCGAAGATCGGCGCCGCGGCGTACCCGTACACCGGCCCGTCGGGGCACGAGTGCATGCCCACCACGAAGCTGGAGCAGCCGTGGAGCCGCAACGCCGAGGCCGTCGCCGGGGTGAAGCGCGCGCTGCTCACGGCGGGGTTCGCGACCCCGGTGGTCCTCGCCGGAGGCATCGCGACCTTCGCGCAGGCCGAGGAGCTGCTGACCCGCGGCGCCGCGGACGTGGTGGCCAGCGCGCGCCAGTCGCTCGCCGACCCGGACTGGTTCGAGAAGCTCCGCCTCGGGCGGGGCGCGGAGATCCGCCGCTGCCTCTTCACCAGCTACTGCGAGGGGCTGGATCAGTCGCATCAGGCGGTGACCTGCCAGCTGTGGGATCGCCTCCGCGGTCTGCCCGACGACGGGACGGTGGCGCGCGCGAGCGATGGGCGCCGGCTGCTCGCCCCGGAGTGGCGAGACGCCTCGGTGAAACGGTGACGCCCCGGGCCGTGAACCGGCACGCGCAGGGCGTGTAGAACGCAAGGCGTGTTCGCCGCGCTCGCGCTCCTCGTCCTCTCCGCGACTCCGGAGGTCGCCGTCCTCAGCTCGCTCGGCTCGGAGGCGGAGCTCCGCTTCCAGCCGCTCGGGACCGCGCAGCTCTCGGAGCCGGTCGCCCGCTTCACCCACGGCGAGGGCAGCTCGGTGCTCGGGGCGCTGCTGCCGGGCTCCCGGGTGGTGCTCGCCTCGGCGACGATGCGCGCCAGCGGCGATCTCTCGTTCGCCAACGCGCTGATCCGCCTCGAGCCGGGCCGCGCCCCGCGCCTCCTCGCCGAGGGGCTCGCGTACGGCTCCCGGGCGCTCGTCACGGCGGAGGGCCGGGTCTTCGTCTCGCGCGGCGTCGCGGGGCGTCAGGCCGACGAGGCGCGTGTCGACGCGCTGACCATCGAGGAGATCGATCCGACGACGGCGAAGCTCCGCACGGTGCTGGCAGAGCGAGGCTTCGTGCTCTTCCTCGCCGGGTCGGTGGGCCGTGAGCTGATCATCTACGCGGTGGGGCCGCTCGGCGCGCGCCTGCTCGCGGTGCACGTGGACAGCCTCGCGGTGCGCGCGCTGCTGCCGGCGATGCCGCCCCTCGCGCGCGACTTCGTGGTCGACGCGCCGCGACGTCGGGTGCTCTTCACGCAGGTGGCGCCCGGTGGCTGGGCGGTGGAGGAGGTGCGGCTCGTCGACGGCGCGCGCCAGGTGCTCGCCGAAGGGCCCGAGGTGACGCTGCTGCCGACGGTGCTCGACGGGCGGGTGCTGATCAGCCGCGGACCGGGGCGGGGGCTGGAGGCGCTCGACGGTCGCGAGGGGCTGGCGGCGCATGGGCCAGGCTTCGAGCGCGTGCGCCTCGAGCGCGGCGGGCTGGTGCTCGGGCTCCACGAGGTCCCGGGCGGGTTCCCCACGCCCTTCGCGCTCGAGCGCGGCCGCGCGGTGGAGCTGGCCGCTCCGTCGGCGCGGCTCGAGCTGGCCGGGGTGGTGCCGTGAGCCGCGCGCTGCTCGTCCTCGCGCTCGTGACCGCGGCCGCGGCGCGCGCGCAGTACTGCCCCTGCTACACGCTCTCGAGCGCCAACAACACCTACGACTGTGGCGTGGAGGCGGCCAACGGCACCAACCCCACCGTCGCCCAGTGGCAGAGCATCTTCCAGCTCGTGTCGCAGGGGCCCGCGGTCTGGGGCAGCGCGGGGCCGGCCGTCGGCGACATCGGGCAGGGCTGCGGCGCGCCGACGCCCAGCGTGCAGGTGCCGGCGCGGTTTCCCTGCGAGCTGCTCAAGGCGATCACCTACCAGGAGTCGGGCTGGAAGCAGTTCTGCGTGCCGACGACCCCGGCGGACCAGGTCGGCGGCCCATCGCGCACCATCATCTCGTTCGACTGCGGCTACGGGATCGGCCAGGTGACGAGCGGGATGCACGTCGGCGAGGCGCCTGCGTTCGATCGTGCGCGCGTGGCGAACGACGCGACCTACAACCTCGCGACGGGCACGCAGATCCTCGCGGCGAAGTGGCGCGCGACCCGCTGCGTCGGCGACAACCAGCCGTCGATCATCGAGCACTGGTACAGCGCGACGTGGGCGTACAACGGGCTCTCCTATTCCAACAACCCGAACAACCCGAACTTCAGCACCACGCGCGGCGTGTGGCGGCCGTCGGTGGCGGTGCGGCGCCGTACCAGGAGAAGGTCTTCGGGTGGATGGAGTACCCGCCGACCGCCAACCACTGGAGCTCGACGGCCTTCGCGTACCCGCGACTGCAGGACGTCGGCGGCAACTCGAGCCCCAACACGCTGCCCGAGCCGAGCTGCGCCACGCCGACGAGCTGCGCCTCGACGCGACCGACGCACGTCTCGTCGTGCTTCGGGCTCGACGCTGGCTCGGGCGGCGGGCAGGGCGGGGGCGCGGGCGCGACCGGCGGCGGAGGCGGCGGCGCGGCGGGCGGTGGCACCGGGATGGACGCCGGCCCGCCCATCGGCGGCGGGGTGGGGACCGACGCCGGCGGTGAAGACGCGGGAGAAGCCGTCAGTGACGGTGGCGTGCGGCAGAAGACCGGCGCCGTGGGCGGCTGCGGCTGCCGCGCGATCGACGCGCCGCTGGTCGCGCTGATCAGCCTGCTCCGGCGCGGTCGACGACGGCGATAAAGCGCTGGCCGTGTCGCACTTTCACGCCTAGGGTGCGCGCGCTTTCCCTCCGGAGTCATCTCATGCGCGTGCGTGTCCTGCTCGTCGCGGCCCTCGTCGCCGCCACCCCGTCCCTCGCTGAAAAGGCGGCGGTGAACTTCCACCTCGATCCCATGGCGGGTACTGGCCTCGACAAGCCGAAGCTGGTCACCGGCGCGGCGCTCAAGATCGACACCACGCTGCTGCAGTTCCTCGGGCCCGTGGCGCCACAGATCGAGTTCTTCGGCGTCGGCGCGTCGGACAACACCTACCTCGACGACGGCGGCGTGTTCGGTGGCGGTCTCGGCGCGCGGCTGCGGCTCTTCAACGACGAGAAGGGCTTCCTCCTGAACCCCGGCTCGAAGCACACCGGCAACCTGTGGGGCAACGCGTGGTTCGACGCGCACGTGCTCTACGCGTCGGGCGGCTTCGGCCCGGGCTTCGACGTGGGGCTCGGCGCTGAGCTCTCGCTCATCGAAGGCCTCTCGGTCGGCCCGTTCGCGAAGTTCATGTTCCTCTCGGCGCGGCCGGCCGAGGTCTCGCCGCACGCGATGCTCCTCTTCGGCCTGTCCTTCACCATCGGCGCTCCGCAGACGACGCCCGCCGAGGCCGACTTCGACGACGACGGCGTGCTCGGCGACGACGACAAGTGCATCGACGAGCCCGAGGACAAGGACAAGTTCGAGGACACCGACGGCTGCCCTGACAAGGACAACGACAAGGACGGCATCGAGGACGAGAAGGATCAGTGCCGTGACGCCGCCGAAGACAAGGACGGCGTGGCCGACACCGACGGGTGCCCGGAAGGTGACTCCGACGGCGACGGCGTCGGCGACGAGAAGGACAAGTGCCCGGCGGTGAAGGGCTCGGCCGACAACAACGGCTGCCCTGACACCGACAAGGACGGCGACGGCGTCGTCGATCGCCTCGACGCCTGCCTCGACGTGAAGGGCCTCGCGGAGAACAAGGGCTGCCCCGACACCGACACCGACGAGGACGGCACCGTCGATCGCCTCGACGCCTGCAAGAGCGAGAAGGGCCCCGCGTCGAACAAGGGCTGCCCGTTCCCCGACACCGACAAGGACGGCGTGGCCGACAACATCGACAACTGCATCAACGAGCCCGGCCCCGTCGACAACCAGGGCTGCCCGGCGGCGAAGAAGCAGCTCGT
Organism: Myxococcota bacterium; assembly: GCA_049322495.1. Taxonomy (GTDB): domain Bacteria; phylum Myxococcota; class Myxococcia; order Myxococcales; family Myxococcaceae; genus Archangium_A. The sequence goes on along the minus strand of JBMORD010000273.1, from coordinate 25,000 downwards.
GGTGATCACCGCCGAGAAGCTGGTGATCAAGGACAAGGTCTACTTCGACACGAACAAGGCGACGATCCAGGCGCGCTCGAACGCGCTGCTCGATCAGATCGTCAGCATCCTCTCGTCGCACAGCGAGATCCGCGCGGTGCAGATCGAGGGGCACACCGACAACACCGGCGACGCGGCCTACAACCGCACGCTCTCGGCTGACCGCGCGAAGTCGGTGGTCGACTACCTGGTGAAGAAGGGCATCGCCGCCGACCGCCTCAAGCCCGTCGGCTTCGGGCCCGATCGCCCGGCGGCCGACAACACGACCCCGAAGGGTCGCGAGGCGAACCGTCGCGTGGAGTTCAACATCCTCCCCTGAGCGGTCGCCTTCGACACCTCGCCGTCACCCACAGCGTCCCGGGTTTTCCCGGGGCGCTGTTTTCTTTGCCGTGATGTCGCTACAAGCAGCCCGACTGTCTGGCCGGTCCAACACGCGAGTCACCATGATCCACAACCCACGGCTTCTCCTCCTCGGCGCGCTCTCGACGGCGCTCCTCTTCGCCTGTCCCCCTCCCACCGCCGTGTGTGGCAACGGCAAGGTCGAGTCGGGTGAGGCCTGTGACGACGGCAACACCTCGGGCGGCGACGCCTGCCCCGCCGACTGCAAGACCGCGACGACGGGCGGCGGAGGCGGCACGACCGGCGGTGGTGGCGGCGCGACCGGCGGCGGTGGTGGCGGCGCCACCGGCGGCGGAGGCGGTGGCGCGACCGGCGGTGGCGGCGCGACGGGCGGCGGCGGTGGTGCGACGGGCGGCGGCGGCGGCGCGACGGGCGGTGGTGGCGGGACGGGCGGTGGTGGCGGGACGACCGCGGCCTGCACCGTCACGCCGGGCACCGGCGGCTTCAAGCTGATCAGCGGCACGATCCTCGTCGACGGCCAGACGCCGGCGGCGGGTCAGGTGCTGATCGACGCGTCGGGCCTCATCACCTGCGTGGCGGCGAGCTGCGCGACGGAGGCCGGCGCCGCTGACGCGACGGTGATCAGCTGCCCCGACCAGGTGGTCTCGCCCGGTCTGATCAACGCGCACGATCACCTCACCTACCAGAACCCGCCGTACGTCCCGGCCGCGACGCTGGTGAACGAGCGCTTCGAGCACCGCCACAACTGGCGCAAGGGCCAGTCGCCGCACACCAACGTCCAGACGCTCGCGCTCGGTGTGGCCGAGCCGGCCAACGCGGATCGCTTCGCCGAGGTGCGCCAGGTGATCTCCGGCACCACGTCGGTGGTCACGCACGGCACCTGGTCGTCGCAGCTCAACGGCATGCTGCGCAACCTCGACACGTCGACCTCGCAGGGCCAGCTCCAGGGCTCGCTGGGGGCCATCACCGGCGCCCAGGGCGTGGTGTCCGAGACCTTCCCCTGCAACGACTCGGGCGGCGCGCTGATCAGCTCGCCGACCAGCTGCCCCACGGTCGACACGGCCTCGGCGATCCGCGCTGATGCGGCGTACTTCGGGCACGTCGCGGAGGGCATCAACGCCGCCGCGCGCAACGAGTTCCTCTGCCTCGCCTCGCAGACCAACTCCGTCATCGGCGCGAAGTCGGCGCTGGTGCACGGCATCGCGCTCAACCCCGACGACATCGCGCTCATGGCGACCGCCGGCACCTCGCTCGTGTGGAGCCCGCGCTCGAACGTGTCGCTCTACGGCGACACCGCGCTCATCCCCGTGCTGCGCAAGAACAACGTCAACCTCGCGCTGGGCACCGACTGGCTCATCTCCGGCTCGATGAACATGCTCCGCGAGCTCCACTGCGCCGACAACCTCAACGCCAACTACTTCGGCAACGCGCTCTCCGACGAGGACCTGTGGCGCATGGCCACCGCCGGCGGCGCCGACGCGCTGATGGCGACGGCCAAGCTGGGCCGCCTCAAGGTTGGGCTCATCGCCGACATCGCGATCTTCGCCAACAAGCCTGGCAAGTCGGCCTACCGCGCGGTGATCGAGGCCGAGGCCACCGACGTGCTGATGACCATGCGCGGCGGCACGGTGCTGTTCGGCGAGGCGGGGCTCGTCTCGGCCTTCGACGCGGCCAACGAGTGTGAGGCGCTCGACGTCTGCGGCGCCGCGCGCAAGGTGTGCCTGGTGCCCGACTTCAAGAACTTCCCCGCGGTCACCAACGGCAACACGCTCGCGGAGCTGAACACCGCCGACAAGTACCCGCTCTTCTTCTGCCCCGGCACGCCGGTGCGCAACGAGCCGACCTGCGTCCCCGAGCGTTCGCCGATGTGGGGCTCGGGCCAGACCAACAGCGTCAACATGTCGACGACGTACACCTCGGCCAGCACCGACATGGACAAGGACGGGGTCGCCAACGGGAGCGACAACTGCCCGGGCATCTTCAACCCCATTCGCCCCATGGACAACGGCGCGCAGGCCGACCTCGACCGCGACGGCGTGGGTGACGTGTGCGACCCGTGCCCGCGTGACGCGAACACCACCACCTGCACCTTCGTCAACCCGAACGATCGCGACAACGACGGTGTGCCGAACGCCACCGACAACTGCCCGCTCGTCGCCAACCCGCCCGCGCAGCCTGGCGGCCCGCAGCTCGACACCGACGGCGATGGCAAGGGCGACGCGTGCGATGCGTGCCCGATGGTCTCGAACCCCGGCTCGGCTCCGTGCCCGGCGACCATCTACCAGGTGAAGAACGGCACCGTGCCCGTCGGGCAGTCGGTCGCCCTCAATGACGTGCTGGTGACGGCGGTCGGCCCGAGCGGCTACTTCCTCCAGGTGGCGCCGACGGATCCGGCGTACACCGGCGTCGACTACTCCGGCCTCTTCGCCTACTCGCCGGGCTCCGGCGTCAACGTGGGCGACCGCCTCAACGTGCGCAGCGCCACCATCGCCAGCTACTACGGGCAGATTCAGCTCAACGGCTCGCTGTCGGCGCTCGACGGCGGCGTCGCGGTGCTGAGCACCGGCAACATGACCCCGTCTCCGCTGCCGGTCGCGGCGGAGCTGGTCGCGGCCGACGCGGGCTCGCTCGACGGCGTGCTGGTGCGCGTCGACAACGCGCTGGTGGTCGACGTCGCCCCGCCGCCCGGTGCGCGTGACGTCGCGCCGACCAACGAGTTCCTCATCGACGGCGGGCTCCGCATCAACGACTACCTCTACGCGGTGACGCCGTTCCCCTCGGTGGGCGACACGTTCCAGTCGATCACCGGCGTGCTCCAGCTCCGCAACGATCAGTTCAAGCTCGAGCCCCGCTCGGCCACGGATCTCGCCGCTGGCCCGCCGCGCATCTCGGCGCTGGTGCCCTCGCTCGTCTTCCTCCGTGAAGACTCGGGCGTCACCCTGCCGCAGCCGCTGCTCGCGCGCCTCTCGGGCCTCGCGCAGGGCGACACCGCGGTGACGATCACCTCGTCGGGCCCGGAGGTGGTGGTGGGCGACGGCGGCCTGGTGGTGGTGCCCAACGGTCAGCAGACCGCGCCGGTGCCGCTCGCCGGCCTCACCTCGACCGACGGTGGCACGGTGACGCTCACCGCGACGCTGGGCACCGACTCCCGCACCGCGCAGGTGCGCGTGCTCGGCGCGAACGACGTGGCCTCGGCCGTCGGCCTCGACCCGGCGATGATCGCCATCAACCCCGGCGGCACCCAGACCTTCACGGTGCGCCTCGACCTCCCCGTCGCGGCGCCGACCGACGTGACGCTCGCCCTGGTGCCCAACACCTTCGGCGTCGCGCCGATGACCGTCACCGTGCCCGCCGACGCGATGAGCGCCACCTTCACCGTGCAGGTCGACGCGATGGCCACCGGCAACGCCACGCTCACCGCCACCCTCGGCGGCTCGATGGTCTCGGCGGCGCTCTCGGTGCGCACCACGCCGATCGCCACCAACCTCCTCTTCTCGGAGTACGGCGAGGGCAACTCCAACAACAAGTACATCGAGATCTTCAACGGCACCGCCACCTCGGTCGACCTCTCGAACTACACGGTGCGGCTGTTCTCGAACGGCTCGCCCACCGCGACCAACTCGCTCGTGCTGAGCGGCACGTTGCTGCCGGGCGAGACGTACGTCATCTGCAACGCGTCGATCGACGCGTCGCTGGCGGGCGCGTGTGACACCACCTCGACGGTGACGTTCTTCAACGGCGACGACGCGCTCACGCTCTCGACCGGCACCACGGTGCTCGACGTCATCGGCACGGTCGGCACCGATCCCGGCACGTCGTGGACGGTCTGCGGCAACGCCACCGGCGCGCTCGACAAGATCCTCATCCGCAAGTCGAACGTGGCCAGCCCGACCTCGAGCTGGGCGACCTCGGCGGGCACCAACGCCACCGACTGTCAGTGGGAGATCCGCCCCGCGACCTCGCTCGCCGACGTCACCGCGAACAACACCATGGGTTCGCACGCGCTGACCCCGTGACCGAAGAGGTCGCCCGAGGCCGGAGCCCGGGGCTGGCGCTGCTGGCCCTGGTGCTCCTGCTCGGTGGAGGCGCCTGGTTGTACGGGCGCATGCAGACCGATCTCGCCGCGTTCCGCGCCTTCTGCAGCGCGACGCACGCCGGCGAGACGTGGGAGCACGTGCAGGCCCGCGCCGCCGAGCACGACTGGAGCTTCGTTCGCCAGAGCCGCGAGGGCGCGCAGCCAGAGGAGTGGCTCGCCCGCGTCGAGCAGTGGACCTACCGCGCCGGCTGCGTGGTCGAGCTCTCGAAGGGGCGCGTCACCCGCACCCGCTTCGCCGAGCTGCCGCGGTGACTACTTGAGGATGCCCTTGAGCAGCACCGTGTGAAACGACTGCACGATGGGCGCGTACGAGAGCGACTCGCGGAAGAGGTTCTGCTTCACCACCAGGCCGATGTTCCCGAAGATCACCACGTTCGCCATGGTGCGGGCGTCGACGTCGGTGCGGAACTCCTTCGTCTTCTCCTGGCCGTAGCGAATGATGTTCTCGATCGCCGTGACGTAGACCTGGATCGCCTCGCGGAGCGCCGACGCCACGTCCTCGGTGTTCTCGGCGGCCTCGGCGCCCACCATCCCGTAGAAGATCCCGTGCTCGCGGTGATCCTGCAGGTACTGCCCGGTGTGCGTACAGAACGCCTCGAGCTGCTTGATGGCCGGCCACTTCGTCATCTCGTTGAGGAGCGGCTCGAAGCTCTTCACGAAGCGCTGGTGCAGCTCCTCGATCGCCGCGAGCAGCAGATCTTCCTTCGTGGGGAAGTGCCAGTAGAGCGCGCCCGGCGTCATGTGGATCGCCCGCGCGAGCTCGGCCATCGTGGTTGCGAGGATCCCGCGGCGGGCGAAGAGGGTGATGGCCGAGTTGAGGATGTCCTGCCGGGTCTTGACCGCGCGGTCCTGTTTGATGGCGCGCTTCGCGGGGGCTCGTCGTGGCATGTCCACGACTCTATTCACCCCTTCACCAGAGTCGACAGGAACGGTGACTGGACTGTCACCAGATTGTCTGCGGGGGCGAGGCGGCTGTCGTCATCGACACCGCCGGGCCCCGGCGCGATGGTGTGCGCATGAACAACAGGGTCGTGCCCGTCGTGCTCCTGGCGCTGTTCGTGACCTGCTTCGTGAGCTCGCTGGCGGCGGGGAGCCTCGCCCTCATCAACGCGGCCCGGTCGCTGGCCGACACGGTGGAGCTGCCGGCCGAGCCGCCGCCTCCGAACGACGAGCCGGTGAGCAGCGAGCCCGCGCCGGCCGAGGATCGTGAGCCCGAAGAGGCCCTTGCGCCGGAGCCGACGCCGTGGCAGGCGCCGGTGAGCGCCAGCGGCGAGTTCGCCATCTTCCACCTGGCGAAGGCGAAGGTCGACCCCTGGCGGGGGCTCCAGAAGGCGGTCAAGGGCACGAAGCTCAAGGCCTTCGAAGGCGAGGCGCCCGACGACGCGGTGCCGCCGTACCTCGTGCTGCACGACCTCCCGGTCGACGACTACGCGGTCATCACCGGGGAGGCGCTCGACACCGCGTGGGGGCTGAGCGCGGCGCAGAAGAAGCAGCTCCTCGGCGCGCGGCGGGCCACGGTGATCGACTTCGTGCTGCCGCTCCACGACCCTTCACTGCGCGAGGTGACGACGGTGCTGGCCTCGCTCGCGGAGGCGACCGGCGGCGTGCTGTGGGACGAGGAGTGCCAGGAGTACTTCTCGCTCGCGGAGTGGAAGAGCCGCCGGGCGGCGAGCTGGGAGAAGCAGGTGCCGCACGTCGCGATGTTCTCCGGGCTGCGCGAGGGCGACGACGGCGAGCTGCACACCGTCGGTCTCGCGCACCTCGGGCTGCCGGAGCTGCGGCTGTCCCACGTCGCGCCGGAGGATCGTGAGCGCGCCGGCAGCTTCCTCCGCCTGGTGGCGCAGCAGCTCGTCGAGTCGGCGGCGCCCGTCGAGCCCGGCAGCCTCATGGTGCGCGCCGACGCCGTCACGCACCGCGCGGCGCGGACCGCGGCGCAGTCGGAGTTCGCCAGCGGCGCGGCGAGGGAGCTGCTGGTGACGCTGGAAGAGCCGCGCGACGGGAGCCAGCTGCTCGAGCTGGTGCTCGCGGGTGGGCCGGGGGCCGGCCTCGTCCGCTTCTTCGGCGACTGATCAGAGCCGCCCGCGCTTCACGTCGTCGAGCAGCTCGTTGGCCGCGGCGAGGCCCGAGAGGCAGGCGCCCTCCATGAAGCCCTGCCACGAGTAGAACGAGTCGGTGTGCTCGCCGGCGAACTTGAGCAGCCCGGCCGACGTGCCCTCGAGCCCGGCCACGGTGGTGAACTGGCCCGGCAGGTAGCAGGTGTACGAGCCGCGCGAGTAGCGCTGCGTGCTCCAGTGGCCGCGCCGCACGACGTACTTGCCGCCGACCCGCGTCGCGCGCGCCTTCGCGCCGGGCACCACGCGGTCGAGATCGGTCAGGAAGCCGTCGACCTGCTGCTGCAGCACCGCGTCCTGGAGATCCATGAAGCCGCCGGGGCCGTTGTGGCAGTTGTTGCAGGTGCTGGTCTGGCCGAGCGGTGGGGGCGGGCTCTGGAGCGCCAGCCCGTGCGCGCCGCCCGCGTAGTCGGTCAGCACCGAGGTCGCGCCCGCGCGCGTGGAGTTCGTTTCCCAGGTGGTCTGCACGTTGGGCAGGTCGGCGTAGATGAGCCCGTTGCCGCCCTGCTCGGCCCAGGGGCGGCCGTCGAAGCCCACCATCGTCTTGGCGTTGGCGCCGTAGCCGAGGGTGTCGATGGCGTGCATCTTGTCCGCGGTGAGCCCGAGGCTGGCGTCGAGCTGCACGCGGCGCAGCGTGGTGAAGGGGATGGCGAGCACCACCGCGTCGGCGAGCTCGGGGGTGGACGCGCCGCGGAACGTCAGCTCGAAGGTGCCCGAGGCATTCTTCGCCAGCCGCACCAGCTCGGCCCCGAAGACCATCGGCCCGGGCAGCCGCGCCGCGATGTGCTGCGCGACGGCGTCGTTGCCGCCCACGAGGTGGTAGCGCTCGTCGCTGAACACGCCGTACTCGCGGAACTTCGACGAGCGATCCGCGTGAGCGAAGAGCAGGAAGTTGAGGCTGCTCTGCTGCGAGACCTCGAGCCCGTACTCGGCGATGTAGGCCTGCTCGAGCACCGAGCGGATCACCGGCACCCCCGCCGCGCGCGAGGCGAGCCAGGCGCCGAGATCGAGGTTGTCGAGCACGACGTCGCCGGCGGTGTGCGAGCGCGCGGTGGGGCTCGCGGAGCAGGTCTGCAGATCCGCGCGCATCGCCGGGACGAGCTGGCGGTACTCGTCGACGATCTGCGCCTCGGTGTAGTGCTGGCCACCGACGAAGAAGCGCTTCTCGCCGGGCGCCTTGCCGAGGTCCTCCTTGAGGAGGCCGAACTCGTTGGCGTAGGCCAGCATCGTCTTGTGGAGGTTGTCGATGAGCTCGCCGCCGAGCTCCGCGACCTGGCCGGGGAAGGTGCCCGCCGCCGAGTGCACGCGGCCTCCGACACGGGTGTTCGCCTCGTAGATCGTCGCGGTGTAGCCCATCGCCCGCAGCCGATCGGCGCACACCAGCCCCGCGAGGCCGCCGCCGACGATGGCGATGCGCGGGCCGCCGCTCGCGCGGACGCGACCGGCCCCGAGCCCGAGCCCGAGCGCGGCGAGGCTCGCGGCGCCCTGCACCACGCCTCGGCGGGTCAGCCCACCATCACGGCGCGCGGCCTCGCGCTCGAGCCCCTCTTCGGTGCCGATGCCGCCGCGCTCGAACTGCGTCGCCAGCCGCATCACGCGGCGCACTTCGTCGAACAGCCTGCTGTGACCCATGTGTTCCCCCCGAGGTTGTTGGTGCGGCGGTGTATCAGATGCAGGTGAGCTGACCTGCGTCGCCGACGCCGCAGATGGTCGGCGTGGTGCAGGTCCACACGAGGTCGAGGCCGCCGTCGAGGCACTGGAGGATGTTGAGGCCGCCGTCGGGATCGCACCGCGCCTTGCCCTCGGAGGTCGGCGCGCAGCGATCGCCCACCGAGTTCCCCGAGGTGTCGCAGTCGGCGGTCTCGTCGGACAGCGTGCAGCCGCGGGGCCCCTTGCAGTCGGCGTAGACGACCCACGCGCCACCGCTGCACTGGAGCAGCCGCGGCGCCGTCGGATCGCACCGGCCGACCGTCTCGGCAGTGCAGGGGGCACCCGCCTCGATCGCCGTCGGGCCAGGGCAGGCGAACACCAGCAGACAGGTCGTCACGAGGAAGAGCCAGCGCATGTGCAAGACGATACTTGGAGCGCGCGTGGAGCCGGTAGATAAGTGGGGCGTGCTCCTGGAGGACGTCGACCCCCGTCTGCAGCCCCTGTTGCGCGCCGAGTGGGAGCGGCGCCGTCACGAGCGCGTCGAGGGGCTGCCCTGCGACGTGAACGTGGTGCTCGTCGGCCACCGCGCGGCAGGCAAGACGCGGCTGCTGCCGCACGTCGCCCGGGCGCTCGGGCGTCCGGGCGTCGACCTCGACGCGGAGCTGCTCCGCCTCCACCAGCGGCCGCTCAAGGAGTGGGTCGAGACCGACGAGCGCGACTTCCGTTCCGCGGAGCGGGCGACCTTCCGCGGGCTGCCCGGCGGGCTGGTGATCGCGGTCGGCGGCGGCTTCCTCTCGCACCACGCGGAGCTCCTGCGGGGCTGCGTGGTGGTCGAGGTGCCGATCAGCTTCGAGACCTACGTCGAGCGGCTGCGCAACGACACCACGCGCGGGCGGCTGCGGCCGGAGCTCCCGCTCGAAGAGGAGCTGCGCGAGATCTACGCCGAGCGTGAGTTCCGGCACGCGGCAGCGCGGCCGCTGTCGCTGGTGGACTTCATGCTGAAGCTGGTGCGCGGGCGGCGGGCGCGGCGCGTGGTGACGCTCCCCCCGCATGCCCCGGTGGCGCGCTTTGCCTGGGCCGCGCGGCACGCGGGCGCGGAGCTGCTCGAGGTGCGCAGCGATCTCCACCCGCCGGAGCTGGACCTCGGCGAGGCCTCCCGTGCGCTGCCGATCCTCGTCTCGCGCCGCACGCCGCGGCTGCCCGACGACTGGCTGCGGTACGCGTCGCTCGTCGACGAGCCGCAGGACGGGGAGCCGACCCCGACCTCGCTGCGCTCGTGGCACGCCGAGCGGCCGCTGACGCCCGACGAGGCGGTCGCGCTCTGGCGCGACGTGGTGCCCGGCTCGCGCATCAAGCACGTCGAGCCGCTCGGCGAGCCGGCGAGCTTCCCCCGGCTGCTCGAGACCCAGGCGCGGCTCATCGAGCGCTTCGGCGCCGAGTCGGTGACCGTGCTGGCGACGGGCCCGCTCGCGCTCCCGTTCCGCGCGGTGCTCGCGCAGCGCAACGCGCTCGACTACCTCGCCCTCGACGGCGGGTGGGCGGCGGCGCAGGGGCAGCGGCTCCTCGCCGACGCGGTGCGCGAGGCGCGGCACTCGCAGGCCGACGGGCGCACGCGGCGCCTGGGCATTCTCGGCGCGGGCATCGGCCACTCGCGCAGCCCGCGCATTCACCAGCAGCCCTTCGATCGCATCGACCTCCCCGCGGAGGCGCCGCTGGGCGAGCTGCTCGACGCGCTGCTGCCGTACTACCGGGGCTTCGCGGTGACGAACCCGTTCAAGAAGCGGGCAGCGGCGGAGGTGCTCACCGAGCTCGGCGCCGTGAACACGCTCATCCGCAGTCACGGGGCGTGGGCGGCGGAGAACTCCGACGTGGCGGGCGCGGAGGCGACGCTCGACGCGCTCGCCCCGACGGGACGCCTCACGGTGCTGGGCGACGGCGGCGTCACCGAGGCGCTGCGCCTGGTCGCGGCCCGGCGTGGCGTCGAGCTCGCGGTGTTGACGCGCGCGACCGTGCCGCCGGTGGCGCTGCGCGGCGCCGTGGTGTGGACCTGGCCGCCCGACGTCGAGCCGCCCGCCTCGCTGCGCTTCGCCGAGGCGCGCGTGGCGGTGGTGTCGTACGGCGCCGCGGGGCGGAAGCTCGCCGCGGAGATCGCGCGCCGCGGCGGCACGCCCGTGCGGCTCGGCCCTCGCTGGTTCATCGCGCAGGCGCGCCGGCAGCGCTCGCTCTGGGAGTCCGCTACGTGAACACCTTTGGAGAGCTCTTCCGCGTCACGACCTTCGGCGAGAGCCACGGCCCGGCGCTGGGCGCGGTCATCGACGGCTGCCCCGCAGGAGTGCCGCTCACCACGGCGCAGGTCCAGGCGGCGCTCGATCGTCGGCGCCCCGGCCAGTCGCCGCTCACCACCGCGCGCAGGGAGGGCGATGGGGTCGAGCTCCTCTCGGGCGTCTACGAGGAGAAGACGCTCGGCACCCCCATCGCCGCGGTGGTGCGCAACACCGACCAGCGCAGCCAGGACTACGCGCGCCTCGCGAAGGAGGACCGGCCCGGCCACGCTGACCGCGTGTGGCGCGAGCGCTTCAAGCACCGCGATCCGCGTGGCGGCGGGCGCACCAGCGGGCGCGAGACGCTCAGCCGCGTCATCGGCGGCGCGGTGGCCGAGGCGCTGCTCACCCGCGAGGCCCCGGCGGTGCAGACCGTCGGGTGGGTCTCGAAGGTCGGCGCCTTCTCGGCGCCGCTCCCCGCGAGCGCACCCACCCGGGCGCAGGTCGACGCGCACGCGACGCGCTGCCCCGACCCGGCGACCGCCGAGCAGATGGCGGCGGCGATCCTCGCGGCGAAAGAGCAGGGCGACAGCCTCGGCGGGGCGATCACCGTGCGCGTCGACGGGCTCCCCGTGGGGCTCGGCGAGCCGGTGTTCGGCAAGCTCAAGTCGCGCCTCGCCGACGCGGTGACCAGCATCGGCGCGGTCACCGGCGTGGTGTGGGGCCCGGAGGATCTCGAGGCGCGGCTCGCGCTGCCCGGCTCGCAGTTCCACGCCTCCGCCGACGCGTACGGCGGCATTCAGGGCGGGCTCTCGAACGGGGAACCGCTCCTGCTCCGGGTGCTCTTCAAGCCGCCCGCGACGCTCGCCGAGCACGCGAAGAGCGGCCGCCACGATCCATGCATCCTCCCGCGCGCGGTGCCGGTGGTGGAGGCGATGGTGTCGATGGTGCTGGCGGATCTCTGGCTGCTCCGCCTCGCGAGGCCGCATCGATGAGCGCGCCGGGGGTGTGGAAGCCGAGCGTCGACGTCGAGGGCCGGTTCGACCAGCTCGTGCCGCGGCTCGGCGATGGGCAGGTCTTCGCCATCGCCGACGAGCGCGTGCTGAGGCTGCACCCGCACGTGCGCGCGGCGCTGCGCCAGCCGAACGTGACGCTGGCGTCGCTGAAGGCGGGGGAAGGCGCCAAGTCGCTCACCACGCTCGAGCGGCTCACCCGGCGCGCGCTCACGCTGCCCCGCGCGCTGACCGTGCTGGCCATCGGCGGCGGCACCATCGGCGACGTCGCGACGGTCTTCGCCCACGTGTTCAAGCGCGGCGTGCAGCGGCTGGTGCACGTGCCCACCACGCTCCTCGCGGCGGTCGACAGCAGCGTGGGCGGGAAGGGCGCGGTCAACGTCGGCGCGAAGAACGTGCTGGGCGTGTTCCACGCGGCCGATGAGGCGTGGCTGTGCCGCGAGCTCTTCACCACGCTCACCGAGGCGCAGCGCCGCGAGGGCCGCGTCGAGGCGCTCAAGATGGTCGTCACGCTCGACGCCCGCCGCTGGAGGCTCTGGAAGAAGGGGCTCCCGGTCGACCACGAGGTGATCCGCGTCGCGCGCGAGCTGAAGACGGCGCTCGTCGAGAAGGATCCCTACGAGACGGCTGGCCTGCGGCAGGTGCTCAACTTCGGGCACACCATGGGGCACGTCATCGAGTCGCTCAGCGGCTACCGCGTGCGGCACGGTGAGGCGGTCGGGCTGGGCATGCTCTTCGTGCTCGATCTCGGCGTCTCGCGCGGCGTGACTCCGCCGGAGCTGGCGCGCGAGGTCGAGCAGGTGCTCCCGGTGCGCCGCGCCGAGCTCTCCCGGTGGCTCGCGCCGCGCTATGGGCGGCGCACGCGCGCGCTCCTCGCCGCCGACAAGAAGCGCGGGTGGATCCTCCTCGAGGCGCCGGGGCGCACGCGCGAGGTGCCGTTCTCGTGAGCCCGCTGGTGCCGCCGCTCTCGAAGTCGGACGCGCAGCGCGCGCTGGTGCTCGCCGACATCCTCGGCGTGCCCTTCGACGACGTCATCCCACCGGGCGAAGAGCTCCCTCGCGACGTCGTCGTCCTCCGCGAAGGGCTCCTCGCGCTGCGGCAGCCGCGCGCGCGCATCGACTGTCGCGATGGCGGGGCGCCGTTCCGCTTCCTGGTGACGCAGGCGGCGGTTCAGCCCGGGCGCTACGTCGAGCTCACCGGCACGCCGCGTCTCGGTGAGCGCCCTCACGCGCCACTGCTCGCCGCGCTGAGGGGGGGGCTGGCGGGGCTCCGCATCACCGAGGGCTCGCCCTGGCCGGTGGTCGTGGAGTCGCCTCCGGCGTACGCGGGAGAGATCGGCTTTCGCGTGTCCGGCGTGGAGAGCAGCCAGTTCGCCTCGAGCCTGTTCCTCGGCGCGGCGCGGCTCTGCCGGCAGCACGGCCCGGTGCGGGTGGTGGTCGAGGGCGGGCTCACCAGCGAGGGCTACCTCGCGCTCACGAAGTCGTGGCTCGGGCGCACCGGGTTTCTCGTCGAAGCCGACCGGGTCTCGGCCGGGCCGGCGCGCGCCTTCCCTCCGGTGCCGGGAGACTGGTCGTCGCTCGGCTACCTCCTCGCGCTCTCGTGGGTGTCGGGGCTGCCCGTCGTGCGGGTGCAGTTCGGCACCGGGCACCCCGACGAGGTCTTCGCGGAGCTGCTCCGCGGCCTGGGGCTCGAGCTCGGCGAGCGGGTCGCGGGCGTCGCGAGGTGCGGGCTCGAGGTCGACGCCGAGCGTTGCCCCGACGCCATCCCCACGCTGAGCGCGCTGGCGACGAAGCTGCCGCGGCCGTCGACGTTCCGGAACCTCGGCATTCTCCGGCACAAGGAGAGCGATCGCTTCGCGGGCGTCGTCGAGCTCCTGCGCGCCGCGGGCGTACGCTTCGAGGCGACCGACACGACGCTCACCGTGCACCCCACGGCGATCGCCGCCCCCTTCTCGTTCGACGCGCGGGACGATCACCGCATGGCGATGTCGGCGGCGGTGCTGGCCCGGCTGCACGGGCAGTCGGTCCGGTTGCGCGGCGCTGACTCGGTCAGCAAGAGCTTCCCGGGCTTCTGGCGCGAGGCGGCGAAGGCCGGGGTCCAGTGGGAGGCCATGGAATGAAGCGCTGGGACGCGATCGTCGTCGGCAGCGGGCCGAACGGGCTGGCGGCGGCGGTCGCGCTCGCGCGCGCGGGCCATTCGGTGAAGGTGATCGAGGGCCAGCCGACGCTCGGCGGCGGGGCGCGCACGCTCGAGCTGACGCTGCCCGGCTTCCAGCACGACCTCTGCTCGGCGATCCACCCCATGGCGCTCGCCTCGCCGTTCTTCCGCGAGCTCGAGCTCGAGAAGCTGGGCGTGGACTTCATCCACTCGCCGTACCCGCTCGTGCACCCGCTCGAGGGCGGCCGGGTCGCGGTGCTCGAGCGGAGCGTCGAGGCGACGGCCGCGCGGCTGGGGCGCGACGAGCGGGCGTGGCTGCGCGTGATGCAGCCGCTGGCGCGCGACTTCGACGTGGTGAAGCACCTGGCGCTGAGCCCGGTGACGCGCCCTCCGCTTGGGGCTCCCGTCGGCGCCGCGCGCTTCGGGTTGCAGGCGCTGCAGAGCGCGTTCTGGTTCGCCGAGGAGAACTTCGAGACCGCCGAGGCGAAGGCGCTCCTCGCGGGGTGCGCCGCCCACAGCTTCGCGCCGCTCGACGCGCCGCTGACCAACGCGATCGCGCTGGTGCTCGCGCTGCTCGGGCAGGTGGTCGGCTGGCCGCTGGTGAAGGGCGGCTCGCAGCGGCTCATCGACGCGCTGCTCGCGGTGCTGCTGCGCAACGGCGGCGAGGTCGAGCGCTCGTGGCCCGTCACCTCGCTCGCCGAGCTCCCCGACGCGAAGCTGGTGCTCTTCGACACCCACGCCGAGGTGGTGGAGCGCATCTGCGGTGACGCCCTCCCGGGCTGGTACCGCGCGCTGCTGCGCTCCTTCCGGCGCGGGCCGGGCGTGTTCAAGATCGACTACGCGCTGTCGGGGCCGATGCCGTGGCGAAACCCCGAGGCGGCGCACGCGGCCACGCTGCACCTCGGCGGCACGCTCCGCGAGCTCACCGAGTCGGAGGCGCAGCACACCCGCGGCGAGATCCCCGCGCGCCCGTACGTGCTCGTCGCGCAGCAGAGCCTCTTCGACGCGACGCGCGCGCCGGCGGGCCAGCACACGCTCTGGGCCTACTGTCACGTGCCGAACGGCAGCGACGCCGACGCCACCCGCGAGCTCGAGGCGCAGCTCGAGCGCTGGGCGCCCGGGTTTCAGCGGTTGGTGCTGGCGAAGGCCGTCAAGCGCACCTCGCACTTCGAGGCGATGAACGCGGCGTACGTCGGCGGCGACATCTCCGGCGGCGCGGTCGACGGCCTGCAGACCTTCTTCCGGCCCGCGATCGGCTTCTCATACGCCACGCCCAACCCGAGGCTCCTGATCTGCTCGTCGTCGACCCCGCCCGGCCCCGCGGTGCACGGCATGTGCGGGTATTGGGCGGCGCAGGCGGCGCTGAAGAAGCTCCGCGCGTAGATCGAACGCGACGCTCGCACGTGAAAGGCCTCCGGAGGCCTCATGCGCTGGGTGCCCGCCTCGGCGCTCTGATCAGAGCTTCACGTCGGTCTGGAAGATGGGCGGGATCTTCACGTACGAGATGCTCGCCGAGCGGCCCATGAAGCCGCGCGCCTCTTCGATGGCCTCCGAGAGCGTGTCGGTGCGGTCCCAGCCCATGATCGCCGGCACGTGGTTGTTCTCGGCGCCCGCGGCGATCACCTTGCCGACGTGGTGGCGGCCGTTCTCGCCCCAGTACCACATGTAGAAGGGGTGGGCGCCGTGGTAGGCGTTGCCCTTCCGGTACAGGTGCACGTAGCTGGGGTTCTTCGCGAACTCCCGCTCGTACTTGTGCGAGAGCACGTGCGAGTCGCGCGTCTCGGTGAGGCAGCGGTTGAAGAACTCGATGTACGGCGCGTGGTGCTCGGGGTCGAACTCGTCGTAGCAGGGGTGCGTGAAGATGATCACGCCGCCCTTCTTCACCAGCGGCACGCCGCGGTTGAGGTTGAAGAGGTAGCCCAGCGCCATCACGTGCACGAGCAGCGGGTTCAAGATGCTGTTCACGTTGTACGGCGACACGTACGGCATCGCGAAGATGACGATGTCGCTCTGGCCCTGCACCGGCACCGAGTACTGCTTCCAGCTCATCTCGAGCGTCTTCTCGTGGGTCGGCTCGGTCGCGCCGGCGAACACGCCCGTCACGTCGTACGGCGCGAAGATGTTGAAGAACATCTTCCGCTTCATCGCGCGCGGCATCTTCGAGAGCGCGTACTTGATCGACTGCACCTTGAGCCGATCGAACTCGGTGAAGTCCTCCTCCTTCTTCATGAGGAAGCCCACCGGCTCTTCGAACATCCGGTTGTTGATGGTGGTCTCGATGTGGAAGACCTTGAGGTTCTTGTCGATGACGCGGCCGATGCGCTCCGTCGAGCGGTGGAGCTCGCTCTTGCTCGGCTCCATGTACGACGCCGTGTCGCGGATGGTCTTCGGGTTGTGGTGCGCGCGCAGCGACTCGTAGTTGGTGAGGCCGGTGCCCACCGACTTGTGGCCGCCGTCCATCGGCACCAGGTTGATGTTGACGTAGATGACGAGGTCCGACTCCGCGGCGCGCCGGTTGATGGCCACCACCTCGTTGTGCGAGGTGCGCTCCATCTCGACGATGCCGTCGGGATCTTCGGCGTCGTGGTTGTAGTAGCGGTCCGGGTAGTAGGCGTCGAAGATCTTCTCGCCCACCATGCGCTTCATCTCCGCCTCGGTCATGCGGCGGTGGAGCGCGTTGGCGATGACGAGGTGGATGTCGTCGACGCCCGAGTCGGCGAGCAGCTCGAGGACGATCTCGCAGATGGTCTGCCGCACGTCGGGCGTCTTCATCGGGGGCAGCGGCAGCGAGATGTCGTCGAGCGCGATGGTGACCTTCATCCCCGGCTTGAGCAGCGCGTGGAGCGGCTCCATGCCCTCGGGGTGGTTGATCGCGTAGCGGATGGCCGCCTTGAGGTTTGGCACGCCCTCGAGCGGCGGGCGCGGGCAGATGACGCGCGTCCCGACGGGGAGATCCTCGATCCAGAAGTCCTCGCCATAGAACATCACCCGGGGCGGCGAGCCCTTCTCGGTGATGATGATGTGGGACTCCTCGTCGTACAGCTTCTTCAACGTCTTGAGGGGACGCATCGGGCGCGCTTCTCGCCCCCCCGGCCGTTCAAATCAAGCCAAACCCCTGCGCAGGTGCTGACCGAGTGGCCACGGCATCTTCAGCGCACGTCGAGGATCGGCCAGTTGTAGCTGCGCGCGAGCGCGCGGAGGCGGAGATCGGGGTTCACCGCCGTCGGCCGGCCCACCACGGTGAGCATCGCGTAGTCGCTCGCCGAGTCGGTGTACGCGTAGCTCTTCATGAGCGAGATGCCGTGCGTCTCGCAGTACTCGCGGATGACGTTGGCCTTGTTCGCGCCCTCGATGATCGGCGGGATCACCTTGCCCGTCGCGCGCCCGCCGACGAACTGCATGCGGTTGGCGATCATGTCGTCGGCGCCGAGGTGGCGGGCCAGCGGGCGCATGGTGAAGTCGAGCGCGCCGGTCACCAGCACCACCCGGCAGCCGGCGCGTCGCGCCTCGTCGATGAGATCCTGCGCGCGCGCGAAGATGGCGCCCTTGATGACGTCCTCGAAGAGATCCTCCGAGAGCGTCAGCAGCCGGTCTTCGGTCAGCCCTTCGTACTGCCGGTAGAAGTACTCGTTGAAGATCTTCCGGTCGACGAGGTTGAGGCCCGCGAAGAGCGGGATCTGCGCCACCGTGGCCAGCGAGCGCTTGAGGATGCCCGTCGCCGACCCTTCGTTCATCGCGTAGTAGCCGTACGCGTGCACCACGTTGGTGCTGATCAGCGTGCCGTCGATGTCGAAGAAGGCGGCCTTGCCGGTGAGGGGCTTCGGCTCGGCGGGCGTCATCTCGTGACCGTGCGTCTTCATCGGGCGCAGGCCTGTAGCACGGCTCGTCACCACCGTCGCGTCAGGCTGACCGGCTGAGCTGCTCGGAGCGCTTCACGCCTCGGCGGACGTGAAGAGCAGCTCCAGCCCCGAGCCGTCGGCCTTGAGATCGGCGAACGCCTTGCCGCCGTTCTTGAGCGCGCCGAAGAGCAGCGCCTCGGCCATCGGCTTCTTGAGGTTCTGATCGACCGCGCGGCCCATCGGGCGGGCGCCGAACTCGGGGTCGTACCCCTTCTCGGCGAGCCACTCGCGCGCCTTGTCCGACAGCGCGACCGAGACCTTCTTCTCGGTCAGCAGGTCCTGGAGCAGCTTCACTTCCTTGTCCACCACCCGCAGGATGATGTCCTTCGTCAGGCCGCCGAACTGCACCGTGGCGTCGAGGCGGTTGCGGAACTCGGGGCTGAAGGTGCGCTCGAGGGCCTCCTTCGACTTGGCGAGATCGATCGTCGGGCGGTCGCCGAAGCCGAGCGTCTTGGCCTTCATGTCGCGCGCGCCGGCGTTGGTGGTCATGATCAAGATGATGTTGCGGAAGTCGGCCTTGCGACCGTTGTTGTCGGTCAGCGTGGCGTGGTCCATCACCTGGAGCAGGATGTTGAAGAGCTCCGGGTGCGCCTTCTCGATCTCGTCGAGCAGCACCACCGCGTGCGGGCTCTTGCGCACCGCGTCGGTCAGCAGGCCGCCCTGGTCGAAGCCCACGTAGCCCGGCGGCGCGCCGATCAGCCGGCTCACCGTGTGGCGCTCGGAGTACTCCGACATGTCGAAGCGGAGGAACTCCACGCCGAGCACCTTCGCGAGCTGCTTGGCGAGCTCGGTCTTGCCCACGCCGGTGGGGCCGGCGAAGAGGAAGTTGCCGATCGGCTTCTCGGGCGAGCGCAGGCCGGAGCGCGCGAGCTTGATCGCCGCGCTGAGCTCCTCGATGGCCCGGTCCTGGCCGAAGATGACGTTCTTGAGCTCCTTCTCGAGGTTGCGGAGCTGCTCGCGCTCGTCCTTCGCCACCGACTTCGGCGGGATGCGCGCCATCTTCGCCACCACCGCCTCGACGTCGGCCACCGTCACCTTGCCCGTCGGCTGCTCGCGGAGGCGATCGATCGCGCCCGACTCGTCGATGACGTCGATGGCCTTGTCGGGGAGGAACTTCTCGTTGACGTACTTGTGCGACATCTCGGCCGCCGCGCGCAGCGCGTCCTCGTCGTACTTCACCTTGTGGTGCTCCTCGTACTTCGGCGCGAGCCCCTTCAAGATGGCGATGGTGTCCTCGACGCTCGGCTCGCCGATGTCGATGCGCTGGAAGCGGCGCGAGAGGGCGCGGTCGCGCTCGAAGGCGCTCTTGAACTCCTGGTACGTCGTCGAGCCGATGCAGCGCAGCTTGCCCGACGCGAGCGCCGGCTTGAGGAGGTTCGACGCGTCCATCGAGCCGCCCGACGTCGCGCCGGCGCCCACGATGGTGTGGATCTCGTCGATGAAGAGGATCGCGTCGTCGTGGTTCTGCAGCGCCTTGAGCACCGCCTTGAGCCGCTCCTCGAACTGGCCGCGGAACTTGGTGCCGGCGAGCAGCGCGCCCATGTCGAGCGAGAAGACCTTCGCGTTCTTGAGCGCGTCGGGGACCTTCTTCTCGTGGATCGCCAGCGCCAGGCCCTCGGCGATCGCCGTCTTGCCCACGCCCGCGTCGCCCACGTAGAGCGGGTTGTTCTTCCGGCGGCGGCAGAGCACCTGCACCGTGCGCTCGAGCTCGTTCTTGCGGCCGATGAGCGGGTCGATGTGGCCCTTCGCGGCCTCGGCGTTGAGCTCGGTGCAGTATGCCTCGAGCGGGTTCTTCGCCGCCGGCGCGCCCTCTTCGTCGTCGCCGCCCATGCCGCCCACGCCCTCGCGCTCCTCGCTGCCGGTCGCGCCGTCGCCTTCGCCGTCCTTCTTGATGCCGTGCGAGACGTAGTTGAGGAGGTCGTAGCGGGTGAGGCCCTCCTCCTTGAGGAAGAAGAGCGCCTGCGAGTCGGCCTCGCGGAAGAGGGCGATCAGCACGTCGGCCGAGTCCATCACCTTCTGCTCGGCCGACAGCGCGTGGAACGCGGCGCGCTGGAGCACGC
This sequence comes from Myxococcota bacterium, assembly GCA_049322495.1. GTDB lineage: Bacteria > Myxococcota > Myxococcia > Myxococcales > Myxococcaceae > Archangium_A. The sequence goes on along the minus strand of JBMORD010000273.1, from coordinate 5,354 downwards.
GCTCGACGCCGATGGTCTGCTGCGGCTCGGCCTCGACGCCGTCGGCGAGCTTCTCGACGGTCTCGGCGAGGAAGGTGTCGAGGCGCGTCTTGAGGCGATCGGGCTTCGCGCCGCAGGCCTTGAGCACCTCGAGCGTGCGCGGGTCACGCAGCAGGCCGAGCAGCAGGTGCTCGAGCGTCAGGTACTCGTGGCGCATGCGCTTGGCTTCGGACAGCGCGAAGCGGATCGATGCCTGCAGTTCCTTGGCGATGATGGGAGAGGCCATCGGTCAGAGCTCCTCGGGCTCGATGGACAACTTGAGGGGGTACTCGGCTTCCTTGGCGAGCTGGTGCGTCTTGCTCACCTTGGTCTCGGCGACGTCCTTCGTGTACACGCCGGCGACGCCCAGCCCGGTGCGGTGCACGTTGAGCATGATCTGCATCGCGTCGGACTCGGTCTTGTTGAAGATGGTCTGCAGCACGAAGACGACGAACTCCATGGTCGTGTAGTTGTCGTTGTGGAACAGGACCTTGAAGAGCGGCGGCTTCTTGAGCTGCTCCTTCTTGCGCGTCTGTGTTGCGACGCCGGTGTCGCCGTCGTCCTGTCCGGGACGGTGCTTCGTGGCCATGGGTTGGCGAACGGTACACACAGCCCCGGGCGCTTTCACCTGCCCTTGTGGGGGCGTTCCGACGATCGGGCGGGGTGCAACAGGGGTGTTGACGCGGCCCGCGCGGTCGGCCGGCGATGGTACACCTCGGCGGGTGACGCTCGTCCTCCTCGCCCTCCTGGCGCAGACGCCACCGCAGGTCGCGGTGATCGACATCTCGCCCGAAGACGCCATCTACGAAGACGTCTCGCGGCGGCTCGCGGAGTCGCTCACCGAGGCGCTCACGAAGGACGGCGTCACCGCGGTGCGCGTCGACGAGTCGGAGCTGCCGCGGGAGGGCTGTCGCCTCGGCCCGTGCCTCGGCGTCGCCGCGCGCGCGAAGGGGGCGCTGGCGGTGGTGACGCTCGACGCCGAGGAGCTCTCGCCCACCAGGAACCGCGTGGTGGTGACGATGATGCGCGCGACGAACGGCGAGCCGCTGGCCGGCGGGCGCTACGAGCTGACGGCCGGCGCGAAGAAGGCGCCGAAGGGACTGCTGAAGTTCCTCTCGCAGGCGAAGAAGGCGATCGCCCGCGTGCTCGCGTCGCAGCCGCCCGTCACGCCGTGAGCGAAGCGTCGCTGCCCGGCTTCGGCGGCTGGTGAATGCGCACCGCGTCGGGCACCGCCTCGTGCACGTCGCGGAAGGGCACCACCGCGCCCACCGTGGTGTAGAGCGCCGCGCCGGTGCGCGTCTTCGTCGTCTTGAGCGGGTACTGCTTCGCGTGCGGCACGAACCAGTCGCGCACCTGCTTGAGCTGCAGCACGTGCACGTGC
>JBMORD010000273.1:0-3945 GCA_049322495.1 Myxococcota bacterium | reverse complement strand
GTCGACGAACACGTACACCAGCAGATCGGCGATGGAATAGAGGAAGCAGCCGGGCGAGTCCTTCTCGGCGTTGCTGATCAGCTCGAAGAAGTACGTCTTGCGCCGGAAGCCCTGGCGGTCGCCCTTCACCTCGACGCCCAGCACCTTCTCTCCCGGGCGTTCCCAGAGGAGATCGACCCCGCGGTGCTGAAAGCGGGGGTCGTTCTGCACGTCATGCACGAAGCTGCCGGGCGCTTCGCGCAGCAGCACCTCGCGCGTGAGAGACACCGCGCGGTCCGCGGCGCCCATCACGCCGCGCATCGAGTAGGCGCGGGTCACGAACGGCTCTTACTTCCGGAGCTCGACGCCGGTCGCGACGAGCTGCACCTCGCGGTACTTGCCGTCCTTGCCCTTCGGCACCGAGGCGCCCTCGGACTCGTAGTGCTTCGCCTTCTGCTCCGAGAGCTCGGCGAGCTTCACCACGCCCTCGACCTTCGCGGTGCTGCCCGCGGAGTCGAGCGGCACGAAGAAGCCGTAGTCCTTGAAGGTGACGCGCACGCCCGGGCCCTTTTCTTCACCGGCGAGCTCCATCCAGCAGCCCTTCTTCTCGCAGGCCTTCCGGATCTTCGCCTCGACGGTGATGGTCTTGCCGTCGAACTCGCTCGGCGCCTCGAGGAGCTTCTTCATCTCGACCGCGGGCGCGCCCTTGAGCTTCTCGCCGCGCGTCAGCACGGCATCGGCGGACCGGGTCTCGGGAGCAGCGGCAAGCATCAGCGCAAGGAGAAGGGTGTTCATGAGCGGCGACGTACCCGAACTGGGCCGAACGGGGCAAGCGACCATCAGCGCCGCGCGCCCAGCCTCGCGAGCGAGGCCTGCACGGCGTCCCACGTCACCGGCTTGGGCAGCACCTCGTTCATCCCGGCCTCGAGGCAGGCCAGCACCTCCGACTCCATCGCCGACGCGGTGAGCGCGACGATGGGGGTCTGGGCCGTCGCCGGGTGAGCGCGGAGCCGCCGCGTGGCCTCCCAGCCGTCGAGCACCGGCATCTGGCAGTCCATGTAGATCAGGTCGAAGGGCTGTCGGGTCGCGAGCGCGACGGCCTCTTCTCCGTTGCCGGCCGAGGTGACCTCGCAGCCCGCCCGCGCGAGCAGGCGCTGGGCCACCTTGAGGTTGATGACGTTGTCGTCGACCAGCAGCACGCGCAGGCCCTTGCCGACGAGCCCCTCGGGCTTCGCCGCGCTGGTCGTCGCGTCGGTGACGGGCACCTGGGCGTCGGGCAGCGGCACCTCGAGGGTGAACACCGAGCCGACGCCGAGGGTCGAGCGCACCGAGACGTCGCCGCCCATCCGCTGCGCGAGGCCCCGCACCAGCGCGAGGCCGAGCCCGGTGCCTCCGTACTTGCGCGCGATGCCGGCGTGGGCCTGCTTGAAGGGCTTGAAGAGGCCGTCGAGGCTCTCAGGGCTCATGCCCATGCCGGTGTCGGCGACCTCGAACGCCCAGCGCCCCGGCGCCGGAGACGAGAGCCGGAGCGTGACGCCGCCGCGCTCGGTGAACTTGAGCGCGTTGCCGACGAGGTTGGCCAGCATCTGCCGCAGCCGGAAGTCGTCGCCTTCCACCGCGTCGGGCAGCGTGGCCGGCAGCTCGACGCCCAGCGACAGTCCGCGCAGCTGCGCCTGCGACGCGAACAGCGCGCGCACGTCCTCGAGCACCGTGCGCAGCTGGAACGCGTTCTTCTCGAGCACCAGCTCACCGCGCTCGGCGCGCGTCACGTCGAGCAGCTCGTTGATGAGGCCCAGGAGCAGCTTGCCGCTCCGCTGGATGATCTGCAGCTGCTCGAGGCGCTCGGCCTGCTGCTCGTCGAGGAGCATCACCTCGGTCATGCCCAGCACGCCGTTGAGCGGCGTGCGGATCTCGTGGCTGATGTTGGCGAGGAAGGTGCTCTTCGCTTCGTTGGCCGCGCGCGCGTTCTCGATGAGCTGGCGCGAGTTGACCTCCGAGGCGACGGCGAAGCCGATCAGCGCCAGGAGCACGATCACCAGGCGGATCGACTGGTAGACGAGCGGCTGCGCGATGTCCCACGTCGGCAGGAGATCGAACGGCGCGATCCACGTGGCGAAGGCGATGCTGAGGGCGGTCGCCAGCGACCACCAGAAGCCCGCGCGCAGGCCGAAGGTGTACAGCGCCGTGATCGGCACGAGCAGCGCCCACACCGCGCTCCCCGAGGTCAGCGGCCGCTCGGTCATCACCGTGAGCGTCATGCTCACCAGCACGATGCTCAAGCCGAGGCCGTACAGCGTTCGCACCGTGATCAACCCGCGCCGCGAGGCGAAGCTGCCGACGACGCTGAACACGAAATAGAAGGCGACGCAGGCGACCGAGACCCACAGCCGGTACCAGACGTTGACGCCCAGCAGCAGCATCGAGGCCAGCGACGAGACGCTCGTGGTGAGCACGATGAAGCGGGTCTTGAGCCGCCGCTCCTCCGCCGAGGTCCCGGGCACGAGCGGCAGCAGCTTCGCGGCGATCGCGTCGAAGCGCGCCCAGCTGTCGTGCGATGGGGGACCGTTCTGCATTCGCCTGTCCATCGAGTAACCGCCCGCGACGCCCCGCGGGTGTCGGGTTCCTGACGCGCCGACGACGCGCCGTGCACCCAGCCAGAAGCCCGACGACGGTGTAGGGTGGTCGGCGCAATGCAGCTCGTCCTCCACCCGCGCAACCGGAGCTTCGGCTCCCTCGACGCCATCGCCCTCATCGGCGTCATCGGCTTCGCCATCGCGCGCTGGGTTCCCGTGGCCCGCATCATCCCGTTCTGGGGCTGCGGCTTCCGCAAGGTGACCGGCATTCCCTGCCCGGGCTGCGGCCTCACCCGGGTTGCCGACCGCTTCGCGCACCTCAACGTGATCGGCGCGCTCAAGGCGAACCCGCTGGGCACGGTCGCTGCCGCGGCGTTCGCGCTCGCCATCGTCGCCAGCGCGGCGCACCTCCTCTTCCGCGCGCGCGTGCCCGAGCTGGTGCTCACCGACCGCGAGTGGGCGTGGGTGCGGTGGGGCGCGCTGTTCCTCTTCGTCGCCAACTACGCGTGGGTGATCTTCGCGCACACCACGCTCCACTGGTTCTGACGATGGAGTGGCTCCTCGTCGCCCTCGGCTACCTCAGCGGCTCCATCCCCTTCGGCGTGCTCGTCACCTCGCGCTTCGCGAAGAAGGACGTACGCGCGGAGGGCAGCGGGAACATCGGCGCGACCAACGTCGCCCGGGTCGCGGGGAAGAAGCTTGGCGCGCTGGTGCTGCTGCTCGACGCCGCGAAGGGCGCCGCACCGGTGCTCCTCGGCCTCCGCCTCTGGCCGGAGCTGCCCTGGCTCCACGTGGCGACCGCCTCCGCCGCGTTCGCAGGTCACGTCTTCCCCGTCTGGCTCCGCTTTCAGGGCGGGAAGGGCGTCGCCACGGCGCTCGGCGTGCTCCTCGTCCTGTTGCCGCTCCCCGCGCTGGTCGGCTTCGTGACGTGGGTGGTGGTGCTGGTGCTCACGCGCACCAGCTCGCTCGGCTCACTCCTCGGCGGGCTCCTGGCGATCGTCGCGAGCTTCGTGCTGCACAGCCCACTGCCGTATTCGCTGCTCGGCGTCGGGCTGCTCGCCGCGATGGTGGTGACGCACCGGGGGAACATTCAGCGGCTCGTGGCGCGGAAGGAGAACCGCTTCTGAGCCGGCCTCAGGGCTGAGCGGTGGGGCGCTTGAGCTCGCTCTTCGGCGCGCTGGTGTCTTCTTCTTCGTCGAGCTTCGACGCCGGACGCGGACCGGAGGGAGCCGGAGCCTTCTTCACTGGCGCCGCGTCAGAATCGAACGCCAGATCCGCCGCCCGCGCCGCCGCGGCCTTCGGGTCTGCCTCGGGCGCCGCCTCGACCGGCTTCGGCTCGGTCTTCGGGGGCTCGCTCTTCGGTGGGTCGGTCTTCGCGGCTTCGGCCTTCACC
>JBMORD010000272.1:0-9042 GCA_049322495.1 Myxococcota bacterium | reverse complement strand
CGCGGCTCGGGCCGGCGCGCGGTGCGGCCACGGCTGCGCTGCGGCGCGTCCTCCTCGTCCTCGCGCGGCGCGGCGGCGGGCGGCGCCATGTCCTCGAGGGCGACGAAGGGCTCGAAGTCGAAGGTCGCCGAGCGCGCCCAGGTCTCGAGCGTCTCCGCGGCGCCGTCGACGACGTAGTCGACCCACTCGGTCAGCGGGCGGAAGGCGGACTCCTGCACCGAGCGCCGCGAGAAGCCCTTCCCGCCCGGCTCGAGCCAGGTGATGAGGTCGGGGTCGGGCGCGAGCCAGGTGCGCAGGCGATCGCGGCGGAGCGGCGGCTCCACGGTCAGCGTCGCGGGCGCGAAGAGGTTCGGCATGTCGAGCACGCGCGCGTACGGCTCACCGGGCAGCGCGCCGCCGCTGGCCTCGCGGCCCGGGCGCGAGCGGAGCACCACCAGCTCGCCCGCCACGACGAAGAGGATGTTCTCGAGCTGCGCCTCGGGCGTCGAACGCACCAGCGCCTCGACCTGCGCCAGCCCGTTGGGCAACACGAAGAGCGTCGGCTGCTCGGGGCGCGCCGCGCGCGCGAGGGTGAGCGTCACCTGCACCTTCGGCGCCTCGGGCGTGACGCGCAGGCGCTCCTGCCCGCCCAGCCCCGTCGGCACCACGAGCTGATCGACGTCGATCCACTCCGCGTCGGGCAGGCGCCACCAGGCCCCGTCGCCGGGCATCAGCACCAGCCCCTCGTCAGGAGCCTCGAGGGCCGCCTGGAGCGGGTGCTCGAAGCCGACCTCGGTCCACAGCCGCTCCTGGCCGGGCACGGCGGGCACGAAGGCGCGCAGGCCGTCGAGGTGATCGAGCGCGCGCGAGAGCACGAACCACGGGGGATCGACGACGCGCACCAGGGCGTGCGCGTGCTCCGAGCGCACCATGGAGAACTCCTGGCGATCGCAGCCCAGGCGGAGCAGCTCGCCGGCGAGCTCGAGCAGCGTGTGCTCGCCGCCGACGGAGAACAGCACCTGCGGCAGCGCTTCGGTCGGCTCGCCGCGGCGCAGGGGCCGCAGCGCCTCGGCCCAGCACGAGACGGGCGCCAGGGCGCTCGACGACTCGCGCACCTCGACGCCGGCGCCGCCGAGCGCCTTCTTCACCTTCGCGGTGACCGACGCGGCGAGCTCGATCCGTCCATCGGCGGTGACGCCCACCTTCGCGGGCGCGCGCTGCACGTCGGGCGGAACGAGGCCGGAGCGCATCGCCACCTGCAGCGCCTCTTCACCGGGAAAGACCAGGACCTCCATGACGGCGCCCACCATATTCCACCGCTCCCCGCTGTCGACGACGCTCGAGTGATGCGCGGTCGATTCAAAGCGGCGAAAGTGCGCGCCCATGAGCGCGAACTGGAAGAAGTACCAGGAGCTGCTGTGCGTGGTGGAAGGGTTGGGCCTCTCGCTCGACGTCTCGAAGGCGGGCCTGGCGGACGACTTCGCCGACGCCCCCGGGATGCAGAAGGCCTTCGACGCGATGGCGGCGCTCGAGCAGGGGGCGATCGCCAACCCCGACGAGCGGCGCCGCGTGGGCCACTACTGGCTGCGCGCGCCGGAGCTCGCGCCCGCCGATGACGGCGCGGCGATCGTCGACACCCTCTCGCGCCTCAAGGCCTTCGCGGCCGACGTGCACGCGGGCCGCATCGCGCCGCCGACCGGCGGGCGCTTCACGCGGCTGCTGGTGGTGGGCATCGGCGGCTCCGCGCTCGGGCCGCAGCTCGCCGCCGACGCGCTCGGCGGCCCGCGCGACAAGCTGACGCCCTTCTTCTTCGACAACACCGACCCTGACGGCTTCGACCGCGTGCTCGCCGCGCTCTCGGGCGCCCTCAAGGAGACGCTGGTGCTCGTCATCTCGAAGTCGGGCGGCACGAAGGAGACGCGCAACGGGATGCTCGAGGCGCAGGCGGCCTTCCAGCGCGCCGGCCTCGACTTCGCGCGCCACGCCGTCGCGGTCACCGGCGTGGGCAGCGAGCTCGACAAGGCGGCGCAGGGCTGGCTCGCCCGCTTCCCGATGTGGGACTGGGTCGGCGGCCGCACCTCGCAGACCTCGGCGGTGGGGCTGCTGCCCGCGGCGCTCCAGGGGCTCGACGTCGACGCGCTGCTGGCCGGCGCGCGCGAGATGGACGTCGCCACCCGGGTGCGTGAGGTGAAGCAGAACCCCGCCGCGCTGCTCGCGCTCGCCTGGCACCGGGCCGCGGGCGGGCGCGGCGCGAAGGATCTCGTGGTGCTCCCGTACAAGGACCGGCTGCTGCTGCTCAGCCGCTACCTGCAGCAGCTGGTGATGGAGTCGCTCGGCAAGGAGAAGGATCTCGACGGCCGGGTGGTCGAGCAGGGCCTCTCGGTCTACGGGAACAAGGGCTCGACCGATCAGCACGCCTACGTCCAGCAGCTCCGCGACGGCGTGGCCAACCACTTCGTGCTCTTCATCGAGGTGCTCAAGGATCGCGCCGGGCCCGCCTTCGAGGTCGAGCCGCAGGTCACCTCCGGCGACTATCTCCAGGGCTTCCTGCTCGGCACGCGCGCCGCGCTCGCCGAGAAGGGCCGGGCGTCGATCACCCTCACCGTGCCCGAGGTGAGCGCGAAGACGCTGGGCGCGCTGATCGCGCTCTTCGAGCGCACCGTCGGCCTCTACGCGACGCTGATCAACGTCAACGCCTACCACCAGCCGGGCGTGGAGGCGGGCAAGAAGGCCGCCGAGGCGGTGCTCGCGGTGCAGCGCAAGCTGCTCCAGGCGCTCGAGGCCACGCCGCGCACGGTCGAGCAGCTCGCGGAGGCGATCAACGCCGACCCGGAGACCTGCTTCTTCGTGCTCCGGCACCTCGCGGCCAACGAGCGGGTGCGCTTCTTCGCGGGCCCCACGGCCACCAGCGGCAAGTACAGCCGCTGATCACTTCGCCGCGCTGCGCTTGAGCTTGCGGTAGAGCGTCACGCGGTCGATGCCGAGCAGATCGGCCGCGCGCTGGCGGTTGCCGCCGACCGCGCCGAGCACGTACTCGATGTGGCGCTTCTCGAGCGCGTCGAGCGAGATGAGCGGCCAGCCGTCGCGCAGCTTCGGCACCGGCTGCACGCCCAGCGACTGCGGGAGGTGCCACTGCTCGATGCGCCCGCCATCGCAGGCCAGCACCGCGCGCTCGACGACGTTCTGCACCTCGCGCACGTTGCCCGGCCACTGGTGCACGGTGAGGAGCTCGCTCGCCTCGCGCGAGAGCGAGTGGATCTGCTTGCCGTGGCGCGCCGCGGCCAGCGCGAGGAAGTGGTGGAACAGCATCAGCGCGTCGTCGCCGCGCTCGCGCAGCGGGGGGATCGCCAGCCGCAGCACGTCGAGGCGGAAGAGCAGATCGGAACGGAAGCGGCCGGCCTCGACCTCCTCGTGGAGGTTCTTGTTGGTCGCCGCGACGACGCGCACGTCGACCTTGAGCTCGCGGTTGGCGCCGAGCGGGCGCACGGTGCGCTCCTGGAGCACACGCAGGAGCGCGGCCTGGAGCGGCATCGGCAGCTCGCCGATCTCGTCGAGGAACAGCGTGCCGCCCTCGGCCTCGCGGAACACCCCGAGCCGCTCGGTGCGCGCGTCGGTGAAGGCGCCGCGCACGTGGCCGAAGAGCTCCGACTCGAGCAGCGTGGCCGGCAGCGCGCCGCAGTTGATGGCCACGAAGGGCCCGGCCTTCCGCGGCCCGAGCGAGTGCAGCGCGCGCGCGACGAGCTCCTTGCCCGTGCCGCTCTCACCCGTCACCAGCACCACCCCGTCGACGCCGGCCATGCGCGTGACGTGGGTGCGGAGCGTCGCCATCGAGGGGTGGCTGCCGAGGATGCCCTGCGTCTCCTCTGCCCGGCGCACCTCGCTGCGCAGCGCCTCGAGCTCGAGGGTCGTCAGGTGGTGCGCCAGCACGCGGTTGACCACCACCCCGAGCAGCGAGAGCTCGAAGGGCTTGGTGAGGAAGTCAGCCGCGCCCGCGCGCATCGCCTCGACCGCGGTCTCGAGGCTCCCGTGCGCCGTCATCACCACCACCGGCACCCGCCGTCGCAGCTCCCCCTGGAGCCGCTGCGCGAGCTGGAGCCCGGTCTGCCCCTGCAGCTGGTAGTCGGTGATGATCAGCTCGTACGGCCGCCGTCGCGCCGCCTCGATGGCCCCGTCCGCGTCCATCGCCCAGTCGGCCGCGTATCCCACCCGGCGCAGGTAGCTGCCGACCAGGCGCGCGATCGACTCGTCGTCATCGACGACCAGGACCGAGGTGGACGGCGCAGGAGTGTCAGTCTGCAATCAGGCGTTGCATAGCGCAACGTGTAGGGGCAGCTCAACCACGCAGGAAACCGATTCTTCCGTCTGGTTCCGGCCTTGCTACTGCCCGCCCTCGTGCGTTCCCCCCGGACCTTTTCCCTTCTTCTGGTCGTCTGCGCGTCGGTTGCCTCCGCCTCGCAGACCGTTCGCTACAGCGTCGATCAGCGCGGCGACTTCCTGCTGATCGGCAACACCAACAGCTACGACTGCGGCAACTCGCCGGTCACGCCGGTGGTGGGCACGGTGGGCGCCTGCGGCACCAACACCGGCGACACGGCCGGCGACGTGCTCTGGCGGGCCGACGCGCCGGCCACGGGCCAGGCGCAGGCGAACAACGCCATCACGCTCGCGCAGGCGCGCACCACGGCGATGCTCGCCCTCCCCGCGGGCGCGACCGTCACCTACGCGCGGCTGTACTGGGCGGCGAAGGGCACCAGCGACGCCCAGGTGACGGTGGATCGCCAGGGCGGCTTCAGCGCGACGGTCACCGCCGACGTGCTCTACCCGGCGGTCAACGCGAGCTACCAGTCGTCCGCCGACGTCACCGCGCTGGTGCAGACCAACGGCCCGGGCGCCTACCGCGTGTCGGGCATCGACTCGCTCAACCCGGTCAACCTCAACGACCAGACCTTCTTCACCTCGTGGTCGATGGTCATCTTCTACCGCCTCGACAGCATGCCGCCGCGCAACCTCACGCTGTTCGACGGCTTCGACCTGGTGAACACCACACAGTCGGCGAACGTGACGCTCTCGGGCTTCGTGGTGCCCGACGCGGGCTTCGACGGCAAGCTGGGCATCATCGCGTACGAGGGCGACCTCTCGCTCACCGGTGAGAGCTTCACCTTCAACGGCGTCGCGGCGTCGAACGCGCTCAACCCGGCCGACAACGCGCTCAACGGCACGCGCAGCACGCTGGGCGTGGCGGTGTCCAACGTGGGCGATCTCCCTCAGCTCACCGGCGGCGTGGGCTCGGTGACGGGCTTCGACCTCGACGTGTTCGACGTCACCGGGCAGCTCGCGCCCAACCAGACCTCGGCGCCGCTCGCCGCGACGTCGGCGGGTGACGTCTTCATCCACGGCGCGTTCATCACCAGCGTCTCGACGCTCAAGCCGATGTTCGTCGACGTGACGAAGACGGTGGTCGATCTCAACGGCGGCAGCGTGGTGCCGGGTGACGTGCTCGAGTACCGCATCACCGGCAGCAACTCCGGCACCGACACCGCGCGCGACGTGGTGCTCACCGACGCGCTCCCCACCGGCCTCACCTTCGCGCCGGGCACCATCACCCTCGTCAGCGGCGGCGTCACCGGCGCCAAGACCGACGCGACGGGCGACGACCAGGGCGACTGGACCGCGGCCACGCGCACCGTCACCGTGCGGCTCGGCAGCGGCGCGACCGCGACGGCCGGCGGCGCCATCGCCGTCGGCGGCAGCTTCGAGGTGCGCTTCCGCGTGACGGTCGACGCCACCGCGGCGGGCACCGTCTCGAACCAGGCGAACCTCTCGGTGCTCGGCGTGGTGGGCGCGTCGCTCGGGCTCACCTCGCCCATCGTCTACCAGTCCGACACCTCGGGCGCGGGCCTGCGCCGCCCGACCGACGTCACCGTCATCAACGACACGGCGATCGTCTCGGGCCCGGCGCTGCTCACCAACGCCAACACCGCCACCTTCGACCTCTCGACCAACGTCGCCGGCGCGACCTTCGAGTGCAGCCTCGACGGCGCGGCCTTCGCGGCGTGCAGCGACCCGGCCACCTTCACCGGCCTCAGCGAGGGCAGCCACACCCTGCAGGTGCGCTACCGCCTCGGCGCGGCGTTCGATCCGACGCCGGCCGCGTACACCTGGGTCGTCGATCGCACCGCCCCGCCCGCGCCGAGCGTCACCACGCCCGCCAACGGCAGCATCACCACCAACGTCCGCCCGCCGGTCACCGGCACGGCGGAGGCCGGCTCGACCGTCACCGTCTTCGTCGACGGCGTCGCCGTCGGCACCACCACCGCCAACGCGGCGGGCGCGTGGAGCCTCACGCCGCCGGCGGATCTCTCGAACGGCACGCACACCGTCCGCGCCACCGCGACGGACGGCGCGGGCAACGTCTCGCCCAACTCGAACACCAACACCTTCACCGTCGACACCACGGCGCCCGACACGCTCATCGTCGCCGGCCCGCCCGCCCTCAGCTCCTCGACCAGCGCGACCTTCGACTTCTCGGCGAGCGAGGCGGTGCTGCGCTTCGAGTGCAGCGTCGACGGCGGCGCCTTCGCGGTCTGCGCCGACCCCTCGACCCTCACCGGCCTCTCGCAGGGCAGCCACACGCTCGCGGTGCGCGCGGTCGATCTCGCCGGCAACGTCGACCCGACCCCGGCGAGCTGGAGCTGGAGCGTCGACTCCATCGCCCCGGCGGCGCCGGTCGTCGTCGCCCCGGCCAACGGCAGCTCGACCAACGACACCACGCCGACCTTCGCGGGCACCGCCGAGCCGAACGCCACGGTGAGCGTCATCGTCGACGGCGTCATCGTCGGCACCACCACCGCCAACGCCGCCGGCGCCTGGAGCTTCACCCCGGCCACGCCGCTGGCGACCGGCAGCCACACCGTGCGCGCGACCGCCACCGACGCCGCAGGCAACACCTCGCCGAGCTCGGGCACCAACAGCTTCACCATCGACGTGACGCCCCCGGCCGCGCCGGTAGTGCTCGCCCCCGCCAACGGCTCGTCGACCAACGACACCACGCCCACCTACTCGGGCACCGCCGAGGCCAACGCCACGGTGAGCGTCATCGTCGACGGCGTCGCCATCGGCACCACCACCGCGAGCGCGACCGGCGCCTGGACCTTTACGCCGACCGCCCCGCTCGCCGCCGGCCCGCACACGGTCCGCGCGACCGCCACCGACGCCGCGGGCAACACCTCGGTCAGCTCCGCGACCAACACCTTCACCGTCGACGTCACCGCCCCGGCCGCCCCGGTGGTGACGACGCCGGCCAATGGCTCGTCGACCAACGACACCACGCCGACCTACGCCGGCACCGCGGAGGCGAACGCCACCGTCACCGTCATCGTCGATGGCGTCACGGTGGGCACCACCACCGCCAACGCCTCGGGCGCCTGGAGCCTCACGCCCACCACCGCGCTCGCCGCCGGCGCGCACACCGTCCGCGCGACGGCCACCGACGCCGCGGGCAACGTCTCGCCGAGCTCCGCCACCAACGCCTTCACCGTCGACGTCACCGCGCCGGTCGCGCCGGTGGTGACGACGCCGGCCAACGGCACCGCGACCAATGACGCCACGCCGACCTACACCGGCACTGCCGAGGCGAACGCCACCGTGACGGTCATCGTCGACGGCGTGGCGGTCGGCACCACCACCGCGAACGCCGCCGGCGCGTGGAGCCTCACCCCGACGACGCCGCTGGCAGCGGGCTCGCACACCGTGCGCGCGCGGGCCACCGACGCCGCGGGCAACACCTCGCCCGACTCGAACACCAACGCCTTCACCGTCGACGTGACGCCGCCTTCCGCGCCGGTGGTGACGGCGCCCGCCAACGGCAGCCTCACCAACGACGACACGCCGACCGTCACCGGCACCGCCGAGCCGGGCGCGACGGTCACCGTCATCATCGACGGCGTCGCGGTCGGCACCACCACGGCCAGCGGGTCGGGCGCGTGGAGCTTCACGCCCGGCACCGCGCTCGCGGGCGGCTCGCACACCGTGCGCGCGACCGCCACCGACGCGGCGGGCAACACCTCGCCGACCTCGAACACCAACACCTTCACCGTCGACGCCACGGCGCCCGAGACGACCATCGCCAGCGGGCCGACGGGCACGGTGAGCAGCACCACCGCCAGCTTCACCTTCACCTCGGACGATCCGGCCGCGACCTTCGAGTGCAGCCTCGACGGCGCCGCGTACGCCGCGTGCCCTGCGTCGCACTCGCTCAGCGGCCTGGCCGACGGCAGCCACACCCTCTCGGTGCGCGCGCGTGACGGCGCGGGCAACGTCGACCCGACGCCCGCCACCCGCACGTGGACCGTCGACGCCACCGCGCCCGACACCACCATCACCATGGGCCCGAGCGGGACCACCGGCGCCACCACCGCCACGCTCGTCTTCACCTCGACCGAGGCGAACTCGACCTTCGAGTGCAGCCTCGACGGCGCGCCCTTCACCGCGTGCAGCGCGCCGCTGGCGCTCACCGGCCTCGCGCAGGGCCCCCACACCTTCGCGGTGCGCGCCATCGACGCGCTGGGCAACGTCGACGCGACGCCGGCGACGGTGACGTGGACGGTGCGCAGCGACACCGACGGTGACGGCCTCACCGACGACGACGAGCTCAGCCGCGGCACCGATCCCAACAACCCCGACACCGACGGCGACGGCCTCACCGACGGCCAGGAGGTCACCGCCGGCACCGACCCGCTCGACGCCGACAGCGACGACGACGGCGTGCGCGACGGCCAGGACGGCGTCACCGACACCGACGGCGACGGGCGCATCGACGCACTCGATCCCGACTCCGACGGCGACGGCGTCAACGACGGCACCGAGCGCGGCGTGACGGTCGCCACCGCGCCGCAGGGCACCAACACCAGCTCGCCGAACTTCGTGCCTGACGCCGACCCGAGCACCACCACCGACCCGAAGGTGGCCGACACCGACGGCGATGGCCTGCCCGACGGCATCGAAGACGGCAACCACGACGGCCGCGTCGGCCCCAGCGAGACCGACCCGAACGACGCCGACAGC
>JBMORD010000271.1:0-67511 GCA_049322495.1 Myxococcota bacterium | reverse complement strand
GCGCCGGGTGAAGGAACACCTCGCGACCCTCGAGACGAAGTGACGTGAGCGAGCTGCCGACCTTGACCGCCGACCTCCCGGGGTGCGGCGGCGTCTTCAAGAGCACACCCGACGACTTCGAGGTCGAAGAGCTGCCCGCCTACGAGCCGAGCGGCGAAGCCGGGGCGGAGCACCTCTTCCTGTGGATCGAGAAGCGCGGCCGCTCGACGCAGGACGTGGCGAAGGCCCTCGCGCGTCACTGCGGCCTGCAGGAGCGCGACGTCTCGTGGGCCGGCCTCAAGGATCGCCAGGCCGTCACGCGGCAGTACCTGTGCGCGCCCGCCCGCTTCGTCGAGCCGAAGCTCGCGACCTTCGCGCTCGACGGCGTGCAGGTGCTCCGCGCCGCGCGGCACCGCAACAAGCTCAAGGGCGGCCACCTCCGCGGCAACCGCTTCACGCTGGTTCTCCGCGGGGTCGAGGAGCCCCGGGTCGCGCGCGAGGCGCTCGAGCGGCTGCAGCGCCTCGGCATCCCCAACTACTTCGGGGAGCAGCGCTTCGGCCTCGGCGGCGACAACGCCGAGCGCGGTAAGCAGATCCTCCTCGCGGGCGGCCGCCACCGTGATCGCTTCGAGCGCAAGCTGTTCCTCTCGGCCTTCCAGTCCGATCTCTTCAACCGGGTGCTCGCGCGTCGCCTCGAGGCCGGCACCTTCGCGCGGGCCCTGCCCGGCGACGTGCTCAAGAAGCACGCCACGGGCGGCGAGTTCCTCTGCGCCGACGCCGCCGTCGATCAGCCCCGCGTCGACGGCTTCGAGGTGAGCCCCACCGGTCCGCTCTTCGGGCCGGAGATGCGTCGGCCGGAAGGCGCGGTCGACGCGGAAGAGAGCGCGGTGCTCGCCGACGCGGGCGTGACGCGGGAGCTCTTCGAGCGGGGCGGCGCGGAGACCGCCGGGGCGCGCCGCCTGCTCCGCGTGCCGCTCACGCTGGAGGCGGTCGAGGGCGAGCGCGATCTGCGGCTGTGCTTCTCACTGCCCGCGGGCAGCTACGCGACGGTGCTGCTGCGCGAGCTGCTCAAGCGCTGAGCGGCCTCACTCGAGCAGCTTGTGGTTGAGGTACAGCGCCGCCTGGTGGGCGAGGTACGCCAGCACGCCGACCTCGTGCTCGAGGAACTGCGGGCCGCCCTTGCGGTTGATCACCTGAATGCAGCCGAAGGAGTGCCCGTGCGTCATCATCGGCGCGCACAGGAGCGAGCGGGTCTCGTAGCCGATGCGCTCTCCGACGTCGGCGTAGAAGCGGGGGTCCTTCTCGACGTCGTTGACCGCGACCGAGACGCCTTCCGCCGCGCAGAAGCCGGCGATGCCGGTGCCGGCGGGCACGATGATCTTCGCCCGCATGATCTCCTGCGCCTTCGGGCCGCGCGCGACCACGAAGGAGAGGTCGCCGGTCGCGGTGTCGGCGCGCAGCACCGAGCCCGACTCGCACGGCACCTTCTCGAGCACGAGATCGAGCACGAAGTTCATCGCGTCCTCGATGGTGGGCCTGGAGTTGATGTCCACCACGCGCAGGAAGATGTCGGCGAGGATCTCCTCGGTCTCCTGGCGCTGCGTCTTCGCCAGGTTGGGGCTCGACTTCGCGCGCCCGATGGCGCCGGTGGTGGGCCGCAGCGGCTGGACGAGCTCCTCGACGTCCTTCAGCTCGAGGCGCGCCGACGACTTCGCCGTGCGGCGCGAGGACGGCGCCGGCGTCTGGTTGAGCGCGGGGTTGAGCGCGAGCCCCGGCCCGCCGGGCTGCGTCTGCTCGAGATCAGTCTTCGCCACCGGAGGCGGCCGGACGGGCGCGGGCGGCTCGGTCTTCTTCGGCTCGGGCGGCTTCGGCAGCGGCTGCGTCTTGCCCAGCTCGGGCGGCGGCTTCACCGCGGGGATCCCCGGCTCCGTCTTCACCTCGGAGCGCGGCGGCGGCGCGACCGCGGGGCGGATCTGCGACGGCCGCTTCACCTGCGCGCGCGCGGCCTCTTCGTCGCTCAGCTCGCGGATGCGGAAGACGCGGCCGGAAGACGCCTCGGTCACGTGGATCGAGTTGTCCTCCTGAATGTCGACCATCACGTTCTGGCCGACCGCTCCCTGCTCGCCCAGCTTCTGCATGCCGGCCTTGAGCGCCGCCATCCAGTTGTCAGCGCCCACCTTGAGGGTGACGTTGAAGCCGTTGCTGTCAGTCGCAGGGATGTGGACTTCGAACTTGGGCATGCGCAAAACCTCACCATATTTCGCGGTGATGCGGAATTTGTGTCTGCTAAGGAGCACCGCATGCCCGAAGAGAAAGGACTGGGGTCGAAGCTGCTCGGTCTGTTCGTCGAGGTGAAGGAGACGCCGGCCGAAGGCTCGCCGGCCGTCGAAGCCGACGGAGAGAAGAGCGCAGCCGACATCGTCGCGGAGCTCGCAGGTCAGTCGGCGCCGAAGCGCGCGCCCGGGACCGCTGCTCCGGTGAGCGCGCCACCTGCGCGCCCCGCCCCGGCGGCCAGCGCGCCGCTGCCCGCCCCGAGCGGCCCGGTGACGCCCGCGCAGGTCGACTTCGACGCGGTCTTCAAGACCGCTGGCATGGACGCTGGCGATCTCGATCGCGTGCGCAAGGCGGAGGAGCTGCTGCGCGGGCTCCCCGAGGCGACGCCCGTGGAGGTCAAGCGGCAGATCGTCGAGGCGTCGCTCAAGGCGTTCGGCTTCGACATCGCGAAGATCGTCGCGGCGGCGAACAACCAGCTCAAGGCGCTCGACACCTACGTGCGCCTCAACGAGCAGCAGACCGCCAAGGGCATCGGCGACGCGCAGGCGCAGATCGCCCAGCTCGAGGACAAGGTGATCTCACTGCGCGCCGACATCACCAGGCGCACCGAGCAGCTCGCGTCCGTCGCCGCTGCAGCGGAGAACCGCAAGGCGCAGGTCGGGCAGGTGCTCCAGTTCTTCCAGTCGCCGGTGCCGCCGTCGCCCAGCAAGCCGTAACTCCTCTCGCATTCCCCGTCATGAAGGGCCGATCATGAAACTCACTCCGTTCGGGAAGTTGTTCATCGCGCTGGTGGCGCTGGGCGTCATCGGGTTCGTGGGCTGGAAGAAGTACGGCGATCAGGTGCGCGAGTGGTCCGGCGCCGGCCCGAAGGTCGAAGACCCGAAGAAGCCTGCGGGCGGCAACGACGTCACGAAGGACGACTTCGCGGCGGTCAACCAGGGCATCAGCGACGCGCCGCGCGAGGGCAACGTGCAGGTCAACGGCGGCGCGAACGTCGGCACCGCGACGCTCAACCGCCCGCTCAAGGTGGGCATCAACACCTGGGCCGGCCACGCGCCGGGCATCGTCGCCAACGGCGGCATGAAGCCGGGCAGCCCGAGCTCGATCTACAAGAAGAAGTACGGCCTCGACGTCGAGTTCGTGCTCCTCGAGGACCCCAGCGCGAAGCTCGCCGCCTTCATCAAGGGCGACATCGACATCATGTGGGACACCGTCGACTCGTACGCGCGCGAGGCGTCGGAGCTCAAGGAGAAGGGCCTCAAGGCGCGCGCCATCATCCAGGAGGACTGGAGCCGCGGCGGCGACGGCATCGTCTCGCTCAAGACGATCAAGTCGGTGGAAGATCTCAAGGGCAAGCGCGTGGCGAGCACCAAGTACACGCCGTCGCACTGGCTGCTGCTGTTCCTGCTGTCGCAGTCGGGCCTCTCGCCGCAGGATCGCGCCGACATCGAGAAGAACGTGGTCTTCACCGCCGAGGCGCCGCAGGCCGCCGCGATGTTCAAGGCCGGCAAGGTCGAGGCCGCCGTCACCTGGGAGCCGGATCTCTCGGGCGCCGTCGCAGCGCGGGAAGGCGAGGCGCACATTCTCGTCTCGACCACCGCGGCCACCAACGTGATCGCCGACACGCTCGTCGCCCGCCAGCAGATCGTCGACGAGGCGCCCGGCGCGGTGCAGGCCTTCGTCGCCGGCTGGTTCGACGCGATCAGCGTGATGAAGGAAGACCCGCAGAGCACCAACCAGCTCATCGCCGACGCGCTCAAGCTCACGCCGGACGACGTGTCGGGCATGCTCTCGGGCCTCAAGCTGACCAGCTACGCCGACAACGCGCTCTTCTTCGGTCTGTCGGGCCCGAAGTCGTACTTCGACTCGCTCTTCAACGGCGCCTTCGTCATCTGGCGCAAGAAGGGCGTGGTGAACACGGTGGTCGACGCGGCCGACTTCAAGGACAGCCGCTTCGTGGCCGCGCTCGCGAAGGACTACGCGACGCAGAAGGTCGAGGAGTCGTTCGCCTTCAAGGACAAGCCCAAGCTCACCGACCGCGCGATCGTCAACAAGAGCCTGTCGATTCACTTCACCACCGGCTCCGACGAGATCATGCCCGGCAGCTACTTCACGCTCGACTCGCTCGGCGAGACGATGCTCGCGTTCGGCAACACCTACCTCCAGGTCGAGGGCAACACCGACAGCCGCGGCAGCGAGGCGGCGAACAAGACGCTCTCGGCGCGGCGCGCGGAGTCGGTGAAGAACTACCTGGTGAAGAACTTCAGCATCGACCCCAAGCGCTTCGTCACCGTCGGCCAGGGCAGCAGCAAGCCGGTCGCGCCGAACGAGACCGAAGACGGCCGCGCGCTCAACCGCCGCACGGACATCAAGGTCGTCCTCAATGCCCAGTGAGGTGAAGCCCACGCGGCGCAAGCCGTCGCTGTGGGCGCTCCGCAGCTCGATCCCCGCCGGCGCAGCGAGGCTGGCGTCGGTGTCGAGCATCGTGGTGCTCGTCGCGGCGTGGTGCGTGCTGAGCTACGTGCACGTCGAGCGCAACGGCGAGCAGGCGCCGCTGGTGCCCCACTTCTTCCTCCCCGCGCCAGATCAGGTGATCAAGAGTCTCTTCTACCTGATCTTCGAGAAGGACCTGCTGCAGGCGGTGGGCATCAGCGCGCTGCGCATCGTGAAGGCCTTCGGGCTGTCGCTGCTGGTGGCGCTGCCGCTGGGCATCGCGATGGGCAGCTTCGAGCTCATCAACCGCATCTTCGACCCGATCGTGGCGCCGATGCGCTACCTGCCGATCACCGCGTTCATTCCGCTGCTGATCCTCTGGTTCGGGATCGACGAGACGCAGAAGGTGGCGTTCCTCTTCCTCGGGACGGTGGTGTACCTGCTGCCGGCGGTGGTCGACGCGATCCGCGCGGTGCCCGAGGAGATGGTGCAGACGGCGTTCACGCTGGGGGCCACGAAGGCGCAGGTGATCCGCACGGTGCTCATCCCCTCCGCGCTGCCGCAGATCTTCGACGGCTTCCGCGTGATGAACGCCATCGCGTGGACGTACATCATCCTCGCGGAGATCGTGAACGCGCAGAGCGGCATCGGCTACATCCTCCAGCTCGCGAGCCAGCACCTGAAGCCCGAGTGGAGCTTCGCGGGGATCCTCGTGGTGGGGATCATCGGCATCCTCACCGACGTGGTGATCCGCACCATCAACCGCCTGCTCTTCGCCTGGAGGGAAGCGGATGTCTGAGATCGCTCCCGCGCCTGCGCAGCTCGGCTCGTCGACGACGCCCAAGCTCGAGCTCAAGGACCTCTTCATCTCGTACACCGATCGCAAGGGCCGCACGGTCCAGGCGGTAGAGAACGTCAACCTCACGGTCGCCAACAAGCCGGGCGTCGGCGAGCTGGCGGTGTTCCTCGGCCCCTCGGGCTGCGGCAAGAGCACCATCTTGAAGGCGGTGGCCGGGCTGCTGACGCCCGACTCGGGCGAGGTGCTGGTCGACGGCAAGCCGGTCGAGGGCACGGGCCGCGATCGCGGCATGGTGTTCCAGAGCTACACCAGCTTCGCGTGGCGCACGGTGCGCGAGAACGTGGAGTACGGGCTCGAGCTCCAGGGCGTCGCGGCGGAGGAACGCAAGAAGCAGGCGCTGGCGATCATCCAGCAGGTGGGCCTCAAGGACTTCGCGGACTCGCTGCCCAAGCAGCTCTCGGGCGGCATGAAGCAGCGCGTGGCGATCGCGCGCACGCTGGTGAACAAGCCGCGGCTGATCCTGATGGACGAGCCGTTCGGCGCGCTCGACCCGCAGACGCGCTGGGGCATGCAGTCGCTGATCCTCGACGTGCTGCGCACGCAGGACAACACGGTGCTCTTCGTCACCCACGACGTGGCCGAGGCGGTCTACCTGGCCGACGTCATCTTCGTGCTCTCGCACCGGCCGGCGCGCGTGCTGCACCGCATCGAGGTGCCCTACTTCCCCTCGCGCGAGGCGGCGGTGAAGCAGAGCGCGGAGTTCAAGCGCGTCGAGAACCACGTGCTCGACCTGCTCCACGAGTCGAACGTGCACGGCAACATCCGCGTGGGGCTCTGAGTCATGGCCAGCGAAGGCGGCGGCACGCCGAACTACCTCAAGGCGGCCTTCCTCAACGTCTACAACCTCTCGCTGCTCGGGGGCGCGGCGACGGCGTCGGCGCTCACCGGCGACTGGCTCATCAGCCTCGGCGCGCTGGGGCTCGAGGCGCTGTGGCTGGTGTTCGGCCCCGACTTCAGGCCGTTCCAGCGGGCGGTGCGCGAGGCCGAACGGCAGCAGCGCGAGAAGGAAGACCGCGCGCGGGTCGACAAGCTGATGGCCGAGCTGCCCGAGCGCGAGTGGCAGCGCGCGAAGGCCCTCGACGAGCTGCGTCGCGAGATCGAGCGCGACATGGCGAACAACCCCTCGTTCCAGGCGATCCTGCTCCAGACGGAGCTCGAGAAGCTCTCGCAGCTCCACACGAGCTTCGTGCGCCTCGCGTCGGCCTGCCGCCGCGCCGAGACCTACCTCCAGGCCGTCGACGTGCGCGACCTCGAGCGGCAGATCAAGGCGCAGCAGGGCCTGCAGGAGAAGATGAGCGACGAGTCGGTGCGCGAGCTCGCCGCGAAGAACGCCACCGTGCTCCAGAAGCGCCTCGACACCATCAAGGAGATCGAGACCTTCCTCGCGCGCGCGCGCGGGCAGATGAACCTCATCGAGAACTCGGTGCGGCTGCTGCGCGATCAGGCGCTGACGATGACCAGCCCCGATCAGCTCACCGATCAGCTCGATGATCTGCTCACCGGCGTCGACGCCGTGCAGCAGAGCGTGAAGGAAGCCGAGGCGCTGATCGGCGGACGCATGGAGCCCGTCGCCCCCATCTCGAACGGCGAGGCGCAGGCGCAGGGAACGCGAGTTCGCGAGTAGTCAGGCGGCGCGCTCGCTCCACTTCCGCGGTGCCCATACGCCCCACGCGATGGCGCAGAGCACGACGTGCGAATCGCCCAGGCGATGATGCCGCTGCGCCGCTCGGTGAGCCCGCACCTGCGACCGCGCAGGCCATCCAGGTGCGGCCTTCTCGGCAGCCGGATCGCCCGGTCATCATCGATGGAGCGGGCTTCAGGGCACTCGGGAAACTGCCGAACGGTGGCTGGTTCGGTGTGGGGCTGCCGCCCGGCGCCTACCGGTTGTGCGCAGCGCCGAGCGCACGGCAGGCCGCCGCGATGTTCCCGCCCGACACGCGTCCCCCGACTCTTCATCTCCGGTCTCGCGTCTGACGCTCCGCGCGGGCGGTGCGCCGGACGCAGGTGCTCTCGCCGGCCCACGTCGAATTGACCACTGCGTCGGGGCTCTCCTCTGCCTGAGGCAGCGCCCTCGCCGCGCCGACATGACCCGCTTGCGCGAAGATCCGTCTTTGCTCGACGCCTGCGTGGCGGCCTCGACCTGAGCCAGCGCCGCCTTACTGCTCGACGATGTTGAACTCCGTGCGGCGATTCTCGGCCTTGCCGGCAGCCGTCGCGTTGGAGGCGATGGGGCGGGTCTCGCCGAAGCCGACCGCCTCCATGCGGCCCGGGTCGACGCCGCGCTTGATGAGCGCCGACATCACCGAGTTCGCGCGGTTCTGCGAGAGCTTGAGGTTCTTCGCGTCATCGCCGACCGAGTCGGTGTGGCCCTCGATGCGCACCTTCTTGATCTGCGCGTTGTCCTTCAGGGCCTGCGCGACCTCGTCGAGGATCTTCTCGGACTCGGCGCCGACGATCTTCGCGCTGCCGGTCGCGAACTTGATCTGCTTCTTGATCTCGATGCGGTCCTTGGTGACGGCGACGAGCGAGTACTTGCGCGGGCAGCCCTTGTTGTCGGCCGGGCCGGGGTCCATCGGGCAGTCGTCGCGGTCGTCGGGCACGCCGTCGGAGTCGTTGTCGAGGTCGGGGCAGCCGTCTTCGTCCTGGTAGCCGTCCTTGTCCTCGGGCTCGTTCGGGCACTTGTCCTTGTCGTCGTTGAGACCGTCGCCGTCCTTGTCGAGGATCGGGCAGCCGAAGTTCTGCATCGGGCCGGCCTCGTTGGGGCACTTGTCGGCCGCGTCGAGGATGCCGTCGTTGTCGTTGTCGGGCTCGGGGCAGCCGTCGTCGTCCTGGAAGGCGTCGAGGTCCTCGGGCTGGTCGACGCAGCGATCCGACGGGTCGAGGATCCCGTCGTTGTCGCGGTCCTTCGGCGCCTCGACCGGGCAGCCCTTGTTCTCGGCGGGGCCGGGGAGCGACGGGCACTGATCGTCCTTGTCGAGGACGCCGTCTCCGTCCTTGTCGGTCTCTTCGATCTTCACCACGAGCTGCGGCGGCTCGCGCACCACGACCTGGCGCGGCGCGCAGTCACGCGACAGCGCCACGGCCTTCTTCGCCATCGCCTCGGCTTCGACGATGTGCTCGTAGGCGCGCTGCGAGTTGCCCTCGTCGAGCTCACCGAGCGCGAAGTCGAGGTTGGCCTCGGCGGCGGCCAGCTCCCGCGGCGCGCAGCGCATCGCGTTCGAACGGCGGGCGCGCTCGATGTCGGTCTTGATGATGTCGCCCGACGCGCGGATCTGGGGACCGCTGTGGCAGGCCGCGAGCGCGAGGCCGGCGACCACGAGAAGAAGACCTCGGCGGATGATCATGGGGAAGGCACCACCGGCGGCTCGGTCGGCGTGGGCTCGTTGCGCTTGCCGACCTTGAGGGCGACGTCGCGCGCCTTCGTCGCGAACTCCACGGCCTTCTTGCCGTAGTCGACGGCCTGCTCGAAGTCGGAGTAGCCGACCTCTTCCTTCGACTTCGCGAAGTAGAGGTTCGCCGCCGTCCACTCGTAGGGAGCGAGCTTGTCGGCCTGCGCCGTGCGCGCCGCCTCGAGCATCGTCTCGGTGTCGATCAGGTAGGAGGTCGACTGCACCGGGCCACAGGCCGTGAAGCCGGCCAGGGTGACCAGAACCCACCGAAGCCGCGTGTTCGCAGAAGGTCCGGACATCGCTCGCGAAAGCTCCCACGCGAGCATGGGTCGGTCAATCTTTTGGGGGACTTGCTCCCCGCCCGGGATTGCCCGAGCGGCTGAAATGTCCTTAAGGTGCCCGGCATGGCAGGCAAACTCCCCTCGGGCTCCTCACCGTCTCTTCCCGGCGCGCGCCCGCGGGCGCAGGTGTCGTACGAAGGCGAAGACGAGTTCAGCGCGATGTCGCTCGACCCGCAGCGGAAGGCGCAGCTCAAGACCAAGCAGCAGCTGGCGCCGCCGCCTCCCGGTGAGACCGAGCAGGTCAAGGTCGACGAGCTCAAGCCGACCAACGATCAGGGCATCGTGGGCCTCTTCCGGAAGATCTTCGCGAAATGAAGACCATCACCTCCTTCGAGGCGTTCTGGCCGTTCTATCTCGGTGAGCACTCGCTGCCGATCACGCGCTGGTTCCACTTCGTCGGCACGTCGCTCGCGCTGCTCAACCTCGTCTGGGCCGTGGTGCACCTCGCGCCGCTGTACGTCGTCAGCGCGCTGCTCTCGGGCTACGCCTTCGCGTGGGTGAGCCACTTCTTCCTCGAGAAGAACCGCCCGGCGACCTTCACGTACCCGCTGTGGTCCTTCATCGCCGACTGGAAGATGTGGGCGCTGATGCTGACCGGCCGACTCGCGGCCGAGCTCGAGAAGCACGCGATCAAGCCGAAGACGGCTGGCGCGGCGACGGCGAGCTGATCAGAACGAGCCGGACAGCGTCACCGTTCCGCCCGCTGGACTGGCGGCGGCAGACAGGCGCGGTCCGGACGGCTCGGGGAACAGCAGCAAGCCGACGAGGCCTCCGACGGCGAGGCCCGCGCCCGCGCCGGCGAGGCCCATGCTCAAGGTATTGAGGGCGTCGACAGTCGGGAGCTTTGCGACGAGATCCGCGCGGGCGCCGTCATTCATGCCTGCGACTGGAACCCGGCCAGGACCACCCTGATTCGTGAGCCCGGTGACCCGGTAGCCTGGCGAGTCAATGGGCGCGTTGACCGCGATGGCGAGGACGCCACCCACGAGCGCCAGGCCTCCGCCCATCGCGATCATCACCAGGGCGGTCTTGCGCTCGGCCGCCGTCGAGCCCGAAGCGGCAGCCAGCGGCGCCGGTGGCGGTGGCGGCGCGCTCGGCTCGAGCCGGCCGCGGCCCTCTTCCGAGACGCGCGGAGCGTCGGTCTTGGGCTCGACCTTCACCGACTCCGGCTTCACCTGAACGGGCTTCACGCTCGGCTCGGTCTTCGCGAGCGCGGGCGGAGGCGGCGGCGGTGCTTCGGTCTTCGGAGACTCGACGATCACCAGCGGCGGCGGCCGCGGAGTGGAATCGATCCCCTCGACCCTCCGGCCCGTGACGACGAAGGTGGCGAGGGCGGCGACGAGCTCCTGACGAACGGAGCCGGCGCGCTCCTGCTTGCCGGTCGACAGCTCATAGAGCGTCCCGGTGATGTACGGGGGCTCCGAGCGTCGGGCGGTGTTGCGCAGCACGATGACCTGCTCCGCGGCGACGAGCTGCGAGAGCTTGATCGCCGGCGCGTCAACGGAGCTCGTCATGCACAGCGGCGCCTGCGTGCCGAGGCTCCCTTCGAATGCGAGATCGACGTTGAGCTT
Organism: Myxococcota bacterium; assembly: GCA_049322495.1. Classification (GTDB taxonomy): domain Bacteria; phylum Myxococcota; class Myxococcia; order Myxococcales; family Myxococcaceae; genus Archangium_A. The sequence goes on along the minus strand of JBMORD010000271.1, from coordinate 56,665 downwards.
CGTGTCCTTCGGGACCTCGAGCCGATGGGGAAACGACACCATCGCGCCGGAGACGATCGAGACGCGGTACGAGCCCGGCACGAGGTCGAGCTTCAGCGGGCTCGCGCCCATCGCCTGGCCGTCGATGAAGACGGTCCCCACGGGGCCCGCCTCGACGCGAATGGTGACGCTGGTCTTCCGCGTGCGCGCCAGCTCCTTCTTCACCGCGTCGAGGGCCGCGATCGCGCTCGGCGGGTGCGCGTCGGGATCGAGCTTGAAGCCCGGGTCGATGCGCACGATGCGGCGGAAGGCCTCGCTCATCTCCCGGGTGCGATCGGCGTTCTTCGCGATCAACGCCTTGAGCACCAGCGCGCTCTGCGTCACCGGCCAGGGCTTCGCTTCAGGCGAGGCCCGCTCGAGCTCCTCCATCGCGCGATCGACGAGCTGCTCCGCGCGATCGACCTGCCCCCCGAAGAAGAGGGTGCGCGCGGAGTCGACCTGGCGCTCGATGTCGCTCACGCTCCGCGTCGGGCGCGGGCGCACGATGTCGAGCACCACTTCGCCCTCCATGAGCGAGCCGGCGAGCTCGCGTGCTGCAGCGTCACGGAAATCCTTCGCGGCTGAAACGAGACCCGGGTCGGCGCAATCACCTGCCGCGATCACCACCGTCTTCTTGCCTGCCCAGGCCTGCGCGGCCAGCAGCACGACCAACACACCCACCGTTCGCTTCATTTGGAACCCTCGCGCTCGAAGACTAGGCTGCCGCGAGTTATCAGCAGAGCGGGTTCAGGGGAAATGCAACCGGGCGCGACGGTCGGTCGATATGTCATCAGGAAGAAGCTCGCCGAAGGCGGCATGGCCGAGATCTTTCTCGCGAGCGCGGTCGGCCCCGAGGGCTTCGCCAAGGACGTCGTCATCAAGGTGGTGAAGTCGTTCCTCGCGAACGACACGCAGTTCGTGCAGATGTTCATCGCCGAGGCGCGGCTCGCGTCGAAGCTCAACCACGCCAACGTGGTGCAGATCTTCGACTTCGGGAAGCACGGCGACTCGTACTACCTGGCGATGGAGTACGTGCGCGGCGCGTCGCTGTGGGATCTGCGCAAGCGCTGCCGCGAGCTCAAGGTGCCCTTCCCGCCCACGCTCGCCGCGGAGATCGGCGCGCAGGTCGCGCGCGGCCTCCAATACGCGCACTCGCTCTCCGAGGGCGGCCAGAAGATCGGCGTGGTGCACCGTGACGTGACGCCGCACAACGTGCTGCTGTCGTTCGACGGCGCGGTGAAGCTGACCGACTTCGGCATCGCCAAGGCGCAGACCACGCACACCGCGCCCGGCATGCTCAAGGGCAAGTTCGCGTACATGTCGCCCGAGCAGGCCCGCGGCGATCAGGTCGACGCGCGCACCGACATCTTCGCGCTCGGCATCGTGATGTGGGAGCTGCTGACGGGTGGCCGGCTCTTCGACGGCGACTCCGATCTCGCGGTGCTCCGCGCGGTGCAGGAGAGCCTGATCCCGCCACCCGCGCGCATGAACCCCGACGTGCCGCAGGAGCTCTCGGACGTCGTGATGAAGGCGCTCGCGCGCCCGGTGGCGGAGCGCTTCCAGTCGGCGTTCGAGTTCGATCGCGCGCTGGCCACCTTCGCGCTGCGCAGCGCGAAGTCGGTCGAAGACACGTCGGTGGCGATGTTCCTCCAGCAGATCTTCAAGGAGGAGTACGACGCGCCACCGATTGGCGCGCCCGTGCCCGACACCACGATGCCGCCCGACGACGACTTCGGTCACGGCCACACCGTCGCGCGGCCCGGGCGTGGGCCGACGATGACCGCGACGCCGGTCGGGCCGGCGCCGAAGCCGCAGCCCCGCCGTGGCGTGATGGATGACGACGACGCGCCCGCGAGTCGCACGGCGCCAGCGCGCATGCCGCTCCGCGCCGAGGTGAAGACCGAGGAGTTCAAGGCCACCTCCGGCCGCCCGCGCACCGAGCAGATGCCGGCCATCAAGCGCCCGGTGAGCCGGCGCTTCGATCCGCTCCCCGTTCAGGAGCCTTCGGTCATCGTGCGACCGTCGCTCACCGGCTTCTCGGACCCGACGTTGAGCGCGACCGAGGCGGCGAGCGCGAGCACGCCCACCGCGAGCGCTTCGGTCTCGTCAGCCACCACGCCCGAGCTCGCGCCAGTCGAGAGCAGCGCGCCGATCGTCGCGCCGCGCTCCAATGTCCCGCTCATCGCCGCGCTCGGCGCGTTGGTGGTGGTGCTGCTCGTCGCCGTCGGCTTCGTGATGACGCGCGAGGATCCGTCCCCGCCGCCGCCCGCCCAGGAACCCGTCGCAGCTGTCGGACAAGACGCCGGCACCAGCGAGGAAGAGGAAGACGCAGGAACGGCTCCGCCCGCTGAAGCCGACGCAGGCGTCGAGGCCGTCGTTGACGCGGGGCTACCCCCAGCGCACGAGCCCGACGCTGGCTCCAGGTCTCCGAACAGGACGCCGCCGATTGAGCCGAAGAAGGGCTTCCTGAAGATCAAGGCCGTGCCCTTCGCGACGGTGAACCTGCAGGGCAGGACCTACGAGGTCATGGGAGTGAAGACCATCCAACTCCCTGCCGGGACGTACGAGCTGATCCTCAAGCACCCGAAGAAGCAGGCGAAGGAACGCGTGACGGTGCCGGCGAACGGCACGGCGAACGTGGACTTCAGCGCGAACTGATCAGAGCCGCTGCCACTTCGGCTGGAAGGGCACGTTCTTCGTCGAAGGGTCGTCGATGGCGATGATGTACTCGGCGCGCCGGTTCTTCGGCTCGTCCTGCTCGTCGGCGGTCGAGACCAGGAGCGCCTCTTCACCGAAGCCCTCGAAGTAGATCGCGATGCGCAGGCCCTTCTTGCGGAAGTACTGACCGATGCTCCGCGCGCGGTTGTGCGAGAGCGTGAGGTTGGACGCATTGGAGCCCACCGTGTCGGTGTGCCCGGCGACGTACAGCTTGAGCTCCGCGAGCGAGCCGAACTTCGCGACCGCGTCCTGGATCAGCTTGAGGCTCGCGTCGAGCTTGGTCGCCTCATCGGGCGCGATGTCCCACTTGCCCGAGGCGAAGTTCACCTCCTCGTGGGGGATGTCGATGCGCCATGGCGTCAGCTCGACGCCGTTGTAGACGCCGGAGCGACCGAAGGCGCGGAGGTCGACCTTGAGCACCTGGCCCTTCGCCTCCGGCCAGGTCACCTCGAGCCTGGTGCCGGCCGGCTCGCCGTTGAACGGGATGTCGTCGTCGACGACGCAGGCCCCGGTGTCCATCAGCACCTTGAGGTGCACCTTCGCGAGGGGCTGGTTGACGGTGAAGCGCAGCTTGCGCCCGGCGATGTCGACGTCCTTCTCCTTGTCGATGGTGAGCGTGAGCGGGCCCGCGAGCTCGGTCTCGAACTCGAGCGGCATCGAGCCGGTGGTGCCGTTCGGCAGGTTGATCACCAGCTCGCCGGCCCACTTCGCGACGCCCTCGGGCTGCGCGAGCTCGATGGTGCGCGTGACGCCGGGGCGACCGCCGCCCTTCCACTCCTGCGGCTTGCCGCCGTCGCGCGCGAGGGTGAGCCGGAAGCCGGCGATCGGCTCGAGGATCTCCACGTGCACCGCGGGGAGCCCCTTGCCCTTGAGCGCCTTGTTGGTGAGCGAGACGTTCACCGCGTCGGCGAAGGCGAGCGCGGGCAGCAGGGCGACGAGAGCGAGGGGCAGCTTCATGGAGGCTCCAGCGGTCAGAAGGCTGAGCGAAGGCTCTGCGGCAGGACGACGCGGGTCAACCGTCGATTCACCTTGTTGGCGAACGGCAGCTCGGCGCGCGCGAGGAGATCGCCTTCGTTGGCCCATACCAGCTCGGAGGTGAAGGGATCGTAGAGCTGCCACGCGCGGTTCTTCCCCGAGGTGTTGAGCTGGAGCAGCACCACGAAGCGGCGGTGGTCTCCTGGCTTCGGGCCGATCGCGCACGGCACGGGAATGCCGCGGCTCAGCGCCCCGGCCGCCGAGGCGAGCGCATCGCTGAGCGTGAGGCCACCGGGCACGTCGAGGTCCTGCTCCTTCCACGAGATGGCGAGCGCGCGCGTCGCTTCGGCGAGCAGGCTCTCGAGGAAGCGCGTGCCGCCAGCGGTCGTCGGGCCGTCCTTCTTCGGCGGCGGCGGCTGGTTGTCGTGCTGGAGATCATTCCAGTCGAGCGACTTCGGCCGCGGCGCGGGGGCTTCGGCCTCGAAGGAGTCGGAGGGCTTCTTGCGCGCCAGCGCCACCGCGAGCGGGTCGAGCTTCGGGGCCTCGTCGAGGTCGCGGGCTGGCTGGGCGCGCGCGGGCCGCTGAGGCTCATCGAGTGCCTCGTTCGGCTCGAGCGTCCCGCCCTTGAGCTCGAAGGCGAAGAGCGGGTCGGCCTCGGCGCGGAGCAGCTGCGTGACGGTGTAGTCCTCGGGCGCGTCTTCGTGGAGCGTGCACGCCTCGTAGGCCTCCTCGTCGGACAGCCCGCGGAGCTCGTCGGCGAAGGCGTGGACCTCGGCTGGCGTGTGCGCGGCGGCGACCGCGCGCTGGAGGAGCTCGCGCTGGAGATCACTGCCCGCATCGTCGAGGAGCTCGTCGAAGAGCGCGCGGGCCTTCGCCGACCACTGCTGGAGCTGCTCGAGCGCCTCGTCGGAGAGGGAGTGGGCCATCAGCGGTGCCCCTTGAGCGAATCGGACGCGCGACGGATGGCGCCGACGATCGAGGCGGTGATCGCCAGGCGCTCGAAGTGCGAGATGAGGAGCGGCACGTCGGGCTCGGTCTTGAGCCTCGCCGCCCAGCGCACCAGGAGCGACGCGAGCGCGGGCGTGCCCGAGAAGCGGTTGGCCGCGAGCTGCTTGAGGCGCTGCGCCGCTTCGGACACGCGCACGCCCTCGAGATCGCGCAGCCCGGCCACGAGGTCGACGAGGTGCTTCTGCGGCACCTGAGCGTTCCGGAGATCGGCCAGCTCCTCGAGCAGCACCTCGCCGTTCAGCTCACGGCTGACGAAGGGCGTGGAAGGCTGGGCCCGCGGTGGCGCCATCAGGCCGCATTGTGCCCGAGTCGACTCAGCCGCCGAAGATCTTCCCCAGCGCGCCGCGCGACACGAGGCCCGAGATGCCGAGCCAGAGCGCGAACAGGCTCTCGCCGGCGATGAGGCCGCCGCCGACCAGGCTCGTCGCGCTCATGTCCTCCGGGAGCGGCTCCCCGTCCTTCACCTCGGGCGTGGCGCGGCGGCGCGCGGCGAGGAAGGTCGACACGACACCGCCGATGCCCCACCAGAACGACGACTCGAAGTCGACGAAGCCGCCGAAGCTCGAGGCGTAGGGCGAAGCGAGGATCAGCGCGTCGAGCACGAAGTCGACCGCCCGGTGGAGCGCGCCCTGCTCCTTCCACTTCATGTAGGCGGGGCTGCGGAAGACGAGCTTGCGGAGCACCTCGATCGCCAGCCCGACCGCCACGCCGAGCGCCATCACCGAGAGCGTCTTGCTCTGGTCCTGCGAGAGCGTGTTGAGCACGCCGACGAACTTGTAGGTCATCGCGCTCTGCCAGCCCTTCGCCTCGTCGAGCCGCAGCTCCGGGTGCGCGAAGAGGTTCTTCGTCAGCACCGGGAACCCCTCGAGGAAGACGCGGGTCATGATCACCGCGACCACCGCGCCCGAGACGATGCCCAGCATCTGGTAGCGGAACTGGATGCTGCGATCGGAGCCCAGGCGCCAGCCGGTCGAGCGGTCCTGCTGCATGTCGACGCCGACCGTGCACGACACGAGGAGGATCGAGCCGCCCATGAGGCCGATCAGCGGATCGCGCAGGCCGAGGAGGCCCATGAGCAGCACCGTCACCACGAACGCCGAGCTGATCGGGTTCTGATCGGTGATGCCCTGCGAGATGCCGTTGATCATCTGGAACACGAAGGCGAGCGCGACGGCCAGCAGCACCCAGCCGAAGGGCACCGCGAGCAGCTGCGTGGCGACGACGGTGAGCGCCACGCCCCAGAAGACGACCCAGGCGACGAGGCGGCCGATCTTCGCCTTCGGCTCGGTGCTGGGGGCCGCGTCGCGCTTCGCCGCGCGCACCTTCTTCACGGCGTCGAAGCCCAGCAGCGTCAGGTCGACGATCGCCGCGCCGAGGATGGTGCCCAGCGCGAAGATGAAGCCGATCTTCCGGAACGGGTCGTCCTTGCCGAGGTAGCCGTGGTCGACGAGCCAGGGCGTGAGCGCGAGCCCCACGCCCCCCACGAGGATCGCCGAGAGCGAGATGCGCGCGCCGACGATCATCCCTCCGCCGAAGGTCACCGCCGAGAAGGTCGAGGCCCAGGTGAGCGCGGCGCCGGGGGCCTCCTTGAGCTCCTCGAGGTACTTGTTCACGCGGAACACGAGCACCGAGAGCCCGATGCCGCCGAAGATGCCACCGCCGAGAGTGCCCACGCTGCGGCGGAGCAGCCGGAGATCGGTGAGCGCCCGGAGGATGTTGGCGACCGCGAGCCCCGAGGGGTACGTGAGCTTGAGCCTGTCGACGAGGATCGGCGTGTAGAGCATGCCCACGCCGACGCCGAACATGCCGATGCACAGGAAGTACGTGATCAGCAGCCAGGTCGGCGGCAGCGGCATGCCGAGCCACACCATCGCCTGAATGAGCACGCCCATCGCCGCCATCGAGGCGACCGAGGCGGCCATGGTCTGCATGTAGTTCGCGCCGTGGCGCCCTTCCGGCCCGTAGAAGTACGTGACCGTCGAGCCGAGGATGCCCGCCAGCACCTGCCCGCCGACGAAGAAGCCGAGCGCGAAGTTCATGTACGCCGCGGTCACGCCGCCGAGCGGCCCGAGGATGAAGATCGCGATGACGGCGAGGAAGACGTAGTAGCCGACGCTCCCGATGGGGAGCAGCCGCGGGAGCAGACCCTTCTTCTCTTCGGTCACGGGGCCTCCTGGCCGGTGATCAGGTGCCGACGATCGAGAAGCCCAGCTTCGCGGCGTCGGAGAACAGCCACTGCGCATCGAGGAGCACCGTCTTGCCCGCCTCGACCGCGAGCACCTTCGCGCCCGCCTCGCGCATCACCTCGAGCGTCACCGGCCCCGCGGCCGGGAGATCGAAGCGGAGATCCTGCGTGGGCTTGCAGCGCTTGACGATCACCCCGCCCGGCCCGCCGTACTTCCCCGCGCGACGAATGCACTCGTCGGTGCCCTCGACCGCCTCCACGGCGAGCACCACGCCGTCCTTCACCACCACGGTCTGCCCGACGTCGGCCCGCCCGAGCGTCGCCGCCACCTCGCGCCCGAGCTCGACGTCGCGGCGCTGCTGCTCGGCGAGCGGCGGGCCGGCGAGGAGCCCTTCCTGCGCGAGCACCGACTTCACGTAGTCGGTCGGCGCGACGATCTGCACGCCGTGCTGCTCGAAGAAGCGCGCGATGGCGCGCAGCAGCTCGTCGTCGCGCAGGCTCCGGAGGCTGGCGGCGATCTGCAGCATGCCGAGATCGGGGCGCGCCGAAGAGAGCGAGCGCACGCGCCCGATGCCGCCCGCCATCACCGCCTTGTCGAGGCCGTGCGCCTGCAGCGCGCGCACGGTGGCCTTCGCCTGGCCGAGCTTCACCCAGTCGAGCGACGCCACGTGCGCGGCGAGCGCCGGGTCGGCCTCGCCCTCGAAGGCGACGGCGTGCACCGCGAGGCCCTGCGCCTTCGCCGCGTCGGCGAAGAGGAAGGGCAGCCGCCCGTTGCCCGCGAGCAGCCCGATCTTCACCGCGTGATGCCGCGCTTGCTGTTGGTGATGAACTCGAGGAGCAGCGCGATCTCCGGGTGCTGCCCCATGCCCTCGCGGAGCTGCGAGAGCGCCTCGTTGAGGCCCATCTTCGAGCGGAAGAGGATGCGGTAGGCGTCCTTGATGCGGCTCTGCTGCTCGTCGGTGTACCCGTGGCGCTTGAGGCCGACCTGGTTGATGCCGGCGAGCTCCGCGCGATCACCCTGGGCCATGCAGAACGGCGGCACGTCCATCACCACCATCGCGCCGCCGGCGATGAAGGCGTGATCGCCGATGCGGGTGAACTGGTGCACCGCCGAGAGCGCGCCGAGGTGCACGTGGTCGCCGATCTCGACGTGGCCGGCGAGCGTCGCCGCGTTCGGGAGGATGTTGCCGTTCCCGATGACGCAGTCGTGCGCGACGTGCGTGTACGCCATGAAGAGGTTCTGGTGGCCCACCTTCGTCACGCCACCGCCGCCCACGGTGCCGGTGTGCAGCGTGGTGAACTCGCGGATCTGGTTCTCGTCGCCGATGATCAGCTGCGTGTCTTCGCCGTGGTACTTGAGATCCTGCGGAGGCGCGCCGACCGACGCGTGGTGAAAGATGCGGTTGCGCGCGCCGATGGTGGTGTGGCCGTCGATGACGGTGTGCGGGCCGACCGTCGTGCCGGCGCCGATCGTCACCTTCGGGCCGATGATGACGTACGGGCCGATGTCGGCGCTGGGGTCGATCTGCGCGCCGGGCGCGACGATGGCGGTGGGGTGAATGCTCATGACGCGGTCTCAGCCTTCGGATCGTTCTTCTTCACGGCGGTGGCGAGGAAGTCGGCCTCGCACACCACCGCGCCGTCGACCGTGGCCACCCCGCGCTGCTTCCACACCGCGCCCTTCGCCTTGACCACCTCCGCCGTCAGCGTGAGGCGATCGCCCGGCACCACCGGCTTGCGGAACTTCGCGTTGTCGATGGCCATCAGGTAGATGATGAGGTCGTCGGGGTTGAGGCCCGAGCTCTTGTAGGCGAGCAGCGCGCAGGCCTGCGCGAGCGCCTCGAGCTGAAGCACGCCCGGCATCACCGGGTGGCCGGGAAAGTGGCCGTTGAAGAACTCCTCGTTGACGGTGACGTTCTTGAAGCCGACCAGCTTCTTGCCCACCTCGATCTCGGTGACGCGATCGACGAGCAGGAACGGGTACCGGTGGGCGAGGAGCTTCGAGATCTCTTTGATGTCCATCATGGTCGGGTCTTCTCCAGCGCCTCGAGGCGCTTCTTGAGGTCGCGAAGCTCGCGCTGGAGCTCAGGCAACCTGGTGAACACGGCGGTGGACTTCATGAAGTCGCGGCTGGGCATCGCCGGAGCGCCGAGCAGCACGGCCCCGTCGTCGACGTCGCTCATCACGCCGGCCTGCGCACCGATCTTCGCCAGGTCTCCGATGCGGAGGTGACCGGCGACGCCGACCTGGCCCGCGAGCACCACGCCGGTGCCCAGCTCCGAGGTGCCGGACAGGCCGACCTGGGCGCAGAGGATCGACAGCGGGCCGATGGTCGAGTTGTGGCCAACCTGCACCAGGTTGTCGAGCTTCGAGCCGCGGCCCACCACGGTCTCGCCGGTGGTCGCGCGATCGACGCAGGTGCAGGCGCCGATCTCCACGTCGTCTTCGACGCGCACGATGCCCGCCTGGGGGATCTTCACGTGCGCGGGGATCGACATGTCGAGCGCGAAGCCGAAGCCATCTGCGCCCAGCACCGCGCCGGGGTGCACCAGACAGCGCGCGCCGATGCGGCAGCGATCCATCAGCGAGACGTTGGCCGAGAGCACCGTGTCGTCGCCCACCGTGGCGTGCTCGCCGACGAAGACGCCCGGGTAGAGCACCGCGCGCGCGCCGATGATCGCGCCCGCCGAGACGAAGGCGAAGTCCATCACCGTGGCGGACGGGTCGACCTTCGCGTCGGGGTGCACGCTCGCCCTGGGCGAGATGCCGGGCACGTGCTGCTTCGGCGGGTGGAAGACCTGCGCGATGCGGGCGAAGGCGAGGTGCGGGTTGGCGACGTGGATGTACGTCTTGTCGCCGCGCGCGGGCGCCTCGTCAGGCACCAGCACCACCGAGGCCTTCGTGGCCGCGAGCTGCGCCTTGTACTTCTGGTTCCCGTAGAACGAGAGCTGGCCGGGCTGCGCCTGCTCGAGGCCCGACACGCCGGACACCGTCGCCTGCGCGTCGCCGTCGAGCCGGCCCGAGACCAGGGCCGCGAGTTCCGCTGCGGTCTTCACTTCGCCGGCGCGTCCTTCGGCGCGTCCTTCTGGGCGGGGGCGGCCGGCTTCACGGCGGCGCCCTTCGCCGGGTACTTCTCGTTGTAGGTGCGCACCAGCTCGTTGGTGATGTCGAGGCTCGGCAGCGCGTACACCAGCCCCGAGTCGGTCTTCTCGAGCACCACCGACAGCCCGTCGCGCTGGGCGATGGACGCCACGATGCCGTCCATCTTGTCGAAGATCTTCTTGAGCTCGACGCGCTCCTTCTCGACGAACTCCGTCTGGAGCTTCTGGCCCTTCTCGGTGATCTGCATCAGGCGCGCCTGCAGCTCCTTCATCTTCGAGACGCGCACCTCTTCGCTCATGGCGGACGCCTGGCGGTCGAGCACCATGCCGTCGTCGCGGAGCTTCTTCTGCTCGGCCTCGAACTCGGCCTTCTTCTTGTCGATCTCCGCCTTGAGCTTCGCCTTGGCGACCTGGCCCTCGCCGACCTCCTGGAGGGCGCGCTGGAGGTCGACGTAGCCCAGCTTCACGTCAGCCAGAGCTGTCGAAGCGGCCAGGGTGCAGAGCAGGAGAAGCGCGCGGCGCATGGGAAGACCTCTTGGAAAATCGGGCGCACCCTACTATCAGCACCTGCGTGGAAAAGCGCCGAATCCTCCTCATCGACGACAGCGAGATCACGCTGCAGATGGAGAAAGCCGTGCTCGAGGAGCGCGGGTACGAAGTGCGTGGGGCGGCGACGCTGATGGAGTTCGAGCGCCTGCTCGGCGAGTTCCACCCGCACCTGATCCTCACCGACATCCACATGCCGGAGGCGACGGGCGCCGACATCTGCCGCACGCTGAAGAACGAGTACAACACGCAGGACATCCCCATCGTGCTCTTCAGCTCGCTCAACGACGCGGAGCTCGAGAAGCTCGCTTCGCAGGTCGGCGCTGACGGCTACCTCTCGAAGTCGCACGGGCTGGAGGCCCTCGGTGAGAAGGTCGACGAGCTGGTCGAGAGCATCATCTGGTGAGCTGCTCCTCGCGGGGCTGCTCGCGGTGCTGGCCGGCTGTACGACGCGTGAGACCCGGCCCGGCCCAGCGCTGCCGCGCGAGGTGACGGTGTTCGTGACCGCGGAGGTGCGCGGCTACATCGGCCCCTGCGGCTGCTCGGAGAACATGCGCGGCGGCATCTCGCGCGCGGCGTTCCAGATCGCCGAGGCGCGCAAGCACGGCGCGGTGCTGGTGGTCGACTCGGGAGACGGCCTGTTCGGCGACCCGCAGATCCCCGACGCCGCCGTGGCGCAGCAGGAGCGCAAGGCGAAGACGCTGGCCGAGGCGTGGAAGGCGATGGGCCTCACGGCGCGCGCGCTCGGCCCGCTCGACGACGCGCGCGGCGCCGCGTTCCGCCAGTCGCTGGGGCTGCCCGAGCTCGCCAGCGGGAGCTTCAAGGTGCAGGACGGCGTGGCGATCGTCAGCGCGCCCACGCTCGCCGCGGCGGTGCAGCTGGCGCCGGCGGCGCGTGAGGCTGGCGGCCGCTTCGTGGTGGCGCTGGTGCCGGTGCCGGCCGACGCGCTGCTGCGGGAGGCGGTCGACGCCGCGGGGGTCGATCTCGTCGTCTCTGCGCGCTCGAAGGACGCCTTCGCGGCGGAAGAGAGCCGTCTCGCGGGCGGCGCGGTCAAGGTGGCGCAGGTGCAGAGCAAGGGCCGCTCACTGCTCAAGGTGACGGTGCGCTTCCGCGGCGACGGGAGCGTCGAGTGGCTCCGCGGTGACGGCGAGCGGGATCGCGAGCTGTTCGCGCTCGACCAGCGCATCGAGCTGCTGCGCACCCAGGTCAACGAGCCGATGCTGTCCGACGAGCTCAAGGCGCTGCGCAAGGCGAAGCTCGAGGAGATCATCGCCCGGCGCGAGGAGCTGGCGGCCGCGCCGCTCGTGACGCCGGAGGATCGCAGCACCGCCACGGCGCGCTTCGTGCCCCTCGAGGCGTCCTTCCCGAAGGACCCGGTGGTCGAGCAGCTCGAGCGCGCCTACGACGTCGACGTGGGGCTGCTCAACCTCGCCTGGGCGAGAGAGCACGGCGTGTCGTGCCCACCGCCGACGAAGGAGCGGCCCGGCCTCGTCGGCAGCGCGGTCTGCATCGGCTGCCACGAGCCCGCCGCGCGCGTGTGGCGCCAGACGAAGCACGGCCTCGCCTACAAGTCGCTCGTGGCGCAGGGGAAGCAGCACCACCTCGACTGCGTTTCCTGTCACGTCACCGGCTGGCAGCTGCCGGGCGGCGTGTGCCGCATCGATCAGACCGAGCACCGCGAAGAGGTGGGCTGCGAGGCGTGCCACGGCCCCGGCAGCACCCACAGCTGGCTGCCGATCAAGGGCAACATTCCCCGCGCGGCCGAGCCGAAGACGTGCACCGGCTGCCACGATCGCGAGAACTCGCCGCAGTTCGACTTCGAGACGTACCTCGCGAAGGTGCTCGGCCCGGGGCACGGCCAGCCGCTGCCTCCCGCTACGGGCGCAGCCACGAAGCCGTGAGGCGCGCGCCCTTCACGCGCACCGCCAGCCAGTCCTGCATCGCGCCCTCGAGCGAGTCGTCGTCCGCGAGCCACTCGCGCACCGCCCGCACGTCGAAGCCGCCCTTCGCCTCGCGGAGCACGAACGAGAAGGTGACGCCGCCCGGGCGCTCGGTGCGCCCGCTGGCGAGCTCCCACGTCGTGTCGAGCACCTGGAGCGCGCGGCGCTGACGGAGGTCGACGAGCGCGAAGCTGAGCAGATCGAGCCCCGGCCGGCCGCTCCGCGAGAGCAGCAGCACCACGACGCCGGGGCGCACCTCCCACGCCACCACGCCGTCGCGGCAGCGCAGCGCCTTCGCGCGGGAGCGCGTGCCGGCCCCGGTGAACCACGCAGCCCCGAGCGGAATCGGAAAGCGCGCGCCCTCGACGAGCACCTCGAGGCGCTGATCGTCTTCCGGCAGCGCGCCCGAGGGCGAGGTCGCGATCAGCGAGAAGCCTTCGCACGGCGTCTCGACGACGAGCGGGCTCTGCGTCAGCACGAGCGCGAGCAGCAGCGTCACGGGGCCAGCTCCTTCACCATCGCGGCGATGCCATCGATGACGCGCTGCCAGCTCCTGAAGTTGCGCGTGTAGGTGAGCGCCGCGTCGGACGGGCCGTGCGGCGCCACGACGTGGAGCGCGCGCAGCTCGTGCCCGCCGATGCGGTGGCGCTCGAGGTTGAGCGCCTGCACGAAACGCTGCGGGTTCGAGGCCACGAAGCCCATCAGCGCGAAGAGGATCATGTTGAGCCGATCGGGCGAGCCGGCGCGCTCGGGCCCGTCGAGGAGCGCCTCGATCCACGGGCCGAAGGCGGCCTCCCGGTCGGCGTGCCGCTCGAGGCCGGCCCACACCACCACGAAGCCCTGCACCACCTGAGCGCGGGCCTGCGCCTCCTCGGCGCCCCACATCTTCGCGCGCATCGCGGCGTGCTCGTCGGCGTCTTCCGCGAGCGGGCTGCCCACCGCGCGCCAGCGCTCCCAGGTCTGCTCGAAGGTCCAGCCGGGCGCGCGCTGTGACCAGAGCACGTGCGTGAAGTGCATCGCGACGCACTCCAGCTCCTCCGGGCTGCCCCACATGCGCGCCGTCTTCGACAGCTCCGACAGCCGGCGGACGATCGCCTCTTCGACGCTCACAGCCTGGTCACCATGGGGTGCTCCGTGCCTTCGAGACAGGCCTTCGCGAGCGCGGAGATCGAGCCCTTCGCCTCGCCCGAGACCATCAACGTCACCGCGTCGACCAGCAGGCACGCGCGCGCGCCATCGGGCGAGACGATCGCCGGGTTGAGCGAGCCGTCGTCGCTGACGCTCATCCACCGCCAGCCGCCGAGGTGGACGAGCTGCTCGCCGACGATGAAGGCCAGCGAAGCCACCTGACGCGCCTGCTGCGCCGCGCCCCCGTTCTGCTTGAGGAAGAACATCACCCGGTCCATCGCCGCGAGGATCTTCGTCGGGACGATCACGTCCTTCGCCCACTGCTGGAGCGCGCGCTCGGTGGCGAGCTGGATCTGCGCGAGGTGCGTCTCGGAGAGGGGCGCGACGTGCATGGTCACTTCCGCCCGACGATCTTCACCTGCGCGGTCGCACCGGCCACCCTGCCCTCCTTCGGCAGGGGCTCGACGCGCCCCCCGAGGCAGGTGGCGAGGAAGCCTTCCGCCCGCGCCCAGAAGTCGATGCGGTTCTCGGGGCGCGCGAAGCCGTGGCCCTCGTCGGGGTACAGCACGTAGGTGACCGGGAGCCCGTTCTTCTCGAGCTCGGCGACGATCTGCTCGCTCTCGGCCTGCTTCACGCGCGGGTCGTTCGCGCCCTGCCCGATGAGCAGCGGCGCGCGGATGCGCCTGGCAGAGAACAGCGGCGAGGCGCGCGTGAGGAGCTCCTTGTCGGCGGGGTCGTCGGGGTTGCCGACGCGGCGGAGCATCTCGCGCCGGAACGCGGCCCAGTACGGAGGGATGGTCGAGAGCAGCGTGAAGAGGTTCGACGGCCCGACGAGATCGACGCCGCAGGCGAAGGTGTCGGGCGTGAAGGCGAGCCCCGCGAGCGTGGCGTAGCCGCCGTAGCTGCCGCCGACGATCGCCGTCTTCTTCGGGTCGGCGAGGCCCTCCTTCACCGCCCACGCGACGGCGTCGAGCAGATCGTCGTGCATCGCGAGGCCCCACTGGCGGTTGGCCGCGTTGAGGAAGCGCTTCCCGTAGCCGGTCGAGCCCCGGTAGTTGACCTGGAGCACCGCGTAGCCGCGGTTGGCGAGCCACTGGACGAGGCCCGAGTGGCCCCACCCGTCGCGCGCCCACGGACCGCCGTGCACCAGCAGCACCAGGGGCAGGTTCTTCGCCGCGCGCCCCACCGGGAGCGTGAGGTAGGCGGGCAGCGCGAGCCCGTCGCGCGCGGTGATGGTGAGCGGCCGCATCGGCGCGAGCGGCAGACCCTCCAGCTTCGGCTGCGCGCTGAAGAGCAGCTCGGCCTTCTTCGCCCGCCGGTCCCAGCTGAAGTAGCGCACCGGCCCGACGTCTCTCGTCTCGGCGACCAGCCACCGCGCGTCTGCGGCGTCCATGCTCACCACGCTGAAGTCGCCCGCGAGCGCCGCGCGCAGCGCCTCGAGCTCGCTCTTCATCGAGGGCTCGGTGGGCAGCCACGCGGTGCGCCCCTCGACGTCGAAGGCGGCGGCGCGCACCCCGTGGCGGGCCGGGTAGCCGAGCACCGCCAGCACGTCGCTGCGCTCGCTGGCCGCGAGCACGCGCTCCGCCCCCGACTTGAGGCTCTTCTCGAGCAGCCGGGTCGTGTCGGCGTTGACGCTGCTCTGCAGGAGGACGGCCTTCCCGTCTTCGGTGAAGTCGACGAAGTCGAGGTTCTCCTCGAGGCCGACGGTGACGAGCGGCTTCCACGGCGTCTTCGCGTTGTCGCGCACGCGCAGCTCGGTGCCCCCCTCGGCGGTGGTGGCGACGGCCGCGCGCACCTGGAGCTGCGCGTCGACGCCCCACGAGGTGACGTCGCCGGGGTTCTCGGTGTCGAGCACCGCCGCGCCGGTGTCGAGCGCGATGCGCCACACGTCCATCGCCTTGCGGTCGCGCACGTTGAGCGTCATCAGCACCACGAGCGGCTGCTTCGCCGACGTCGCGAGCACCGACGCGCGCACGCCCTGCCACGGCGTGAGGTCGCGCACGTTCTTCGACGTGAGGTCGACGTGGAACACGTGGAAGTTCTCGTCGCCGTCGGCGTCCTGCGCGAAGAGGATCGCCTTCGAGTCCTCCGTCCACCAGTACGAGCGGATGCCTCGCCGCTTGTCGGCGGTCACCGCCACCGGCGCCTCGCGACCGCCCAGCGCCTGCACCCACACCTGGAGCACGTTCTTCTCGTCGGGCGCCAGCCACGCGAGCTGCGTGCCCGATGGCGACAGCAGCGGGCGCGTACGCTCGGGGTTGCCGAACAGCAGCTCGCGCGGAATGAGCGGCACCCCGGCGTCCTGGGCGAGGGCCGAAAACGAGAGCAGCGACGCGAGGCTCAGCAGGCGCAGGTGCATGGGGGCCCTTCGTACTACTTCGAGGCGCGCCGTCATCGACTCGCGAAGGGTCCGGCACTACGACGCGGCCCATGCGGCACGCCACCTGGCTCTGCGTCCTCGTGTTGTCCGCCTGCCCTCCGGCCATCCGCCGGCCCGAGTCGACCCAGCTCGTCGTCACCGGCACGCTCACCGCGGGCGGCTTCTCGAGCCGCGGCGATCCACTCCCCGGAGCGCAGGTCTCTCTCCGCCGCGCGGCCGACGGCGTGGAGCTCGCTTCGAACGTCGCGTCCTCCGCCGGCGGCTATCGCCTCACGACCACCGTCCCCTCCGGCACCCGGGTGATCTTCGTCGCTGAGCAGCCTGGCTACGCGCCGATCGCCCGCGCGCTGACGGTCGGTCCCTCGACGGAGCTCGTCGTCTCGGCGGCGCTGACGCCGCTCGACCCGCTCGAGTGCGTCGACGCGTCGTGCACCTCGCCGCTCGCGGAGTTCGTCTGGAGCTCGCCTCCTTCCGGGGCAAGCGGCGCCGTCGCGACGTTCCCGCATGAGCCGCCGCTGCGCGTCGACGTCGACGACACACGGCCCGCGATCCTCGCGCTGGCCTGGCCCCACCTCGAGGGTCCGCCGAGCGGCACGCTGCGGCTGCGCGTCCCTCGCACGCGGTGGCCGGAGCTGGTCGACGCGCTCCCTGGCAACGCCACGCTGGAGGTCCCCGCCGCGAGCTTCGAGCTGCGCACCGGCCAGTGGGCGCGCCTCCCGCCAGTCCGGCTGTCGTCCGAGGGAGGCACGCCGCTCGGAGAAGAGGACCTCGCCGCGCTCCGCAGCGGCGACTTCTCGGGGGGCGCGGTCGCCGAGCTCAGCGCGCGCTCGGACGTCTTCGTCGCCGTGCTCGGCGCGCCGGTCCCCTCCGGCTGCGCCACGGGCACGGTGAGCGCCGAGGGCGCGCCGGCGGCGGGGGCGACGCTGAGCTTCTACGGCCACGAGCCGGTCTCGACGGCTGGTGATGGAACCTTCTGCGCACGCGCCCCGGTGTCGACCCAGCGCGCGCGGCTCGGCGTGCAGTACGCGGGCCTGCCCTACGCGCTCGAGATCTCCGCTGGAGCGAGCCGTGCGGGCACCTGCGGCGGCACCTGCAGCGCGCTCGGTCCCCTCACCTTCACCGCCGACGCCCTGCGCGTGGCCACGCTCTGCACGGTGAGCGGGACCGTCGTCGACGCGGCGAGCCGCCCGGTGGCGAGCGCCGAGGTGGTCGCGCTCGACGAGACGGTGACGGGCAACGCGACGACCGCGTTCTGCGGCCCGACCGGCGCGAAGTGCGCGCTGACCGCCGCGACCGCTGCCGATGGGACGTTCACCCTGAGGGCGCCGGTGTTGAACGCACTCCTCGTGGCAGCGCGCAGCGCAGGGGGCGCCATGCAGACGAGCGGCGCGGCCTCCTTCGATGGCTGCCCCACGGCGCCGGTCGTCCTCCCGCTCACGCGCGGGGTGGAGCAGCTCGAGGTGAGCGCGAGCTTCACCGGCACTCAGCTGAGCTGGTCGCCCGGCCAGCCCGCAGCGCGGCTCGCGGTGCTCGACGGCGCCGGGACGGTGAAGTGGGAGCTGGCCTCTGCCGGTGGCGTCAGTTCGCCCGTCACGTTCGGCGTGCTCCCGGCGAAGGCCACCGAGACCGTCGCCCCACTCGGAGCCCCGATGCCGGGAGATCTGCTCATCGTCGAGCTCCGCGGGGTCAAGCCGGACGGAGTCGTCTTCGTCGGAACTGGAACCGCCGTACGCCCCTGAATCGAGCGCCCCATGAGCACCGTCGTGAAGAGCCCCCGGCCGCTGCAGCTCCGTGCACACGAGGCCGCGGAGGTCGTCATCTCTGCGGAGGCCGCGAAGCTGCTGACCTTCACCGCCGTCACCGAGCTGTCGCTGGTGTTCCACGAGGGCGACCAGCTGACGCCCGAGCTCCCCGACGTGCCCGCCGAGGCCGTGGCGCACCTCGACGCCGACGGCCTGGTGCCCATCGGCACGTCCGTCACGCCGGGGCTGATCCTCGTCGGGCGCCTCGCCCGCCCGGCGCGCGCCGCCGCGCCCGAGGAGGAGGCGATCGACGAGAGCTTCGGCGTCACCCCCGGTCGGGACGGCTCACTCCGCTGCCCGCCGGGGCTCGAGGGGCACGTCGACTTCATCGAGCGGCGCGGCGGCGCGGGCGACACGCCGCCCTCGGTGCACGTGCGCATCGTCACCGAGTACCCGCTCGCGCCGGGCGACCTCCTCACGATCGGCGCGCACACCGGCGTGGTAGGCCGGGTCGAGCCGACGCTCGACGTCGACGCCCTCTGGCCCCGGCTGTCGGGACAACACATCGTGGAGCGCCTCGGGCCCGCCGCCGCGCAGCTCCTGCACGGGCGATCCATCGGCCCGTACTCGGTCATCACCAACCAGCCGCTCGGCGGTCGCGAGCAGTTCGGTGGCCAGGAGCTGCTGCCAGCCGAGGTCGAAGCGCTCCTCGATCTGGGCGCCCCGCACACCGTGCACGAGCTGCTCACCGTGAAGTCCGACGACGTCGCGGGCCGCGTCGCGCTCTACGAGAGCATCGTGCTCCACCGGCCGGAGTGCGCCCCGTCGATGCCGCAGGCCACGCGGGCCATCGAGCGGCTGCTCCTCGCGCTGGGCTTCGACGTCGACTTCACCGAGCCCGAGCCATCGCTGCAGCTCCTCACCGACGACCGGATCAAGGCGCTCGCCCCCGGGGTGGTAACGAAGCCCGAGACGCTCAACTACCGCACGCTCGCGCCGGAGAAGGACGGGCTCTTCTGCGAGAAGATCTTCGGCGCGCGGGGGAGCCACGAACGCTTCGTGTGGCTCGGCCACGTCGAGCTCGCGGTGCCGGTGCTCCACCCCTGGGCGCGCGAGGTGGCGGCGAGGCTGCTCGGCGTCACGCCCGAGCGGCTCCGCGCGGTCGCCCGGCACGAGACGACGCTCTCGGGGGCCGAGCCGACGGAGACCGAGCGCACGGGCGCCGCGGAGATCAAAGCAGCGCTGGCGAAGATCGACCTCTCCCGCCCGCCGGCCGGCGCCGAGGCCCTCGCGCTCGCCTTCAAGACCTCGCGCCGGCACCCCGAGCAGCTCTGCCTCACCCGCTGGCCGGTGCTGCCACCCGAGCTCCGTCCGCTGGTCCCGCTCGAGGGAGGCCGCTTCGCCACGAGCGACCTCAACGATCTGTACCGCCGGCTGATCAACCGCAACAACCGCACGCGGCGGCTGCTGGAGCTCAACGCGCCGGAGATCATCATCCGCAACGAGTCGCGCATGCTGCAGGAGGCGCTCGACACGGTGGTCGACAACGGCGCCGAGGGGGACGTGGTGGTCGGCCCCAACCAGCGCCCGCTGGTGTCGCTGGTCGAGATGCTCACCAGCGAGCGAGGTTTCCGGCGGACGCTCGGCAAGCGCGTCGACTACTCCGGGGTGGCGCGCGCGGTGCCCCGCTCGGAGCTTCCGGGGCGTCGGGCGCTCGTCTCTCGATCGCTGGCGCTCGAGCTCTTCAAGCCGTGGATCTACGACTGGCTCGAGGGCCACGGCCACGTCACGAAGATCCGCGAAGCGAAGCGCCTCGTCGAGCAGCGCGACCCGCGCGCCCTCACGGCGCTCGAGGAGCTCGTCGCCACCCACCCGCTGCTGGTGCTCAACGAGTTCCCGCCCTCGCCACCGAACGCGCTGGGCGTCGAGGTGGCCTTGTGGGACGCGCCGGCCATCGCGCTGAGCCCCGAAGCGCTCCGTCACCTCGGCGTCGCGACCGGCGGCCTCGTGGTGGTGCACGTGCCGGTCGACCCGGCCGCGCTCGAAGAGGTCCGTTCGCTCGGCTTCGACCGCGCGCGCACGGCCGCGCCGGAACTGCCTGAAGGCTGGCTCGCGCGGGCCGCGAAGCTCGAGCACCCGGGCGCGTACCTGATGCAGGCCGCGCTGCACGGCGCGCAGGATCCCGCGCGGTGCCGGCTCAGCCAGCTGGTGCTCGGGCGCCTCGTGCAGTGAGCAGCGTCACCCCGCGCGCCGCCGGTGCCGTCGCAGCAACGCCTCGCGCTGCGGGCCGAGATCGAGCGAGCCGGGGCGCGGGGTCTCGCCGGTGTTCGCGGTCAGCGGAAGCAAGATGGTGAACTCCGCGCCGCGCGGCTCGACGTTCTGCACCGAGAGCGAGCCGCCGAAGCTCTCGACGTACTCACGCGAGAGCGCGAGCCCGAGCCCCGTGCCCTTGCCCGGTTCCTTGGTGGTGAAGAACGGCTCGAACAGCCGCGGCAGCACGTCGGCGGGGATGCCGGGCCCGTTGTCGGTGACGGTGATCCGCATCTGCTGCCCCACCGGCTTCGCGCGGATGGCGATCACCGGCCTGGCCGGCGTGCCCTCGAGCGCGTCGGCCGCGTTCACCAGCAGGTTCAGGAACACCTGCGCCAGCTTCCGCTGGTTGGCGCGCACCCGGGGCAGCAGCGACGAGACCTCCAGCTCGACCTTCACGTCGCGCGGCAGGCGCACCGCCGCGAGCCGCGTCGTTCCGTTCACCACGGAGTAGAGATCGACCGCCTCGAGCGAGCCCGAGTCTTCGCGGGCGAAGCCCTTCAGGTCGGCGACGATCTGACAGATGCGCTCGACGCCCTGCATGGTGTCGTCGAGCAGCTCGGCGAGCTCCTCCTTCGAGATCGGATCTTCGCCGAGCACGAACGAGCGCTTGAGCTCACCGACGTTCGCCTTCACGAAAGCGAGCGGGTTGTTGATCTCGTGCGCCACGCCCGAGGCGAGCCGGCCGACGACCGCGAGCCGCTCGGCCTGCGCGCGTCGTGTCTCGGACAGCTTCAGCGCCTGGTCCTGCTTCGCCTCGAGCTGTCGCTCGAGCGCCCGCAGCCGCTGCGCCGAAGACGACGCGAAGAGCACGATGCCCCACGCCGCCGCGAGGAAGACGGACAGCGTCACCACCTGCTCGGCCGGCCAGCCGATCGCCCCGAAGAACGCCACGCTCGACACCCCGCCCCCCACCGACACGGCCGCGACCACATCGAACGCCTCGAGGAACAGCACGGCGATGACGATCGGCACCAGCGGCACCGCGGCCACCTCGAGCGCGCGGACCGGGTCGAGCGCGCAGGCGAGCGGACACAGGGCGACGCCGAGAGAGATCGGCAGCCAGGTCCGCCAGCGCGCGGCGTCCGCCCGCTGCAGCGCGAGCCACACCAGAATGCTCGCGAGCCCCAGCATCCACCCGGTCTTCCACGACCCGGCGCGCGCGAGCTCGTTGGCGACGGCGCCGGTCAGAGCCAGCGCGCTCCCGACGAGCAGCATCCGTCGGCGAGAGGCGGTTCTCCGCACTCCGTCGGAGCTCGACGGGCCTGGGTCGTTCCATGCCCGCTGGGGTAACGGCAGCGTCTGGGTGGCCACGCGGGTGGACAGTGCAAGGTCTGCGCGCACCGGGTGTCCCCGAGATCACGGTCAGCGCACCGGGTCGAAACCCGTCGGAGGGTGAGCGGGCACCCACGGCGTTTCGTTGAGTTGGGGGCCCCGATGCTCTAGGGACCACCGCATGTCAGACACGAAGGCCGCCCCGAAGAAGACCAACGACAACCTCAAGCTGCCGACGCGCGAGGAGGACTTCAGCCAGTGGTACATCGAGCTGGTCAAGCGCGCGAAGCTCGCGGACAACTCCGACGTGCGCGGCTCGATGGTGATCCGGCCCAACGGCTACGCGCTCTGGGAGAACATGCAGCGCGTGCTCGACGGCATGTTCAAGGACACCGGGCACCAGAACGCCTACTTCCCGGTGCTGATCCCCGAGTCGTACCTGGCGAAGGAGAAGAAGCACGTCGCCGACTTCGCGCCGCAGGTCGCGGTGGTGACGCACGCTGGCGGCAAGCCGCTCCCGGAAGGTGAGCGCTACGTCATCCGCCCGACGTCGGAGACGATCATCAACCGCTCCTTCACCAACTGGGTGCAGAGCTACCGGGATCTGCCGATCCTCATCAACCAGTGGGCGAACGTCATGCGCTGGGAGATGCGCCCGCGCCTGTTCCTCCGCACCACCGAGTTCCTCTGGCAGGAGGGCCACACCTGCCACGCCACCGAGGCCGAGGCGACCGAGGAGACGCTGCGCATGCTCGACGTCTACGAGCGCTTCGCGCAGGACTTCATGGCCATGCCGGTCATCAAGGGCCAGAAGACCGAGAGCGAGAAGTTCCCGGGCGCGGTCAACACCTACAGCATCGAAGCGATGATGCAGGACAAGAAGGCCCTGCAGGCGGGCACCTCGCACATGCTCGGGCAGAACTTCGCGAAGATGTTCGACACGATGTACCAGTCGAAGGAAGGCCAGAAGGAGTACGTCTGGCAGACCTCGTGGGGCGTCTCGACGAGGCTGATCGGCGCGCTGATCATGACCCACTCCGACGATCAGGGCCTGGTGGTGCCGCCGAAGCTGGCGCCGACGCACCTGGTGATCATCATCATCGGCAAGACGCCCGAGGAGCGCGCCACGGTGCGCGCGAAGGCCCACGCGTTCGCCGATGCGGCGAAGCAGGCCGGCATCCGCGTGATCGTCGACGACGACGAGACCAAGGGCCCGGGCTTCAAGTACGCCGAGTACGAGCTGCGCGGCGTGTGCGTGCGCGCCGAGATGGGCCCGAAGGATCTCGAGAAGAACCAGGTGGTGCTGGCGCGCCGCGACGCGAAGCCGGCGAACCCGGGCGAGAAGCCGCCCAAGGAGTTCGTCTCGCTCGACGGCGCGGTGGCGCGGGTGAACGAGATCCTCGACCAGATGCAGAAGGACCTCTTCACCAGGGCGAAGGCGCACCGCGACGCGAACACCTTCGAGGTCAACTCGTGGGACGAGATGAAGGCGAAGGCCGACGCGGGCTTCCTGCTCGCGCACTGGGACGGCACGCCCGAGACCGAGAAGCGCATCAAGGACGAGCTGGGCCTCACCACGCGCAACCGGCCGTTCGATCTCAAGCAGGAGCCGGGCAAGTGCGTGCTGACCGGCAACCCGTCGTCGGGCCGCATCGTCTTCGCGAAGGCGTACTGAGCCGATGGGCAGCGTCCTGTGGCTCGAGCCGGTGGGCGGCATCGCGGGGGACATGTTCCTCGCGGCTGCCATCGATCTCGGCGTCAGCGTCGAGGCGCTCGAGGCACAGCTCCGCTCGCTCGAGGTGCCCGGCTGGGAGCTGAAGCTCTCGAAGGCCGAGCGCCACGCGATCGTCGGCACCCACGTCGACGTGCTGGTCAGCGAGCCCGAAGGCGGGCACGCGCACCGCGGCTGGAAGGAGATCGACGCGCTCATCTCGCGCTCGAAGCTCTCGACGCTCGCCCGCGCCCGCGCGCTGGAAGTCTTCCGCCGCATCGGCGAGGTCGAGGCGGCCATCCACGGCACCACGCTCGAGGAGATCCACTTCCACGAGGTGGGCGCGGTCGACTCCATCGTCGACATCTGCGGCGCCGCGGTGGCGCTCGATCTGCTCGGCAACCCGAAGGTGTACTCGGCGCCGCCGCCCCTCGGGAGCGGCACCATCCGCATCGCGCACGGCGTGGTGCCGGTGCCCGTGCCCGCCACGCTCGCGCTGCTCAGGGATCAACCGGTGCGCTTCGAGGGCGTGGGTGAGCTCACCACGCCCACCGGCGCGGCGCTCCTGCGGAGCTTCGCCACCATCGCCCCGCCCCCGCCGGAGCTGATCATCGAGCGCATCGGCTACGGCGTCGGCACGAAGGACTTCAAGGATCGCGCGAACGTGCTGCGCATGTCGCTCGGTCGCACCACGGAGCAGGAGCGCCCCGAGTCGCTCACTGAGCTCGAGTGCAACCTCGATGACTGTTCGCCCCAGCTGCTCGGCGCGCTCATCGAGACGTTGATGAGCCGCGGGGCGCTCGACGCGTGGATCGCTCCAGTGGTGATGAAGAAGGGCCGCCCCGGTCACCTCATCGGCGTGCTCACCGACGCGGCCCACAGACAGGTGCTGCTCGACACCCTGCTCTCGGAGACCACGACGCTCGGCGTGCGCGAGCACGCGGTGACGCGCACCATCCTCGATCGTCGGCACGAGACGGTGCAGACCACGTGGGGCGCTGTGCGCGTGAAGCTGGGGCTGCGCGGTGACGTGGTGCTCAATGCCACCCCCGAGTTCGAGGACTGCCGCGCCCTGGCGCAGAAGGCAGGCGTCCCTGTCAAAGACGTGCAGGCGGCGGCGATGGCCGCGTGGACGCGGCGCTGAGCGCCCTCACGGCTCGAAGGTGACCGCGGTGGTGTTCGTCAGGCCGAGCACGAGCGCGGTGAGCGCCCCCGCCGCGCCCACCGCGAGCCCCGCGTAGCCGCCCACGCGGAAGCTCTCGGTCGAGCTCAGCGAGAAGGGAATGCCGATCGAGAAGCCGCCGACGGCCGCGGTGCCCCCGAGCACGATGCCGAGCAGGAAGGCCGTCGCGTTGCCGGGCTTCACCTTGAGCCGCACCGCGCCGCGCACCCGATGGTCGGCGAGCACGAAGGGCGCCGACGCCGTCACGTTGTCTCCGGCGATGAAGAAGTTGTCGCTCGCGCGCGAGACGAGCTGATCGCACGGGGTGCGGCATTCCCCGTTCGGCGAGCCGTTGGCGCGGAAGAGGCGCACGCCGCGGTGCGAGGTGTCGATCACCACGCGCACGCCGTCGAGCGCCGGCGCGTCCGTCGGCTCGGCAGCCGGGCGCGGCACGCGGGGGCGCTCGTCGGGCAGCACCCCGAGGGGCGCCGCCGGCGGCGCCTGCGGAGCGGCGAGCGGCTCGAGCTCGAAGCGCTCGGCCACCGGGCGCTCGACCGAGAAGGCGATGACGCGCTCCTGCGGCGCTCGACCTTCCTGCTCGAGGCGGATCAGGTGCCGCCCGGCCGGAAGCTCGACGGTGAGCGGGGCCGGACCGCGGAGCACCCCGTCGACGAAGACGCGCGCGCCGGTCGGCAGCGACGAGACGGTGAGCGCCTGCACCCCGAGCCGGGAGAGCTTCCTGCCGAGCGCCGTGAGGGCTACCTCGCCTTCAGGACGATCGCGCGCGGCGGGGCTCATCGCCAGCCACGCCTGCCACGCGTCGATCGCCTCGACCGTCTTGCCCGCCTGCTCGTAGCAGCGCGCGACGTTGAACTTCGTCAGCGGCAGCGGCCGCGCCGCGAAGGACGCCTCGAACTTGAGCGCCGCCGCGAGGTACGCGCCCTTCTCGTAGAGCGCCGCGCCCTCTTCGAAGAGGGCGCGCGCGTCCTGGGCCGCGGCGGTGGTGGCGAGGACCAGGAAGAGCACCCAGCGGCGGATCATCGGGACCTCAGTTCGCAGGGCGGAACCGGAGCTCCGCGCCGTCCTCGCTGAGCAGCAGAAAGGGGCGGCCGTCCTCGACGACGCGGCGCGCCTGATAGTGGTGCGTGTTGGGCTTCAGCGCGCCGTCCTTCACCTCGCCGCCGCACATGCGCGAGCGCGTGGTACCCGCCTTGAGCTCGACCTGCAGCGCCGCCCCATCGAGCGACCACGAGCACTCGTCGGCGGCGAGGAAGATCCAGCTCGTGCACGAGTACACCGTCGACTGGAGCATGCCGTAGTACCGGCACGAGCCGTCACCGTCGAACTCGTAGATCATCCCCGTGCCGCTCGGCGGCGCGAACTCTCCGGTCACGAGGCTCTGGTAGGTCGTCATGCTCGCCGAGCCGTTGATCCACGCGCCCTCGAGCCCGGTGGCGCCACCGCCTCCCGACGCGCTCGCAGCGCTCGTCGCCTCACCGGCCGCGCCGAGCAGCATCAGCGCCCCGCCGCCCGCGCAGCACAGCAGGCCCAGCCCGCCGACGAGCGCGATGACGAGCCAGGTCCTGCTCTTCATCGGGGTGGCTGCGGCGCGAGGAGGAAGGCCACGGTCGCGATGCCGACGAGCGCGGCGCCGGTGATGCCCCACACCACGGGGCTGGTGTACCAGGGCTTCTGGTCGACCACCGAGAGCTGGAGCGGAGACTCGGGGCTGGCGACCTTCGCCGCGGTGAGCTGCGTGGCGTCGAGCGCCTCGACGAAGTACCAGGCGGTGAAGCTCGCCACGTCCTTCGGCGGGGGAATCGAGCCCGCGCACGCGTCGTCGCTGCAGGTCATCTCGGTCGAATAGAAGGGCCCGGTCGAGGTGAGCGCGTGGCGCAGCAGCACCCGGGTCACCTTGCGCTCCGGGTCGAGCACCTTCACCCGCACCAGGTAGGGCGGATCCGCCTCGTCGCGCTGCTGCAGCTCGAGGCGCGCGCGCGACAGCCAGAGCTTGCGCATCTTCGCCACGAAGTCGACCTGCTTGGCCGGCGCGGCGGAAGGCACCTGCAGCTTCGGGTCGAGCTCCAGCGCCTCCAGGGCGCGGCTCTCGGCGTTCGGCTGGTCGCCGAGCACGAGGTAGATGAAGCCCAGCTCGAGGAGCGCCGCGGCGCGCTCGGCCTGGGGGCGATCGGGCGTCGCGAGGTAGCGCTGGTACTCGACGACGGCCTCCTCGTAGCGGAGCTGCTCGGCCATCTTGCGCGCGTCGAGCAGGCTCGAGGGCGTCGCGCCGGACGCGGGCGCGGCGACGGTGAGGGCGACCGCGCCGCCTTCCGGCGTGAGCACGATGGTGCGGGGGGCGTCGGGAAGCGCGGCGAGGACGAGCGCGAGCAGCATCAGGGCTCAGCCTTGTACCACCACCCGGCGGAGGTGCGGGCCCAGCCGCGTCATCGTCTCGTAGTGGATGGTCTGGGCCCAGCCGCTGATGGTCTCGGCCGAGACGACCTCATCGCCGTCGCGGCCGAGGAGCGTGGCGATCAGCGGGCGCTCGTCGGCGACGGCGTGCGTCACGTCGACGATGAGGTGGTT
Organism: Myxococcota bacterium; assembly: GCA_049322495.1. GTDB lineage: Bacteria > Myxococcota > Myxococcia > Myxococcales > Myxococcaceae > Archangium_A. The sequence goes on along the minus strand of JBMORD010000271.1, from coordinate 29,880 downwards.
CATCATCACGCGGCCCAGCACGGCGCAGCGGCGGCCGTTCACCAGCACGTGCGCCTTCCCCGAGGCGAGGCGGGGGTAGCCGTCCCAGTAGCCCACCGGCAGCACTGCCACGCGCGTGTCCGCGGCGCAGCGCCAGGTGCAGCCGTAGCCGACGTAGCTGCCGGCCGGCAGCCACTTCACCACCTGGCTCGGCGCCTTCCACGAGAGCACCGGCTCGAGCACCGGCAGCGCGCCGAGCACCACGCGCGCGGACAGCCGCGTCTCGGCCGAGGGCCACAGCCCGTACATCGCGATGCCCACGCGCACCACGTCGAAGCGCGACGGGGGCAGCACCAGCGCCGCCGCGCTCGCCGCGAAGTGGCGCGTGGCGGCGGCGCTCACGCCCGCGCGCGCCTGGAGCAGGGCGAAGCCGGCCTCGAAGTTCGACAGCTGGGTGCGCGCGTAGTCCTGCTCGGTGACGTCCTCGGTGTTGGCGAAGTGGCTCAGCACGCCGCGCACGCGCACCACGTCCTGCGCGCCGAGGAAGAAGTCGGCCTCGCCCTGCTCGAGGCCCGCGCGGGTGAAGCCCTCGCGACCGAGGCCGGTGTCGAGGTGCACGTGCACGTCGAGCGACAGCTTCGCGGCCCGCAGCGCACGCACCGTGTCCTCGAAGCCGCGATCCGCCGCCACCACGCTGACGTCGTGCCGCGCGAGCTCCACGCAGTCCTCCGCGTCGACCGCGCCGATGACGAGCACCTCGCGCCGCGGCTTGCCGTGCTGCCGCTCCCACGCGCGGATGGCGACCGCCTCCCCCGGCGTGATGACGTAGATGACGTCGACGCGCCCGTGCGCGAGCTCGAGCGTCTCGAGCAGCCCATGGCCGTACGCGTTCCCCTTGAGCACCACGCCCACCCGCGCCTTCCCCACCACGCTGCGGAAGGTGGCGACGTTGGTGGCGTAGGCGTGCTCGGACAGCTCGAGCCAGGAGGCGACGGTCATGGGCCACCGCAGTAGCATTTCCCGAGCCATGGCACCTCGCGAACCGCTGCGCCTCACCGCGCTCCAGCTCCCGGCGCGCTTCGGGGCGCAGGCCGAGCAGCTCGCGTTCGCCGAAGCGCTGCTCGAGTCGGGCCCGAGGACCGACCTGGTGCTGCTCCCGGAGGCGTCGCTCACCGGGTACGTGTCGCCGCAGCGCGAGTTCGATCTCTCACCGTTCGCCGAGCCGCTCGAGGGCCCGACCCGCGACGCCCTGGCGCACCTCGCGCGGCGCTTCGACTGCCTCGTCGTGGGGCCGCTCATCGAGCGCGACGGCGAGCGCTGCTTCAACGCGCTGCTCGGCGTGACGCCCGCGGGCGAGGTGCTGATGCACTACCGCAAGCACCACCCGTGGTTCCCGGAGAGCTGGGCGACGCCCGGCCCGGGGCCCGCGCCCGTCGTGACGTGGAGGGGGCTCGCGCTCACCGCAGCGATCTGCTTCGACGGCCACTTCCTGAGCGACGAGGCGGGCGCGCAGCTCGACGCGGCGGACCTCCTGCTGTTCGCCAGCGCGTGGGTCGACGACACCGACTCGCTGCCGCCGCTGCTGGCCTCCCTTGCGCTCCGTCACCACGTCGAGGTGCTCAACGCAAACTGGGGCGTCGGGCGCCCCGCGGTCCGCGGCCAGGGCGGCTCGATGTTCGTCGCGCGCGACGGCACGATCCGCCAGCGGCTCGGAGCCGGCGCCGGACGCCTCGACGCGTGACGCGGCACGAACCGAGCGAATCCACCGACGCTCCTCCCCCAAGGTCACCAGCCCATCCACGGAGAGGTACCGCACCGAGAAGTCGCGCAGCACGAGCAACGCCCCTCGCTGAGCGGATCGCGGTGGTCGAGAGACGCGGGCCGGGCTGCGGCGGCGCGGAGGTCACCCTGACCGCTCCGCGACTCCGCTTCCTGGTCGACGCGCTCTGCGACGGCGTCGTCCAGCTGATGCCTTGACGACCCCGGCGCGCTCCGTCATGTGCGGCGCATGTCCGCCGAGCTCGTCGCCCGCTTCTCCGCCGCCCTCGCCCACCGTCTGCCGCGACTGACCGCTCCGCACACTTCCGCGCTGCGCCTCTTCAACGGCTACACCGAGGGCTTCCCGCGCGTGGCGGTCGATCTCTACGGCACGACGCTGGTGCTCCACGACGCCACCAGCCGCGCGGGCGAGCGCGAGGCGATGACGGCGGTCCTCGACGAGGCGCGCGCCGCGATGCCGTGGCTCACCACCGCGCTGTGGAAGCGGCGCGAGTCGCAGAGCCAGGACGAGCGCAACGGCGTGGTGATCTTCGGCGAAGAGGACCAGCTGTGCCGCAAGGTGCAGGAGAACGGCGTCTGGTACGCGACGCGCCTCACGCTCAACCGCGACGCCAGCCTCTACCTCGACACGGCCCCGCTGCGCGCCTGGGCGAAGCGGACGCTCGGCGGCAAGCGCGTGCTCAACGCCTTCGCGTACACCGGCAGCCTCGGCGTGGCGGCGATGGCGGGCGGCGCCGAGCGCGTGCTGCACACCGATCTCAACAACGCCTTCCTCACCGTCGCGAAGGACAGCTACGCCCTCAACCGCTTCCCCGTCTCGAAGAAGGACTTCAAGGCCGGCGACTTCTTCGACGTCATCGGCATGCTCAAGCGCGAGGCGCCGCTCTTCGACTGCGTGTTCGTCGACCCGCCGTTCTTCTCGGTCACCGAGAAGGGCCGCGTCGATCTCGAGCAGGACATGGAGCGGCTGCTCAACAAGGTGCGCCCGCTCGTGGCCCACGGCGGCTCGCTGGTGGCGATCAACAACGGCGTCTTCGTGCCCGGCGCCGACTTCCAGAAGACGCTCGAGGCGGTGTGCGCCAGCGGCTACGCCACGCTCGCCGAGCGCATCGACGCCCCGGAAGACTTCACCGGCTACGCCGACACCAGGCAGGGCGCGCTGCCGGTCGACCCCGCGCCGTTCAACCACGCCACCAAGATGGCGGTGCTGAAGATCACCCGCAAGGACGGGCGCACGCGCTGATCAGCGGAAGGCCGCGGCCCACTCCTCTTCCTTGAAGCCGACGAGCACCGTGTCGCCGTTCACCAGCACCGGGCGCTTCACGAGCTTGCCGTCGGCCGCGAGCATCTTCTTGAGCTCCGTCTCGCTCGCCGCGTCGATCTTCGCCTTGCCGATCGCGCGGTAGCTCTGGCCGGAGGTGTTGAGCCACTTCTGCACCGGCTTGCCGCTCTTCCCGATCCACACGTCGAGCTCGGCCCTGGCGGGCGGCTGGTCGACGATCGGGCGGAGCTCGATCTCCACGCCCTGCTCCGCGAGCCACTTCAGCGCCTTCTTACAAGTGCCACAGCCGGCATAAGAGAGAACGAGGGGCTTCTTCATGGGGCGTGAAGTACAGGAGCGCCCACCATGCTCAAGAAAATCCTCGCGGCAGTGGCCGTGCTGCTCGTGGTCTTCGTCGTCGTGGTCGCGACGCGCCCCGCGGAGTTCGAGATCAAGCGGACCTCCGCGCCCATCAAGGCGCCAGCCGCCGTCGTCTACGCGCAGGTCGTCGACTTCAAGGCGTGGGGCGCGTGGAGCCCGTGGGAAAAGCTCGACCCCGCGATGAAGCGCACCTTCGCGGGCGCCGCGGCGGGCCTCGGCGCGAAGTACGCCTGGGACGGCGAGAAGGCCGGCGCGGGCTCGATGGAGATCATCGAAGCGACCGAGGGCCGGCACGTGGGCATCGATCTCCAGTTCACCAGGCCGTTCCCCGCGAGCAACCCGACCAGCATCGACTTCGCGCAGAGCGGCGATGGCACCACGACCGTCACCTGGAAGATGACGGGGAAGAACGGCTTCATGAGCAAGGCGTTCGGCCTCTTCGTCGACCTGGACAAGATGGTCGGCGCCGACTTCGAGAACGGCCTCGCGGCGATGAAGAGCGTCGCCGAGAAGGCCGCGGCCGAGGCCGAGAAGAAGGCCGCCGACGAGGCCGCTGCTGCCGCGGCCGCCGCGCCAACCCCAGACGCAGGCACGCCGTGACGCTGCGCTTCGACGAGGCCTACTACCGGCGCTTCTACAAGGACCCGTCGACCCGGGTGTACGACCAGGCGCGCCACGCCAGGCTGGTCACCGGGGTGGTGTCGCTCGCGGAATGGTTCGGCCTCGAGCTCAACGACGTGCTCGACGTCGGCGCCGGGCTCGGGTGGTGGGGGCAGTGGCTGCGCAAGCACCGCAAGGGCGTTCGCGTCGTGTCCACCGAGCTCGAGCGGGAGATCTGCGAGAAGTACGGCCACCGCCAGGCCGACCTCACTACCTTCCGGCTGCCGCAGAAGTTCGATCTGGTGATCTGCCAGGGTGTGCTGCCCTACCTCGACGCGCGCGGCGCCGAAGCGGCGATCGAGAACCTCGCGGCGATGAGCGGCGGGCTGCTCTACCTCGAGGCGATCACGAAGGACGACATGAAGGACGCCATCGACGCGCAGCGCACCGATCTGCGCGTCAACCTCCGGCCGGCGGCGTGGTACCGCAAGCGCCTCGCCCCGCACTTCCGGGAAGTCGGCGCCGGCCTCTACGCCGCGCGCGCCGCGCACCTCCCCTTCTTCGCGCTCGAGGCGCCGCCCGAACGGAGCCGGAAGTGAACGAGCTCAAGAAGACGGTGCTCATCACCGGCGCGAACACCGGCATCGGCGAGGCGACGGCGCGCGAGCTCGCCCGTCGCGGCGCGCGGGTCTTCTTCGCCTGCCGCAGCGAAGCGAAGACGCGCCCGGTGATGGAGGCGATCACCCGCGACACCGGCAACGCCGACCTCCACTTCCTCGAGCTCCGGCTCGACGATCTCCAGTCGGTCGCGCAGTGCGCCGCCACGTTCCGCGCCCGGCAGGAGCCGCTCCACGTGCTGCTGCTCAACGCCGGCCTCGCCCGGGTGCGCGGCACGACGAAGCAGGGCTTCGAGATGACCTTCGGCGTCAACCACCTCGGCCACTTCCTGCTCACGCTCGAGCTCGAGCAGGCGCTCCGCGCGGGCGCCCCCTCTCGCGTGGTGGTGGTCGCCAGCCGCGCGCACGAGCGCACCAGCCGGCCGATCTCCGACGAGGAGCTCCGTGGGCCGCACCGCTCGGCGACGGGCTGGCGCGAGTACCAGGTGTCGAAGCTGGCGAACGTGCTGTTCACGAAGGAGCTCGCGCGGCGGTGGCAGGGCAGCGGCGTCACCACCTACGCGCTCCACCCGGGCGTGATCGCCTCGGACATCTGGCGCACCACCGCGTGGCCGCTGCGCAAGCTGGGCATGCTCTTCATGCGCACGCCCGAGCAGGGCGCCACCGCGAGCCTGCGCTGCGCGACGGCCCCGGAGCTCGCGCCCGAGAGCGGCGGCTACTACGGCGAAGACGGCCTCCCGCGGAAGGCGAGCCCGCTCGCGGAAGACCAGGCCGCCGCGAAGAAGCTCTGGGAGCAGAGCCTCGAGTGGACCGCGCCCTTCCGCAGCTCACGGTGAGCGCAGCCAGCCGATGGCCCGCGCCGTCGCCTCGCCGATGCGCACCTCCTCGAGGCGCTTCGGCACGTGACCGCGGTCGCGCGCATCGGGCACCTCGCCCGCCATCACCTCCGCGAAGCGCTGGGGGTAGCGCGGCTCGAGCTCCGGCTCCGCGAGGCCCTCCGGCTCGCGCGCGCGCCCAGCGTCGTCGTAGGCATCGACCGCCCCCAGGCAGTGCAGCACCTCGTGGGCGACGGCGGTGAGCTCGAGGCCGAGCTCGCGGTCGACCCTGGACGCGTGCACCAGGCCGAGCTCCCCGCCGCGGTCCGCCACGCCCTCCACGATGCCCTGCGCCTCGTTGGCGCCCAGCGTCACCACCAGGCGAACGTCGCCCTCCCTCGCCGCGAGCGCCTCGAGCGAGCGCTTGAACTCGCGGGCGGCGAGCAGATCGTCCCACCAGCGCCCGGTCGGCGCCGGGGGCTGCGGCTCGGGGCCCGGCTCCACCGGCGCCGCGAGCACGAAGTGGATCGGCCGCTCCAGCGGAGCCCCGTGCCTCGCGGCCTCGGCGGCGAACCACTCGTCGAGCATCGCCAGGCCCTCGCGCCAGCGCTCGCGCACCTCGTCGCCGAGCGGCTGCGCGGCGTGCAGCGTCACCGACACCACCACCGGCTGACGCCACTCCACGCGGCGCGCGCGCCGGCGGACCTGCCCCCAGCCGACCGTCGCGAGCAGCACCAGCACCGCCGACAACACCGCGACCCGCCGCCCCTTCCACGTCGCGCGGCGCGAAGCCCGGGCCCGACAGGGCTCGCAGCCCGCCGCGCAGAAGACGCACACCGCGCGGCCGCAGCTCGCACACGACGCGTCGGCGGTGAAGCGCGGGTGCGCCGAGCAGCGGAGCCCGGTCGGCGGCACCTCGACCCGAGCCAGCGCGACGCCCAGCGGCCCCAACGCGGCTTCGATCGCCGCGCAGCCCGCCTCGTCGAGCTCCAGCGGCCACACGCGCTCACCCGCCGCGAGGAGCAGCTTCGCGTCGGACGCGCTGAGCGACGCCGCGCGCGCCAGCGCCAGCGCCACGCGTGGCTCGCTCGACGTGATGGACGACCTCAGGCGCACGGCGACAGCCTGCCACGGGGCTGCGCGTGAAAGATTGATTCTGGAGTCAATTTCTCGTTTGGTTCGCCCTCATGCGCGTCAACGAGCAGCCGTACCCGGTGCTGTCGTCGCACGTCGATCCGCGGAGCGACGGCTTCCAGAGCAACCGCACCGAGAACCTGAAGCTCCTCGAGCCGGTGCAGGCCGCCCTCGAGAAGAGCCGCGAAGGCGGCGGGCCGAAGTACAACGATCGACACCGGCAGCGCGGAAAGCTGCTGCCCCGCGAGCGCGTGGAGCTGCTGCTCGATCGCGACTCGGCGTTCCTCGAGCTGTGCCCGCTGGCCGGCCATGAAATCGACGGGCACGCGCCCGGCGCCTCGGTGATCGGCGGCATCGGCCGCGTGTCGGGCGTGGAGTGCCTCATCACCGCCAACGAGTCGACGGTGAAGGGCGGCTCGATGAGCGAGTACTCGGTCATCAAGTCGCGCCGGCTGTCGGAGATCGGCCTGTCGAACCGGCTCCCGTCGATCACCCTCACCGAGTCGGGCGGCGCCGATCTCCCGAACCAGGACAAGATCTTCGTGCCCGGGGGCGCGGGCTTCCGCGATCTCACGCGCCGCAGCGAGCTCAAGCTGCCCACCATCACCGTGGTGTTCGGCTCGTCGACCGCGGGCGGCGCGTACATCCCGGGCATGAGCGACTACGCCATCTTCGTGAAGAAGGCGGCGACGGTGTACCTGGGCGGCCCGCCGCTGGTGAAGATGGCCACCGGCGAGGAGACCGACGACGAGTCACTCGGCGGCGCGGAGATGCACAGCCGCATCTCGGGCGTGTCCGACTACCTCGCGGAGGACGAGCGCGACGGGCTCCGTCTGGCGCGGGAGATCGTCGCCCACCTCGACTGGCGCAAGGCCGCGCAGCCGCTGCCGCGCCCGGTGGAGCCGCCGAAGTTCGACCCCGAGGAGCTGCTGGGCGTCGTCTCGCCGGATCCACGCGTGCCGTACGATCCGCGCGAGGTGATCGCCCGCCTCGTCGACGGCAGCCGCTTCTCGGAGTTCAAGCCGCTCTACGGGAACACCCTGGTGTGCGGCTGGGCGCACGTGCATGGCTTCCCGGTCGGCATCCTCGCCAACCACGGCATCCTCTTCTCCGAGTCGGCGAACAAGGGCGCGCAGTTCATCCAGCTGTGCAACCAGTCGAACGTGCCGCTGGTGTTCCTCCAGAACATCACCGGCTTCATGGTGGGCCGCAGCTACGAGGAAGGGGGGATCATCAAGAACGGCGCGAAGCTGATCAACGCCGTCTCGAACAGCACCGTGCCGGCGATCACCATCATGATGGGCGCGAGCTATGGCGCGGGGAACTACGCCATGGCCGGCCGCGCCTACGAGCCGCGCTTCCTCTACACGTGGCCCTCGCACCGCATCGCGGTGATGGGCGGCAAGCAGGCCGCGGGCGTGCTGGAGATCATCCAGCGCAACGCCGCCCAGAAGCGCAACGAGCCGGTCGACGAGGAGACGCTCACCGGCATGAAGCAGCTCGTCGAGTACCAGATCGATCAGCAGTCGAGCGCGCTGTTCGCCTCCGCGCGCCTCTGGGACGACGGCGTCATCGACCCCCGCGACACGCGCACCGTGCTCGCGCTCTCACTCTCCGCGGCCTACTCGCGCGAGGTGCAGGGCACGACGAGCTGGGGCGTCTTCCGTCACTGAACCGAGAGTCACGCGATGAAGATCCTCAACAAGCTGCTGGTGGCCAACCGCGGTGAGATCGCCCTCCGGGTGATGCGCACCGCTCGCAAGCTGGGCCTGGCGACGGTCGCGGTGTACTCCGACGCCGACGCGCACGCTCCCCACGTGAAGTTCGCCGACGAGGCGGTGCGCCTCGGGCCCCCGCCGTCGTCGCAGTCGTACCTCGACGTGCAGGCGCTGCTGCGCGCGGCGAAGCTGACCGGCGCCGACTGCGTGCACCCCGGCTACGGCTTCCTCTCGGAGAACCCCGACTTCGCTCGGGCGGTCCTCGACGCGGGGCTGGTCTGGGTCGGCCCGAAGCCCGACGCGATCCGCGCGATGGGCCTCAAGCGCGAGGCGAAGGCGCTCGTCGGGGCGCGCGGCGTGCCGCTGGTGCCGGGCTTCGACGGCGGCGATCAGTCGACCGCGCTGCTCGAGGCGAAGGCGCTCGAGATCGGCCTGCCGGTGATCTTCAAGCCGTCGGCGGGCGGCGGCGGCAAGGGCATGAAGATCGCGCGCACGAAGGACGAGCTGCGCGAGGCGATCGAGTCGGGCCGGCGCGAGGCGCAGAACGCGTTCGGCGACCCGACGCTGATCATCGAGAAGTACCTCGAGCGGCCGCGGCACCTCGAGATCCAGCTCCTCGGTGACGAGCACGGCAACGTGGTCCACCTCTTCGAGCGCGAGTGCAGCATTCAGCGGCGGCACCAGAAGGTCGTCGAAGAGACGCCCTCGGTGGCCCTCACGCCCGAGCTGCGCGCGAAGATGGGCGCGACGGCGATCCAGGTGGCGAAGGCCATCGGCTACACCAACGCCGGCACCGTCGAGTTCATCATGGACCGCGACGGCCACTTCTACTTCTCCGAGATGAACACGCGGCTCCAGGTCGAGCACCGCGTGACGGAGCTGGTGGTGGGCGTCGATCTCGTCGAGCTCCAGCTCCGCGTGGCGCGCGGCGAGCGGCTGCCCTTCAGCCAGTCTGACCTGAAGCAGACCGGCCACGCGGTGCAGGTGCGCCTCTACGCCGAGGACCCCGCCAACGGCTTCCTGCCCAGCATCGGCCGGGTACACGACTTCCACGTGCACGAGGTCGGCGGCCTGCTGGTCGACTCGGGCATCGAGCGCGGCGGCGAGGTCTCGATGCACTACGACCCGATGGCGGCGAAGCTCATCGCCTGGGGCGAGAACCGCGACGACGCCACCGCGCGGATGGTGCGGGCGCTCGAGGGGCTCTCGGTGCAGGGCCTCAAGACGAACCGCGGCTTCCTCACCCGGCTGCTCCGCCACCCCGAGTACCTCGCGGGCCGCATCCACACCGGCTTCATCGACGAGCAGCTGGGCCACGCGCTCGCCGAGCCGCCGAGCCCCGAGCGGACGAAGCTGTGCGCCATCGCCGCCACGCTCGCCGAGTACTTCGAGCGGCGCGCGAACGATCCCTACCTCCCGCAGGTGGTCAGCGGGTTCCGCAACAGCCGCTTCCGCGATCAGTTCGCCGAGTACGAAGGCGGCGCGCGCGTCGAGTACCGCGCCCTCGGCGGTGATCGCTTCCTCATCGAAGGCGCGGAGTGGAGGTGCAGCAGCACGCCCGCCGACGACGGCCTGCGGGTGCTGACGCTGATCAGCCCCGAGGGGCTGCGCCAGCGCGCGCGCGTGGTGAGCGCAGACGGGAAGCTCTTCGTGCACACCCGCCTCGGCGACGAAGTGCTCGTCGAGAAGCCGCGCTTCCCGGCCGCCGCCGACTCCGCGGTGAAGGGCGGCTTCATGGCGCCCATGCCCGGCAAGGTGGTGAAGGTGCTGGTGAAGCCGGGCGACGCGGTGAAGACCGGCCAGACGCTGCTGGTGCTCGAGGCGATGAAGATGGAGCAGGCCACGCGCAGCCCCGCCGACGGCGTGGTGAAGGCCGTGCTGGTGCGCGAGGGCGATCAGGTCACCGCCGGCCACATCCTCGTCACCATGGAGGAGTGATCTTCGGGAGGGATGTCGAAATCGCTGCGCCGGCTCCGATCTCTGGGGTGAATTTCGCCGGAATTTCCCGGCCACCCGAGGAGCCCTCATGCAAGAGCAGAAGATCACTCCCTTTCTCTGGTTCGAAGGGCGCGCCGAAGAGGCCGTGCGCTTCTACGTGTCGCTCTTTCCGGGCCACGCGAAGGTGCTCACCGTCACGCCGATGGTGGTCGCCTTCGAGCTGTTCGGGGTGCGGTACCACGCGCTGAACGGCGGGCCGCACTACCCGCAGACGCCGGCGTTCTCGTTGTACGTGTCCTGCGCGGACCAGGCCGAGGTCGACCGCCTGTGGGACGCCTTCCTCTCGAATGGAGGCCGCGAGAGCCGCTGCGGCTGGCTGCAGGATCGCTGGGGCGTCTCGTGGCAGATCATCCCCGAGGCGCTCCCGAAGCTGATCAACGACCCCGACCCGCAGAAGGCGAAGCGGGCCACCGAGGCGATGCTGGGCATGCAGAAGATCGACGTCGCGGCGCTCGAGCGGGCGCACGCGGGAAAGTGAGCGCTCCATGAAGTTCCTGATGATGATGCACACGCCGCGCGGCGGGCCGTATCAGGTGGTCGACTGGGCGCCCGAGGCGCTGAAGGCCCACCTGGCGCACATGGACTCGTTCCTCGAGCGCCTGCGCGCTGCGGGAGAGCTGGTCGACGCGCAGGGGCTCGCCGGGCCGGATCAGGCGAAGCTGGTGAAGGCCAGCGCGTCGGGGCGGCCACAGACCGACGGCGTGTTCCCCGAGAGCAAGGAGTTCCTCGCCGGCTTCTGGGTGATCGAGGTCGACTCGCCCGAGCGCGCGTACCAGCGCGCCGCCGAAGCGAGCCTCGCGCCGGGGCCCGATGGTCGCCCGCTGTACCTCTCGATCGAGGTGCGGCAGATCCTCCCGGCGCCGAAGGTCGACTGAGTGCTCGAAGCGAGCGCCCTCGCCCGCCTGCTGCGCGACTGTCAGCCGCGCGTGCTGGGGGCGCTCGTGCGTCGTCACCGCGACCTCGCCGCCTGCGAAGACGCGCTCCAGGAGGCGCTCCTCGCCGCCGTGCGCCAGTGGCCGCAGACCGGCGTGCCTGCCCAGCCCCACGCGTGGCTCCTGCAGGTCGCCTCACGCCGCTGCACCGACGCCTTCCGCAGTGACACGTCGCGGCGCGACCGCGAGCAGCGCTTCACCGAGCCCGACGCCATGGCCCCTGCCAGCGACGACGTGCTCGAGGCGGCGCGCGACGACTCGCTCGACCTCTTCTTCCACTGCTGCCAGCCGGCGCTGACGCCCGCGTCGGCCGTCGCGCTCACCCTCCGCGCCGTCGGAGGCCTCACCACCGCCGAGCTCGCGCACGCCTTCCTCGTGCCGGAGGCGACCATGGGGCAGCGCCTGCACCGCGCACGGCAGGCGGTCGACGAAGCCGGCCTCCGCCTGGGAGAGCTCGATGAGGCCGCGCGCGCCGCGCGTTTCCCCTCGGTGATGCAGGTGCTCTACCTGATCTTCAACGAGGGCTACGCCGCCAGCGCGGGCGCGTCGGTGCATCGCGTCGACCTCACGAGCGAGGCGCTTCGGCTGACGCGCCTGCTGGTGAAGCTGCGGCCCGACGAGCCCGAGGCGCTCGGGCTCCTGGCGTTGATGCTGCTGACCGACGCGCGCCGAGCGGCCCGCACCGGGCCCGGCGGGGAGCTGATCCCCCTCGACGAACAGGACCGCGCGCGCTGGGACCAGCGCCTGATCCACGAGGGCCGCGCGCTGCTCGACGCGGCGCTCGAGCGGCGTCAGCCCGGGCCGTACCAGCTGCAGGCCGCCATCGCCGCGCTCCACGACGCCGCGCCCTCGACCGAGGCCACCGACTGGCAGCAGATCGCCGGCCTCTACGAGCTCCTGCTCCAGCAGGGCGACAACCCGATGGTGCGGCTCAACCTCGCCATCGCGCGCGCCCAGCTCGACGGGCCGCGGCGGGGGCTCGAGCTCCTCGCCGCGCTCGAGGGCGATGCGCGCCTCGCCGCCCACCACCGCTTCCTCGCGGCGAAGGCGCACCTGCTCGATCGCGCGGGCCGGCAGGCGGAAGCCAGCGCGCTCTACCTCCGCGCGGCCGACGCCACCGACAACGACGCCGAGCGCGCGTGGCTGCGTCGACGGGCCGCGCGCGCCTGAGTCAACGCGACGCCGTCTGCACGTCGCCGGCCTGCGCGATGACGAAGCACACCACGTAGCGCGACTGCGCCCAGTCCTCCGCGCGGTAGGCCCCGACCGCGAGGAACACGCGGATGTCGGGCCGCATCAACACCTCGGGCGGGAACTGGAAGTGCTCGAGATCGTCGACGAGCTGCACGTAGCCACTGACCGTGCCGCCGGCCGCGACCTGGGCCGTCTTCTCGAGCACGTGCTGGAGCGCCTGATCGGGCGTCCAGCGTCGCTCCTCGAGCTGCCGCGCCACGAGCGCCCCTTCGTCCTGCGGCCAGAGCGTCCACTGCGCGAGGCCCAGCTTGCGATCGACGCGCAGCTGGTTGAGCCGCGTGATGATCGCCACCTCCGACTCCTTGCGATCGAAGGTGCCGAGCGGCACGTAGGTCGCGAAGAGGGTCGCCAGCGACGTGCCCGAGCCCTTCACGTGACCGGCGGCGAGCAGCGTCGCGCGCGGATCGGTCAGCGACTTGCGCGAGAACGGGTTGTCGAGGAGCAGCTCGAGCAGCACGCCGAGATCGCGCGACCCGCTGATCCACTGGCTGCCGAAGCCCGAGCTCACGATGTCCACCCCCACGTCCCAGCCGGCGAGCATGCCGAGCGCGATCTCGTCGGCGTCGGCGGGGTCGGCCTGCCCCAGCAGCGCGGCGAAGTAGTGCGGCGCGAGCCCGGTGGCGGTCGCCGACTGGGCCTTCGCCTCCGCGAGCAGCGGCAGCCGGGCGTTGGCGCGCATCTGGTTCACCGCCGCGAGGAAGGCCGCCGAGAAGTCATCGTCGCTCACCTCCGCCGCCGCGCCGGGGCGCGTCCACGTGTCGTTCGGCGTACCCGCGGGCCAGAGCAGGAACGTCCCCACGTCTTCGCCGAGGAGCCGCCCGCTCTCGAAGGCCGCGATCGCCACCGTGGTGCGCGGATCGGCCACCTCGACCGGGCACTCGAAGGCGAACTCCGGCGGGCGCACCACGTCGAGCGGCTTGCAGGCCACCGCGTCGAGCGCGCCCTTGTTGATCAGCGCCTCGACGCGCTCTGCCTTGCGCCCGGTGAGCGCGCCGCGGAGCACCAGCTTCCCCGTCGAGCCGACCAGCGGCACCGGCTGCAGCAGGCGCGCCTCGAGCTTCGCCATGGCGATGACCAGCACCGCGCGGCCGTCGTCGGCGCGCCGCACCGCGATGCCGGCGAGCTCCGGCGCCGTTCCCCCGAGCAGCTTCGGCAGGCCCGCCTTCCACTGAGTCACCCACTCCGCCTCGGTCACGCCGTCGGGCACCGAGCCGCTGAGCGTCGCGGCCTGGACGTGGGGCGCGAGCACGCCGCAGCGGCGCTCGATGAAGGCCTGCAGCGAGTTGCCCGGCTTTCCCTGCGCGAGGAGGAAGCGCGCGTATTCCCGCGCGAAGCACTGGAGGTCCTCGGAGAGGGCCTTGCCGACCTGCGGTGCGACCTCCACCAGCGCCCGTTCCCAGGCCGTCGTCGGCGCGTGCGGCACGAGCTTCGCCTCGGTCGGGAAGGGCCCCTCGAGCGTCCAGCTCGAAGCGCTCGAGGCATCGAGGCGCGCCACGTCGAGCTTCGGGGCGCGCAGCACCACCTGCTCGAGCTGCGCCTTCTTCGGGAACCGCTCCATCGCCATCGACGTCGCCGCCCCGAAGCGCGACGCCGCACACCCCGACCCGCCCACCAGAACCATCGCCCACACCAACCAACGCATGTCGTTCTCCTGTTGAAGTCCCGGGCGCTCATACCCGAGCCGCTCCCGCGTGTCGTCGCAGACACACCCGAACTGACCGCGCTCAGCGGGCCGGCGCGACCTCGAGGGCCGCTTCGACGAGGGGGTGAACGCCGCTGCCCTTCCTCCACGCCGCGTAGATCGGGAACGAGGCCGCGGGGCGCTCGAGCTTCTGCGCGACGACGCCCGCGACGCGAGGACCTGCGGGCGTCGACCACGGCACCAGCGAGAAGCCCAGCCCGGCGGCCACGAAGCCGAGGATGGTGTCCGACGAGTCGGCCGCGAAGCCCTCGCGCGGCGACACGCCGTGCTGGCGGAGCGCCTCGAGCTGCAGGCCCTTGAGCGTGCGATCGCTGTGGTAGCCGATGAACGGCACCCCGGCGAGCGCGCCCAGCGACAGGCGCCCCTTCTGCGCGAAGGGCCCGTTGGCCGGCGCGACGATCCACCCCTCGGTGCGGCCGATCTCCTTCGCCGCGATGTCCGCCGGCACGTCGGGCAGCCAGTCCACGAGCAGATCGGTCTCGCCCGTGCGCAGCCGCGAGAGATCCGCCATCGGCGCGTCGGTCAGCGTCACCGTGATGTCGGGCCGCTTGAGCTGCAGCCGCCGCAGCCACTCGGGCACGAGGTGCCGCAGGAGGTGCCCCGCGGCGTGCATCTTGAGCGTGCCGCCCACCACCCCGCCCTTCACCCTGGCCTCGATGACCGGCAGCTGCTCGAAGAACGGAGACACCGCGTCGAAGAGCACGTGCCCGCGCGGCGTGAGCACCACGCGATCCTTCCCCACGCGCTCGAAGAGCTTCACCCCCAGCTCGTCTTCGAGGCGACGCACCTGCTGGTGCACGCCCGGCTGCGTGATGGGGTACGGGAACGCGCGCGCCGCCCGCGCGTACCCCTGCGTCTTCGCCACCCAGTAGAAGCCCTCGAGCCGTTGGAGGTTCATCATCAACGAGAGCTTATCAATCAGTGCTCGTCTTGTTCCTCACCGTTTTCGACGCCCGGGCGTCCAATGCTCACCAACCCGCCGCACCGGAGAGCACGCCATGAACGCCATGAAGAACGCCGCGCACCTCGCCATCCTCGCGCTGTGGATCGTCGTCGGGCTCGTCTTCTCGCTGAAAACACTTTTCCTTCCGGCGCTGCTGCCGGTCGTCCTCTTCTGGGCGTGGTTCGCGGGGTACGCGGCGTTCACCACGTGGCTGACCAGCCTGTGGAAAAGCGCACTTGGCGTGGTCGCTGCGCACAGCGTCACGTTCCTGTCGCTGCACCTCGTGCCGAAGGTGATGCCCTTCGCGGTGCTGCGCCTCGGGCTCGATCTCCCGTTCTGACTTTTGTGATGGAAACCGCGGTGCAGATCTCCATATTGCACCGCCGTGCCAGTCATCATTGGAGTGCCGAAGGAGACGCTGCCCGGGGAGAAGCGGGTGGCGGCGACGCCCGAGTCGATCAAGAAGTTGAAGGAGCGCGGCCTGGGAATCCGCGTCGAGCGCGGCGCGGGACTGCACGCAGGGATCAGCGACGAGGCCTACGTCGCCGCCGGCGCGGAGCTCACCGATGACGCCTGGGCGAGCGAGGTGGTGTTCAAGGTGCGGCCGCCCTCGCTGGCCGAGGCCGCGAAGCTGAAGGAAGGCGCGTTCCTCGTCAGCACGCTGTACCCCGACCGCACGCCTGGCCTGCTCGACGCGCTCAAGGCGCGCAAGGCGACGGTGCTGGCGCTCGAGAAGGTGCCCCGCGTCACGCGCGCCCAGAAGATGGACGTGCTCTCGTCGATGGCCAACCTCGCGGGCTATCGCGCGGTGGTCGAGGCGGCGGCGCACCTCCAGTGCTTCTTCGGCCCGCAGGTCACCGCGGCGGGCAGCACGCCGCCGGCGAAGGTGCTGATCATCGGCGCGGGCGTGGCGGGCCTGGCGGCGCTCGGTGCGGCGCGCGCGCTCGGCGCCGACGTGCGCGCCTTCGACACCCGCGCCGCCGCGCGCGAGCAGGTCGAGAGCCTCGGCGGCAAGTTCCTCGAGGTGAAGATCAAGGAGAGCGGCGAGGGCCAGGGCGGCTACGCGAAGACGATGTCGCCGGAGTTCATCGCCGCCGAGATGGAGCTCTTCCGCCAGCAGGCGAAGGAGGTCGACGTCATCATCACCACCGCCCTCGTGCCCGGCACGAAGGCGCCCATCCTCGTGCCGAAGGACGTGGTGGACTGCCTCCGCCCCGGCGCGGTGATCGTCGACATGGCCGCCGAGCAGGGCGGCAACTGCGAGCTGACGAAGCCGGATCAGATCGTGGTGCACAACGGGGTGCAGATCCTCGGCTTCACGGATCTCGTCAGCCGCATGGCGAGCACCTCGAGCAAGTTCTTCGCGATGAACCTCGTGCACCTCTCGGGCGAGCTCGGGAAGGGCGACACCTTGCCCGTCGATCTCGAGAACGACGTGGTGCGCCCGGCCCTCGCGCTCTACCAGGGCGAGGTGCTGCCGCCCGCGCCGGTGAAGGAGCCGACGCCGCCGAAGCCCGCCCCCGCCCCGCACGTGCCGCCGCCGACCGCGAAGCCGGCGCAGGAGCAGATCCAGTCTCCGACGCGCGTCGCGTGGGGCTCGACGGTGGGAGGGATCATCGTCATCGGCCTGCTCTTCATGCTCGGCCGCTACGCGCCGCCCGAGTTCCTCCAGCACTCGACCGTCTTCGTGCTCGCGTGCTTCGTCGGCTGGCAGGTCATCTGGTCGGTCTCGCCCGCGCTCCACACGCCGCTGATGAGCGTCACCAACGCCATCTCCGGCATCATCATCATCGGCGGCATGCTGCAGGTCGGAGGCGGGCTCGACCTCGCGTCGATCCTCGGCGCGCTGGCGGTGCTCTTCGCCGCGATCAACATCGCCGGCGGCTTCCTGGTCACGCAACGCATGCTCAAGATGTTCAAGAAGGACGACGCCGCACCGGCCGCGGCGCACGGAGGGCACGGGCGATGAACGGCCTCCTCGTCGTCGCATACCTCGCCGCGGGCGTGCTCTTCATCCGCTCGCTCGGCGGGCTCTCGAAGCAGGAGACGGCCCGCCAGGGCAACGTCTTCGGCATCATCGGCATGGTGCTGGCCATCCTCGTCACCTCGGTGGCGTGGGGCCTGTCAGATGAGCTGTCGACGCGCATGAACGGCCTCGGGCTGCTCGTGGGCACCGCGGTCATCGGCGGCGCCATCGGCGCGTGGCTGGCGAAGCGGGTCGAGATGACCGGCATGCCGGAGCTCGTCGCGATGCTGCACAGCTTCGTCGGCCTCGCCGCGGTGCTGGTGGGCTTCTCGTCGTACCTGCGACCCGCGGCGCCCGCGCCCGACGAGCTGCGCCACACGGTGCACCTCGTGGAGATCTGGGTCGGCATCGCGGTGGGCGCGATCACCCTCACCGGCAGCATCATCGCGTGGGCCAAGCTCAAGGGCTCGCTGTCGGGCAAGCCGCTGCTGCTCCCCGGCCGCCACGCGCTCAACGCGGTGGTGGCGCTGGCGATCGTCGGCCTCGGCTACCCCTTCCTCCAGGCGCACGGCACCGAGGGCATCACCTTCCTGGTGATCATGACGGTGCTCGCGTCGCTGCTCGGCGTGCACCTCGTGATGGCCATCGGCGGCGCCGACATGCCGGTGGTGGTCTCGCTGCTCAACAGCTACTCGGGCTGGGCCGCGGCTGCTGCGGGCTTCATGCTCTCGAACGATCTGCTGATCGTCACCGGCGCGCTCGTCGGCTCTTCGGGCACCATCCTCTCGATCATCATGTGCCGCGCGATGAACCGCTCGATCCTCAGCGTGGTGTTCGGCGGCTTCGGCACCGGCGACAGCAAGCCGGCGGCGGCCCCGGGCGCGGCGCCCGCGGGCGACGTGAAGGAGATGAAGGCCGACGAGGTGGCCCGCCAGCTCCTCGCGGCCAGGAGCGTGGTCATCGTGCCGGGCTACGGCATGGCCGTCTCGCGCGCGCAGGCCACGGTGAAGGAGCTCACCTCGACGCTCCGCGAGAAGGGCGTCAACGTGCGCTTCGCGATCCACCCCGTCGCGGGCCGCCTGCCCGGCCACATGAACGTGCTGCTCGCCGAGGCGGGCGTGCCGTACGACATCGTGCTCGAGATGGAGCACATCAACCACGACTTCCCCACCACCGACGTGGTGCTGGTGATCGGCGCGAACGACATCGTCAACCCGGGCGCGCTCGACGATCCGTCCTCCAGCATCTACGGCATGCCGGTGCTCGAGGTGTGGAAGTCGAAGCTCACCGTCGTCTTCAAGCGCGGCATGGCGGCGGGCTACGCGGGCGTCGAGAACCCGCTCTTCTACCTGCCCGGCACGCGCATGCTCTTCGGCGACGCGAAGAAGAGCGTCGACGCGCTGGTGGCCGAGGTGAAGAAGTAGCCAGCTGTGAGAAGTGAGAAGGCCCGCTCCCCGGCGAGGGAAGCGGGCCTCTCGAGACCGGCGGGTGAGCGCGCCGACGCTCAGTCGAGCAGCTTGAGCCAGCCGTGCGTGTCGGGCTTCGCCCCGCGCTGGATCGCCCCGACCGTCTCGTAGAGCTGCTGGGCCACCGGGCCCGGCTTGCCACCGGCGATCTCCAGGCGCTCGCCCGCGAAGGCGAGCTCACCGACCGGCGAGATGACCGCCGCGGTGCCGGTGCCGAAGACCTCCTTGAGGCTGCCGCTCTGGTGGGCCGCCTTGAGCTCCTTGATGGAGATCGGCCGCTCCTCGACGCCGAAGCCGAGCTCGCGCGCCAGCGTCAGCACCGAGTCGCGGGTGACGCCCGCGAGAATGGAGTCGGACAGCGGCGGGGTGACGAGGGTGTTCCCGATGAGGAAGCAGACGTTCATCGTGCCCACCTCCTCGACGAACTCGTGGTCACGCCCGTCGAGCCACAGCACCTGGTCGTACCCGGCCTTCTTCGCGGCCACCGCCGAGTGCAGCGACGCGGCGTAGTTCGCGCCGGCCTTGATCGCCCCGAGACCGCCGCGCGGCGCGCGCACCTCCTGGGTCTCGACCCAGATGCGCACCGACTTGAGGCCCTTGCCGCCGAAGTAGTTGCCGGCCGGAGAGGCGATCACGAAGTAGAGGTACTTCGTCGCCGGGCGCACCCCGAGGAAGGCCTCGGTGCCGATCAGCGTGGGGCGCAGGTAGAGCGAGGTGCCCTCCGACTGCGGCACCCAGTCGGCGTCGACCTTCACCAGCGCGCGCACCGCCTCCATCATGTCGGCCTCCGACGGCGACGGCATGCACAGTCGCGGCGCGCCGGTGGCCATGCGGTGGGCGTGCGCCTCGGGGCGGAACAGGCGAATGCGCCCGTCGGCCCCGCGGAAGGCCTTGCTGCCCTCGAACATCGCCTGGCCGTAGTGGAACACCCCGGCGGCGGGATCCATCGCGAACGGCGCGTACGGGACGATCCGCGCGTCGTGCCACCCCTTCCCTTCCGTGTAGTCCATCGCGAAGAGGTGATCCGTGAAGTACTTGCCGAAGCCCAGCTCCGCTTCGGGCGGCTTCGTCTTCGGGGTCGTGGTCTTCGTGATCCGGATGTCCATCGGGCAACTCCTTGGTGTTCGAACGAATCGGCGAACTACTACGCGTGCTCCTCGGGATCCACGTGAACGCGCGTGTCCTCCTTGGCCGACGAGAGGACGATGGTGGTGAAGGTGCGGGTGACCCCGGGGATGGTGCGCAGCGAGTCGCACAGCAGCTTGTCGAGGGTGCGGGTGTTCGTGGTGCGCACCTTGAGCAGGTACGAGTCTTCGCCGGCGACGCGGTGGCACTCGAGCACCTCGGGCATCGCCAGCACCTTCTTCGTGAAGCCGTCGAAGAACTTCGGGTGCTCGATGCCCACGCCGACGAACGCGGTGACGTCCTTGCCCAGCTTGGTGGCGTCGACCTTCGCGGTGTAGCCGGTAATGACCCCGGCCTCCTCGAGCTTGCGGATCCGCTCGGCGGTGGCCGGCTGCGAGAGCCCGACCTCCTTCGCCAGCTGGAGCTGGGTCGCTCGCCCGTCCGCCTGCAGCAGCTGAACGAGGAGATGGTCCGTCGAATCCATGCCGGACCTATAAAACAACGGGATTCCTCAAATCAACTTATAGAAATAAGGCAACGTCGCCTCACGACGGGGTCGTGGGTCAGCACTCGACGATGTTCACCGCGAGGCCGCCGCGGGCGGTCTCCTTGTACTTCACGCTCATGTCGGCGCCGGTGGCGCGCATGGTGGCGATCACCTTGTCGAGCGAGACGTGGTGCTTGCCGTCGCCCGAGAGCGCGAGGCGCGCGGCGTTGATCGCCTTCACGCTGCCCATCGCGTTGCGCTCGATGCACGGCACCTGCACCAGCCCGCCGATGGGGTCGCAGGTGAGGCCGAGGTTGTGCTCCATGCCGATCTCCGCGGCGTTCTCGACCTGCTCCGGCGAGCCGCCGAGCACCTCCGCGAGCGCGCCGGCGGCCATGGAGCACGCCACGCCGACCTCGCCCTGGCAGCCCACCTCGGCGCCGGAGATCGACGCGTTCTTCTTGTACAGCGCGCCGATCGCCGCGGCGGCGAGGAGGAAGCGCCGCACGCCCTCGTCGTCGGCGTTGGGCACGAAGCGTCGGTAGTACATGAGCACCGCGGGGATGATGCCCGCCGCGCCGTTGGTCGGCGCCGTCACCACGCGCCCGCCTGCCGCGTTCTCTTCGTTCACCGCCAGCGCCCAGAGGTTGACCCAGTCGATGATCACCAGCGGGTCGGTGCCGCCGCGCGGGTCGTTCTTGAGCTTGCGCGCCAGCGTCGCCGCGCGCCGCTTCACCTTGAGCCCGCCGGGGAGGATGCCCTCGCGCGAGCAGCCCCGCTCCACGCAGCGCTCCATCGCCTCGGCGATCTCCGCCACACGCGCGCGGATCTCCGGCTCCGGGCGGAAGGCCTTCTCGTTCTCCATCATCAGCGTGGAGATCGACAGGCCGTGCTCGTTGCACCGCTCGAGCAGCTCCTCGCCCGTCGAGAACGGGTACGGCACCACCACGCCCGCCCCATCGGCGCCATCGCCCTCGGGCACGCCCTTGTCGTTCACCACGAAGCCGCCGCCGACCGAGTAGTAGACGCGCTGCGCGATCGGCGCGTCGGCCTCGAAGGCGGTGAAGCGCATGCCGTTGCTGTGCAGCGGCAGCTTCTCGCGCCGGTGGAAGACGATCGACTCCGTCGGCTTGAAGCCCACCGTGCGCTCGCCGAGGAGGAAGAGCGTGCCGCTGCGCGCGATGCGCTCGAGGCGGCCCGGCACGCCGTCGATGTCGACGGTGCGCGGCTCGGCGCCCTCGAGGCCGAGCATCACCGCCACGTCGCTGCCGTGCCCCTTGCCGGTGAAGCCGAGCGAGCCGAACAGCTCTGCCTTCACGCTGGTGACGCGGTCGAGGAGCCCGGCGTCGCGCAGGCCGAGCACGAAGCGCCGCGCGGCGTTCATCGGGCCGACGGTGTGCGAGCTCGACGGCCCGATGCCGATCTTGAACAGGTCGAAGACGCTGATGTGCATGAGTCAGGTACGCAGAGAGGTAAGCACCTGGCCGGTGGTGCGCGAGAGGCGCACGCCGCGCGAGGGCGGGAACTTCGCCAGCCCTTCGGCGCGCAGCTTCGGCGCGAAGTCGCGCTCGTAGGCGGCGAAGGACTCGGCCGACGCGAAGCGGTAGCGCACCTCGAGCTTCGTCGGCGAGAGCTGCACCAGCTCGGCCTCCAGCGCGCCGCCCTCGAGCACGTCATCGAGGTGCCCATGCTGGAGCCAGGCCACCCAGTCCGTGGCGACGGCCGCGTCGTCGAACTCCGCGTGCACCGTGTAGTCGAAGCTCATGCGCGCCCCCGCGGTGGCCCGGGGCGGAAGCGCAGCGCGCTCCACGTCGCGTCGATGGCGATCTGCGAGACCGGGCGCAGCCCGGCCGCCTCCACCGGCGCCCAGCCGCGATCGCGGTTGAGATCGGTCTCCACGCCGGAGCCGCCCTTCGGGTAGCAGCTCCACAGCAGCGCGTCGGCGCCGAGGCGGCCCTGCACCCGCGCGAACGAAGCCTGATCCTTCGCGAAGACGAGCGCGGCCGGCACCTCCGCCGGCGCTCGGCTGAAACGCTCGAGCCCGTCGAGCGTGCACTTCATCCCCGCCTTCGACTGGAGTCGTCGCGCGAGGGGCTTCGAGCTCGGAGCTGGCTTCTTCGCGGCCATGGCGCGCGCACTGTGACATGGTTCCGGGCCATGCGATCTGCCCTCTTCACCGTGGTCCTCGCATCGACCGCGCTGGCGGCCCCGCCGCGCGCCGCGGTCACCGCGTTCCTCCCGCCGTCG
Source organism: Myxococcota bacterium (assembly GCA_049322495.1). Taxonomy (GTDB): domain Bacteria; phylum Myxococcota; class Myxococcia; order Myxococcales; family Myxococcaceae; genus Archangium_A. The sequence continues at coordinate 7,476 of JBMORD010000271.1, read as the reverse complement.
TCGAGCAACCCCGCGCTCCAGCAGCTCGCGCTGCTGCTCGAGGCGCGCGCCTCGGAGCTCGTCGAGGAGACCGGCAAGGCGAGCGAGCTCCACCTCAAGCAGGTCGTCCGGGCGATCACCGAGGAAGGCTTCAGCGCCGACTTCGGAGATCCGGCGAACGCCGACGCGCTCCGCATGGCCGTCGGCGCCGATCGCGCGGTGGCCTTCAGCCTCGAGGCGAAGGACGACGCCCTCGTGCTGAGCGGCGTGACGGTCGACGGGAAGAAGCCGAAGCCCTTCTCCGAGAAGCTGCCGAAGACGTGGGCGGGCGCACTCGACAAGGGCTCGCTGGCCCTCGCGAAGGCGATGCTCGCCGGCGCGCCGCTGGCGAAGCGCACCGCCGCGCAGCCGGTCTCGACGAGCGACGAGGCGTTGCAGCAGCTCGGCCAGTGCTACCCGGTAGTGATCCGCCAGTCGCTCAGCCCCGAGACGCCGGCGCTGCTCGACGCGACGGAGCTCGAGCGGGCGTCGGCCGCCTGCACGAAGGCGGTCGAGCTCGACCCGAAGCTGCGCTTCGCGCACGCGGTCAACGCGCTCGCCCAGGCGATCCTCGGCGGAGACGCGGCGGCGGCGAGGTCCCTCGCGGCGCTGGGCGATGCCGACGACATGCTCGAGGTGTACTCGCTCGCGCGGTTCTGGCTGCTCACGCGCTACCAGTCGAACGAGGCGGGCGTGGCCTTCCTCAGCGACGTGATCAAGAAGCGCCCGGGCGAGCTCATCGCCCGCGCCTACCTCGGCGACACCCAGTTCGCGCTGAGCGCGTGGGCTGACGCCGAGCAGACGTGGCGCGGCTACCTCGAGCGCGCGCCGGCCTCGCCCTGGGCCTGGGCGCGGCTGAGCAAGGCGCTCGCGCGGCAGGGCAAGCACGACGAGGCGATCGCCGCCGCGCGGAAGAGCTTCGCGCTCTCACCGACCAGCCCCGAGACGCGCCTCGAGCTCGCGAGCCGGCTGATCGACGCGGGCAACGCCGCCGAGGCGAAGACGCTCCTCGAGCCGCTCGCCCGCGCGGCATCGCCGCGCGGCGAGCACCTGCTGCGGCTCGGCTGGGCGCACTGGGTCCTCGGAGAGCTCGACCCGGCCCAGGCGTACTTCCAGCGCGCGGTCGACGTCGCGACGGCCCCCGGCGAGTGGCGCACGCGCGGCCGGGCCCACTACGACCTCGCGCTCGTCGCGGTGAAGCAGGGCCGCAGGGACGCCGCGAAGGCCGCGCTCAAGGCCTCGCTCGCCAGCGGCCTCAAGCTCCGGGAGCTCGACCCTTCGCTGGCGGAGACCGCGCGCGAGCTCGAGCGCGGTGAGGTGAACAAGGCCACCGGCAGCGCGAAGCCCGCGCTCGTGCCGAAGGAGGCGAGCCTCTTCCCCGTCGACGACTACGGAGAGCCGGACGTGAAGGCGAAGAAGCCGCCGGCGCCCGCGGGCCTCGTGCTGTACCGGTTCTGAGCGATGCGCGTCCTCGTCATCGGCGGCAATCGCTTCCTCGGCGTCGAGCTCACCGCGCGCCTCCTCGCGCGCGGCGACGCGGTGACGCTGCTCAACCGCGGCTCTCTTGCCGACCCCTTCGGGGCGCTGGTGGAGCGGCTGCGCGCCGACCGCGGCACCGACGCCTTCGACGCCGCGGTCGCCGGGCGCACGTGGGACGCGGTGGTCGACTTCGCGCTCTTCGACGGCGCGCAGGCCCGGCGCCTCGGGCGTACGCTCGCCGGACGCGTCGCGCACGTCATCGCCATCAGCACCGGGCAGGTGTACCTCGTGCGCGAGCCGCGCCCCGCCCTCGCAATCGAAAGCGACTACGACGGCCCGGTGCTGCCGGCTCCGCCGACGCCGCGCGACGAGGAGGACTGGCGCTACGGCATCGAGAAGCGCGACGCGGAGGACGAGCTGCGGCGCTCCGGGCTGCCGCACACCCTCTTCCGCATCCCGATGGTGCACGGCGGGCGCGATCACAAGCGCCGCATCGACTCGATTCTGTGGCGGCTGATGGATCGCGGGCCGATCCTGCTCACCCGCCCCGAGGCACCGGTGCGGCACGTGTTCAGCGGGGCGGTGGTCGAGGCGATCCTCGCTGCGCTCGCGCGCGGGCCGACGGACCGCGCGTGGAACCTCTCGTGGGACGAGTCGATGACCGCGCGCGCCTTCGTCGAGGCGGTGGCGCGGACCTTCGGCGTCGAGCCGAACCTGCGCGTCGTGCCGACGGCGACCCTGCTCGCGGCAGGCCTCGAGCCCACGCTGGCCTGCTCCGTCAACAGCGAGTGGATGTCGACCATCGACGCCTCGCTCGCCCGGCGGGAGCTCGGCTTCGTCCACCCGCCGCTGGCGAGCTGGTTGCCGCAGGCCGTGCACGCCACCGTCGCGCGCTGGACGGAGCCGCCGCCCTCGATGGCGCAGCGCCCGCACGAGCTGGCGCTGCCCTGACTACGGCGACGACTTCCCCAGCCTGATGAAGCCGCGGATGAGGCGGCCGAGGCCGACGCCGATCGCGCCGGTGGCGACGATGTAGCGACCTCCGTTCGACGCCGCGGCGAGCGTCATCAGCGTCACCCCGATGCCGACCGCGAGGAGGATTCCGCCCACCAGGAAGTCCGACGCGGGGCTCACCTGCTCCTCGGTCGCGGGCACCAGCCCGGCGCGCTCACGCGCGGGCATCGCCTGCGCGCCGCCGATCACCGTCTTCGCCACGAGCGCCGCGACGAACACCGCGACCGCGTTGAAGAGGCTCACCGCGAACGTGCCCAGGCTGTAGGCCGGCAGCCGGTACAGCTCGCGATCGAGCACCCCGTGCATCAGCGCCACCGAGAGCGCGGAGCGGCCGACCGACAGCACCGCGACCGTCGCCAGGAGCGGCAGCAGCCACGCGCGCGACTCCACGGAGATCTTCGCCAGCAGCGCGAGCACGGCCACGCGCGCCGTGAGCGAGACGAGCATGTTGAGATCGTTGAGCCACATGCCGCCGACGCCGAGCCCGCCGCGCATGCCGAGCATCGACACCAGGTCGACGAGCGCCATGAGGATCCACAGCACCGCGGTGGTCATCGGCAGCCCCCGCTCCTCGACGGCGTTGGCGAGCATCAGCAGCCCGACCACCGTCACCACCGTCGAGCCGAGCCACAGCAGCTGCTCGACCATGAACCACGGCCCGTCGAACGACGGCGTCAGGAGGCGCGTCACCGCCATCGACAGCAGCATCAGCCCGAGGTTGGCGCCGAACGAGGCGGCGAGGAGGGTGGCCGCGAGCGAGGCCTTCGGCGAATCGGTGACGCGCATGGCGAGAAGACACCACGGTCGCGCCGCGAGGTGCAGCTTTCGATACAAGGAGCGTGATGCAAGCGCTCCTCGACGCCCTCGCCCGTGACTTCCCCGCCGACTTCGCCTCGAAGGAGCCGGCCGACCTCGCCACCTACGGCCGCGACTGGACGAAGGTCTACAGCCCCGCGCCGTCGCTCCTCGTGCGCCCCCGCAGCACGGCGGAGGTCGCGCGCTTCCTGAAGCTCGCCAACGCGCACGGGGTGGCGGTCGTGCCCTCGGGTGGGCGCACCGGGCTCGCGGGCGGCGCGGTCGCGAAGAACGGCGAGGTGGTGCTCTCGCTCGAGCGCCTGCGCGCCATTCACCCCGTCGATCCGCTCGCGCTCACGGTGCGCGTCGAGGCCGGCGCCATCACCGAGACGGTCCACGCGGCGTGCGCCGAAGCCGGGCTCTTCTGGCCGGTCGACTTCGCGTCGAAGGGCTCGAGCCAGGTCGGCGGCAACATCGCCACCAACGCCGGCGGGGTGCGCGTCATCCGCTACGGGCTCACGCGCCAGTGGGTGCTGGGCCTCACGGTGGTCACCATGCAGGGCGAGGTGCTGGAGCTCAACGGCGCCCTCGAGAAGAACAACACCGGCGTCGATCTCCGCCAGCTCTTCATCGGGAGCGAGGGCATTCTCGGGGTGATCACCGAGGCGACGCTCAAGCTGACGCGCCTGCCCGAGAAGGTCGACGTGTTCCTCTTCGCGCTCGACTCGCTGCAGGCGGTGCTGCGCCTCTTCGAGGAGGCGCGCCGCGGGCCCTTCACGGTGATGGCCTACGAGTTCTTCACCGATGCCTGCAGCGCGCGGCTCGAGAAGCACCGCGGGCTCCGGCCGCCGTTCGAGAAGCTGCCGTCGCACTGCGTGCTGCTCGAGGTCGAGGCCGCGAAGGAAGGCGCGCTCGACCCGTGGCTGGCGAGCCTCTTCGAGCAGGGCCTGGTGCTCGACGGCACGCTCGCCGCCGACGTCACGCAGCAGAAGGCGCTGTGGACGCTGCGCGAGGGCATCTCGGAGTCGCTCTCGGCCACGGGCATGCCGCACAAGAACGACATCGCCCTGCCCATCTCGAAGCTGCGTGAGTTCTGCGACGAGCTCGAGGCCCTGCTCGCCTCGCGCTACCCGGGCTGGGAGCTCTGCCTCTTCGGCCACATCGGCGACGGCAACCTGCACGTGAACATCATGAAGCCCGACGCGCTCGCGAAGGACGAGTTCCTCGCGAAGACGCACGAGGTCGATCGCGACATGTTCGCGCTGGTGAAGAAGCACGCCGGCAGCGTGAGCGCGGAGCACGGCATCGGCCTGCTCAAGCGCGAATGGCTGGGGCATTCGCGCAGCGAGCTCGAGATCGCGCTCATGAAGCAGATGAAGGCGATGCTCGACCCGAAGGGCCTGCTCAACCCCGGCAAGGTGCTCTGAGCGCTACGAGCGGCTGGTCACCACGTAGCGCGCGCCGGAGAGGCCAGCGGGCGTCCACGTCACCTCGGGGGCGCGCTCGAGCGTCGAGGAGGTGACGCCCTCCATCACCCCGAGGATGAAGGTGGGCACGAAGGCCACGTCGTCGAAGTGCGCCACGTAGCGCTGCGGCTCGCGCGCCTGCACCGAGACGTCGAAGAAGTTGCCGACGCGCTCGAAGGCCTCGACCAGGCCGCCCATCACCTGCTCCAGCGAGCGCGCCGACTTCGGCGCCGCGCGAACGAGCTCGAAGCCCGCCCGCCGCATCGCCTCGCCGACCGGCACGCCGGGGTACCGCTCCTCGGCGTAGGTCGCGAGCCACGACGGGAGCCGCTCCGCGGGGTACTCGGGCTGGACCGCCTCGACGTCGAGCCCAACCGCCTTCAGCCGCCGCGCGATGGGCGTGCCCCGGGCCGACGAGAAGACGCGCTCGATGAACCGACCCGACACCTTCCGCTCTCGCATAGGTGAACAAGGTAACGGCCGGAGCGCCGCGCGCATGCCCGCGCAACACTTCTCAACGAAGCTCAACCCAGCGAAATGCGGCTCCGCTTCGGCGCCGCGGGGAGCTCGGGGGCCTCGAAGCGGTTGCCGCCCGCGGCCTGGGCACGCTGGAGCGCCTCGTTGGCCTCGCGCACCAGCCCGCCGAAGCTCACCTGCTCCTTCTCCTTCACCTTCGGGTCGAACGACGCGACGCCGACCGAGACGGTGCCCTGGGGGAACGAGTCGAGCTTCGAGAGCCGCTCCACCACGCGCCCGGCGACGATGGTGCTGCCGCGCAGCGGGGTGTGCGGGAGGAACAGCAGGTACTTCTCGTCGCCGAAGGGCATCGCCACGTCGATGTCGCGCAGCAGCTGGCTGAGCGCCTCGAGCGCCTCCGCGCGGATGGCCGCCTTCTGGAACTCGGGCGCCGCCTCTCCGAGGTGATCGCCGAGCCGATCGAACGACACCAGCATCAGCGCCACCGGGTACTGGTAGCGCTTGCTGCGCTTGACCTCGAGCAGCATGTACTTCTTGAAGAAGGCCTGATCGGGCGCGTTGACGCCCACCACCGTCGGCTTCGGCTTGAGGGCCTGGCGCGCGCTCACGGCCTTCAGCTCCTCGAACTTCGCCTGCAGCCCGCGCAGCTGCGCCGCCAGCCCGTTGAGCCGCGCCACGGCCTGCACCACCGCCAGCACCTGGTGCTTCTTGAGCGGCCCGACGAGGAACGACTCCACGCCCAGCTTCCGGGCACGCTCGGGGGCGCGCTCTGCGTCGGCTGCGGGGTAGGCGAGGATGATGGCCGTCTCGGGCGCCTGCTTGCGCACCTGCGGCGCGAGGGTCTCGCCGTCGAAGGTGGGCGAGACCGCGGCGATCAGCACGTCCGGCGGCCGCGCGCGCACCAGCTGCACCGCCTCGTCGACGAACTGCACCACCTGCACGTCGGCCCACCCCGCGAGGAACTTCCGGAGGGCGTTGGCGAGAGGGGCAGACGGCTCGGCGACGAGGACGCGCGGCTGGTGGCTCATTCGAAAGAAGCCCTCAGACCTCGAGGACTTCCTTCTCCTTCTTCGCCACCACGTCGTCGACCTGCGCGATGCCGGCGTCGGTCTCCTTCTGCACCTTCTCGCCCGCGCGCTTGTTGTCGTCCTCGGTGATGACCTTGTCCTTGAGGAGCGTCTTGAGCTTCTCGTTGGCGTCGCGGCGCAGGTTGCGGATGGCGACCTTGTGGTCCTCGCCGGTCGACTTCACCTGCTTGGCGATCTCCTTGCGGCGCTGCTCGGTGAGCGGGGGGATCGGCAGGCGGATCACCTCGCCGTCGTTCTGCGGCGTGAGGCCGAGGTTCGCCTCGAGGAGCGCCTTCTCGATGTCGCGGATGATGCTCTTGTCCCACGGCTTGACGGTGATCAGCCGCGGCTCGGGCACCGCGACCGCCGCGCACTGCGCCAGCGGGGTGGGCGTGCCGTAGTAGCTGACCTTCACGCCGTCGAGCATCGCCGCGTTGGCGCGCCCGGTGCGGATCTTGGTCATCGCCTGCTTGAGCGCCTCGACCGACTTCTTGATGTCTTCGCCGAGCTTCTTCACCGCGTCGTCATGAGCCGCCATGTGTGTCTCCTGTGTGGAGCTGCTGGAAGTTCAGGCCATCACCGTCTCGGCCGCGCCCACCACCGTGCCGATGTCGCCGGGCGTCAGCACCGCGCGCCCGATGTTGCCCTTGTTCGTCATGTCGAAGACGACGATGGGGAGCTTGTTGTCCATGCACAGCGAGATGGCCGTGGAGTCCATCACGTTGAGCTGCTTCTTGAGCACGTCCATGTACGTCACCGTGCGGTAGCGCCGGGCGTCGTGGTTCTTCTTCGGGTCGGCGTCGTACACGCCGTCGACCTTCGTCGCCTTGAGGATCACCTCGGCGTTGATCTCCATCGCGCGGAGCGAGGCGGCGGTGTCGGTGGTGAAGTACGGGTTGCCGGTGCCGGCGGCGAAGATGACGATGCGGCCCTTCTCGAGGTGCCGCACCGCGCGCCGGCGGATGTAGGGCTCGGCGATCTGTTCCATCTTGATCGCCGAGAGCACGCGCGTGCTGCCGCCCAGCTTCTCGAGCGAGTCCTGCAGCGCGAGGCAGTTGATGCAGGTCGCGAGCATGCCCATGTAGTCGGCGCTCGCGCGGTCCATGCCGGTGGTCGCGCCCTGCACGCCGCGGAAGATGTTGCCGCCGCCGATGACGATC
>JBMORD010000270.1:0-67887 GCA_049322495.1 Myxococcota bacterium | reverse complement strand
GCCGCGACGACCCCTCCCACGAGCGCGAAAGGCAGCCCACCGAAGACCATGAGCGCGAGTCGCCCCGAGCGGAAGTCGGCGAGCAGCACGAAGAAGATGCCCAGGAGCGCGAGCGCGGCGAGGCTGAACAGCCGCGTCCGTGCCGCGCGGCGCGCCGCCCCCTCGCCCAGAATCTCCGCGTGGTGGCCGGTGGGGAGCTCGAGGGCGGCGACTCGCGCTGCGACCGCATTGCTCACGAGCGACAGGTCCGCGCCTGGCGCCAGGTCGACCAGCACGTCGAGCTTCCGGGTCGTCGCGTCGTGCGCGATGGTGTTCGGCACGGGCACGACCTCCACGTCCGCGACGTCGCCGAGGCGCGTGAGGGTCCGGCCGTCCACCGCGATGCCGAGGTCTCGGACCGCGGAGAGGTCGCCCCGGCTCGCGTCGTTGCCCCACACGACGACGTCAATCGGCTGGAGCCCGCGGACGAACTGGCCGGCCGTCTCCCCCGCCAGGAGAGTGGCCACTCGCGCCCGCACGAGGCCCGGCTCGATTCCAAACGCGGCACACCGCGCGGCGTCGACATGGACCTGAATCTGCGGCACGAGGACCTGCGCCTCCGGGTGTGCGTGGGAGACGCCAGGGACAGACTCGAGCTCATGCGCGAGCGTTCCAGCGATGCCGCGAAGCGCTTCGATGTTCTCCCCCCGCAGGCGCACGACGATGGCCCCACCACCACCACTGAGCACCTCGCGCATGCGCTCCTGCAGGTAGGTCTGCACGTCTCGGAACACGCCGGGGTACCCATCGACGACCTCGCGCACCCGCTGGGAGGTCGCGGGGAGGTCCGCGTTCGGGTCGACGCTGATCCACAGCTCCGCGAAGTGGGGGCCCACCACCTCGTCAGCGACCTCGGCGCGACCGATGTGCGCGCCGAAGTTCCTCACGCCGGGAACGGTGAGGAGCTCCGCACGCGCGAGGTTCGCCGTGCGCGCGACCGCCTCCAGTGAGGTGCCGGGCCGCGCGACCCAGTGCATCAGGAAGTCGTTCTCGGCGAAGTGCGGGAGGAACTCCTCCCGCAGCGTCGAGGCGAGGACGCCGGTCAGCCCAAGCAACCCGACGGCCCCGACGAGCAGTCGCTTCGGTCGGCTCATCGTCCAACGAAGAACGGGCTCGTACGCGCGCACCAGCGTCGCCGCTACCGGCGAGCGCTGGCCCTGGCCGCGCTCATTGCGAAGGAGCAGCAGCGCGAGCACGGGCGTGATGGTGAGCGCCGTGACGGTGCTCGCGAAGATGGCGAGGCCATAGGCGAGCGCGAGCGGCCGGAAGAACTCACCCGCGACGCCGTCGAGGAAGAGAATCGGGACGAACACCAGCAGCACGATGAGGCTCGCGAAGATGATGGCGCTCCGCACCTCGAGAGACGCACTGAGCACCACGCGCATCGCCACCTTCAGGCCCGGTCGCTCCGGGAGCGCGCTCAACCGGCGGTGGATGTTCTCGACGTCGATGATGGCGTCGTCGACCACCTCGCCGAGCGCGATGACGAGCCCTGCGATGACCATCGTGTCGATGGTTCGCCCGAGCAGCGTCAGCACGAAGGCCGCCGACAGCAGCGAGAGGGGAATCGCCAGCACGCTGATGAGCGCGGTGCGCGTGTTCCAGAGGAAGAGGAACAACACCGCGACGACGAAGGCGCAGCCGATGCCCATGGCGTGGCCGAGGTTCGTCAGCGCGCGCTGAATGAAGCTCGCGGGGCGGAAGATGGTGGCGTCCAACTCGACGCCGGTCAGCCCTGGACGCAGCCTCGCGAGCGTCGCGTCGATGCCCGCCGTGACGTCGAGCGTGCTCGCGCCGGGCTGCTTCTCGACGATGAGGAGCAGGCCCGTGCCCGAGGTGACCAGCGCATCTCCGATGGGGACCGCAGCAGCCTCCCGCACCTCCGCGACGTCGCCGATGGCCACCGTGCCGCGGCCGACGGTGGACAGGGGAACGCGCGCCAGCTCGTCTGCGTCGCGCACCATCGCGCTCTGCACGACGGGGAGGCGCGTCGTGGGCAGGTCGACCAGCCCACCCGCGCGGGGCGTCACCGCCTCCCGCGTCGCGCTCACGAGCCGGCCCAGGTCGACACCGTTGGCGACGAGCCGGTCCGGGTCGGCCTGCACTTCGATGCGGCGACGACGCTCCCCCCAGACGGCGACGTTGGCGACGCCCGGAACGGACATCAGCGAAGGGCGCACCCTCCAGCGCGCGAGATCCGACAGCTCGGTCTGCGACAACGTCGCCGACCACATGCCGATCTTGAGGACGCGGCTCGTCGACGAGAGCGGCGAGAGCAGCACCGGCGCCCGCGCGACGGTTGGCAGGCCTGATGCCGCGCGGGTGACGCGCTCCTGCACCAGCGCCCGCGCCTGCAGCAGGTCGGTCCCCGTCGGGAACAAGAGCAGGATGGAAGAGAGGCCCAGCACCGACTTGCTCCGGATGGCGGTCAGGCCGGGCGTCCCCGCGAGGGAGGCCTCGAGCGGCGTGGTGACGAGCGCCTCGACCTCCTCGCTCGAGAGCCCCGGCGCTTCGGTCTGAATCTCGACCCGAGGCGGCGCGAACTCCGGGAACGCGTCGAAGCGCGCGCTCGTGACGCTCCGCACCGCGAGGCCGATGAAAAGGACCGACAGGCCGACGACGACCCATCGCTGACGCAGGCACCAGGCGACGAGCGTTCGCATCAGTGCCCCGGGGGAAACTCAGCGCCGAACAACTCGACGGCGCCGACGGAGACGATGCACGAGCCGACCGCGGGCCCACGCGCCAGCACCATGTCTGCACCCGCGCGACGGGCAGCGTCGACCCGCGCTCGCGTGTAGCGCCCCTCCTCGCAGCGGTAGACCCACGCCCCGCCCCACGCATCGAGCACCACCGCCGACGCGGGGACGACGAGCGCGTGGGCGACGTCCACCAACGGCAACTCCACGAGCACCCGCTCACCCGGCGCGAAGCTCACGCCGGCCGGGAGCGAGAGGTACCTGTCGACGGTGCTCCGGTCTGGCTCGGCAGTCGGCGGGCCCGGGACGAAGCGCGCCTCGAGCGCCCGGGCCTCACCGTTCCGCCGAACGCGAGGCGCCGCGCGCGGGTCGAGGCGCGCGAGGTCACCCGAGTACACAGGCACTCTCACCTGGAGCGCGTCCACGTCGACCAACTCGAAGAGCGGTGCGCCCGCGGCCACCGCCTGTCCCTCCGCCACCGCGAGCAGCCGGATGACGCCAGTCACGGGGGCCCGCACCTGCATCGCGACGTCCGACAACAAGGGGTCCCGAGAGAGGGTCGTCGCGCGAGCGCGGGCGGCGTCGGCGTCGGCCTGGGCGACGGCGCGCGCGGCGACGGCCTCCTCGAGCGCGCGCGCGCTGCCCGCGCCTTCTTCGATGAGCGCCTGGTTGCGGGTGACTCGCAGCTCGAGCGCGGCGAGGTTGGCCTCCGCCGCGGCGACCTCCCGAGCGACGCGCGCCCGCGTGTCCCGGTCCGTCGGGGCGATGGCCGTGAGGCGCAACAGGCCCGCGCCACGCTGCACGGCCGCACCGGGGAGCAGCGGCCCGCTGGTGACGAAGTGCACCTCTCCCGCCACCGGGGCGGTGACGACGACGGTGCGCCCTGGAGGAACGACGACTTCACCGCCGACGAGGCGCGCCCGGGGCACGGGCTCCGACTTCACCTGCGTCGTCTCGAGCTTGAGGCGCGCCACCGCCGCGGGCGACAGCCGCACGGTTGGCAGGTCGGCCTCTGCGATGGGGTGTGACACCTGCGCAGCGGGCACGTGCGTCGACGCCGGCTTCGTCTCGCAGGCAAGGAGGAGCACGAAGACGAAGGGGGAGAGTCGATTCATCGGTCACCTCGTTCAGCGCTCAGGCGCGACGCCACGTTGCCGGCGCTCTGGAGCCGCGCGCCCATCGCCCGCTCGAGCTCGCACAGGGCCCGCCGCTGCTCTGCGAGCAGCTCGGCGCGCCGAAGCCGGGCCTCTCCGACACGCCGCAGGACGTCGAGCACGACGAGGTAGGGCTGATCGCCCGCCTCGAAGCCACGGCGCGCCTGGGCGAGCGCGGTCTCGAGCGCGGGGAGCACCTCGGCCTCGAAGCGTTGACGCGAGCGGCTCGCCTGCTCGAGACGGGCGTGCGCGACGGTGACCTCCATCACGACCGTTCGGGCCACCAGCTCGTGTTGCGCGACCGCCCGCTCGACCTCGGCGCCCGCGCGCCCGGTCCCGCCCTGGTTCTGATTGAAGACGGGCAGGTCGAGCCGTCCGCCGAGCCGCAGCGCGGGCCCGGCGGGTTGGCCCCACTGAGTCTCGACGAGGGCACCCAGGTTGAAGACGCGGCTGCGCTCCCAGCCTGCGCGGGCTGTGGCCGCGGAGATGGCCAGCGAGGCCGACCGGGCGTCCGGCCGCGCCGCGCGCGCCACGGCGATGAGCGTGTTCAACGGCAGCGTCACCGCGGGGGCTGGCGAGAAGACCGGACGAACGGGCCCACCAGGGTCGTCGAGCGCGAGCGTGGCGAGGAGACGCGCCTGCGCCAGCACCTTCTCGGTCTCGGCGAGCTCGTGCGCGTCGGCGCTCGTGCGAGCGTCGGCCGCGAGGACCCGTTCCTCGAGCGCGCTGATGTCACCCGCCTTCACCCTGACGGCGGCGAGTCGAGCGACATCGGCGGCGACCTGCGCCAGCTCCGCGCGAACCGTGGCGCGGTCGAACGCGAGCCCCAACTCGATGTGCAGCAGCCGCGCGTCGCGAACGACGTCCAGCGCGCGCATGAGCACCGCCTCGCCGGCCACGTCTGCATCGCGAGCGGCGAGCTCGGTGCGTCGAGGCATCTGCCAGAGCGACTCGAGGGGCACGAGCAGCGTCGCGACTGCGGTGATGGGTCCAAAGGGAGCCATGAGGCTGAGCTGCGGGTTGGCAGGTCGCCGGGCCTCGCTCAGGGTGGCCAGCGCGGCATCAATGCGCGTCAGCTCGGCACGCAGCGCGGGGTTGCGACACAGCCCTGCTGAGACCACCTCGCCGTCGTCGAGGCCATCGCCGAGCTCGAGGCGGCTCGCGCCGGCCCCCGGCCCTCCGCAGACCCCGCTCCCCGTTCGCTCGCGCAGCTCGCGGTCCGCCCACGCGCGATCTCGAGCGGAAGTCGCGCAGCCACAGAGGGACCACCACGCGATGACGATGAGCAGCGTCCGGGACACGCGCGAGGTGTCCCACACGAAGCCAAACGCCAGCTGAACCAGACTCCGGCGCGCGCCGGGCGAGGTCCGCGAGTGACCTCGTCCAGTCCGAGCATCGGGAAAACGCGGCAGAAGACGGACTGTCCGAGCGCCAGAGTTGCCACGCTTGCTTCGCCCACGCGCTGACGCGACTCCGAGGATCGTCGGTCCGCGGTTAGCATCGGGCGCACATGTCTCGGGCGCTCTGGGTGTGTTTCGTGGGGTCGTGGTTCTTCGCGTGTCCTGCTCCGAAGCCGGAGCCCGAGCCGGACGACGGCTCCCAGTGCCGCACCAACGCCGACTGCGGAGACGCGGGGCTCTGCATCCCGCTCCCCGGCTGCGCTGCGCGCCCGGCGCGGATCTGCGCGGCGGCGGAGCAGTGGGCGGGCGTGCCGATCTGCGGCTGCGATGGCGGCGTCGTCACGCCCGACGACCACCCCTTCCCGCAGTGGCAGGACTTCGCGGCCTGTGGCCTCGACGCCGGCGAGCCGGAGCCGGAGTGGCAGGAGCGCGCGTGGGCCGCCGACTACGACGACGCGGGCCAGGAGCTTCCGCTGTCGCTCGACCCGCTGCGCGTGGACTTCTCGCTGGTGGGCGTCGACGGCAAGGCCGCCTGCGCGGGCCGCGTGGCGGCGCTCGTCTCGGCGCGCGGCGAGTTCCCCGCGACGCAGGGCGCGCTGCGCCCGGTGCTGCGCTGCGGTGGGGCGCCGCTCGCGGTGAGGTCATGGTCGCGCACGCGCATCGAGGTCGAGCTGCCCGCCGACGCGCCCGAAGACTGCGTCTGGCTCTCGGCCGACAGCGACTCCGAGCTCGCGCGCCTGCGGCACCGCTGCGAGCCGGAGGGCTGTGAGCCGACGCCGCGCAACCGCGTGCGCCGCGCGCCGGTGCTCGAGGCGAGCGCCTTCGGCGGCGAAGGCGTGGCGCGCGCGCTCGAGTCGGGCGCGCGCTGGGTCTACGCGCCCGGCCGGGCCCACCTCGACTGGGACGCGGGCGCCGCGCGCGTGGAGCTCTTCGCCGACGGAAAGCGCCTCCGCCCCGGGCCCTGGGTGGGCGGCAGGCGCGTGGAGCTCGTCGCGCAGAACGAGTGCGGCACCACGCGCCAGGCCTTCGAGCTGTCCCCGCGCCCGTCGTTCTCGGTGACGGTCGACGGCGGCGTGCTCCTCGTCGCCGCCGACGACACCGCGGAGCAGGACCTCGAGCTGCTCTTCGACGCGGCGCAGTTCAAAGGCAGCCTCCCGCCCCGCGCCACGCTCAAGCGCAGCGAGGGCGTGCTCGCGGTGCCCTTCACGAGCGACGTCACCGGGCCCGAGCTCGGGCGGCTCACCGTGCGCGTCGACGGCGGCGTGTTCCTCGAGGCCACCGCGACGGTGACGCGCCCGGTGGTGCGCGGCTTCGCCGACCTGCACGTGCACATGTTCGCCAACCGCGGCTTCGGCGGCACCGGCTTCTTCGGCGCGCCCGGCCTCCCGCTCGACGAGGGCCTCGCCGACTGTCGCCCCTCGCACGGCTTCGCGGCGGCGCTCGACATCCTCAACGCCGCCACCCGCGTCGACGCGCGCCTGCCGCTCAGGTACTGGGGCCCGCTGGGCGTGTCGCAGGGCTTCCCCGCCTTCCGCGCCTGGCCGCGCGCGCACGACTACACGCACCAGCAGGTGCAGTTCGAGATGCTGCGCGAGGCGTGGAAGGGCGGCCTGCGGCTGATGGTGCTGCTCGCGGTCGACAACCAGACGGCCTGCCGCTGGGCTCCAAAGCGCGCCGGCGCGGAGTCGTGCGACGACGACGAGTCGATGGAGCGGCAGCTCGACGACGCCCGCGCCTTCGCGGCGTCTGACGCGGCGCGGGGCTGGTTCACCCTCGTGTCCACGGCGGAAGAGGCGCACCGCGCGGTGGTCGAAGGGAAGCTGGCGGTGGTGCTCGGGGTGGAGCTGGATCGCCTCGGCGGCTGCGCCACGTTCGGAAAGCCGTGCGACGTCGACGCGCTCGTCGAGCGGCTGCACCGCGCCGGCGTGCGCCACGTATTCCCCATTCACTTCGCGACCAACGCGTTCGGCGGCAGCGCGAACTTCAACATGCTCACGACCACGAGCGAGGGCACCCACCCGTGCGAGTACGGGCGGCCGTGCAACAACGCGGGGCTGAGCGAGCTGGGCGAGCGGTACCTCCACGCGCTGATGGACCGGGGGATGCTCATCGAGCTCGACCACCAGTCGCTCGCCGCGCGCACCCGCACCCTCGCGCTGGCGAAGGCCGCCGGCTACCCGCTCGTCTCGGGCCACGCGTGGGTCGGCGAGCTGATGCAGGGCGGGCACTTCACCGAGGGCGCGTTGACCGCCGCGCAGCACCGCGAGGTGCTCGAGCTCGGCGGCATGGTCGGGCTGCTGACCAACCAGGCGGATCACCTCGCCGACATGCGCGCGAGCCGCGAGCCCGACGGAGGCACGCGCGTGCCGCTCGCCTGCGGGGGCTCGGTGGAGAACCTGGCCAACGCCATCCTCGAGGCGCGGCGGCTCGGCGGGCCGCTCGCCTTCGGCAGCGACTTCAACGGCTTCGCGGGGCAGCCCGCAGGCCGCGGGCTGGTCGACGACCGCCGCTGGGCGTGCATCGGCGGCGTGCCCCGCAGCGACTGGGCGCCGGCGGCGTCGACGCTGGTGCAGTACCCATTCCTCGACGAGTGGGGCTCGCACCAGCGCACCGCGCTCGGCGCGCGGCCGTTCGACATCAACACCGACGGCTTCGCGCACATCGGCATGTACCCCGACCTGCTCGAGGCGCTGCGCAAGCTCGGGCTGCGGCAGGCCGACCTCGAGCCGATCCTCACCTCCGCCGACGCGTACGTGCAGATGTGGGAGCGCGCCGAGCAGCGGGCGAGAGAACGCCGCCGCGACGGGGGCCCGTGAGAGTCATCGGGGAAAGGTGACGTTCATCGACAGGCGCGCGTCGACGCCGAACCGTCTCGCCAGCCCCGTGAGCGCGCGCTGCTGCGTGCCGGTGTGACCGAAGAAGAGCCGCGCCATGCCGCGAAAGAGCACGCTGCGTACCTCGCCGTCTTCCACCACGGACACGCGGGTGCCGCCCGGCTCGGCGGTGAGCGCCCAGGTCCACGTGCCGCCGAAAGGCAGGCCGTCGTCGACGATGCGCGTGACGAGCCGGGTCGGCGCGGTGTGCTCGAGCACGTCGATGCACATGCGCTCCCGGCCCCACCCCTGCTCCCAGCGCGGCTTGCCGTCGTGCTCGCCGAGCAGCTTCATCGACGAGACCGCGGCGTTCCATGACGGCCAGTCCTCGAGCTTCGAGACGACCGCCCAGACCTCCTCGGGCGGGCGCGGCAGCGAGAGCTCGACCGTCGAGAGGTGCCGGCGCGGGCTGGTGGCGCCGGCGACGAGCAGCACCGCGGCGAAGGCCACCAGACCGCCGAGGGCGACGAGCAGCGCCGTCATGACGCCCTCCCGGTCCGCAGCGCGCGGGCGGCGCTCGCGAGGCGCTCCAGCCCCCGCACGGCTTCCCGGCGCTCGGCGGGCGAGAGGCGGCGGAGGAGCTCGGCGAGGCGGTCTCCATCGAGCGCGCTGCGACGCGCGACGACCTCGCGCCCCTTCTCGGTGAGGTGCACCTCGACGACCCGGCGATCGCCCGCTCGACGGCGGCGCTCGACGTAGCCATGCCGCTCGAGGTCCTCGAGCGCCTCGGACAGCGTTGAAGGGCTCACGTCGAGGTGGCGCGCGAGCGTGCCCGCGCGGGTGCCGTGCGACGGCTCGAGGTGCGCGAGGAGAGCCGCGTCTCGCTCGCTCGGCCCGTCGTCGGAGGTCGCCCCGCGCCGGTGCTTCACGTGGCAGGCGTGCCAGAGCTGCGGGTACGACCGCTGGATGGAGAAGACCTGATCGTCGAAGCGCATGGCGCGGATGGTCGAGGCGCGCGGATGTTTCGTCAAAGCGAACGAATGGCTCGCTCGTGCCTCCGGAAATCGGGGGCTTCCGCGCTTGTCAGAGGGTGGCAGTAGGGTGTCGCCATGGTCTTGAGAGTGGTGAGCGGTGAGCCGCCGCGGCCCGGCGGGAAGAAGCTGTCGCTCGGCGACGTGCCGGACGACCTGCTGCTGCGCTCGGCGTCGGCGCCGCAGCGCGCGTCGTTGCTGGTGGGCCTGGCGCTGAACGACGCCTCCGACGGCCCGCTGCGAGAGGGCCTGCGCCGCGTGGCGAGCGAGTGCAACGCGCTGGCGCTCGAGCAGACGCTGGAGCTGCTCGCGCGCCGCGGCGAGCTGGGCTTCGTGGTGAAGGCGCTCGAGTTCGAGTGGCTGCTGGCGCTCGGCCGTGCGCGCGGCGTGGAGGTGAGCGACGCGCTGGCCTCCACCGACACCGTGGCGCGGCGCGGGCTCACGCGACGGGAAGCGCGCTACGTGAAGGAGAACTTCGGCGGCACGCTCGACCCGGCCACCGTCCGCTTCGAGTTCACGCTCGGCGCGCAGACCATGGGCGCGGGCGCGATGGCGCTGGGGAACACCATCTTCGTCGACCCGACCGACCCGCGGTTCCAGATCCGCCCCGGCACCACGCTCGCGCAGTACCCCGACGACGAGTCGTGGGACTCGTTCAACGGCATCCTCCTCGCGCACGAGCCGACGCACGTGTGGAGCTACCAGCACCAGGGCTCGCGCTACGCGGTCGACTCGGTGGCGGCGCAGCTCACGGCGATGCAGACCGGTGATCGCGGCGGCGCCTACCTCTACAAACCAGACCGCGCGCACTTCATCCAATACGGGGAAGAGCAGCGCGCGATGATCATGCAGGACTACATCGCCGCGGTGCGCGGGAAGGCCACCGGCGACACCACCAGCCTCACGCTCTACGGCGGCACGCGGCCGGTCGACGAGGTGCTCGCGACGCTGCAGAAGTACATCGACCAGATGCGCGCGCTGGGGCCGGGCACCGCGGAGCCGAACGGGCGCAGCGCCGAGTGGATTCTCTGCCCGAGCATCGCGCGCGGCTTCGTGGGCACGCAGGACGGCGTGGCGGGCTCGCTCGGCGCGCAGGCGACGGCGGTGCTGGGCACGCTCGGGCGCGGGGCGACGCAGGCGCTGGTGCAGGGGGCGGTGCGGCGCGATGCGGCGCAGGTGGCCGCGGGCGTCGCGGGCGTGGCGGGGGCGGTGGTGGCGTCGGTGGTGCCGCGCGAGCAGAGCTCGTACGGGGCGACGAGCGGAGGCAGCGCCGTGCTCGACCAGGCGGGCCTCCCCCGCGGGGTGGAGGTGGGCCGCGACGGGCTGACCGCCTCGGCGAAGGCCGCGTGGGACGCGCCGGTCGACGCGCCGGGGCTGCGAGACGCGCGCGTCGAGTGGCAGGCGGGCGTGCACCGCGACGTGGGCGAGGTGCGGGTCGACGCCGACGCGCGCGCGGTGGTGGCGACGGCCGGCGACGTGCGCCGCGCCGAGGCGAAGGTGCGCCTGGAGCAGGACGGCACGTCGCTCGCGGTATCAGGCGGCGTGACGCCGGAGCGCGAGAAGAAGCCCGGCCGGGCGTGGGGGCGCATCGAGTTCGAGTCGGAGCCGGTGAGCCTCGAGCTGGGCGGCGCGGTGACGACGCAGGGCGGGCGGGTGCAGCGGGCGACGGCGGACTCTCGGGTGACGACGAAGGGGCTGTCGGTGGAGACCGAGACGAGCTTCGCCCGCGCGGCGAAGGACGCCCCGCTGGCGCTCGAGGCTGCGGACGTGAAGGCCACCGCGCAGCTCGCACCGGGGGTGAGTGCGGGCGCGGGCGTGCGGCTGGTGCCGACGGGGCTCGAGGGGGTGAGCGCCGAGCTGGCCGCGCAGGGTGACGCGGGCTCGGTGGCGGTGACGGCCGCGGCGGCTCACCTCACCTCGGCGCCGTCGGTCGCGGTGGGCGTCACCGCCACCGAGAAGAAGAGCGGCGTGACGGTCGGCGCGAAGGTGGAGGCGACTCCGTCGAAGGGCGAGGTGCAGGGAGGCGTGACGGTGAGCGTGCCGCTGGACTGAGCCAATGAGGAGCGCATCGCTTAGACTCTTCCCCAAAGGATCAGCCGTGCCCCCCTACTCCAAGCCCCCCATCGTCGAAGCACTGGTTCAACTCAACTTCGTGGGCGGGCGTGAATGGGAGCAGATCGTCGGACCTCTCGTGGCGGAATTCTCGAAGGACCACCCTCGCTCAGCTCCGCTCGAGCGGTACGAAGCGATGTCGCCTCGCTGGATATTCTCGAACGACACGGGCGGCCGCGTGGCGATGAGCGATGCAGTCCTCTCCGTGCATGTGGTTGGTCCGTACCCCGGGTGGGGTGTCTTCCGGCCGCGCATCGACGATGTGTTCAGACGCTTCGCCTCGATCGCGAAGCCGGGAGCCATCACACAGGCTGGAATTCGATACATCGATCGCATTCTCATTCCCGCCGGCGAAGACGTGTCGCGATTCTTCAAGGCCCTGCCCGCGCAACTGCCGTCCCAGCCGCGTGGCTTCGACGACTTCCAGATGACCACCTCGACTCTCGAACCCGAAACGGGCGTTCGGAGCACCCTCACGCTGCTGTCGACACGCCCCCAACCGGGAGCACCACGAGATGTGCTCTATGACCTGAACCTCACGCTCGCATTTGCTGCCGAGTCACCACCAGATGACTGGAGTGAGGCAATCGAGCGACTCCACCAGCGGCAGAAGGACATCTTCGAGGAATCGATCACAGACGACACACGGAGACTCTTCGAATGAACGTGCTTCCGCTCTCTCTCGATGTCGTTCCGTTCGCGCGTCGATATGTGCTGCCTGCGCAAAGCGACCCCGGGAAGACGCTCGACTCAGCGCGCGCCCGCGGCTTTCCCCGAACTGGCCCGCGCTTCGAGCGCCATTGCCTCGAAGAATTCGAGTACCTCGCACAGACGACGCCGCAGGAATTGCTGTACCTGATGGACACGGAACTCCGCGTTGACCCTGTGCTCCTCGCGCAGGCGGCGGGTTCGCTTGCGCTGTCGACTGAGGCGCAAGCCGAGGTCGCGGCGATGCTTCTGCGGCTGCTGCGGCACTCCCGTCCCTTCGTTCGCGAAGAGGCCCTGCGAGGTCTTTCGCCATTCGTCCGCGGGAACGCGAGACTCGAAGCTAGCATCCGCCACCTGACCGCAAACGAGACGAGCGAGGGAGTTCGTCAGACAGCGCTCGAGGTTCTCGAGCAGAGCGCATGACCCTGACGCTGCGGATCGGCACCAACCGCGCCATCTGGGAGGATGGCGACGTCGACGAGCTGCTGCGCATGGCCTTCTCGAAGAAGTCCGGCGAACCGGACCTCGAACTCTCCGTCTATCAGACAGAACAGGCCCGATTGACTCAGGTGCGCGCGGAGCACCTCGTCAGCCTGACGAACCCTGCGATTGCAGCCGCAACGCTCGACCTCGATCTCTCGGGCCTCGCGCCCGGGCGAAGAACACCAGGACAGACACTCTTCCACTACGCGAACGACGCACACGAAGAACTGCTGTTCGAGGATCGAGAGGCACTTCGTCGCGCCATCGCTGTGGTGAGGGACGAAGGCCCTCGCAGAATTCCACGCGACCGACATCACATCATGGACTTCATCGCCGAACGTGCCGGCGACGAAGAGTGGACGCAGGCGCTCGCGCAGCGACCCAGGTGGCGCGAAGAATTGGAGCGGCACAGACGACGGCAGAAGCCACCGCCTCCGCAATAGACGGAGGTCCCGTTCGTCCCGCGCCAGGTCAGACTGACGCGGGGGGAAGAGCCATGCAGACCAGCGCGAAGTACGAGGTGGTCATCGTCGGGGGCCGACCCGCCGGAGCGACGCTCGCGGCGCGGCTCGGCGCGCGGGGCGTGCGGGTGCTCGTGGTCGACCGCGCGAAGTTCCCGTCATCGCCCGGCGTGCCGTCGTCGCCCGTCCTCTACCCGAGCGGCCTGCGGCTGCTCGACGAGCTCGGGCTCGACGAGGCGCAGTACGCGAGCGCCGACGCGCGCATGCGGCACGTCACGTTCTCCTTCGACCCGTGGTGGGCGACGACCATGCCGCTGGCGTCCACCCACGGGCGTGACTACGCGCTGGGCATCGAGCGACCGCAGTTCGACCGCACGCTCTGGGAGCACCTCGCGCGCTTCCCGTCGGTCGAGCGGCGCGAGGGCTTCTCGGTGCTCGAGCTCCTGCGCGACGCGAGCGGGCGGGTGGTGGGCCTGGTCGGCGCGGCGGCCGGCGGCCCCGAGGAGCGCATCGAAGCGGGCTGCGTCATCGGCGCCGATGGCCGCTACAGCACCGTGGCGCGGCTCGCCGGGGCGCCCTTCGTCGAGGAACGCAACGAGCACGTCAGCACGGTGTACTTCGCGACGTGGGAAGGCGTCGCCGCGACCGAAGACGGCTTCCGCGGCGCCCACGTGTGCACCAACGGGCGGGGCCTCAACGTGCTGTTCTTCGCCGCGCCGGGCGGGGCCTTCACGGTGTGCACGCACGCGCGCGCGGATCGCGCCGACGTGCGCGGAGACGTGCAGCGCGCGTACGTCGAGACGGTGAACTCCCTGCCCAGCGCGGCGCGGCGGCTGACGCACGCGCGGCAGGTCTCCCGGCTGTCGGGCATCAAGCGCATCGGCAACGGCTACCGGCAGGCGGCGGGCGCGGGCTGGGCCCTCGTCGGCGACGCGCTCCACATGAAGGACCCCGTCGACGGGCAGGGCATCTACGACGCGCTCCTCGAGGGGAAGCTGCTCGACGAGGCGCTCGCGCGCGCCCGCGCCGGCACGCCGTGGGACGAGGCGATGACCCGCTATGCCGACGAGGTGCGCTCCGCCACCCGGCCGATGTTCCTGTCGACCACCGACCGGCTCAGGCGCGAGCTGTACGACGAGCCTCCGACGGTGGTGATCCGCACGGTGCTCCGCTGGCTGATGACCGACCCGGCGTACCAGACGTCGTTCTCGCGCTACCTGAGCCGCGACGTCGCGCCAGATCGATGGCTCACCGGCGGGCTGGTCGCGGGCGCGGTGATGCGCGGCCTCTGGCGCGACCTGCGCGGCACGGCGAGCCCGTCGGTGGCGGGCGCGGTGATGCGCGGCCTCTGGCGCGACCTGCGCGGCACGGCGAGACCGGCGCCTGCACCGGGCTGAGAGGCGGGCTCAGCGCGTCTTCTTCTCGCCCGTCGGCCGCGGGCGCGGTGATGCGCGGCCTCTGGCGCGACCGGCGCGGCGCGGCGCCCGCACCGGGCTGAAATCGCAACCCGCACTCGGCCCCGGCGCCAGGCGGGCTCTTCTTCTCGCCGGTCGGTCACGGGCGCGGTGATTCGCGGCCTCTGGCGCGACCTGCGCGGCACGGGGAAACCGGCGCCTGCACCGGGCTGAGCGGCGGGCTCAGCGCTTCTTCTTCTCGCTCGTCGGCCGCGGATGATCCGGCGTCGGCTCGTTCGGGTTCGGCCCGTCGCTCCAGTCCTTCTCGGGCTTGCGGCACACGCCGTCGACGCACCGCGTGCCCCGGCAGCACGGCCCCGGCTTGCACGAGAAGCCCTCGCTGGCGCACGCACGGCGCCACCGGCCGTGGACCGGCTCAGCGCCCCACGCGACGGAGCTGATCATCACCAGCACGAGCCAGCGCACGCGCCCACCATCGCGCCGACCGGCGTCCGCGGCAACGCCTCGCGACGAAAGCTGCCTGACCCCTGACCTCCCGGTCGAGGTGCAGGTTTTCGTGCCGCCCTCCCCGACCGGCGGTCGGCTGTTGCGCGGAGAGGAGTGCATCGGCCATACAGCGGTCTCCCCCGTGCTCCGCGCCCTGCCGTTGCTGTTGATCAGCCTCGCCGTGTCCGCGCACGCGGAGACGCTCCGCTTCGCGCTGGTGGTGGGCAACAACGCCGGCTCGGGGAGCCTCCCGCCGCTGCGCTACGCCGAGAGCGACGCCGGCAAGTTCGCGCGCGTGCTGCTCGAGCTGGGCGACGTGGCGCCCGAGCGGCTGCAGCTGCTGCAGGGGCGGCCGATGAAGGACCTCGAGCAGGCGCTCCAGCGGGTGCGCGAGCAGGCCGACGCGGTGCGCCGCACGCCGGAGAACCGCGCGGTGGTGCTCTTCTACTTCTCGGGGCACTCCGACGGCGAAGGCATCGAGCTGGGCAACGAGGTGCTGCCGTACACGCGCCTCAAGTCGCTGCTCGCCGGCGCCGGCGACGTGCGCGTCATCGTCATCGACGCCTGCAGGGCGGGCGCGGGCTTCCGCGAGAAGGGCGCGAAGGCCGTCGAGCCCTTCGTCATCAAGCTCACCGACACGCTGCAGTCGACGGGCGACGCCTTCATCGCGTCGAGCGCGGCCGACGAGGCGGCCCTCGAGTCGAAGGAGGTGATGGGCAGCATCTTCACCCACCACTTCGTGTCCGGGCTGCGCGGCGTGGCCGACAGCTCCGGCGACGGGCTGGTGACGCTCGGCGAGGCGTACCGCTACGCCTACGACCAGACGGTGGCGCGCACCGCGCTGCTGCCGGTCGGCGTGCAGCACCCCTCGTACGACTACAAGCTCACCGGCCAGGGCGAGCTGGTGCTGTCCACGCTCCAGCGCGCGACGGCCTCGCTGCTGCTGCCCGAGGGCGCGGAGCGCGCGGTGGTGACCGACGTGCTGCGCGACCAGGTGGTGGCCGAGGTGCCGTCGCCTGCGACGCGCGAGGTGGCGCTGCCGCCGGGCACCTACGGGCTGCGGCTGTTCAAGGGCGGGCAGAGCTTCGGCGGGCGCATCTCGGTGGTCGAGGGGGCGCGGCGGCAGGTCGCGTGGGACGAGCTGGCGGTCATCACCGCGTCGACGCAGGTCGCGCGCAAGGGCGCG
Source organism: Myxococcota bacterium (assembly GCA_049322495.1). GTDB lineage: Bacteria > Myxococcota > Myxococcia > Myxococcales > Myxococcaceae > Archangium_A. The sequence goes on along the minus strand of JBMORD010000270.1, from coordinate 51,900 downwards.
TCGGTGGTGCAGGTGATGAGCGACGAGGCGTGGACGGAGGATCGCCTCCTCGGCGTGTCGGCGGGGGTGACGCCGGGCATCGCGCTCGAAGGGGTGCACCTCTCGGCGCGCGTCGGCTTCGAGCCGCGCCTGGCGCCGGGGCTCAGCTTCGCGGTGATGGGCGCGTACGCGTCGCGCGGCACGGTGTCGGAGGGCGCGGTCGAGGGCCGCGTCGGCTGGCGCTGGTCGTGGCGCTTCGGGCCGCTGTGGCTCGGGCTCGGCGCGGAAGTCGGCCCGGCGCTCCTCATGCAGCAGACCGGCACCACGTTGCTGGCGTCGTTCGCCGGGGTGGCGGCGCCGCGCGCGTCGGTGCGGGTGTTCCTCGGTGGTCCCTTCCTCCTCACCCTCGATGGCGAAGCGGGAGTCGCCGTCTACGTCGCCGACGGGAAGCTCACGGCGGGCTTCCGGCCGGGCGGGACAGTAGGCGTCGGCTTCCGGTTCTGATTTGGTGCCCCCATGGTCTCCCGACTGACGAACCTCAACGTGAACATCAGCGGTCCCAACCTGCCGCTGCGCCCGACGCTCCCCACGAAGCTGCCGGAGCCGACGCCCGACATCACCCTGCCGCCGAACCTCAAGCGCCCGCCCACCGCGGCGGATCTGATCATCAACCGCACCTTCGACGGCCTCACGCCGCAGGCCGCGGCCGGGCGCATTCGCGAGAAGTTCAAGGGCACCATCGCGCCGCAGAACGAGGCGCTGGTGAAGCAGACCGTCGACGCGCGCGTGCGCGACATGCAGGTGGCGCTCAACAACGTCTTCACGCCCGGCACGCCGAACCGCCGCTTCCTCGAGTCGCAGCTCCCGGCGACGCTGCGGGTCATCGGCTCGCTCTCGCAGTCGAACCCGGTGGTGTACGAGGTGTCGAAGCGCGGCGAGGGCACGAAGTACTACACGAAGAGCTGGTCGGGCTCGTTCGTCGAGATGCCGAAGCCGCCCGCGCAGGTGGTGATGAGCGCGCAGGTCACCCTCGAGCCGCGCGGCCTCCAGATGAACTACACCGAGTGGTCGAACAAGGCGCTCGCCGGGCAGATCACCACCATCACCGAGCTGTGAGCGCGTGCAGATCCGCCCGCTGGTCGCCGCGGATCTGCCGACGCTGTGGGCGCTCAATCAGGCCAACGTGCCCGCGGTCGGTGAAGAGACACCCGCGGCGATGGCCGAGCTGCTGGCGATGAGCGCGCTGGCGCTGGGCGTGGAGGTCGACGGCGCGCTGGTCGGCTTCTGCTACGTGCTCCCGCCGGGGCGGCCGTACGCGAGCGAGAACTACCGCTGGTTCGCCGCGCGCTACGACTCGTTCCTCTACCTCGATCGCGTGGCGTTCGCCGAAGGTCACCGCGGGCGCGGGTACGGCGCGGCGCTGTACCGTGAGGTCGAGCGCCAGGCGGGGGCCGCGACGTGGTTCCTCCTCGAGGTGAACCTCGTGCCGCGCAATGACGGCTCGCTGCGCTTTCACGCGCGCGAGGGCTTCGTCGAGGTCGGTCAGCAGCAGGTCAAAGACAAGCGCGTGAGCCTGATGGCGAAGCGGCTGCGCTGAAGGCGCACCGGAATCGTGGGGTGGCTTGCCGCGTGCGGCCCACGACGATAGATGCCCAGCGCAGGCAGGTTCCGACGGGGGTGGGAGGGGCGATGGCGACGCGCGAAGCGTGGGTCTGGGGAACAATTGCAGCGCTCACAGCCGGAGTTCTTGGCTCCGGCTGTGCTGTCGACGCGTCGTGCCTGACTCCTCGTCCGGACGAGGAGACGGCGTGCGACATCGTCGACGCCGGAACCGAGTGGCGGTTCGTCAACGGCCAGCCACTTCCAGACATCGAGCCCTTCTGTTCTTCGAGGTGCGTTGACTTCCCGGGAACGCTCACGCTCGACGGGCAACACGACCTCCGGAAGGTGCCACTCCTTCCGAAACTCCGGAAGGTCGACCGCCTCATCATCAACGTCGCGGGACTGCCCGACCTCCGAGGCCTCGAGAGGGTGGACATTGGAACGCTGCTCCACATCGGCAGCTACGGCGTCGGCGCGCCGGATCTCACATTCGCGAGCATGACCGGACTCGAGGACGACGCGATCGACGTCGTTACTGTCAGTCGGACACCGGGGCTGACATCGCTTGGCGACTCAATCCGCAAGGCCACGACCATCTCCCTCGAAGACACCGGGCTCGTCTCACTCGATCTCGAGAATGTGTCTGTTGACTACCTCAGTGTATTTGGGAGCAAGGACCTTCGCTCCATCTCGCTCGGGTCTGGAACAATGGAGAGCATCTGGATTGACGCAAACCCAGCCCTCGAGACGCTCACCTGGGGCGAACTCCGAGCGAGGTCCATCAGGATTTCGCGAAATCCCAGGCTGTCCTCCTGTCAGGTTTCCAGGTTCGTGCAGGATGCCGGCGCTGCTGCTGGTCTCACCACTGTGCTCGACAACGGGCCGTGTCCGTGAGGCTTTCTCCGCTCATCTGGACAACGATCGCGGCCAGCCTTGCTGGCTGCGGTCGTCCTGTTGACGCATCGTGCCTGACTCCTCGGCCGGACGAGGAGACCGTGTGCGACGTCGTCGACGCCGGCACCGAGTGGCAGTTCGTCGATGGCCAGCCACTCCCGGACTTCGAGCCCTTCTGCGCCTCGAAGTGCGTGGACTTCCCAGGAACGCTGACCATCGTCGGGCAACGCGACCTCCGAAAGGTTCCGCTGCTTCCGAAGCTCCGGAAGGTCAACCGACTCATCGTCAACATTGACGGGCTCCCAGATCTCCGTGGCCTTGAGAAGGTGGACATCGAGACACTCCTCAACCTCGTCAGCCACCGCGTCGATTCGCCAGATCTCACATTCGTGAGCATGGCGGGGCTCGAGGATGATTCTATTGACGTCATCACTATTGATAATGCGCCCGGACTACCATCACTGAGCAGTGGTCTTCGAAGAGCTCAGGCCTTGTCGATCGTAAGCACTGGAATTCGAGAAGTTGATCTTCACTCGGTCGCAATCCGCGACCTGGCGCTCGTCAAAAATCCAGAGCTTCGTTCGGTCGCACTCGGCTCAGGGACCATGCAAAGCGTGTTGCTTGAATGGAACAAGTCTCTCGACACGTTCTCCTGGGGCGACCTCCAGGTTCGACAGTCAGTGCGAATCTCTGGAAATCCAAATCTATCGACCTGCCGCGCAGAGGAGTTCACAAGAGACGCTGGCGCCCCACGCACCACGGTGATCGACAACGGCCCGTGCCCGTAGCGCTCACGCCACCACCCTCGGCAAGAAGACGCTGAAGCACGCCCCGCCGCCCTCGCGGTTGTGCGCGGTCATCCACCCGTCGTGCTCGCGCACCAGGCCCCACGCGACGGCCAGGCCGAGGCCCGAGCCTTCGCCGATGTCCTTGGTGGTGACGAAGGGCTCGAAGAGGTGCTCCAGCACCTGCGGCGCGATGCCCGGCCCGTCGTCCTCCACCCGCAGCACCACGCAGTCGCGCTCGGCGCCTCCGATGTCGGGCGGCGGCAGCGCGCGCTCGCGCTCCACGCTGAGCCGCACCCGCCCGTCCTGTCCCACCGCGTGCAGCGCGTTCACCACCAGGTTCGACAGCACCTGCTGCAGCTGCCCCGCGTCGACGTCCGCCTCCAGCGTCGCCTCGCCCGCACACTCGAGCTCGACCTGCTTCTTCTTCGCCATCGGCCGCAGCAGCGTCACCGTCGTCTCGAGGAGCGGCCGCAGCGCGTGCCGCGCCCGGCTCGGCTTGTGCGCCCGCGCGAAGTCGACCAGCTGCCGCACGATGCGCGTCATCCCCGCCACCTGCTCGCGGATGATGCGGGTGCTCGAGGGCAGCTCCACCGCGCCTTCGCCCAGCAGCTGCGCGTACGAGTCGACCACGTTGAGCGGCGTGCCCAGCTCGTGCGCCACGCCCGCCGCGAGCTTGCCCACCGTCGCCAGCCGCTGCGCGTGCTCGAGCTGGTGCTGCGTCTCGAGCGCCCGCCGGTGCTCCGCCAGCAGCGCGTTGCGCTCCTCGACGAGCGCGAGCCGCAGCGTGTGCACCAGCGTCGCCACCAGCATGAACACGAGGAGCTGCGCGCCCAGGTTCCACGCGAACTGCGTCGGCGTCAGCGGCTGCGGGCGGGTGAAGAAGTCCGTCACCAGCCACTCCACGGTGCACAGCAGCGCGATGCCGATGCCCAGCCACCGGCTGCTGAACCACGCCGCGAGCGAGATGGGCACCAGGTACAGCGCGGTGAAGGCCACGAAGGCCCCCGTGAGGAAGTCCCCCACGCCGAGCAGCAGCGCGAGCGCGAGCGTGAAGCTCACCCCGAGCCACCGGGGCAGCTGCTCCGCCCACTGAAGACTCCGGAGCAACGGGTGCGGCAGAGAAGAAGGCATCGCGACGCGTACACTCGTGCGCCCGCGTCATTCCCGCCAGCGCCCGCACGCGGCGGGGCGTTCATCCCCGGGGCACTTCGTCACCGCTCCGTCTCGCGCACGCCCTCGCGGAGGTCGAGCAGCAGGAACTGCCGCCGCGCGATGGCCTTCTTCTCCTGCCGCACCAGCGCGAGGAAGTCGTCGACGCCGCGCGGCTCGTTGCCGTTGCCGTGAATGAGCACCACGCTGCCCGGCCCGGGCCGCTCGCCCTTCGCCAGCCAGGCGTCGCTCCCGACGCTGATCAGCCCCAGCGCGCTCACCAGCTCCACCAGCGCCGGCTCGGAGACCAGCCCGGGGAAACGGAAGAAGACCGACGGCGTCAGCCCGTGCTCGAGCATCGCCACCTCCGCGTCGAGCACCTCGCGGCGCGCGTCGGTGCCCGGCTCGAGCAGGAAGTTGCGCGTCAGCGGCGCGCCCGGTGCGTAGCGGTGGTGCATCGAGTGGTTGATCCACGTGATGGCCAGCGCGTTCCCGTCGAGCGCCTTCAGCTTCGCGAGGTCGTCTTCGTGCTCGACGAGCCACACGCCCGAGACGGAGAAGGCCACCGGCACCGGCCGCTCCTCGGGGCCGAAGACGTCGAGCAGCTCGCGCGTGATGCGGAAGTCGAAGTGCCGGTGGGACGGGCAGAGGTCGACGGTCAGCACCACGCCGCTGCCCGCGGGGAGCAGGTGCGTGAGCCCGCTGTCCTGCAGCGCGGCCTCGTGCTGGCGCGCCGCGCGCAGGGCGTCGGTCCACGGGGAGGCCGCCAGCGCGTCGAGCGTCACCGGGGTGACGGGCGTCGCGGGCACGACCTCGGTGACGAGCGTCTGCGGGTCGACCACCAGCGCCCACGCCCGCCCGGCCTGCGTGAAGGTCCGCAGCACCACCTGCGCTCCACGCAGCGCGAACGCGACGCGGTAGTCGGTGATGGCGCCGCGCCGGGCGGCCTCCGGCTCCCGGGGCGCAGGGAGCCCCGCATCGCCCACCGGCCCGCCGCGGCGGCAGGCGGTCACCAGGAGCAGCCCGAAGAGCCAGAGCCTCGTCGTGGAGCGCGCACCCATCGGGGCGCAGTGGAGCAGACCGCCGCGCCAGTTGCCCTCGTCTCGAGCGGGAGAAAGAGACACACCCGAGTCGCGACGACACGCGCTCGAGCTGCCGTGCCCGGCGAGCCGGCGCGGCACGGCGGATGCTCTTTCCCTCGTCGGAGGTCACGTCATGCACAACGCCCCGCCCGAGCCGTCCACCGATGCCCCACGCGCCCGCGTGCTGCTCGCGGAGGATCAACCCGCGATGCGCACCCTGCTGGCGATGGCGCTGCGCAAGCTCGGCTGGGAGGTGCGCGAGGTCGGCGATGGCGCGCAGCTCCTCCGCGCGCTGGCGCTCGGCGACGACGAGCCCGACCTCATCGTCACCGACCTCCACATGCCGGGCGTCGACGGGCTGGAGGTGCTCTCGCGGCTGCAGCTCACCGGCTGGTCGACGCCGGTGCTGGTCATCACCGCGTTCGGCACGCCGGAGGCGCACCTCGCGGCGCTGCGCAGTGGCGCGGCGACGGTGCTCGACAAGCCCTTCACCCTCGACGCCTTCACCGCGCGGGCGCTCGAGCTCGTGGGCGCATGACCGACGACGACGCCCCGACGAAGATCATCCTCGCGGAGGATCAGCTCGCGCTCCGGCAGCTGCTCGCCCAGCGGCTGCGCGACCTCGGCTTCGACGTGGTGGAGGTCGGCGACGGCGCCGTGCTGTGGCAGGAGCTCCACGACGCGCTCCGCGACGAGGACAACCCGCGCGAGGTGGAGCTGATCATCACCGACCTGCGCATGCCGCGCCGCGGAGGGCTCGAGGTGCTCGAGCTGCTGCGGCGCCGGCCCGCGCCGCCGCCGGTCATCGTGATGACGGCCTTCGGCGACGCGGCCACGCACGCGCAGGCCCTCGCGCTGGGCGCCGCGCGCGTGTTCGACAAGCCCTTCCCGCTCGACGAGCTGCTGGCGGAGGTGCGGCGGCTCACCGGGCGTGGCTGAGCGGCGCACCAGACATCACATATAGAGAGTGATGGTATTGTTTATCAGAACAGTGGCATCGCTCGCACAGTCATGCATGCTGCCGGCACCGCACCTTTCACGCCGGGGCCTCGATGACGCGACAGCGAAGTGTCTTTCTTTGTGCCTTGCTGCTGAGCACAGCCGCAGCCGCAGACACGGTGAGCTTCTCGAAGGGCGCGCTCATCATCCCGATGAACGCCACCTTTCAGACGAAGTGCGGGCAGATCTCTGCGTATGGCCTGGTGTATCGAATTCTCCAGGCGAACGGCCCGGGCCACCGCAACGCGTCGTCGCCGGTGACGGTGTACCTCGTCTCTGATCCGGCCAAGGCGTCGGTCAACCGCTGTCGGCCGACGAACACCGCGCGGCTGACGTCGAGCGTGTCGTCGAACGCCGTCGACCCGCTGTGGTTCACCGGGCCCAAACAGGCGGGCGATGGGTGTGACGTGCACGTCGAGAACACCGGCACGCAGCCGGTGGTGCAGGTGGTCTACGGCGCCCCATTCCCGGACTCGGGCGACACCTATGCCGCGGGCCCGCTGAAGACCACCGCCGCGGTCGCCGGCACGTGGCCGCAGTACCAGGCGCTCACCACCGCCGACCTCACCACGCCGAACTTCACCCGCGCGTCCTACGGCGGGGCGCCCTTCATCATCGACGCGCCCGACGCCCAGAAGGTGATGGACCTGCTCAACTCCGGCGATCAGGGCGCCAACGCCTTTCCCGACGTCGCCCTCAATCGCTTCACCACCTCGTGCGCCTGCACGGCGCTCAGCTCGTCCGTCACCACGACCTCGGGCATCGAGCACTCGAACGGCTGCCACTACGTGGCGATGCACCAGGCGACCACCAACTTCTCGGCGCAGGTCGAGCGGCGGCTCAACACCCCGCCGGCCCCCTTCGCCCTCTACGACCCCGACTACGGCAAGCAGGACACCTACCAGAACGACAACGCCCGGCAGGGCGGCAGCCCGCGCTACGTGCTCGAGACGTACCTCAAGATCTCCGGCCTGTGGGTGAGGAACGACCCGAAACACAATGACTCGCAAGGCTGCGCGCTGGGCAACATCTCGAACTGCACCCTCAACGGCACCTCGGGCGCAGGGGCGGGCAACGAAGCCACCAACGTGCGACACGGGTCAATCTACGACCGCATCACGACCGAAGACCTCGACCACGTCAGCACGGTCTACCCCGATGGCATCATCAACCAGCTGAACGGCTCGTACCTCCGCTACAGCCTCTTCTGGGCTCCCCACTGGGAAGCAGAGAACAACTCGCGCGGCAACGACCTCAACGGCATGACGGCCGTGAAGAAGTTCGTCAACGGGGGCGGCAACATTCTCGGGGAATGCGCCAGCATCTACAGCTGGGAAAACGGCCACGTCGGCATCGGCGGCGCCACCTCGGGCACGCAATTCCTGTTCACCAACGGCATCGACTACTCACACCTCGGCGGCAACATCTACAACGCGTCGAACGCAGACACCGGCTCGAACCTGGTGCCGTGGGACTCGTCGTTCACGATGATCAGCAATATCGAGTACCGCAACTGCTCCGACCCCAGCCCTCCGGCCAACTGCGTCGCCTACCTCGCGCCGGGCAACATCTTCTCGCAGGTCGGCGAGTGGACGTTCCACCGCGGGCTGGGCTCGGTCGAGGCGATGCGGCCGGCGGCGCTGTCCACCCGACGCGCGTGGACGCAGCGCATGGTGACCTACCGGAACGACGCCACCAGCACCGACGACTTCGACATCTTCCTCATGGGCCAGCAGGACGCGGCGCACGGCGTGGTGGTGTACGTGGGCGGCCACGACGTGAGCACCGACGCGCTGGGCGCGCGCGTGGTGCTCAACTCGATGCTCAACCTCGGCGGCGTTCCCCTCTCGTCGGAGCGCGCGCTCGCCGCGCCCACCGTCGTCTACGGCCGCAACGACTCGAGCCCGCCCTACGTCGACCAGGTCGTCACCCCGACCTTCGACGCCATGAGCGGCTACTCGACCAACCCCGCGGTGCGGAACTTCGACTTCTCGACGCCCTCCAACCTCGCGATGTGGACCTGGCCCTACTACCCCGGCCACTTCCGCTCGCACACCATGGCCGGGCTGCTGCCCGGCGAGCAGGCCTTCAGCTCGGCGCTGGTCTTCGACTCGTCACAGCTCAACAACCCGACGGGCCTCAAGCCCAGCCCCGGCAAGCGCAACCTCGTCACCTGGCTCGCCGGCTACCCGAAGGGCAACCCGGCGATGGCCGGCGGCGGCAAGGCGCGCAACAACGTGCTCCAGACCGGGTGGGCCCCCGAGACCATCGACGGCACCATTCTCGACGTCGGCGGCGTGTGCCCCCTCGACGTCTCTCGCTGCGTGGACAAGATGGGCTTCGCCCCGAAGGTGACCTCGCCCACCTACGACGGCCTCGAGAGCGGCCTGCGCCTCGTCATCGGCGCCGACGGGCTGTGCGACGTGCAGCAGCTGCTCAACCTCTCGAAGCTCAACGGCGGCAACGACTGGGGCGCCGGGGCGAGCGACTGTGCGCCGAACAACATCAAGCGCTTCGTCGAAGACGCGCCCGCGGCGGCGTGGCTGCTCCAGCGCGTGCGCGGCTACTGCTACTCGGGCGGCAACACCGTCTACCGGCCCAATGACAGCCAGTGCGTCGACAAGAATGACAACCGCGCCCACCTCGGCGGCCTGGTGCACTCGACGGCGGCGGTGATGGAACCTTCCCCCAACGTGACCGACCAGGGCGCGCGCCGCCCGACGGTGGCCTTCGTCGCCGGCTACGACGGGCAGCTCCATGCCTTCTACGTCGGCGGCGGCGGTGGCTACACCGGCCCGGCCAACGTGCACTTCAACGAAGACAACCAGGCCACCCCGAAGTTCGAGACCAACTTCGCCAACGACTTCGCGTCGAACTCCAGCCTGCCGTCGCCGGGCACCGAGCTGTGGTCTTTCCTCCCGGCCAGCCAGCTGCCGTGGCTCGAGACCAACGCGGCGCAGGTCGACAGCTCGCCGGTGGTGATGGACGTCTTCGCCGACTTCGCGGGCTCGGGGGTGCGCGAGTGGCACACGGTGCTGTTGCTCTCGCTCGGCGGCCAGAGCGCGGAAGTGCTGGCCCTCGACGTCACCAACCCGCTGAGGCCGCGCCTGCTGTGGGACGACACCGGCTCGCTCCACCAGGTGGGCTCGACGCCGAAGTACTCGCCGAACGTGCTGATGAACGACACCCGCTCGACGCTGCCCGGGACGCCGCTCGCGCCGCGGTACCGCATGGTGACCGACCCGAGCGTCGACTCGAACTTCCGGCAGGAGCTCGTCGGGTACCGCAAGGCCTACGACTTCCGCGACCTCGGCGGCACCGCCGGGCTGTCGAGCTCGCAGATTCGCGTCGGGCTCGAGCCCGTCTACGCGGTGTTCGCGGTCTCGAACATGTCGACCGACCCCGACCGCTGCACGCCCACGCCCTGCACGTCGCCCACCCGCGGCCTCGTGGTGCACGCCATCGAGGCGTCCACCGGCCAGCTGATGTGGGAATGGGAGCGCCCCTACGACGACACCACCGCCGCCGACCCGGGCAACCCGGTGCCGGTCGTCGCCTCGGTCATCTCCGGCGCCGACGGCGCGTCGCGGCTCCTCATCGGCGACCACGAAGGCCGGGTCTGGGAGCTCAACGCGGCGACCGGCGAGAACCTCAACAGCTCGGCCACGGGCAACTGCACCCTCGCCACGCCGTGCCAGTACCCGCTGTTCGACACCCAGTCGACGCCGGCCAACCCGCAGCCCATCACCACCAACCTCGCGGTGGCCCGCGTGCCGTCAGGGCTGCCTGTCGGGGCGACGCTCAAGGCGTACGAGGGCGAGCGCGTCGTTCTCTTCGGCACCGCCGGCGCCGATTGGATCAGCAACCCCGCCGCCGTCGCCGGGCGCCTGCACGTGCTGCTCTACGAGCCGAGTCGCCGCGTGCCGGTGACGACCGGTGCGGGCAACCAGCTCGGCGGCGGCCCGGCGTGGACGCTCGCGTCGGCCCAGGCTGCGGGCGCCACCGCCGGCGTGGGCCAGGAGGTCCCCGACTTCCCCCGCGTCTTCGCGCCCGGCGAGCGCGTGTACGGCACCATCACCATCTCCGGCTCGGTGGCCGTCTTCTCCACGGCGTACGACCGCATCACCGACGTGATGGCGGTCGCCGCGAACATCCGGGGCACGACCTACGCCGTCGACCTCCAGGTGGCGCAGGCGGGCTCGCTCACCCAGGCCTTCTCGGGCACGCGGGCGGCCTACGGCGGCGTCGCGGTGTACGCCGACCCGACCGGTGCGGTGAAGGGCCTCGTCACCAGCCAGAGCAGCAGCATGAACTACGTCACCTCGAGCACCATGGGCACCACCGCGACCAACATGGGGAAGAAGCCCGCGCTGGGGGTCGGCGAGAACCAGGGACTGGCGTACCGGCTCCTCGGGTGGGTGCGGAGGTGGCTCAAGTGAGACCGAACGGCTTCAGCCTCCTCGAGGTGATGATCGCCATGGCCATTCTCGCGGTGGGGGCGGTGGGCGCGCTGGCGGGCGTGCTGAGCGCGAACGAGAGCCTCCGCGAGGGCCAGCTGCGCGTGTACAAGCAGAACCTCGTCGAGGCGACGCTGCAGCGCACGCGGCTGCAGAACAAGGAGCGCCTGTACACGGGCGCGCTCGCCATCACCACCGCGGCCGAGATGCCCACCAACCGGCCGCTCGGCACGGCCCCCTGGGTGAAGGACCCGACGCCGCCCGTGGCGGGAGACCTCAGCACCGGGAGCCTCTTCATCGTGCGGCCCGATGGGACGATGCGGCACTGCGACGCCAGCACCACGCCGCAGTGCGCGAACCCCATCGCCTCGTGCGCCGACCCGGCGATCCCCCTGTTCGTCTTCTGCCGCGAGGTGGCCACCACCCGCTCCAGCGCCACCTTCGCGCCGGGAGCCATCGTGCCCGCCGGCGCCTTCGTCACCACCCGCTGGGTGCGCGTGGTGCAGAACAAGCGCACGCAGGCCGAGACCCGCTTCCACGAGGTGATGGGGCGCGAGGTGTTCGCCCAATGAGGCGCGCGCGGCGCGGCATGACGCTCATCGAGGTGACGATCTCCGTGGGCATTCTGGTGGTGGTGGTGGCGATGACGATGAGCGTCGTCATCGAAGGCGTGCGCTCGTCGCGGCGGGGCCAGCAGCTCGCCGACGCCAACGACGCGGCGCGCTTCGCGGGTGAGGCGCTGGTGCACGCGGTGCAGGCGGCGGGCTTCGGCATGGCCAACGGCCTGTACGTGTCACACGGCGGCGTGGTGGTGCGCACCAGCCCGCTGGTCGTCATCAACAGCACCACGGGCCCCGATGAGCTGTGGGTGGTGCGCACGCACCGGGCGGCGCTGCTCGAGGCGTGCGTCGACGACGGCGCGGCCACCACGGTGCAGGCCAGCGGCTTCGGCAAGATGCTGGTGCGCTGCGCGGTGCGAGACGGCGCTGGCGGCGCGCCCACCCTGCTGCTGGCCACCAACATGAGCTCCGGTGCGCTGCTGTCGAACCCGACCTTCAACGCCTCGGGCGCGGGCCAGGAGCTCGACTACACCGAGGCGGGCGTCGCCAACTTCGGGCCCGACCCGAACCGCGGCTTCCAGAAGGGAGACCTGGTGATGCCGGCGCTCGTCGAGCGCTACTTCATCGGCGTGGACAACGGCGCGCCGGCGCTGATGGTGCAGCCAGGCACGGTGGGCTCCGTGGCGCAGGGCTTCGCGCCGACGGGGGGCCCGCGGGTGCTTCAGCGGTTCGTCGAAGACCTGCAGCTCGCGGTGGGCCTCGACGCGACGGTGAGCGGCGAGCCGGACAACGTGACCTTCAGCAGCGCCAGCGTCGGCCCGGCGTGGACGGCGCGCCTCCGGAGCGTGCGGGTGTCCGTGGTCGCGCGGAGCCCGCAGACCGTGCTCGACGCCGCCGGCTCGCAGCAGGCCGCGGACCTCAGGCCGATGACGGTCGAGGACCACGCGCCGGGGCTGCCCGTCGACGGCTTCCGGCGCACGCTCTTCTCGCGGCGCGTCGAGCTGTCGAACGTGGGGGCGGTGGACCTATGAGGAACCGCAGGGGCGCTGCCCTCATCACCGCGCTGCTGATGATGGGCCTGCTGGCGGCCATCGTCGCGGCGCTCATGCTGTACGTCTCGCAGCAGCGGCAACGCTCGGTGAGCACCGCCCGCGCGATGGTGCGCGAGAGCTGCGCCTCGAGCGGCCTGCAGCTCGCGCGCGCCTACTTCGCGCGCAACTTCGCCAGCTGGAACACCTTCCTCTCCACGCCCGCGAAGTACAACCCGGTGAAGACGGCGTGGAACACCGCGCCCGCCGACCCGCTGAACACCACCCTGCAGGGCTCGAACCCGGAGCTCTTCACCGACCTCGACGGCGACGGCGCCCTCGACGTGTACATCTACGTCCGCGACAACGCCGACGAGGGGCTGCCGGCGCCGGAGAACTGGGCGCACGACAACGACCAGAACGTCATCATCGGCGCGGCGTGCATCTCGAAGACCCTGGTGCCGCAGAAAGGCGGCCGCCCCGACCCCGACCAGCTGGTGATGGAGGCGGTGCTGAGCTTCAACCTGCCCAACAACGGGTACACCTCGCAGTCGCTCAACGGCACCTCGGGCACGGGCAACCTCAACTGAGGCTGGCGCTCGAGCGCTGAAGGAAATGCGACGCCGTGCCGAAGCCTCCCGGGAGGAGGGCCCGCCGTGGAGCTCGAAGCCGTCGTCGCCGCGCGCGTGAAGCAGGGGAAGGTGTCGGTGCCGCCGTCGCCGGTGGTCGCGCTGCGGCTGCTGCAGCTGCTCGACGACGAGAAGAGCCCGCTGGCGGCGCTCGTGTCCGTGCTCGAGCAGGACCAGGCGCTCGCGGCCATCGTGCTCCGGCTGGCGAACTCGGCCCGCTACCGCCGCGCGGCCGACGTGGTGTCGCTCTCGCAGGCGGTGATGATGCTCGGGCGCGGCGTGCTGCGGGAGATTGCCGTGGCCAGGGAGCTCCACGAGCGGTCGCTCGCCCGCGGCCCGCTGGTGGCGCTCCGTCGCCGGGCCTGGCGCGAGGCCCTCTCGGGCGCTCAGGTCGCCGCGAAGCTCGCGCCGTGGTTCGGCGTGAAGCCCGACGAGGCGTGGGTCGCCGGCCTGCTCCACGACATCGGCCGCGTGCCCGCCATCGGCATCCTCGAGCGGCTGCTCGTCGAACACCCCGACGCCGACACCCGCTCCGAGGAGGGCTGGTGGGCCCTCGTCGAAGAACACCACCTCACCCTCGGCACGCTGCTCGCGCAGAAGTGGCAGCTCCCCGCGCTCGTGGCGAGCGTCATCGAGTCGCACCACCGGCCGCACGAGCAGGGCCCGCTCGTGGAGTGCCTCCGCGCGGCGGATCAGGTCGTCCGACTCATGGATGGTGAGGCCTTCGTGCCGGCCGCGGACCTCGGCGCCATCGCCACGCTCTCCACCGAGCAGTGCGAGGAGCTCGCCCGCTTCCTCCCGCTCCTCCCCGCCGCGCTCGACGCCTTCCGCGAGCCGCAGGGCGCCGAGACCGCGAGCGCCGTCGACTACGAGCTCCAGCTCGTCGAGGAACACGTCTCGGGACACGAGGTCAGCCTCACCTGCGATGGGCTGGTGAGCGATTGCGCGCTGCTGTCCGCCACCGACGCCCGGCTCCTCGTGCGCGCCACGCTCCCCGAAGGGCACCTCGTGCGCGTGGCCGCCGGCGACGCCCGCTTCCACGCCCGCGTCATCGGCGTCAGCGGCGGCATGTCGGAGCTGCGCCCCTGGGCGATGGACGCCGAGCAGTCTCGCGCGTGGGGTGACTTCCTGCGCGCGACCGGCTCCGTCACGTAGCGACGCGCCGGGCCACTGGCTCGAAGGCAGCGTGGACGCGCGAGGCCCCTTCGCCGTGCGCGACCCGCTCGTGCCCCTCGAACTCGCGGCCCACGTGACGCACTTCGTGTCTCGAGTTGTCACCGCACCGCTCTCGAACCTGGCTGTGCAGCGAGCGGCCAGCGCCGTGGTCGCTCCCGACGCGGCATCTCCACGCGACGGCGGCCTGGCTCGTGCGCGCCGCCGATCGAGCAGGCCCCCGCGCTGCGCGTCCGCACCGACTGACGTCAGGGTTCTCACAGCAGGACACGCTTGAGAGCGACGTCGCGGCCTGCTCGGGTCCGGCGCATGAGCTATCGCCCGAGCTGGTGGGTTCCCCGGCCTTCGCTTGCGGTGACCGAGGTGGAGTCGGCCCTCGCCGCCGCCTCCAGCTGCTGCCGACCACCAGGCTGACCGTACGCCAGCGCGGCGACGGCTCGGCCCAGGTCTTCTTCGAGCTGCGCGACGTCGACGAGCCGAGCTGCTGGGCGACGCTCGACCTGCGGCCCGACGTGCGCGCACCGGTGGAAGACCTCGAGCACTTCGAGGACCTCGAGCGGTCCGTGTCGCTCGACGAGGCCGACGGTGAGCTCGACGACGTCTTCGAGACGCCGTGGCTCCACTCGCTGGCAGCGGACCCGCGCAGCAGCAGCCTGCTCCTCGGCGGCGCGGGGCCGTGGCTGCTGGGCTGCGGGTCGGGCGGGCCCGCGCACTTCCTCCGACTCCTCTCGCACGCGGCGTGGGAGCAGCGCTGCGAGCCGTTCCGCGGCAGCGTCGACTTCGAGCCAGGCATCCACCGCCTGCGCCTCGAGCCCGGCCTCACCGTCGCGTGCGGCGAGCCCAACCTGCTCTTCGCGCGGCGCGGCCGCGGCGACTTCACGGAGGTCCGCACCGGCCTCGCGCCCGACGCCGCGCTCCTCGACGCGCTGCCCGACGGCGACGCGTGGTTCCTCGTCACCCGACCGGGCGAGATGTGGCGCAGCGAGCGCGGTCGCGCCGAGCGGCTGGTGGGGCCGCCCGCGGAAGCGGGGTTCGACCCCACGCGCCGCCTCGACGTGCGGCGGTTCGGCCAGCGGCTCGCGATGACCACCGGCGAAGGCGTCGTGCACTTCTGGGAAGACGGGCGGCTGCGCTCGGTGCCCCTGCCCTGCGCTGACGGCCGGCCGGGCCAGGCCGCGTACGCCGGAGAGCTCGACTCGCTCGCCGTCGTCTCGCCGACGGAGCTCTGGCTGGCGGGCTCCGAGCGCGTGCTCGTCGGCGATGGGACGCAGTGGTTCGAGCTGCCCAACCCGGTCGAGCCCGACCTCGAGTACCAGGGCCTGTGCGCCGACCCGAGCGGCGGGGTGTGGCTGAGCGCGTGGAGCGGGCGCGCCGAGCGCTTCTTCGTCGTGCGCGCGACGGTGGCCCGCGGGCTCGAGCCCCTCGCGCTGACGCCCCGGGAAGAGCCGCTCCCGCACCTGCGCCAGCCGCAGTGGCAGCGCGCCGGCCTCGTCTTCAACGCGGGCTGCGACCTGCTCCGGTGGAGCCCGCGCGCCGAGGGCACCGCGCTCTCACTGCGCCTTCAGACCGACGGCGACGACACCCGCGAAGACAGCTTCCTCACGCTGTCCACCGGGCGCCGGCGCGTCGACGGCCCCTCGCGTGCGGCAGAGGCGATCGACAGCCTCGTCGCGACGTGGGGCGGCTGGTTCGAAGGCTGACTTCGCTCACGGATCCGTCGAGACCGGCAGGCTCCCGGCGGCGGCAGGCCCGAGCCCGGGTGCGTGCCCCGCCGACCCAGTACCTGCGGCGAGCGCACCTTCGGCCGCGGCGTGCGCGGCGCTGCTCGATGACGCGAGGGCGCGCGGTGGCCGTCGGTCTACGTGTCGGATCCGCACGAAGCGCACGACGTGCAGACGCAAGACGACCTCGTCTGCAGCCGCTTGCCAACGTGCGTTGGCCGCATCGAAGCTTGCTGCGGTGCGAGATGGGCTCGACCATCAACGCTGCGCGACGATGACGCCCAGCGGCCCGCGCCGCCACCGCACGTCCACGCTCGAGAAGCCCGCCTCCCGCAGCATCTCCAGCTCCTCAGCGATGCCGAAGTAGAAGTCCTCGCGCTGCCACGAGTCGAAGCGCGCCTGCGCGGCCTCGGGCGTGTCGCCGTTGCGCACGAGGTGCGCGAGCACTTCGGCCACGGCCCAGGCCCCCGCCCTCGGCTCGCGCGACACCATCGCATCGGAGCTGATCAGCACCCGACCGACGCTCCGCAGGTGCGCATACACCCGCACCTTCTCCTCGCGCGTCGGCACGTGATGCAGCGACAACGACGCCACCACCGCGTCCACCGGGCCGCGCGCCTCCAGGAAGGGCGCCTGCACGTACTTCACCCGCCCACCGAGCTCGCGCAGCCGGGCACGGGCCTGCCCCAGCATCGCGCCATCGACGTCGAGCGCCGTGAAGCGCGCGCGCGGCAGCGCTCGCGCGAGGTAGCCGGTGAGGGCTCCCGTCCCCGCGCCGACGTCCAGCACCTCTCCTTCGAGGCCGCTCAGCGCCGCGGCGACCTCGCTCAACGCCTCCTCGTAGTGCGGCACGAAGCGCCGAATCGCTGCGTCGTACGCCTCGGCCGAGACCTGCAGGTGGTGCTCGGCGGAGTGGCTCGCCAGCGCAAGCGAGGAGACAACGGCATCAGAGGCCCGGGTCGAGCGGGCCGTCGCAACAGGGGTCGTCATGGTGGCTCCGGTGAGGAAACGCGCGCACCGTTCGTGGTGCGCGACGCCAGCCCCCAGAGCAGGAGCAATGCCAGCCGGAGAACGAGCCGGAATCCAACGAGATGCCTCTTCGTCCCTCAGCGCCGCCAGCGTGCGCGCACACCCGACGCACGTGCGCGCTCGCCCGCCGGAGCGCGTGTCCAGCGCAGAGGACACGACGACTCAGGGATCCGTCGAGACCGGCAGGCTCCCCGGCGGCGGCACGTGCGGCCAGTGCGCGAGCGGCCCCTTGCCGAGCTGCTGGCTCACGTAGTTCGCGGCGATGTTGGCGCTCTCCATGATGGTGAGCAGGCCCGAGCCCGGGTGCGTGCCCCCGCCGACCCAGTACAGCCCCTGCACCTGCGGCGAGCGCACCTTCGGCCGCAGCGGCCCGAGCTGCAGCCACGTGTGCGAGAGGTTGAAGACCGCGCCGCGGTGCACGTTGAAGTCGTCGCGCCACGTCTCGGCGGTGAAGGCCCGCTTCGCCACGATGTGCCGCTCGACGTCGCGCATGCCCACCTTCGCCAGCCAGCCGGGCACCTTGCGCGTCAGCTCCTCCTCGATGCGCCGCCAGTCGTGCCCGCCGTGCGTGTTCGGCGTGGGCACCAGCACGTAGATCGCCGAGTGCCCCTCGGGCGCGCCGGCCGGGTCGGTCACCGAGGGGTTCACCACGTAGAACGGCGGGTCCTCCAGGTCGGCCTCGCGGTCCTCCAGCGCGGCCCGGTCGGTGCGGCGCGCGCCGTTCGACAGGTAGATGAGGTGGTGCGGGAGCGCGTACTTCGTGTCGAGCCCCAGGTAGAGCATGAAGGTGCTGCACGAGTACTTCGCCTTCTCGAGCTTCTCGTCGGACAGCCGCGAGCCGCGCCGCCACTGCGGGTCGATGAGGTTGCGCGCCGCCCACGGCAGATCCGCGTTCACCACCACCACGTCGGCGCGCAGCGTCTCTCCGCTCGTCAGCTCGACGCCCACCGCGCGGCCCTGCTCGACCAGCACCTGCTTCACCGGCGACGACATGCGGAAGCGCGCGCCGAGGTCCTCCGCGGCCTTCTTCATGCCCGCCGCCAGCGCGCGGAAGCCGCCCAGCACGTGCCACACGCCGAACTCGAGCTCGAGGAAGGGGATGACCGAGAACACCGAGGAGCACGTCGTGGGGTGCAGCCCGAGGTACTTCGACGGGTAGCTGAAGGCGTAGCTCAGCCGGTCGTCGTGGAACGTCTCGTCGAGGTGCCCGTACAGCGTCTGCCACGGCTTGAACTTCGCCGCGGGGAGCAGCCGCAGCGGGTTGTAGTAGCCCAGCGAGTCAGCGGGGTGCGCCATGAAGGTGCCGTAGGCGATGCGGTACTTCTCGCGCGACTCGAGGAACCACCGCTCGTACGTCTCGCCGAGGCCGGGCCGCAGCCGCTCGACCTCCGCGCGCATCTTCTGCTGGTCCCAGTGGGTGTCGAGGTGCGTGCCGTCCCAGAAGTGCACCCGGGTGTTCTCCGGCAGCCGCACCAGCTTCACGTAGTCTTCGAGCCGCAGCCCCGCGCGGCGGAAGATGCGCTCGAGCACCTGCGGGAGCTGCATGATGCTCGGCCCGGTGTCGACCTGGTACTCGCCGCGCTCGCCCAGCGTGAGGCCGCGCATGCGGCCGCCGGGCAGCGGCTCCTTCTCGATGACGGTGACGTTCACGCCGAGGCCGGCGAGGTTGAGCGCGGCCGAGAGCCCGCCCGGGCCCGCGCCGACGATGAGCGCCTTCATGGCCTCGAAGTAGCGCCCGGCGACCGCGCCCGCACGTTCTTCTTCAGGGCGCGAAGAGGAAGCGCCCGTAGCCCTGCCGCCGCGCCAGCACGCCGCCCGGGCACTGGCGGTTCATCCACATGCCCCACGTCACCGCGGTGGCGCCCGACGGCAGAATCGTCACGCTCGGCTCCTCGGGGAACCAGGTCGCGAACTGCGGCGGGGTGTTGGTGTTGGTGCAGTTGGTGACGGTGTAGGGGTCGACGTCGGCCTCCATCTTCTGCTGCGAGTCGACGTCTGCCGTCTGCCACCGCGCGCCGTCGGTGCAGCCGCTCTCGCAGAAGGTGAGCGACATCGTCGTCTCCTGCGCGTGCGCGATGACGACCGAGGTGCCCGCCGACGCCATGTCGAGGCCGCGCTGGCCCTGGTTGGCGGCGAACACCACCCCGCCCCAGCTCGAGGCCTGCATGCAGTTGGCGCTGCATTCCCAGAACAACATCTTGTCGTCCTGCGCCTTCACCTGCGCGCTCTCGCCGGAGTTCGCCATGCCCTGGTTGTAGGCCACGCGCACCACGCCCTGCGGCGACACGGTGAGCGCGGTGGGCTGGCTGGTGTTGTGCGCGAAGAGCCCGGGCGACTCCGTCCAGCTGGCGGCCTGCGTGCAGTTCGCCGAGCAGGTCCGGTACACCAGCGTGCCCTGCCCGTTGTTGATGAGGTGGTGCAGCGTGGTGCCCTGCACCGCCAGCGACGACTTGCGGCCGTCGGTGCGAATGAGGCCGCTCTCCCAGCTCGAGGCCTGGGTGCAGTTCGCCGCGCAGGTGTTGAGGCGGATGTCGGCCGGGAAGCGCTGGTCGCTGGTGACGAAGTACACGCGGCCCGTCGCGTCGACCACCAGCGGCTCGCCCCACAGCTCCGCCGTCGTGCCCGACAGCACCGAGCCGAGGTTCACCTTCTGCCAGCTCGAGACCTGCGCGCAGTTGCCCGCGCACGTCGCGTACACCGGCTGCGAGCCGTCGAGGTCGTACCGCGCGTGGAGCCGCCCGTCAGCGCCGATGGCCAGCCGCGTGCGCCCGATGGTGGGCGTGCCCTGCTCGATGAGCGCGAAGGACCAGTTGGCCGCCACGTCGCAGCCCGAGGCGCAGGTCGCGTACTCGACGCCGAACGGCCCCTCGCCCACCACGTAGAGGAGGTGGATCGCGCCGTTGCTCCCGCTCACCACCGCCGCGCGCTCCCAGCCGAGCCGCGCCAGCGTCAGGAGCCCGGCCGTGCCCGAGCCGCCCCCGCCGCCGCCGCCACCGCCACCACCGGTCGAGCCACCGCCGCCGCCGGTCCGGCCACCGCCCGTCGAGCCACCGCCTGCGCCGGTGAAGCCGCCGCCGAAGGCGCCTCCGCCGCTCCCGCCTCCCGTTCCTCCACCGCCTCCCGGCGTGCAGCTCCACAGGCCGAACAACCCCACAACCAACACCAGCGATCGGATCATGTTCACGATCGGCGTTGATACTGCCCCGGGGCGCGCGGGGGAAGCGCTGGACCTCGCCAGTCGGTGCGGCGGTCGAACGACAGCCTTTGCGGCGTGCGCCCTTCTGCTGGAGTCGCCTCGTGCGCGAACGAAACGGAACGGCGGCGGTGCTCTCGGTGCTCGTGCTGTCCCTCGGCGCGTGCCGGTCGAGGCGCGCAGCATCGGCTTGAGTTGGAGGGAGACGTGACGCCGAAGAAGTAAGGTCAATTGATGCGCTTCCTCGCCCTCTGCGTCTTCCTCCCAGCCCTCGCCGCCGCGCAAGAGTGCCGTCGCGTGACGAACGACGAAGGGCAGCTCGCGCTCAAGTACCTCAGGGCAAGTCGTACCTTCCTGAAGAAGTGCGCGACTTGCGCGGAAGCGACCCCTGAGTCCTCGAGAGAACTCGCGCTGCGCATCGTCAAGGAGGACGGCCGCGTCCCGTCCCGTTCGCACCAGCTCTTCCTTCGAGAAAAGGCGCTCCTCCTCAACGAGGTCTTCGTGTCGGTGGGCGACGGCAGCCATCGGCGACTCTCGTCGCTGCTCTCCTGCCC
The DNA here is from genome assembly GCA_049322495.1 of Myxococcota bacterium. GTDB lineage: Bacteria > Myxococcota > Myxococcia > Myxococcales > Myxococcaceae > Archangium_A. Next base: position 31,063 of record JBMORD010000270.1, on the reverse strand, counting down.
GAGCTATGCGGACCCGAAAGACCTCCTGACGCCCTTCGGCGATGGCGGCCAACTCGACGAGCGGCTCAAGCCGCCGAGCAGCTCCGGCTGCGGCGGCCCCCTCCTTGAGCGACGATTCGAAGGAGGCCGCTTTGCGCTCCCTGCTCGCTTCGCGCTCACCAGATACCGGCCCCACGCAGATGGCGCTTCCGCTGAGTGGAAGAGCCCGAACGGCGAGACGGTCGCCATCGAGTGTGACGTCCAGGGCACCGCTGCGAACCCCAATCCGCAGTGCCCTCGCGGAAGCGTCGACTGCGTCGCGCACTCGCTCGTGAAGAAGGACGGCGGCAGGTGGGAGGTGACGCTGACCGGCTTCGCGACCTGCCCAGAGGATGCGAAGGCGATTCGCGACACGCTCTAGGTGTTCGTCGATGGACACGGAAGCCGATGCCGACAGCGGCGATGGGAAAGAGGGTCGCCCCGACGTCGGCTGGTCGAGCCCCGGCCTCTCGCCGCGCTTCACCGCGCCCGCCGAGCCGATCAACGTGGGCCTCACCGGCCTCGCGAAGGCGGTCCACGCGAGCGGCGGCGGCTACTTCCTGCTCCCCTCGCGCAGCGCGCTCCAGCAGCTCTTCGCCGAGGTGGCGCGGTGAGTCTGCTCGAGAGCGCGCACGTCGAGGTGAACGGGCTGCGGCTGCACTACCTCGCGGCGGGCCAGGGCGCGCCGGTGCTGCTGGTGCACGGCTGGCCCACGTCTTCGTTCCTGTGGAGGAACGTCATCGCGCCGCTGGCCGAGCGCCGCCGGGTTCTCGCCCTCGACCTGCCGGGCTTCGGCCGGTCCGACAAGCCGCTGTCGGCGCGCTACGACTTCGAGTTCTACCGCGACGTGCTCGACGGCTTCCTCGCGAAGCTGCACGTCGAGCGCCTGGGCCTCGTGGTGCACGACCTCGGCGGGCCGGCGGGCCTGTACTGGGCGAGCCAGCGCGCGGCGCGCGTCGAGCGGCTGGCCATCCTCAACACCGTCGTCTACCCGGAGCTCTCGCTCGCGGTGCGCGGCTTCCTCGCGGCGACGCGCGTGCCCCTGCTCCGGAGCCTGCTCAGCAGCGGCCTCGGGCTGAGGCGCGCGCTCCACCTCGGCGTCGTCGATGCCAAGCGGCTGCGTCACGACGCGCTCGAGGGGTTCCAGGCGCCGTTCCGCGACGCGCAGGCGCGCGAGGCGCTGCTCAAGGCGGGCGGCGGGCTGGGCGTCGACGGCCTGCGCGACATCGCCCGGTGGCTGCCGACGCTCGAGAGCTGGTACCCGCTGGTGAAGCGGCTGGTCGACGAGGCGGCGACGCTGGCCCCGCGGCCCGACACCGGCATCTGGGAGTTCCGCTCGATGCTGCGGCACTACACCTTCAGCCGCGCGATGTGCTGGGCGGCGCTCGAGCGCGGGGCGCGCATCGCCGAGCGGCTCGGCCACCACGACGACGCCGCGCGGTGGAAGGCGAAGGCGGCCGAGGAGCGGCAGGTGGTGCTCCAGCGCGGCTACAGCCCGGCGCACGGCTGCTTCACCCAGGCGCTCGACGGGCAGTGGGCCGACGCGGCCAACCTGCTGCTGCCGTCCATCGGGCTGCTCGACGCGCACGACCCGCGCTTCCTCGCGACGCTCGACGACTATGAGCGGCGGCTGGTACGCGAGGGGTTGATGCTCCGCTACGTCCACGAAGACGACTTCGGCGAGACGACGAGCGCCTTCACCATCTGCAGCTTCTGGTGGGCCGAGGCGCTGGCGCTCGCGGGCCGCTTCGACCGCGCGGTGCAGCTCTTCGAGCGGCTGCTGCGCTACGCCAACCCGCTGGGCCTCTTCTCGGAGGACATCGAGCCGAAGAGCGGGCGGCTGCTGGGCAACTTTCCCCAGGCGTACACGCACGTGGGCCTCATCCACGCCGCGGTGTCCATCGGCCACCTCCTCGCCGCGCGCGACGGCAGGGTCCGCGCATGGACCTGAAGGGGAAGCTCCGCGCGTCGCTGCGCGAGGCGAAGCTGCGCCTCTTCGAGCAGCCGGTGGAGGCGGTGTTCGACAACAGCCCGGTGGACCTCCGCATCGTGGGGCGCACGCTGCTGCACGCGGTGGTGGTGGGGCTGCTGGCGGGCGTGCTGGGCGTGCTCTTCGTGCGCGCGCTCGACGGGCTGCAGTGGCTGCTGCTGCAGCAGCTGGTGGGCTACGTGCCGCTGCGCGCGAGCGGCGAGGCGGCGCACGCCACGACGACGGCGTTCCGCTGGTGGCTCATCGTGCCGCTGCTCTTCGGCGGCGGGCTGGTGGCGGGCCTGGTGACGCGCTGGGCGCCCGAGACCCGGGGCGGCGGCGCCGACGCGACGCTCGAGGCCTACCACTCGGGGCAGGGCGTGGTGCGCAACCGGGTGCTGCCGGCGAAGCTGGTGGCGAGCCTGGCCACGCTGGCGAGCGGCGGCGCGGGCGGGCGCGAGGGCCCGACGATTCAGATCGGCGGCGCGGTGGGCGCGCTGGCGTCGCGGCTGCTGCGGCTGAGCGCGCGGGAGCGCCACATCCTCCTGCTGGCGGGCGCGGCGGCGGGCATCTCGGCGGTGTTCCGCACGCCGCTGGGCGCGGCGCTGCTGGTGGTGGAGATGGTGTACTCCGACGGCTTCGAGAACGACGCGCTGGTGCCGTCGGTGCTGGCGAGCGTGGTGAGCTACGCGGTGGCCATCACCCTGCACCCCGAGGGCGTGCTGCTCTCGCACGCGCCGCGCTACCCCTTCGTGCCGGTGCACCTGCCGCTGTATGCGCTGCTGGCGCTCTTCACCTCGCTGGGCGCGGTGTTCTTCCTCGCAGTGTACCACCGGGTGAAGGCCCTCTTCGCGGCGCTCAAGGTGCCCGGGCCGCTCAAGCCCGCCATCGGCGGCGCGCTGCTCGGGGTGCTGGTCCTCGCGGTCATCTTCGGGCTCTCGGCGCTCGAGGGGAGGCCGCTGCGGGGCGTGGGCCTCCTCGGCGGCGGCTACGGGCTGGTGCAGGCGGCCATCTCGTCGGCGCCCATCGCGGGGAAGGGCTGGGCGGCGGTCGGCTTCTTCGCGGCGATGATGGTCATCAAGGCCATCGCCACCTCGCTCACCGTGGGCAGCGGCGGGAGCGCTGGTGACTTCGCGCCGTCGATGGCGATGGGCGGGCTCATCGGCGGGGCGTTCGGGCGCGCGGCGCAGCTGCTGCTGGCGGACCCGCGGCTCGACCCGGGCGCCTTCGCGCTGGTGGGCATGGGCGCGTTCTACGGCGGCATCGCGCACGTGCCGCTCGCCGCGCTGGTGATGGTGTGCGAGCTGGCGGGCACGTACGACCTGCTGGTGCCGGCGATGTTCGCGCAGGGCATCGCCTTCGTCGCGCTGCGCAACCACTCGCTGTACCACTCGCAGCGGCCGATGCCGCGCGTCGGCGCGCGCTCGGGGTGACGTCGTCAGCCGAAGAACGCGGCGAGCAGGCGCGCGAGCTCTTCGGGGTGCTCTTCCTGCAGGAAGTGGCCGCACTCGGGCAGCGCGGTGACCTCGGCGTGGGGCACGTCACGCTGGAGCCGCCGCACCGTCTGCGCGATGTCGGGGAGGATCCAGTCCCGCTCGCCGTAGATGACGCGCACCGGCACCTCGAGGTCGTCGCGCACCACGCGCGGGTCGAGCAGCAGCGACTCGAGGCCCAGCACCAGCTCGCCGTTGAGGTCGTTCTGCTGCTGCAGCGCCGCCGCGTTCCCCACGCGCACCGGGCCGGTGCCGGCGAAGCCCGCGAGGTGCGGCAGGGTGCGCTCGGGCAGCTCGCGCTCGCCGGCGACGCCGTACAGCGGCTGCAGCGGCCCGCCCTCGGCCACCTCGCGGAGGAAGTGCACGAAGCGCTCGCCGATGGACACCTGCGCCAGCCGCCGCAGCGCCTCCACCACGAAGGCCGCGTCGCGCAGCCAGCAGTAGCGGTAGTCCCACGTGCGCGGCGTGCCGATGGCCTCGGGGATGCTGGTGGTGGCCGCGGCGATGATGCTCCCGGTGTCGAGGTGGGCGTGCAGCGCCAGCACCAGCGCCGAGCGGATGACGGCGTCGTCGTAGAAGTCGGGCAGCGCCAGGGTGCGGGCCCACGCGCGCCAGCCGGTGACGGTGCGCTCCAGCAGGTGCTGCGCCTCGGGGAGCGAGACCGCCTTGCGCCGCGGGTCGATGGTGAGCACCAGCGCCAGCGGCTCGCGCAGCGTGAAGGCCCGGCCCGCGGCGATGGGGGCCAGCGGCGCGCTGCTCACCAGCCGCAGCGGCACGTGGCAGGGCTCGACGAGCAGCGAGTCGCCCGCCTCGAGGATGCGCGGCGTCACCTGCGCGTAGTCGGGGCGCGGGTCGAACTCCACCGCCAGCCGCGGCGCGCCGGCCAGCGGGCGCACCAGCCGCACCAGCTCCAGCGGCGCGTCGACGTGCTCGCCGTCGAGCACCCGCGGGGCGAAGTCGAGCACCTCCCACCGCGCGTCGCCGAGGGCGAACTCGCCGCGCAGCACGTTGGTGTTCTTGAGGTACTCCCAGCGCCCCTGCACCGGCCCGCTCTCCGCGCGCACGCGGAAGGTCCCGCCCTTCTCGTCGTCGAGAATGCGGGCGAAGACCGACGGCGAGTCGAAGCGCGGCAGGCACAGCCAGTCGAGGCCGCTGTCGGGGCCGATGAGGCCCAGCAGCCGGCCGTTGCCGATGGCGCCGTAGTCGAGGTGCGCGCTCATGCCGTCCCTTCCGCGAGCTGCCGCAGCAGCGCCCGCACCGCGTCGACGTCTTCGAGCCGATGCCGCGCGACGCTCTGGCCGCTGCCGACGTGAATGGTGATGGCGTCCGGCGGGAGCGCCATGAAGAGGTCCTCGTCGGTGCGGTCGTCGCCCAGCGAGAGGATGGCCGCGCCGGGGGCGACGCCGTGGAGCAGCTCCGGCACCACCACCCCCTTGTGGATGCCGCGCTGCCGCACCTCGAGCACCCGCGCGCCGTCGAGCAGCTCGAAGCTCGACGACTGGTCGAGCCGCGTGAGGCGCTCCTTGAGCTCGGCGAGCCGGCGCAGGCCGAGCAGCGGCTCCGTGGCGCGGAAGTGGAAGGCGATGGCGCCGCTCTTCTCTTCGAGCAGCGCGCCGTCGGTGCGCCGCACCACGTCGGCGACGATGGTGCGCACCGCCTCGAGCCACGGCGGCGGCAGCGGCGCGCGCGCGTGCCAGGCGCCGCCCGGAGGCCGCGAGAAGAGGCCGTGCTCGGCGTGGAGACCGAGCTCCGGCAGCTCGGAGAAGAAGTCCTCGAGCGACTCGCGCGCGCGCCCCGACACCACGTGCACCCGGGTGCGCGGGCGCTTCACCAGCCGGCCGACGAGCTCGAGCAGCTCCGCGTCGGGCACGGCGGCGCGCGGGCTGGTGGCGAAGTCGACCAGCGTGCCGTCGTAGTCGAGCACCACCAGCAGCTCGGGAGCCGCGCGGGCGCGCGCGAGCTCGGTGCCGAGGGCGTCGGGCGAGCGCACCACGCCGTAGACCGGGCTCTCGGCGACCGCCGCGAGGAAGTTGCGCGCCCAGCTCGCCACGTCGCCCTGGTGCACCACGCGGCGCAGCGCGCTCATGCGCATCGCCTGCTCCTCGCCGGGCATGGTGAGCGCGTTGAGGATGGCGTCGGCCGCGCCGTCGAGGTCGTACGGGTTGACCTGCAGCGCCTCGTGCAGCTCGGTCGACGCGCCGGCGAACTCCGAGAGCACCAGCACCCCGCTGTCGTCGATGCGCGAGGCGACGTACTCCTTGGCCACGAGGTTCATGCCGTCGCGCAGCGGCGTCACCAGCATCACGTCGGCGGCGACGTACAGCGCGCTCAGCTCGTCGGGCTCCACGCCGCGGTAGAGGAGGTGCACCACGTTGCGCGTCGGCGTGCCGTGCGCGCCGTTGACCCGCCCCACCAGCTCGTTCACCGTCTTGCGGTAGTCGGCGTAGGCGTCGACGTTCTCGCGCGTGGGCACCGCCACCTGCACCACGTGAAGGCGCTCGCGCAGCTGCGGGTGCGCGGTGAGCAGCCGGTCGAGCACCAGCATGCGGCGCACGAAGCCCTTGGTGTAGTCGAGCCGGTCGACCGAGAGCACCAGCTTGCGGCCCTGCGCCTCGCTCTTGAGCTGCTCCGCGCGCTCCTGCACCGGCCGGGTCGACGCGCGGTCGGCCCACGCGCGCGCGTCGATGCCGATGGGGAAGGCCGCCACGCGCACCGGGCGCCCGTCGTCGCGCAGCACGTCGCCGGTGAGCTCGAGGCCCAGCACCTGCGAGCAGGCGTAGGCGAAGTGGTACGCGTACCCGGCGGTGTGGAAGCCCACCACGTCGGCGCCGAGCAGCCCGCGCAGGAGCTCCTCGCGCCACGGGAGGATGCGGAACACGTCGGCCGCGGGGAACGGCACGTGGAGGAAGAAGCCGATGCGCGCCTGCGGGCACCGCCGCCGCACCAGCGCCGGCACCAGCGCCAGCTGGTAGTCGTGGATCCACACCAGGTCGCCGGGCTGCCACGCGCGCGCCACCGCGTCGGCGAAGCGCTCGTTGACCGCCTCGAAGGTCCGCCATTCCTCGTGCGCGTCGAGCCGCACCTTGTCGAGCAGGTAGTGGCTCAGCGGCCAGAGCACCCCGTTGCAGAAGCCGTCGTAGTAGGCGGCCACCTCCGCCGCGGTGAGCGGCACCGGCACGCAGCGCAGCGGCGCCAGCGCGGCCTCCAGCTCCGCGGGCGTCGCGTCCACCGGGCCCGCCCAGCCCAGCCACTGCGAGTCACCCGCCCCGTGCACGCTCGCCATCGACGTCGCCAGCCCGCCGCTCGAGGCGTGCGCGGTGAGCACGCCGTCCTTCGAGCTCAGCGTGACCGGGAGGCGGTTCGAGACGATCAGCACGCGCGACATGCCGCTCGAATACCGATTGTTTGAGCCCAAAACAACTCCACTTGCGCGCAGGGCTCGCGCTCCGCTCGTCGGCGCGCCACGCTGCGGGCATGACGTGGCTCGACCTGCTCGAGGCGCTGCGGACCGAGGGCTTCGTCGTGGTGTTCAAGCTCGACGGGGAGCGCTCGACCGACCCGTACACGGTGGTGGTGTCGGGCGGCGCGCTGGGCACCGACGCCTTCCGCCGTGACGGCGCGTCGCTCGAGACGCTGGCGCGCGAGGCGGTGACCTTCGTGCGCAGCCGGGTGCTCACCGTGGCGCAGGCCCGCGCAGTGGCCCTCGCGCAGCTCTCGGCGCGACAGGCGGGCGTGCGCGAGCCGCTCGCGCTGCTCGACGACCTCACGCGCGAGGAGCCCTTCGGCTGGGTGTTCTTCTGGAACTCGGCGCGCTTCGCGCAGACGCGCAAGCCGGGCGACGGGCTGCCCGGCTCCGGCGGGTTCGTCGTCGAGCGCGGGAGCGGCGTGCTGCACGAGGTGGTCGGTCCTCTCGAGCGCTTCCTGCGGCGCTTCTCCTGACCGCTGAGACTGTGGGCGGCCTCGGCGTATCGGGGTGGTCATGAGACCGCTCGCCCTCCTTCCCCTGCTGTGCAGCCTGCTCGCGGCGTGCCCTCCCGCCGCGCCCTCCGGCTCGTGCGCGCAGGACTGCCAGGGCTGCTGTGACGCGAGCGGCACCTGCCGCGACGGCGCGTCGAGCACCGGCTGCGGCGCCGCGGGCCGGCTGTGCGCGGTCTGCGCGGCGGACCAGCAGTGCGTCGCCGGGGCGTGCGTCAGCGCCGCTCCCGACCTCGACGCCGGCACGAGCGACGGAGGCCTGACATGGCCCGACCGGGTCGACTTCGGGAGCATCCCTCCGAGCCACGTGGTGGAGCGCGACGTGCAGCTGGCGAACGGCGGGCGCGCCGCGGTGACGGTCTCGCTGTCGACGCTCCGCGCGGAGTTCCAGGTGGACGGCGACGCCACGGTGACCATCGCCGCGGGCTCGACCGTGCCGGTGCGGCTGCGCTTCGCGCCGACGGTGCCGGGCGCGTGGGACGACGTGCTCACCCTCTCGGTCGGCGGCCAGCGCGCGGGCTCGGTGCTGCTCTCGGGCGTCGGCGGCGGGCCGGTGCTCGCGGTGCAGCCGGCGAGCCTCGACTTCGGTGTGGTGTCCACCGGCAGCGCCGCCGCGCGCGAGCTGCGCGTCACCAACGCCGGGACCTTCACGCCGCCGCTCCACCTCGGCCTCGGAGGTCAGCTGCCGTGGTTCGAGCTCCGCGGCGGCAGCGCGGCTGACTTCGAGGTGACGGTCGCGCCGACCTACGTCGCGAGCGTGGGGCTCGAGCCGAACGCCTCGACGCAGCTCACGGTGCGCCTCGCCGAGCGCGCGACGCCCGGCCTCAAGACGGCGGAGCTGGTCGTCTTCAGCACGGATCCACTCACGCCCACGGCCGTGGTGCCCCTCACCGCCGACGCGCGCGACCTCTCGGGCTGCGCGCTGACGGCCAGCGGCACCAGCCTCGACTTCGGGCAGGTGGGCGAAGGCGCGACGAAGACCCTCGAGCTGGTGCTCAGCAACGGGGGCACGACGGACTGCTCCGTCTCTTCGCTCCAGCTGCAGCGCCCACCGGACACCACGTGCGGAGGCGTCACCTGCCTCAACGGCACCACCTGCGTCCTGGGTCGGTGTCAGACGCGGCCCACGGGCTTCGCGCTCGCGGCTGGCACGCCGACCTCGGAGCTCATCGCTCCGGGGCAGGCGCTGCGCGTCCCGATCCACTTCACGGCGCCGCTGATCCGCGGGCAGACCGACTCGATGTCGGCGTCGCTGTCGTGGGTGAGCGAGGGGCCCCGGCGGACGACGACCGCGACGCTGAGCGCGTCCGTGCTCCACGAGTGCCTGGCGCTCCTCGAGCACGCGTGGGACTTCGGGACCGTCGGCACCGGCTGCTCGAGCGGCACGCGCACCGTCGAGGTGTACAACACGTGCCCCCTCTCGCTGTCGCTCTCGAGCCTCTCGACGAGCGGCGCCGCGTTCTCGATCACCGGGCCGCCGACGAGCACCGCCCTCGGCCCGATGCAGAAGCTGACGCTCGGCGTGCGCTACACCCCGACGCGCACCGGCCCGGAGCGCGGCGCCGCGCTGGTGACGGTGTGGCAGGGCGGTTCGCTGGTGACCTACCGCCTCGCGCTCGAGGGCGTGGGCGCGCCGAGCAACGCGAACGTCGACCGCTTCGAGGTGCCGCCGCGGCGCACCGACGTGCTGTTCGTCGTCGACGACTCGGCCACCATGCCCGACAAGCAGGCGGCGCTCGCGGCGCAGTCGGCGACCTTCCTCACCACCGCGACGGCCGCGATGAACGACTTCCGCATCGGCGTGGTGCCCGCGAGCATCGACCAGTTCGAGACCGGGCAGCTGATCAACGACGTCGTGCTGACGCCCACCACCCCGATGCTCGGCGCCGCGCTCTCGATGGGCCTGCGCCACCAGGCCAGCGGAGGGCCGACCGAGGCGTGCGCGCAGGCGGCGCTCCTCGCGCTGGGCACGCCGGCGCAGTCGGGCCAGCGCTACCTGGCGAACGCGGGCTTCCTGCGCGACGACGCCTCGCTGGCGGTGGTCTGCGTCACCGACGCGCCGGATCAGTCGCTGGCGCCCCCCGACGCCTTCGTGAACCTGCTCACGAGCATCAAGGGGCGGCAGCACCCCGAGCGCGTGAGCTACAGCGTCTTCGCCCCGCTGCAGCAGGTCGCGCCGACGGAGTGCCTCTACGACGCGCCCGTGCCGAACCTCAGCACCACCCATCAGGAGATGGCCGCCGCGCTCGGCGGCCGCGTCGAGGAGATCTGCAGCCCCGACTGGGCCAGCGCCGTGAGCCGCGTCGCCCAGCGCGTCTTCGCGGAGGAGGGGCGCACCTTCTCGCTGACGCGCACGCCCACCGGCGCGCCGACGGTGAAGCTCAACGGCACGGCGCTGCCTGCGAGCGGGTGGACGCTCAGCTCGAGCGGGGGGCGTAGCGTGCTCCGGCTGGCGCAGTCGGCCGCACCGGGCGCGGTGGTGGCCGTCGAGTACGACGCCGCCTGCCAGTGAGACTGGCGCAGGCCCCGGCGTATCGGGGCTGCATGACGTCCAGAACGGGGAAGAGGGCAACCATGACGAAGACGCGCGGAGGACTGGCCGGGGTGATGGCCCTCGCGGTGGTGGCGATCGCCTGCGGTCGGCCGGGCGACGACACCGAAGGTGCCGGGCCGCCTGTCGAGGTGACCGCTGCCGCGCGCTCGCGAGCGCTGGAGGTGCTCGCAGGGAAGCAGGTCGAGCTGGCGCAGCGGCTGTCGACGGGGGGCCTGCTGCCATGGCAACCGGCGACGGGCGACGGCGCGACGTCCCTGGCCCTGCCGAGCGGCTTCCAGAAGTCGCTGTCCGTCGACGTGCCGGCCTCTGGAGCCGCGGCGCTGGAGGTGAAGCGGGCGGGCGGCTTCGAGGTGAAGCTGCGGCCTGTCGGGGCCCGCGCCGACTCGAAGCTGGAGCGCAGCGGAACGTACGCGGTGTACGCCAACCAGTACCCCGCGACGGACGGCTTCGTGGTGGCCGGCAGCGACTTCGTCGAAGCGCTGTGGCTGTTGAAGGACACATCGGCCCCCCGGCGCTTCGAGTGGGACGTGGAAGCGCCGGGCTGGCTGAAGGCCCTGCGACCCGAGCCAGACGGAGGCGCCTCGCTGCTCAACGGACAGGATGAGCCGGTGCTGCGGGTGCCGGCCCCGGTCGCGGTCGACGCGGAGGGACGCCGCCTCGAATGTCGGTTGGAAGTGGTGGGAAGCCGGCTGGCCGTCGTGCTGCCCGACCAACCCATCGCGTTCCCCGCGCTGGTGGATCCGGTGGTGGAGCTGCCGGGGTGGACGAACATGGCGACGAGCGCCAGCCCGCGCTCCGGCCACGCGCTGGCGACGCTGGGGACGAAGGTGGTCCTCTTCGGCGGCTACCGCAGCGGCTACCTGTCCGACACGTGGGAGTGGGACGGCGCGGCCTGGAGCCAGCGCAGGCCGACGAACCTGCCCTCCCCGCGCTCCGGCCACGCGATGGCGACCCTGGGGACGAAGGTGGTGCTCTTCGGCGGCTTCGCAGGCACCGGCATCCACTTCTCCGACACGTGGGAATGGGACGGGACGACGTGGACCCAGCGCAGCACGACGGCAGGTCCGTCGGCGCGCTCCGGCCACGCGATGGCGACCCTGGGCACGAAGGTGGTGCTCTTTGGCGGCTCCGCGGGCAGCACCTTCTTCTCCGATACGTGGGAATGGGACGGGGCGACGTGGACGCAGCGCAGCCTGGCGAGCAGCCCCCGCGGCCGCTCCGGACACTCGATGGCGACCCTGGGGACGAAGGTGGTGCTCTTCGGCGGCTGGGACGCCGTGGGCGGCCTCCCCGACACGTGGGAGTGGGACGGGACGACGTGGACGCCGCGCAACCCGACGACGAGCCCACCGACGCAATCCCACGCGATGGCGAGCCTGGGCACGAAGCTCGTGCTGCTCGGGCGCGGCACGTGGGAGTGGGACGGCACGTCGTGGACGGAACGAAGCCCGACCCCCAGTCCCGCGGAGCGCTACCAGCACGCGATGGCCACCCTGGGGACGAAGGTGGTCCTCTTCGGCGGCACGATCAACAACGTCCCCTCCGACGAAACGTGGGAATGGAACGGCACGACCTGGACGCTGCGAAGCCCGCAGGCCAGCCCTCCGATCCGCAGGAACCACGCGATGGCGACGCTGGGGACGAAGGTGGTGCTGTTTGGCGGCTACCGCAGCCCCGACTATCTGGCCGACACGTGGGAGTGGGACGGCACCACCTGGACCGAGCGACGCCCGGCGACCAGTCCCTCGGCGCGCGCCAGCCACGCCATGGCGACCCTGGGAACGAAGGTGATCCTCTTCGGGGGAAGCAACGGCAACCCCATGTCCGACACGTGGGAGTGGGACGGCACGACGTGGACGCTGAGAAGCCCGGCGAGCAGGCCGCCGGCGCGCTCCGAACATGCGATGGCGACGCTGGGTACGAAGGTGGTGCTCTTCGGAGGCTCCACCGGCGGCAGCAACGCCCTCGCCGACACGTGGGAGTGGGACGGGACGACGTGGACGCCGCGAAACCCTCCGACCCTTCCACCGGGGCGCTACAACCACGCGATGGCCACCCTCGGGACGAAGGTGGTGCTGTTTGGCGGCTACCGCGGCGGCTACCTGTCTGACACGTGGGAATGGGACGGCACGACCTGGACCCAGCGAAGCCCGGCGACCAGTCCCTCCGCGCGCCTCGATCACGCGATGGCGACGCTGGGCACGAAGGTGGTGCTGTTTGGCGGCACCGACGGCTTCGCCGATGACGAGATGTGGGAGTGGGATGGCACCACGTGGACGCAGGCCAACCCGGGCTCGTTTCGTCCACCGCCGGTGCTCAGCGCGATGGCGCCCCTCGGAACGAAGCTCGTGCTGTTCGGCGGCTACAACTCGAGCGATCCCTTGTTTCGCTTCGACACCTGGGAATGGGACGGGACGAGGTGGAGCCAGATTTCCGCGGCGCCGAGCCCGCGGAACGGGTGCGCGATGACGTCCGTGGGGACGAAGGTGGTGCTGTTCGGCGGCTTCAGCGACGAGCGCGCCTACCGCGCCGACACGTGGGAATGGGACGGCACGACGTGGACCCAGCGGAACCCGGCGATCAGACCACCGGGGCGCCGCTGGCACGCGATGGCGACCCTTGGAACGAAGGCGGTGCTCTTCGGCGGCTCGTCGGACACCGGCAACCTTGCAGACACGTGGGAGTGGGATGGCACCACGTGGACGCAGCGGAGCCCGGCGACCAGTCCACCGGCGCGCGCCGGCCATGCGATGGCGACCCTTGGAGCGAAGGTGGTGCTCTTCGGGGGCTATTCGGGCACCAGCTCCCTCTCCGACACGTGGGAGTGGGACGGCACGACGTGGACCCAGAGAATCACTGCCAGTCCACCGGCGCGCTCATCCCATGCGATGGCGACCCTGGGTTCGAAGGTGGTCCTCTTCGGGGGTACTGGCAGCGGCTCGAACCTCGCCGACACCTGGGAGTGGGACGGAATGACGTGGACCCAGCGAGGCCCCGCGGCCTATCCGTCCGCGCGCTACAGCCACGGAATGGTGACCGTGGGGGCGAAGGTGATGCTCTTCGGGGGCTCCAACATCACCGGCTCCTTCGCCGAGACGTGGGAATGGGACGGGACGACCTGGACGCGGCTGAACCTGACCCTCAGTCCACCGGCCCGCTCGGCCCACGCGATGACGACGCTGGGGACGAAGGCGGTGGTGTTCGGGGGCCGCCTCGAGACGCGCGACCTCTACGACACGTGGCACTGGACGGGGCTGTCGACGCTCGGCGCTGCGTGCGGTCACGACACCGAGTGTGAGGCCGGGTTCTGCGTCGACGGGGTGTGCTGCGCATCGGCTTGCGGGCGCAGCGCCAACGACTGCCAGGCCTGCAGCATCGCCGCAGGAGCCAGCGCGAATGGGGTCTGCACCCTGCTTCCTTCGAGCGTCACCTGCCGGGGCTCGGCTGGCGCGTGCGACGTCGCCGAGACCTGCACCGGCGCCAGCGCCGCGTGCCCGGCCGACACCTTCGCCGCCGCCACGACGCAGTGCCGCGCGGCGGCGGGCGTGTGCGACGTCGCCGAGACCTGCACCGGCGCCAGCGCCGCGTGCCCTGCCGACACCTTCGCCAGCGCGACGACGCAATGCCGGGCGGCCGCGGGCGTGTGCGACGTCGCGGAGACCTGCACCGGCGCCAGCGCAGCGTGTCCTGCCGACGCGTATGCCGCCGCCACGACGCAGTGCCGGGCGGCGGCGGGCGTGTGCGACGTCGCCGAGAGGTGTACCGGCGCCAGCGCCGCGTGCCCCGCCGACGCGTTTGCCGCCGCCACGACGCAGTGCCGCGCGGCGGCCGGCGTGTGCGACGTCGCCGAGTCGTGCACCGGCTCCAGCGCCGCGTGCCCGGGGGACACCTTCGCTCCCGCGACGACGCAGTGCCGCGCGGCGGCCGGCGTGTGCGACGTCGCCGAGTCGTGCACCGGCGCCAGCGCCGCGTGTCCTGCCAACACCTTCGCCCCCGCCACGACGCAGTGCCGCGCGGCGGCGGGCGTGTGCGACGTCGCCGAGTCGTGCACCGGCGTCAGCGCCGCGTGCCCGGCCGACGCCTTCGCCTCCGCCACGACACAGTGCCGGGCTCCCGCCTGTGTCGGGGACTCCGCCGTGAAGTCGGCATCTTGTTCTGGCGCGTCGCCGAGTTGTCCTTCGGCGGTGACCGAGGTCTGTGGCACCGGAGGCTGTCAGGCCGGCACCTGCATGGCTGGGGCTGGCGGCGGAGCCGGCGGCGGCGGGGGCTCTCAGCCGACGGGCGGTGGCTCCGCGACGGGCGGTGGCTTTGCGACAGGCGGTGGCTTCGCGACAGGCGGTGGCTTTGCGACGGGCGGTGGCTCCCAACCTGGTGGCTGCGGCTGTGCCGCGAGCACGCCGCTCTCCTCTGCGCCGTGGGTGGTGCTCTTCGCGCTCTCGCTGTTCGCGCGCCGCAGGGGTTCGACACCCTGGGCGTAGCAAGGCCTGCGGTGAGACCGGAGCAGGCCCCGGCGTATCGGGGTCTGCATGAGGCACTCACGACTTCTCGCCTTCTCCGGTCTGCTGCTCGTCGCGTGCGGGGGAACGCCGGAGACGCACGATGCGGGGAACGGCCGCGACGCCGGCTCCAGGGCTGACGCCGGCTTCGACGCGGGCGGCGGCAACGCGCAGGTGGTCGACGGAGGCCGCGACGCCGATGCGGGGCTGGACGCCGGTCCGCCGCGCCTGCGCCTGTTCGTGACGAGCTTCGACTTCCCCGGCGCCCTCGGCGGGCTCGCCGGCGCCGATGCCGAGTGCCAGCGCTTCGCCGTCGCGGCGAACAAGGGCGGCACGTGGAAGGCCTTCCTCGGTGCGGGCGGCCAGACGGCGCTCGAGCGCCTCGACGACGTCGGGCCCTGGTATCAGGAGCTGGCCGATGGCGGCTTCCGCCTGACGCTCAACAACAAGACGAACTTCGGCACCACGCCGGTCTCTCCGCTCGCCGTCGACGAGCTCGGGTACGAGTCCCTGCCTCCGCCGGAGTACTGGACGGGCGTCGACGCTGACGGCCGGGTGGACGAGACCTGCGACGGCTGGACGTCCTTCACCGCCGGAGGGAACACCGCGTCTGACACCGTCGCGAGCACCTGGCCCCTGGGCTGCAACCGCGGCGCGGCGCTGCTGTGCCTCGAGCAGTCACCTGCGCCGGCGGCGCCCCCGCTGTCGAGCCACCGCAAGCGGCTGTTCCTCACCAGCACCACGCACACCGGCGACCTCGGCGGGCTCGCGGGCGCCGATGCGATCTGTCAGCGCGTCGCCACCGGCGGCAACAAGGGCGGCACGTGGAAGGCCTTCCTGTCCGATGGCGTCAACACCGCGGTCTCGCGCATGCCCGACGACGCGTCCTGGCACCAGGAGACGAGCGACGGTCGCCTGCTCCTCACGTTCAACAACAAGACGAACGTCACCACCACGCCGGTGCTCGCGCCCTCGCTCAACGAGCATGGCGCTGAGGTGCCACTCGGCGCGCGCGATTACTGGACCGGCGTGCGGTCCGGCTGGAGGTACCTCAACGGCACCTTCACCCTGCCGGACGTCCCCGGTGACACCTGCGGCGGGTGGACGGACACCGCGGGCTTCGGCGAGGGGAACTGGACGTTCTTCAGGTGCACGACCGCGATGCGGTTGCTGTGTTTCGAGGCGTGATGGCCTGGCTTTGAGGCGCGAGTGAGGGCGGGCTGACCTTCGCCGTGCTCGTCGACAGCAGCCCCTCGGCCTCGCGCGCCCCGGTGACGCGGGTACTCCGGCTTCGTGATGGACGCGCCCGCCGGGTGCCTGGTCGCTCCGCGGCACCTGTCTCCACTCGTACGCACAACTGCCGAAGATTGGGCAGCTGCGTGTATGAGTGGAAAGTGCGAGCGGCTCCAAAACTGCGCGACGCGATGAAGTCCGCCTTCGACGTGACGCTCGTGCTCTTCGACGACCCGGCCGCATGAAGGACACAACGCGCGCGTGGCTTCGTGGACGGGCTGGCGGTGCTGACCGAGGGCGCCATCCAGACGAAGCAGGTGGCCGGCGCGAGGAGCTGCTGCTCGCCCCGCGCAGGCGACGTTGACGTTCAGCGCGGTCACTTGGTGCGAGAGCTGAGACCCTCCGTCAGGCGCGCCGCACGCAGGGCAGCAGCGCCACCGCTGACTGTGCGCGTCGCCCGGTCGAGGCCGCCGGCAGCGACGCGGTGCTCGTCGACAACAACCGCGCGGGCGCGCCCGACTACATCGAGTCGGTCTGAAAGGAGACCCGAAGTCCGCTCGCTCCTTCCTTCACGTCGAGTCGTCGACGCGAGTGCCGAGAGCACGTCCGCTCGAAGAGCCCGCAGTCGGCGGAACGGTGGCAGCTCATCAGCGGCGTGGTGCGTCGCCGTCGAGCTGGAACGCCGGGTTCGCCGCAAGCGCCGCGCTGATCAACGGGAGCGACCTCGCTGGCACCACGCTGCTCTCCACACGACCCGTGCGCCCGGGTTGCCCGCGCTGCCCCGCCCGCCCGTCGGGCCCGGACTTCCCGCTCCGGGTGTGCACGCCCTTGGGGCACATGTAGCCACCGCCAGCGCTCCCCGAGCCGCCGCGCCCGCCCGGCCCGCCTTCGCCGCCATCGCCGCCGCTGACCTGCGCTTCGACGACGCTGGTGAGCGACGCCGACGCGACCCGCAGCGACACCCGACCACCGTCACCTCCGCGCCCACCCGGGCCACCCGTGCCGCCAGCGCCTCCGTCTCTCCCGTCGGCGCACTTGCCGAGCATCGAAGTGCCGGTGCCTCCGTGGCCTCCTTCGCCGCCGCGGCCTCCCTGGCCTCCCGTCGCCTCGATCTGCACGCGCGTCCCCGCCCGCACCAGGGCCAGCTGCGTCGCGCGCTGGCCTTCCCGCTGTACGGCCACCAGCACCAGCCGCTGCTGCTGCGGCCCGATGACGTTCGCCGCTTCGACCACGAAAGTCGCGCCCGCCTCTCCGTCGCCACCGACCTGGCCGTCGCCGCCGGAGCCCGCGTCCTTCGCGCCGGTCTTCCCGCCCTGGCCCTGCGCGCCGCGCCTGCCCGAGACGCTCACCGACGGCGCGCAGTCGAAGTCGGTGCCCAGCGCCGTGCGCGCGCTCGTCGCGGTGCCCTTCACCTCCACGCCGAGGGACACCTCCCGCCCGAAGGCCGCCAGCGACGCCGCCACGGGGTTGAGGACGAGGCGCGTGTCGACCTCCTCACCCTCGAGCAGCCCGTCCGGCGTCGTCGACCACGCGAACCAGTCTCCGCGATCCTTCAGGTTGATGACGCGACCCTTCGCGTCACGCGCGATGAGCTGCACCGTGGCCGGATCCGTCGCGCAGAAGGGCGTGGGCTTGAGCTCGAGCTTCACCACCGACTGCGGCGTCAGCCCGCCCACGCCGTAGAGGCTCGTCTCGAGAGCCTGCTGCGCGTGCTTCATCTTGAAGACCGGCGGGTGGCCGAGCGTCTTCTCCTTGCCCCAGAAGAAGAGACCGAGGCCCACCGCGCCCACCACGACGCCGCCCAGCAGCCCGCCGTACATCGCGAGGCCGTCGTCGAAGAAGCGCGGGAGCAGCCCCGGACTCTCTTCACCCACCAGCAGGCCGCCCTTCGACAGCAGGAGGTCCACGCCGAAAGCCGCGGCCGTCGCATAGCCGAGCGTCGCCAGCCCGATCCCGAACGCCTGCAGCACGTTGCCCGCCCCGCGGCTCCCGCTCACCGCGCGGAGCGAGGGCTGGTCCTCGATGACGGCGTAGAAGTCCTGCTCGTCGAGCTTCTCGTCGCCGCGGAAGGCGCCGGTCTCGAGCTTCTCCGGGTCGAAGAAGTGCTTCTCGAGCGTCGCGTCGGACCGCCCCGACTCGAAGCGGATGACCGGATCGATGCCATTGGGCGTCAGGCCGCGCGCGGGGTTGGTGGCGCAGGCGGTCGACAGCAACGCCAGCAGGAACGTGGTGAGAGGCGACGGAGGGGCTCGCATGGCCCGCAAGGGCCTCGAGCGGAGAAATGTCGCGCCGCGAGCGGTCGATTCTCTGCGACGGCTCGGCTCGGGAGCGCGAGGAGGGCGGGCTGACCTTCGCCGTGCTCATCGCCAGCAGCCCCCTCAGCCTCGCGCCCCGGTGACGCGGGTGACTCGCGCTTCGTGATGGATGGCCCGCCCGGTGCCGGTCCCTCTGCGGCACCTGTCTCCACTCGTACGCACAACTGCCTAAGTTTGGGCAGCTGCGTGTACGAGTGGAAAGTGCGGGCTCAGTCAGAGCTGCGCGACGCGATGGAGTCGCACCGCCTGCTCCCGCTGCTCGAAGAGCTCGAACTGCTCGGGCGTGACGATGAGGCTCCACTTGCCGATGATCCGGTCGTTCCTCGTGCGCGCGCTCCTCACGAAGTAGTCCGGCTTCCTCAGGCCGCGATGCTCGAGATCGAGCCAGGTCAGCATCGGGAGCTCGTAGCCTGCCGCGTAGAGGAAGAACGCCAGCCGCGAGACGAGGAGCCGGCTCCCGTGGAGGTACGCGAGTCGAAGCAGATGGTCGACGTCGAGCGTCCGCGCGCGACAGAACGCGTCGACGAGCGCGGGGACCTCGGGGGCACGTGACAGACGCCGGAGGCAGTCGATGAACGTGCGCTCGAGCGAGGTCACCCGCATTTCGACACCGCCACGCTCGAGGACCATCACCTCGGTCCAGAGCTCCGATTCGTCCACGCGGAGGGGCTGGAGGATCCACTCGTTGAAGACGAGCGTTCGCGTCCGCTGCGCCGTGAGGAAGCTGACGCGGTCCGACGGTCCGCCGAGCCCGAAGAGCGAGAGCGCGCCATCGAACGCGATGACGGCGTCGTTCGTGAGGCGACTCGCAATCAGCCACGGGTCGAGCGAGTCGACGTGCGCGTAGACGCCGCGCCGCACGACACACAGGCGACCGCGGGCCACGGAGTACGCCAGGGTCTTGAACGCGGCGGCGCTCGGTCGACCACGCTCGGCGTACCAACGCACGAGCTCCTCGCTCCGAAACACCGGTCGCTGCGCAATGAAGTCCGCGGGAGTTGAAGCCTCCCGCCTGGGAAGTTCCTGCATTCCGTCCACGCCACCCTCCGTCCGCCGTCCGTTACTTTCCACTCGTACACCCAACTGCCCATTCTTCGGCAGTTGCGCGCATGGTTGGCGACAGGTCCCGCAGAGCGAGGCCGCCGCCCCGACCGCATCCTCTCCGGGAAGTCGGCGTCGACGCAACGGAGGCTGATCAACGAGTCCATCACGAAGCCCGCGTGAAGCGCGTCACCAGCGCGTTCGCGCCGAGGGGCTGCCACGACGGACGGCAGGGCGAGCGACCCACCGGCCTCACTGCGCCCCAGGGAAAGCCAGCGTCCGGAGCGACCTCACGGATCGATCGCGCCTGCGCGCGCAACAGAGGCCGCACCACCTGGGAGGACTCATGCACCGTCTCGCCATCGCCTTGCTGCTGCTCTCCGTGTCGTCGTCATGCGGCGCGCCGACCTCGAACCAGGACGGAGGCACCGGCGGCGGGAGCGGCTCCACGGGCGGAGGCAGCGCGATGGGCGGCGGCAGCGCGACGGGCGGCGGCAGCGCAACGGGCGGAGGCGGCGGCTCCGCCTGCACGCCCCAGCCGGTCAACGTCACGACGAGCGGCTGCGGCACGCTCCCCGCGCCCGGCGCGTGCGGAGGCGTGCTCACCGGCCGCTACTGCTACACGGGCTTCTGCGTCGACGAGTCGCGCCTGCTGGAGCCGGTGCGCACCGCGTGCGCCTCGCTCGGCGGCGTGGTGACCTTCTCGAACACCGCGGGCACGGTGAACGGCAGCATCGAGTTCCTCGGCACGGCGACGAGCGGCAACGTCACGCGCACCGCGACGCTCACCATCACCGGCTCAGCCGCCTTCCCCGCGAGGTGCGCGGTGGCCGGCTGCAACGCCATCGAGACCGCCTTCTCGAACGCGGGCGCCACCGCGAGCTGCAGCGCGAACGCAGGCGGCTGTCTCTGCACGTACACCAGCGTGCTCCCCACCGGCACCGCGACGCCCTGGACCGCCGCCGGCAACGTGCTGACGGTCGGCGCGACCAACCAGCGCACCTACGAGTTCTGCGCGCAGGACGGCCTCCGCTACCGCGAGACCACCGCCAACCCCTCGGAGCCGGGCTTCGCCACGCTCGCGCGCTGAGCCGTCGACTTCGCTTGCCGGTCAGCGGCGAGTCGCTACATTCGTCGCGTCGTCCAAGGGTGCAGCGTGAGCTGCAGGTATCGGATGGTCGGGCCGCCATCCTTCATCTGGTTTCTCTGCACCCGGGATGGTCCATGTTCGACAGTGTGGTCGTGCTCCTCGGCGGGCTGGTGCTCGCCGCGGCTGGTGGTGAGTTCTTCGTGCGCGGGGTGGTCGGCCTCGCGCGCTGGGCGAGAGTGCCCGCCGGCATCGTCGCGGTGACGGTGGCCGCGTTCGCGACCTCGGCGCCGGAGCTCTCGGTGTCCATCAACTCCGCGCTCGCGGGCACGCCGCAGATCGGCCTCGGCGACGCGGTGGGCAGCAACGTGGTGAACGTCGCCTTCATCCTCGGCGCGGCGCTGCTGCTGGGCGACCTCCAGGTCGACCTCGGGAGCCTGCGCCGCGACCTCGTGGCCGCCTTCGTCGCGCCGATCTTCACCGCGTTCCTGCTGCTCGACGGCGAGCTCTCGCGGCTCGACGGCGCGGTGCTGTTGGTCACCTTCGCCGCGTGGCTCGCCTTCGTGGTGCGCGACGCGTGGAAGGCGCGCAGCGCGGCGGGGCTCCTCGGCGAGCAGCGGCACGCGATGGCGCTCATCACCAGCGGCGCGGGGCTGGTGATGCTGGTGCTCGCCGGCCGCCTCATCGTCAGCGGCGCCTCGGCCATCGGCGCGTCGCTCGGCCTCTCGCCCTTCGTCATCGGCACCACCATGGTGGCCGTGGGGACCTCAGTGCCCGAGCTGGCCACCACGATCATCTCGCGCTGGCGCGGCCATGAGGAGGTCGGCCTGGGCACCGTGCTCGGCAGCAACCTGTTCAACGGCCTCTTCATCGTGGGCACCGCGGCGAGCATCCACCCCATCGTGGTCGGTGACCGCGGGCCGCTGCTCGGCCTGGGCTTCGGGCTCGTCTCGGTGCTCCTCACCATCCCGTTCGCTGGCGGGCGCCTGACTCGCCCGCGCGGCGCGCTGCTCCTCGCGCTGTACGCGGTCTTCGTCGCGGTGCAGCTCCGCTCCGGATCCTGAGGCATCGAGCTCGCTCTCGTCACCCGCCCTGTGTTTCGAGGCGTGATGGTCCGGTCCGACGGCGGCTACGCTTCACGCGTCCACCTTCCAGGAGCAATCTTGCGGAAACTCGTCTGGCTGGCTTCGTTGGTCGCTTCGGCGTCGTACGCTTTCAAGCTCGAGCCTCTGGCTCCGGTGCACGAATCGCTGACACTCGCGAGTCTGCGCTGTGCAAACAGTCAAGGGAACGTCTCGCCCGACGCCATCGAGTGCCTTCCGGCGCACCTCAACTTCATGCGGACAAGAGCGGCCTTCCGCAAGCTCGACGACGCCGACTTCACCAGCCTCTTCGAAGGGGTGCTCTGGGCCGACGCCCCCGATCGGCGGTCATTGCCAGACAAGCTCGAGAAGTTCACGGTGTGCGATCGCCACGTCAAGAGCACGGTGTACGGGCCGTACACCAACAAGATGTGCGCGTCGCACTTCGGGAATCTTCAGATGTTGCACGCGATGAAGCCTGCGCGGCCCTGGTGCGCGCAGCATCCGGAAGAGCCGACCTGCAAGCTCGCTGACGACGAGCTGTTCCCGCAGTTCGTGCGGTGGCTCGCCCAGCTCGCGCTGATCGAAACCAGCCCCCAGACGCCCCTCACTCAGGTCGGAGGCGAGCGCTTCTTCGTCACCGAGCTGGGTGGCACCGAGCAGACCCTCTTTTCCGTCTTCGGCGTCGATTGCGGCCGAGCACACGCGCCGGGGAAGTGCTTCATGGTCGCCGACACCTTCGACGCCGCGCGCCTGTCGCGCATCGCGACCGGGGTCTTGCTGCACATCATTCAGGACTCGTTCTCGCGCGCCCACGCCGCGCGTGAAGGAGACACCGTCGAGGGGACGCCCGACGACTGCAACGTCGCGCGGATCTCCTGCGGCCCGATCCTCCAATGGAACGACTACGGCGCGCAGAGCAGCGGCAAGCACTCCCAGGCTGACGCGCCCCCGCTCTGGGCGCCCAACTGCCTGCCGCCCCGCCGCGCGGGCACGGTGGTCGATCCCATCACGGCAGGCGCCCGGGTCCTCCGCTTCGTCGAGAGGAACAAGGGCAAGACAGACCAGGTCGAAGCGCTGATGAAGCTGGTGCTCTCGGTCGTCACGCTCCCGACCGGAGGGGCTGCTCCCGATGCCGCGTGCTTTGCGAAGTAACTGAGTCGAACGCCGAATCGGAGCGCCGCCTCGCGCTCCGCCGTGCCCTCACCGCCGAGAAGGACGCACTCTTCGCAGACCGGAACGCGGGGCGGCTCTCAGCGGAGAACTTCGAGCACCTGCTGGCCGACGTCGACGCGCGCCTGGTAGAGCTGCAGCTCGGCGACGAGCAGTGAGCGGCGTCTCATCGCCAGAAGGTCGCGCACAGCTCGTCCCACTTGCGCACGCGTTCGTCCTCTTCGCCCATCGTCTCGAGGCTTCGCACAAGCGAGAGCCCGACCTCGGCGGCGTTGAAGGGCTGATCCGTCACCGCGAGCCTCGGCGCCGCTCGGCCTCACGCAGCCGCGCGAAGGCCAGCCGCGAAGACTCCGGGAGCGGATCCACCGCACTCTTGATCCGTTCCGCGTAGCCGGGGAGGTCCCAGTAGAGACGCAGCATGTCGCACGCGGCCACCACGTCGAGCCACCGCTCCTCGGGAGTCTGCCGGCGCGACTGCTCGCCTCAAGGCCTGAACACGGCCGGCGTCGGGGCCGGGCGCGCCGCGGCTGGCGCGGGGCACGTGCCGGTGCGCGTGGTGACGGGCTTCGAGGCGGTGACCCCGTCCATGCGCCCCACGTCGGTCACGAAGTCGGCGCCCGCCTCCGGCCGGCCGTTCGTCACCAGGGTGTCGCCGCGGTGCGCGCCGAAGATGCGGATGTTGCCGTCGCCGTCGGTGAGCCCCTGGCGGATCGCCCCGCCGCTCGCGAGGTGCAGGTACACCGGCACCATCACCGCGGGCGAGCCGTCCGCGTTGGTGAAGCGGGTGATGAACTCGGGGCACAGCTCGCCCGAGCGGAGGTCGGTCACCACGTTCGGCCGCCACGACGGCACCGGCGGCTGGAGCGTGGCGCGCACGCCGCCGCCCCACGGCACGTTGGGCCCCGCCACGCCGGTGTTGCCGGGAATGGCGCCGCGGCCGGTGGGCGTGACGAGCGAGAGCCCGCCCACGCCGTTGTACCGCTCGACCACGTGGTCCCAGCACGACTGGTCACCCTGCCGCGTGCCGCGCACGTGCGGGTTGTCGCCGTGGTTCGAGCACAGCTTCCCCGCCGCGCCCTGGTTCCACATCATGCAGGACGTGTGGCTGCGGTCGACGCTGAAGCGCGAGGCGTCCATCGGGTCGCCCGCGCGGAAGGTGCAGCGCACGTTCGCGTCGCCGTCGGCGTACTCGTCCCTGAGGTCGAGCCCGTAGTGACCGAACTCGTGCGCGTACGTCCACCCGCTGTCGTCGACGTTGAGGTGCATGTACGCGGTGCCGAACAGGTTCCACCCGAGGAAGCCGCCGATGGGCCAGTTGACGAACGCGCGCAGCGAGTTGCTCGCGAAGATGCGCATGTCGACGTTGCCCCAGTCACGGCCCGAGTCGAACAGGTCGACGCGCTCGATGAAGTACTGCCCGTCGGTCGCGTTGTAGAGGAAGTCCGACATGATGCGGAACCGCTCGCGCACCGCCTCGACCTGCGCGCCGGCGTGCCAGTTCATCGACGCGGTGAGGTGCGCGCCCACGAGGCCGTTCGACGCGCGCACCGTCAGCTCCTGCCGCGCGGCCGGCGCCGAGACGCGGAACACGTTCGGGGCGCCGTCGTTCCCGATGCCGACGCTCGTCTGGTACACGCGGAAGTTCCAGTTGTCGCTCGAGCCCTGCGCGTGGTTGCCGCGGTAGGTGTTGTGCTCGTGCACCAGCCTGCGCGCGACGAGCTGCGTGCCCACCGCGAGCGGCGGGTAGAACTCGAGCTCCCCCGAGGCGGGCGTGCGCAGCGGGTGGAGCCGCCCGTCGACGTACACCTCGGCGCCCTCGACCGCGCGCGCCGCCTCGTCGACCACGCGCACCACCGTCACGCCGGTGAAGCCGAAGCGCACCGACGCCGAGCCGGTGTTCCCCGCGCCGTCGACCGCGCGCACCGTGAGCGTGTGCGAGCCGTTCGCCAGCAGGAGGCTGCCGGTGTAGCGCTGGCAGGTCGGCGGGGTGCACGCCGGGTCGCTGGTGCCGTCGTAGGCGAGCAGCTGCGTCGAGCCGTCGGTCTCGAGGTGCACGCTGCTGAGCCCGCTGGTCGCCTCGCGCACCCGCACCGTGACCGAGAGCCCGCCCGCCCCGGTCACCATCTGCCCCTCGGTGGGGCTGATGAACTCGATGGCCGGCGGCGTGCTGTCGCTGACGATGGGCGCCAGGGCAAAGGCCTCGTAGCGGAGCCCGTCGAGGCGCTCGTCGCGGTACGAGTCTCCGAAGTCGACCGTCACCGACGCGAGGTCCGCCGCGCCGCGCAGCAGGTGCAGCCGGCTGGTGATGGAGGTGGCGACCGCCGCGACGCGGTCGGCGGCGACGATGTTGCCGCTCGCGTCGTAGCCGCGCAGCACCGCCGCGGGGTTGGTGGGGAAGAGCTGCTCCTGCACGCCGGCCTCGAGCGCCAGGTGCGACTGCGCGCGCACGAAGGCCATGCGGAGCGGGCTGTTGCCGCTGATCTCCATCGCCTCGAGCGCGTCCCACGACTCGTTGCGCAGCACGTTGGGCGTGGAGCCGGTCGTCGCGGGCGCCG
This sequence comes from Myxococcota bacterium, assembly GCA_049322495.1. GTDB lineage: Bacteria > Myxococcota > Myxococcia > Myxococcales > Myxococcaceae > Archangium_A. Next base: position 6,072 of record JBMORD010000270.1, on the reverse strand, counting down.
CCGCCACCACGCGCGGCTTCGAGTAGTAGAAGCCGGCCGGCCCGAGCACCTGCGAGAAGCGCAGCCCGTGGCTCGTCTCGAGCTGCGTCGTCAAGTACGTGCCCTGCGCGAGGGAGTCGAAGTTCATCGAGGTCGCGGCGGGCTTGAACGTCGGCTCCGCGGAGAGCTGCGCGGGCGGAATCGCGGCGTACGCGCTGGCCCCCGGCGGCAGGTGCCGCACGCGGATGCGCGAGGGCCCGGTGGTGTGCACGTAGCAGAGCTCGAACACGTGAGGTCCGGCGGTCAGCACCACGTCGACCGGCACCGCCGAGGTGGCGCGCACGCCGGGGCGGCTCAGCACCACCGTGCCGTCGATGGTGAGCATCACCTCGTCGTTGTGCTCGAGCTCGAAGCGGTGCGTGCCCGCGCTGAGCGCCTCGTAGGTGCCCGACCAGCGCGCGGTGAAGTTCGTCACCGGCACGCCCGCCGAAGCAGTGTTGTAGGTGTTGGTGGTGCCGCTGGCCGTGAAGTCGATGGCCGGGTCGAGCCGCGCCAGCTTGAGGTCGGCGGGGAGCGAGGGGCAGCTCCCGCGGCCGGCGAAGTAGGTGCCGTACAGGCCCTGCGCCTGCGCGACGAGGGGAAGGAAGATGATCAACGCGAGCCGCTTCATCACGGCACCTCCTCGAGGCTGAGCACGAAGGACGCGGGCGCGTCGGCGGTGAAGGCCACGAGGCCCTGATCCGCGTGCGCGACGGAAGGCACGACGGTGAACGGCGCGCCGTCGACCGAGCGGAGGACCTGCGCGGTGGCGAAGCTCCAGCGTGACCAGGTGCCGCTCGCCTCGGGCGGGAGGCTGAACACCCCGCGCCCGTGCACGGCCTGCGTGGCGCTCACCTGGTAGGGCCCGAGCACCAGCTTCCGGCCGCGCTTCGTGGCGGGCCGCGCGAGCACGCCCAGCCGCACGCCCGACGGCAGGTCGCCGCGCTCGAACGCGAGCTGCAGCAGACCATCGGTGGAGTGCACGCCCGACTCCGCGTCTTCGAGCGCGCTGGCGTGGCTCCACTCGAGCATGAAGACCTGCCGCGCCTCACCGTCGCCGAGCCGCGCGATGAAGGTGCCCTCGTCGTTCTTCGGGAGGTTCTCGAGCCGCCCCGTCCACCTCGAGCCGTCGCGCACGAGGGCCACCTGATCGGCCGACTCCGCGCCGCCCGCCGACCAGCCGAGCTCGAGCGTCTGGTCGGTGGTGAGGCGGATCAACGCCGCGTCGCGCTCGAAGGCGACGTCGGCGCCGAGCATCACGGGCTTGCCGAACTGACCTTCGACCGGAGCGAGCGGACTCTCGGGCGGGTTCTCGGAGGGCTTCACGCCGGGACAGGCCGTGCAGCCGAGCGCTGCGAGCAGGAGGAGGTGGCGCATGGGTCCCACCGCGACTGCATCGCGCGCGCCACGCCCAGGTGCCCGAGGTCGCGGCGCGTCGACGCCACGAGCTGTGAACTCCAGCGCAACACTGTGACCGGGAGGCTTCGGAGTGGATTGCGTCGCCCGGGGTGGAGGCGCAGGCTCTCGCGCCGTGCGAGCCGACATCACCCGCTTCCTCACCGACTGGGCCACCCGCGCCCCTCACCGCCCCGCGCTCCGCTTCGCGGGTCAGACGACGACCTTCGCGCAGCTCGAGGACCGCGTCTCGCAGCTCGCAGGCGCCCTCACCGCGGCGGGCCTGGAGCCGCGCACCGAGCAGCGCGTCTTCGTGCTCGACCGCAACCACCCCGCGACGCTCGAGCTCACGCTGGCCGCCGCGCGCTCGGGCACGACGTGCGTGGTGGGCAACTTCCGCCTCTCGGCTGAAGAGACGGAGTGGACCGTCAACGACTCACAGGCGCGGCTGCTCTTCGTGGGCCACGAGCTCGAGCCGATGATCGACTCCATCCGCGCGCGGCTCACCACCGTCGAGCGCGTCATCGTCATCGGCGGGCCGCGCGACGGCTACGAGGCCTTCCTCGCGGGCGGCCAGCGGGCGGCGCCGGTGCCGCACGAGGAGGGCGACTGCTTCCTCCAGCTCTACACCTCGGGCACGACCGGCTTCCCCCGCGGCGCGATGCTCACGCACCGCTCGGTCGCCGCGCACACCCGCGTGATGATGGAGCAGTTCTCGTTCGACGAAGCGAGCGTGAGCCTGGTGCCGATGCCGCTGTTCCACGTGGGCGGCATCTGCTGGGCGTTGATCAGCCTCCATGCGGGCGCGGTCTCGGTGGTGACGCGCGACCCTTCGCCGCCGGCGATGCTGCGCGACTTCGTCGAGGAGAAGGTGACGCACACCTTCATCGTGCCGGCGGTGCTGCAGGGGCTGCTGGCGGTCCCCGACTTCGCGCGCTTCGACCTCTCGCGGCTCACCACGGTGGCCTACGGGGCGTCGCCGATTCCGCTCCCGCTCCTCGAGCGCTGCCTCGCGGCGATGCGCTGCGAGTTCCTGCAGGTCTACGGCATGACCGAGATGAGCGGAGTGTTCTGCATTCTCGACGGCGCCGCGCACCGAGACAGCGCGCACCGCGAGCGGCTCGCCTCGGCGGGGCGCATCACGCCGGGCACCGAGTGCAAGGTGGTCGACCCGCTCAGCGGCCAGGAGGTCGCGCGCGGCGCGCAGGGCGAGTTCTGGGTGCGCGGCGAGCAGCGCATGCTCGGCTACTGGCGCCGCGACGAGGACACGCGCGCGGTGCTGCGCCCCGACGGCTGGCTGCGCACCGGAGACCTCGGGCGCATCGACGCCGACGGCTTCGTCTTCCTGCAGGACCGCCTCAAGGACATGGTCATCACCGGCGGCGAGAACGTCTACCCGGCCGAGGTGGAGCGCGTGCTCCACCAGCTGCCGCAGGTGAACGAGGTCGCGGTGTTCGGCGTGCCCGACGAGAAGTGGGGCGAGACGCTGCGCGCGGCGATCTCCCTGAAGCCGGGCACCGCGCTCACCGCCGACGCGGTCATCGCCTTCGCCCGCGAGCACCTCGCGCACTACAAGTGCCCGACGCAGGTCGAGTTCGTGGCGGCGCTCCCGCGCAACGCGACCGGGAAGGTGCTCAAGCGCGAGCTGCGCGCGCCGTTCTGGGTCGGCAGGACGCGCGCGGTGTGACGCCCACGAAGCGGCTCAGCGGCCCTCGGCGAATGAGTCGCGGTTCTTCCCGTCGAACGCCGCCTCGTCGTGGAGCTTCAGCACGTCCACCTCGAGGTCGGTGAGGATGGCGCCGTAGCGCTCCGCCCACGCGAGCGCGGCCTCCTTCGACGGCACCTGGATGATGGAGAAGCCCGCGATGAACTCCTTCGTCTCGGCGAAGGGCCCGTCGAGCGTCGCCACCTTCTTGCCCGCCTTGAAGTGGAGCCGCGTGCCCTCGCGGCTGGGGAGGATGCCTTCCACCAGCTCCACCACGCCGGCGCGGATCATGTCCTGCATCAGCGCGGTCACCTCGCGCCGCTCGCGCTCCGACGGCGGCTCACCTGACTCGCTCGCCTCGTTCGCCAGCACGATGCACAGGTAGCGCTCGGGCACCTTGCCTTCCGGCTTCGGCACGAAGCCCAGGTCCCACGCCTCGGTGACGCGCCCGAGCTCGAGCTCGCAGTCGCCGATGGCCCGCGCGAAGCGCTCGCCCCAGCGCACCGCCTCCTCGCGGTCGGCCACCTTGAGCAGCGCGAAGCCCGAGACGAGCTCGTTGGTGCCGGGGTACGGGCCGTCCTTCCGCGTGAGCTGCCCATCCTTCAGGATGAGCCGCGTGCGCTTCGCCGACGGCAGCAGCCCCGCGCCGTTGGTGAAGACGCCCTGCTTGATGGCGTCCTGGATGAAGGCCGTCATCTCGATGATCTCCCGCTGCTCGATCTGGTTGGTGAAGTAGCGGGGCCCCATCTTGTGCATCACGATGAATCGCATCTGTCGTTCTCCTCGAGTCGAAGCCGGAAGAGCCGGCGTTCAACCACACGTCGAACGAGCCTTCGCGAGATCGACACGCGCCAACCGCTCGGATTCGCTCGGGTTGCTCACGGCATCCGCACGGGCTGGGGCACGCGATTGTCGCGCCCGGTGCCGCTCTGCCCGTTCCAGTCGCCGCCGCAGCACACCGCGGTGCCATCGGGTCGCAGGGCGCACGTCGTGTCGTCGCTCATCACGAGCCGCGTCACGCCGGACAGCGCGGGGATGACGGTGGGCGAGCCGACGAAGGTGCGCGCGCCGGTGCAGAGCGCGCCGTGGGTGTTGCGGCCAGCGCAGACCACCTGCCCCGATTGCCGCCGCGCGCAGGTGTGGAAACTGCCCACGACGACCTCGGTGAGGTCCGTGTCGGAGCTGAAGGCGGTCGGCGTCGCGTCGCGGACGAGGCTCCCCGTGCCGTCGAGGCGGGAGCCCCAGCACAGCGCCGCTCCATTCGCGCGGCGCGTGCACGTCGCGTGCATGCCGACGGAGACCGACTGCGCGTCACTCACTCCCGCGACGAGCGTCGGGGACGGGCGGTCGAGGACGGTGCCGTCTCCGAGCTGTCCGCCGCCGTTTCCGCCCCAGCACCACACCGCGCCGGCCGCGGTCATCGCGCAGATGGTCTGCTCGCTCGCGCTCAACCTGGCGACGTCGACGAGTCCCGGGACGAGCAGCGGGGTCGCGCTCTGGGTGAGCGCGGTCGAGCCGGTGCCGAGCTGCCCGCGGCTGTTCGAGCCCCAGCACCACACCTGGCCTCCGCGGACCGCACACGCGAAGTCGAGCCCGACCGCGAGGTCGGTGACGCTGGTGACGCCCGGCACCTGAGCGGGCGCGGGGCTCCCGTTGCCCCAGCACCACACCGTGCCGTCGATGCGGCGCGCGCAGCCGAGCAGGCCCGAGACGTCCACCTGCGCGACCTGCGTCAGCGCCACGGAGCTCGCGACGTACCGGTTGGTCGTCGTCCCGTCTCCGAGCGCGCCGAGCCAGTTCCGGCCGACGCACCACGCGCCTCCATCGGCGACGCCGCAGTTCTGCTCTCTGCCCGCCGAGAGGCTCTCGCTCGCGGGCGCGCCCACCACGGCGCTCGGGGTGAGCTGATGCGCGGTCCACCCGGAGCCCGTCTCGCCCTCGCGGTTGTTCCCCCAGCACCACACGGTGCCGGAACTCCGGAGCGCGCACACGGTCCCCGTGCTGACCGCCACGCTCACGACGTCGCCGAGCCCGGGCACGGTCGTCGGCGTGAGGTGCGTCGCCGTCTCGCCATCGCCCATCTCGCCCCAGCTCCCCGCTGAGCCGTTCGGAGACCAGCAGGCGACCGTGCCGTCACGCCGCGCGGCGCAGGCGAGGTCGACCCTCGTGGCGACGCTGCTCACGTTGCTCAGCCCGGCGACCGGGGTGGGCGTCGGACCGACGTCGGTGCCCCAGCACGCGACCTCACCGGTGCTCCGCGTCGCGCACGCGAGGTTGAAGCCGACGTGGAGCTGCGCCACCGACTGCAGCGCCGGCACCACCTGGGGCGTCGAAAGGTTTCCCGTGTTGCTCAGGCCCAGCGTGTTGAAGCTGTTCGAGCCCCAGCACCACACCGTTCCGCTCGTCGAGCGCGCGCACGAGGAGTTGTCTCCCACCGCGAGAGCGTCGACATCGGTGATGGTGCTGACCATCTCGGGCGATGCCGTGCTGGTCGTGCTGCCGTTGCCCAGTTGTCCGAACGGGTTGCTCCCCCAGCAGGCGACGCGCGCGGAGCTGAGGATCGCGCAGGCGAAGCCGGCTCCGGCCGCGATGGCGGTGACTCCGCTGAGTCCGACCACTCGCGAGGGCACCGTCGAAGGCGTCGCGCTGGTCGCGCCGTTGCCGAGCTGGCCGACGTTGTTGACGCCCCAGCACCACACCTCGCCCGTGCCGGACGCGAGCGCGCAGGTGAACTCCGAGCCGGCCGCGACCTGCGAGCTCGCCGGCAGCCCCGTCTTCACCGTCGGGACTCCCGTGCCGTCGGGCCCCCAGCACACCACCACGCCGTCTGCCCGCAGCGCGCAGAAGTGATCGAGCGAGCCCGAGAGTTGAACCACGGGAATGCCTGCGTCGATGACTCCCGCGTCGAGGACTCCCGCGTCGAAGGCTCCAGCGTCGGCGACTCCCGCGTCGAT
>JBMORD010000269.1:0-67965 GCA_049322495.1 Myxococcota bacterium | reverse complement strand
GAGCGCGGCGAGTGGCTGACGGCCGAGCGCTTTCCCCACGTCGCGCGCCGGCTCGAGCCGCCGGAGGTGGTCGCCCGCGCCCTCGAGGGCGGGCCGCACGTCTACGGCTGCGTGGTGACCCACGATCACCCGCTCGATCAGGCCTGCGTCGAGGCGCTGGTGCGCAAGCCGCTCGCGTGGCTCGGCGTCATCGGCAGCGAGCGCAAGGCCCTGCGCTTCCGGCAGCGGCTCGAGGCCGCCGGCTTCTCGAAGGACGAGACGGCGCGCTTCGAGTGCCCGATGGGCGTGGCCATCGACGCCCTGACGCCGCAGGAGATCGCGGTGTCGATCGTCGCCCGGCTGATCGCCGTGCGGCGGGGCGCGGTCAGGCCTTGAAGTACGACTGATCCTTCCAGCTCGCCTGCAGGTACCCGGTGATGGCCGCGGTCATCGCCGGCACGTCGCTGCGCGCGTTGTTGAAGGTGACGTTGAAGAACGAGCGATCGTGCGGGTCGACGCGGAGCTGCTCGCGCATGAACTGCTCGCGGGCTGACGCGTGCGAGGCGACGAACTGGCTGGCCTCGCCCTCGGTCATCTCGAGGCGGGCGGCCATCGACTTCACGCGCCACGCCAGCGGCGCCTCGATGCGCACGTGGAAGCAGTTGGGGAGCGACTGGCACAGCACCGCGCCGCCGCGCCCGATGACGATCGCGTTGCCCACGGTGGCGAACTGCACCAGCCGCTCGGCGAGCACCCGGAAGGCGTCGGCGTGCTGGTGGTACTCGGGCGGCGTGATGCCCAGCTTCTCGAACGAGCGCGCGGTCTCGCCGAGCCGCGTGAGGGTCGCGACGTCGATGCCCTCCTCCTTCGCGACCGTCTCGAGGAGCGTCTTGTCGTAGACGTTCCACGGCTCGCCGCTGAGCGCCTCGAGGCGGGCCTTGAGCGCGTCGGCGAGCACGAAGCCTTCGCAGCCGAACTCACGCGACAGCGTGATGGTGGGGCGCACCCGCGGCGCGGCGGCCTTCGTGACGTGATCCTGGATCTCGTTCCACGTCGAGAGCCGGTTGCTGATGCTGGGGATGAGCGAGCCGAAGGGTCTGGCCATGGCCTCTGGCTACCGAAGAGCCGGCGGGGAGACAACGGCTCAGCAGCCACCCCACGCCGGGTTGCAGAAGCTCGCGTCACGCACCACCTGCCGTCCGGCTTCTCGCTTCCAGACCCGCCCGTCGGTCGAGAAGCGGAAGCCGTACTCGAAGCGCTCCCACTTCGGGCCGAAGAACAGGTCGCTCTTCGGCACCTCGTAGTGGAAGCGCCAGTCGTTGCCGACCCGGCCGACGAAGGACAGCACGGTCGCGGGGAGCGACACCCCGTCGCGCTTCGTCTCGGCCTGGGCGAAGAGCGCGCCGGGCTGCGGCTCGCCCGCCGCGTCGGTGAGCCCCGGCACGTACACGTCGACCTCCACGAAGGCGCACGCGCGCTGCTGCAGGTACGAGTCCATGGTGACGCTCGCCGGTGCGCCGTCGACGCGACTGCACGCGCGGGAGAAGCTCGAGCCGGCGTTGCCCACCCACTCGACGCGCGCGGGCGCCACCGCCGACACCGGGAAGCGGTAGTTCGCCCCGAAGTTCGAGTCGTACGCCTCACAGGTGCTGCCCGCGCCAGTGGAGTTGTGGAACCAGACCTCGAGCGAGGTGGTGCCAGCGGGGATGGTCACCGTCCAGGGCACGCCGTGCGCGCTGGTCGAGGGCACGCCGTTGGGCGCGTCGAAGCCGCGGACCGTGCCGTCGACGACCGCGCCCGAGGGGTTGAAGCGCACGTACCCGCGGAGGTCCCACGCGGGAGCGCCGTTGTGCGTGCCGCGGCAGGTCGCGAGGCGGTCGAGCGCGTAGGTGAGCGTCACCTCCTGCCCCGCCACCAGCGCCCCGCGCTGCTGGGTGCGGAACCCGCTCTGGAAGTCGAGCGCCCGCGGCGCCACCACGTCGCCGACGCAGATCGCCGCGTCGTCCCCGACGCGCCAGCCGCCCGCCTGCTGGAGGACGTAGGTCTCGAGCTCGCCGGGCAGGCGGTTGTGATCGAACAAGCGCGCGCCGCTGCGGGCGAGGAGAAACGGCGCCACCTGCACCGAGGCGCGCCCGTACGCGGTGGCCGACATGCCGTCGCGCACGGTGTTGCTCGCCAGCCGGAACCGGTAGCGCACGAAGCCGGTCGGCGCGCCGCTGATCCGCGTCGCCGACACCGAAGACCACTGCGCCGCGTCGACGTTCTTGAAGAGCACCCGCGGGCGCGCCCCTTCGCTCACCGCCTGTCTCGACACGTCGAGCACGCCCGTCCACGTCCACCAGCAGACGCCACCGGGACAGCTCACCGCCCCACGCTCGAGCGTGCGCAGCACGACGTTGCAGCCCCGCTCCGCCGCGTCGCGACCGTCGGCGCCGAGCAGCGGCGCCTCCGCCGACGCCTCGAAGTCGTCCGCCGCACCTTCGTCGAGCACCGCCTCCTGCACGCCACACCCCGAGAGGAGCACCGCCAGCCAGAGGAGCCTGTTCATGGCCGGCGCCGCTATCACACCTTGTCCCACACGAGCCAGAGGCGGTACCTTCGCGCCTCATGCTCCGCGCCTCGCAGGCACTTCTCGCGGCCATCAGCGTCCTGTGCCTGTTGCCGGGTTGCCCCGCGCCCGCGCCGCAGCCCGACGCGGCGACGGAGGTGCCCGACGCAGGGGAGCCCGACGCGGGCGTCGATGCGGGACGCGCGACGCGCGACGCTGGCCAGCCCGATGCGGGCTTCACTGCGGCGCCCGTCGAGGCGTGGTGTCAGCTCCGCGCGCTGGCGGAGTGCGATCGGGATCGCCGATGCGGGCGCCTGGGTGACGGGGGCTGGGCGGGGTGCGTGCTGCTCAAGACCTACCCCGGCACCTGCGACCAGACGGCGCTCACGCGCGGCGTCGACGAGCGGCGCGTGCAGTACCTCGAGGGCGAAGGCGTGAAGTGCCTCAACGGCTACGGAGCGGGGAGCTGTGAAGACACGCCCGTGCACTGCGCCTCGGCCTTCACCGGCCTCGCCCCGCCCGACGCGGGCTGCCTGAGCACGCTCGACTGCGACGCGTTCGGCTTCTGCGACCTCTACGACGGGCGCTGCCCGCACCGCTGCCGCGCGTGGACGCCGCTCGGGGAGCCCTGCGACGGGTTCTTCCGCCGGTGCGATCCCTCGAGCGCGGTCTGCGACGACTCCGACGCGGGCGTCGCGCTCTGTCAGCCCAAGCGGAGCGCGGGCGAGCGCTGCAGCCGCTGGGACGGCTGCGGCGACACCATGGCGTGCACCAACGGCGCGTGCGTCACCCGCGTCGTCGGGCCCGGCGAGCGCTGCGCCGTCGAGGGTGGCTACCCGCTGTGCACCGAGGAGTACTTCTGCCGGCAGGAGCCTCCGGTCAACGGCGTGCGCCCGCCGGGCGTCTGCGAGCGGCGCGCGGGCCTCGGAGACACCTGCACCGGCCCGGGCACCTGCCTCCCGTCGCTCCGCTGCAGCACGCTGATCACCACTGGCCGCTGCCTGCCGAAGGGGGCCCTGCGCGAGGCCTGCGTCTCGTGGGACGACTGCCAGGACGGGCTGTACTGCGACTCGAAGCTGCAGCGCTGCGAGGCGCTGCCCGGCCCGGACGGCGGGTGCTCCTCGGAGGTCACCAGCTACCGCTGCGCACCGGGCAACACCTGCACCTTCAGCACCGAGCGCTGCCAGGCGTGGCAGCCGGAAGGACAGGCGTGCAGCTTTAGTGGGGAGTGCCTGACCAACAACTGTGAGTTCGGCGCCTTGCCCGACGGTGGCTTCGGTGGCAGATGCGTCGCTGCCTGCTCGCAGAAGGCCGATGGCGGGCTGTAGAGAGTCTCGTGAAGCGCACCGTCACCATCGCCGTCATCACGCTCGCCGCGTGCAACTACGCGCCGTTCTTGTCGGACCACGACGCGGGGCCGCGCGACGCGGGCGTCGGCACCTTCCCCGACGCGGGCCCCCCCGCCGATGGTGGGCTCTCGACGACCGAGGCCTGCCGCGCGCTCAACACCGCCCGCTGCGCCTACCTGGCACGCTGCGGCCTCATCGACCCCGCCGCGATGTCGCACGAGGCGTGCGTGGCGGCCTTCGAGGCCTCGTGGTGCGGGCCGGCGACCTGGCCGCCGCACGTCGCCGCCGGAGCGCTGCGCTACGACGGCGTGAAGGCCGTCTCCTGCGCGGAGGCCTTCGCCACGCAGGCCTGCGCGGAGTGGGAGACGTTGCCCGACTCGTGCACCAGCTTCCTCAAGCCGCGCGCCCAGCTCGGCCAGCCCTGCTACGACGGCTACACCGAGTGCACCGACGGCGTGTGCCGCGGGAGCACCTGCCCCCGCACCTGCCAGCCCCGGGCGCTGCTCGACGAGCTGTGCACCCGCGACGCCGACTGCCGCACGGGGCTCTTCTGCCGCTTCGCCTCGCTGATCGCCACGTCCGGCACCTGCACCGCCTACAGCGGGGTCGGCGGGAGCTGCGACGGCGCCAACCGCTGCCTCGACGGCCTGCGCTGCGTCGCGCTCCAGTGTCAGCCGCTCCCGACCGCGGGCCTGCCGTGCCTCGACGGGCTGTGCAGCGAGCAGGCCTTCTGTGACGTCCGCGCCGCCGACGGCGGCCTCTGCTCGGTGCGCAAGCAGAACGGCGCGCTGTGCGCGGGCGACGAGTGCGAGGCCGAGCTCTTCTGCGAGCCGATCACCAGCCGCTGTCAGCCGCTGCTGCTCTCGTCGGGCGACACCTGCACGCTCCAACAGCAGTGCCCGGACGGCCAGGTGTGCGTCGGCGCGACGCCGACGATGCCGGGCGTCTGCGGCGCGCCGCTCCAGGCCGGCGAGGCGTGCGTCAGCAGCCACGACTGTGAGGCCCACCTCGCGTGCCTCGGTGGCGACGGCGGCCTCAGCTGTCAGCGGCGCCTCGCGCCCGACGGCGGCTGCAAGGCCGCGTCCGACTGCCAGGCGAGCGCCACCTGCCTCGGCGGGCGGTGCGCGGAGCTGCCGCTGCCCGGCGAGAGCTGCGCCGAGACGCGCGCCTGCCGCTGGGGCCTGTGCCGCGAGGTCGCCTCCTCCGACGGCGGCGCGGTCTGCGGGGCGCTCCTGAGCGCGGGGCAGCCCTGCCAGTGGGGCGGTCAGTGCGCCTCCGGCACCTGCGAGCGCGGCGCCTGCGTCGCGCGCTGCGTGCCCTGAAGTCCGGCTGCACCCGGCGGGCGGCTCGCGGGTCGACCAGAGCACTTGCCTTTGGGCCGCTGACGCGGCGGAGATCGCCTCCTTCATGAGCGAGAAGAGCCTGTTCCTCGGTATCGACCTCGGCACCACCAACTCCGCGGCGGCGGTGTTCGACGGCACGCAGGTGCACCTCGTGCGCAACCCGCAGGGCACCACGCTGACGCCGTCGATCATCCGCATCGACGCGAAGGGCAACGCCCTGGTCGGCAACAAGGCGCGCCGCATGCTCGAGGCCGACCCCGACAACACCCGCGGGGAATTCAAGCGGCTGATGGGCACCGGGCAGCTCCTCGAGTTCCCCGCGGCGAAGAAGAAGCTCAAGCCCGAGGAGCTCTCGGCCGAGGTGCTCAAGTCGCTGCGCGCCGACGTGCAGGAGCAGTTCGGCATCGCGCCCGCGCGCGCGGTCATCTCGGTGCCCGCGCTCTTCGAGCTGCCGCAGTCGTCGGCGACCAGCGAGGCCGCGCGCCTGGCGGGCTTCGAGCGGGTCGAGCTCATCCAGGAGCCGATCGCCTCCGCGCTCGCCGCCGGGTGGACCACCGAGAACGCGGCCGGCTCGTGGATGGTCTACGACCTCGGCGGCGGCACCTTCGACGCCTCGCTCCTCGAGACGCGTGACGGGCTGCTCCGCGTCATCGGCCACGACGGCGACAACTTCCTCGGCGGCCGCGACTTCGATCAGGCGCTGGTCGATCACGTGCTCGAGAACCTCTCGAAGGACACCGGGCTCACGCTCCAGCGCGCCGACCCTTCGCTCGCGGCCGGGCTGCGCAAGCTCAAGCTGGTGGTGGAAGACGCGAAGATCGAGCTCACCCGCGCGCAGACGGCCAGCGTGCTCGTGCCCGCGCTGAAGCTCGGCGAGCACGTGCTCGACGTCGACGTGACGCTCACGCGCGACGACGTGACGCGGCTGTGCACGCCGCTGGTCGATCGCTCGATCGGCGTGTGCGTGCGCCTGCTGCGCACCCACGGCCTCGAGCCGGGCCAGCTCTCGCGCCTGGTGCTGGTCGGCGGGCCGACGGTGATGCCGGTGCTCCGTCAGCGCCTGAGCGATCTCCTCGGCGTCTCGCTCGCCGACGGGCTCGACCCGATGACGCTCGTCGCCCAGGGCGCGGCGCTCTACGCGGCCTCGGCGGGGCTCGACGCGCGCCCGGCGCCGAAGGTCGAGGAACAGGGCCGCCGCATCTGGCTGCAGTACCCCGCGATGACCAGCGACCTCTCGCCGCACGTGGTGGGCCGCCTGGTCGAGGAGCCCGGGCCGAAGCCGCACACCATTCAGCTCGAGCGGCACGACGGCTGGAAGAGCGCCGAGACGCAGCTCAACGAAGAGGGCGCCTTCGTGCTGGCGGTCGACGTGCAGCCGCGGCGGCCGAACGAGTTCTCGCTGCGCGGGAAGGACGCCGCCGGCAAGCCGGTCGCCCTGCGGCCCGCGAAGTTCTCCATCGTGCAGGGCCTCACCCTCAACGACCCGCCGCTCTCGCGCACCATCGGGGTGGCGATGGCCAACGACCTGGTGAACGTCTACTTCGAGCGCGGCGCGCCCCTCCCCGCCCGCCGCACCTTCCGCCACGAGACGGTGGAGGCGATGGTGAAGGGCCAGCGCGAGAGCGTCCTGCGGATCCCCATCGTGCAGGGGGAGTACGATCACGCGCACCTCTGCCGCCTCGTCGGCGCGCTGGAGATCCGCGGCGACCAGCTCAACGCCACGCTCCCTGCGGGCAGCCAGGTGGAGCTGACGCTCGAGCTCGATCGCGGCGGCCGGCTCTCGGCGCGCGCGATGGTGCTGTCGACCAAGCAGGTCTTCGAGGAGATCGCCCAGCTGCTCGTGCCCGACGCGACGCCTGAGGCGCTCGCCACCGGCCTGCTCGCCACGCGCGAGCGGCTCGCGCAGCTCCGCACCGCCGCCTTCCGGCATCAGCTCACCCGCAGCATCGAGCAGCTGGGCAAGCTCGAGCAGACGCTCGCCGAGGTGGAGCGCGACATCGACGCGGCGCGCGGCGGAGACGCCGACGCAGGGCAGAAGGCGAAGCGCGGCCTGCTCGACGTCGACGCCACGCTCGACGCGCTGGAGGCCGACTCGCGCTTCCCGGAGCTCGAGGAGGAGGCGGTGTCTGCCGTCTCATGGGCGTCGTCGTGGGTCGCGCGCTTCGCCTCGCCGCAGGAGCAGCGCCTCTTCGACGAGGCGGTGGCGGGCGTGGAGAAGGCGCGGCGCGCGCGGCAGGTCCAGGAGCTCCAGCGCCGCATCCGCCAGGTGCGCCAGCTCGGCCACGGCGCCTACTACAAGCACCCCGACGCCTGGCAGGAGCAGTTCGAGTACGCCGCGTCTGACGTGTCGTCGATGAGCGATCTGCCGAAGGCCGAGAAGCTGATCGCCGACGGCCGCGCGGCCATCGCCCGCGGTGACACCAACACCCTCAAGCGCGTCACCGAGCAGCTGTGGCGCCTCCAACCGCCCGACGCGCAGGATCGTCGCAAGGGCCACGACTCGAGCCTCCGCTGATGGGCCTGTTCGAACGCATCGCCGAGAACCCCTTCTACGTGCTGGGCGTCACGCCGGCCGTCACCCGCACCGAGCTCGAGCGCGAGGGGGCGAAGCTCCTCTCGATGATCCAGCTCGGGCTCAAGGAGGCGAAGACCTACCGCTCGCCGCTCGGCGAGCACCCGCGCACCGAGGAGGCCGTGCGCGCCGCGATGGCCGAGCTGCGCGACCCGAAGCGGCGGCTGGTGCACGAGCTGCTCGCGGCGCTGCCCGCGACGACCGAGGTGCCCTCCCCGCCCCCCGCGAGCGCCCGCGAGACCGTGAAGTGGCCGCGCGCGCCGCTGGTCTTCGGCTACGGCCCCGAGGGGGAGCGCTGAGCCATGGCCTTCCCGGTCGGCGCAGCGGTAGCGGTGGTGGTGATCGCGCTCCGCGCGCTGTCGGCCGCGTCGGACAACAAGGGCGGGCCGCCCAGCGGCACCGGCGCCGCGCCGCCCGTCTCGCGCGGCACCACCGGCTTCTGGCAGGACTCCGGGGCCGCGGGGACGATCATCTACCAGCTGATCCTCTTCGGGCTGGCCTTCGGGCTCACCGCCGGCGGCCTCGAAGCCGGCAACGGCGTGCTGCTCACGTTCGGCGTCGCGTCGGCGTGGCTGCTGTTCCCCGCGTGGGTGGCGCGCACCCTCTTCGCACCGCTGGGCTTCGTGCGCCTCGCGTACTTCAGCGCCTGGCTCTCGCGCATCGAGTGGCGCCGTGACAAGCCCGGCGGCCCCGCGCTGATCGCCGCGTGGGCCCTCGCCCAGCAGGAGCGCCCCTGGCCCTCGTCGATCGCCTGGGTCGAGCAGCGGCTCACCACCACCAGGCGCGCGCTCCAGGGCTCGAACGTCGTCGCCTGGGGGCTGCTCGAGGCCGCGAAGGGCAAGCCCGAGTCGGCGCGCGAGTGGCTCGAGAGCGTGCTGATGTTCGACCCCCGCGTCGCGCCCGAGCCGGTGCGCCGCGTCGCCGCGGAGTGGCTGGCGACCGACGCCGCCGCGCGCGGCGACTGGCAGCGCGTCAAGCGCATCACCACCGACCGCAAGTGGCCGGCCACGCGGACGCTGACGTTGCTCGACGCCCTCGCCTCGAGGCTCCTCGGCGAGCCGGTGCCGACCAACGCCGGGCTGTGGCTCTGGTGGCTCTTCGCGCCGCGCCGGCTGTGGACCTGGAGCTTCGTCCGCCAGGTGCGCGCGCGCGCCGCCACGCCGCCCGCCGCCGCGCAGGCGCTCCCACCAGCGCCCGAGGCGCTCGAGCCCCCGGGCCGCGCACTGTTCCTCACCGCGGCGCTGCGCCGCTCACCGCAGCCTGACGCGCGCGCGATCGTCGACGTGGCCCGCGCCTGGGAGCGCGCGCTCGACCAGGACCTGCGCTCGAAGCTCTTCGCGCGCACCGTGCTCATCGGCGGCGGCGAGCCCGACGAGGCGGTCGCCGAGGTGCGTGCGCTCGTCGAGCAGGCCCTCGCGCCGCTGCTCCCCGCGAAGCTGGAAGGCCTCAGCGGCCCGCTGCCGACGCTCATCGAGGCGGCGGCGATGGGGCGGAAGGATCGGCTCTTCGCGGACCTCGAGGAGAAGATGAACCGCATGGACCAGCGCAAGCTCGACGCGCGCGAGCTGCCGGTGCTCGAGGAATGGCGGGAGATCGTCAGCCTCAAGCGCCTGTACCGCGAGACGCTCGAAGCAGGCGGCTCGGCCGACGCCGCGCTCGCGTTCTCGGTCATTCGCGACAAGTTCGTGAACTTCGGCGTCTGGCTCTACAACGTGCGCGGCGAGAAGCCGCTGGCCAACGCCATCTTCCGCATGCTCGAGGCCGAAGCGGTCGCGCTGGGAGACACCGAGTCGGAGCGGCTCAACAAGAAGAACGCGGCCTGCGATCTCTGACGCTCACGCCGGCTGCACGAAGTTGAGCCGGTAGCCGTCGGGGTCGGTGACCACCAGCTCGCGCGTGTGCCACGGCTGCGTCTCCGGCCCCTGCGTCGGGGCGCCCAGCGCCTGCGCCTTCGGGAGGAGCTCGTCGACGCTCGTCTTCGAGGTGAAGCACAGGAGCACCCCCCACCCGCGCTTGCCGTCGATGCGCACGCCGGTGGGGGCGCCGACCAGCATCACGTCGCCGTGCTCCTCCCAGCGGAGGTGGATGAAGGTGCCGTCGGTGCCCACCCGCAAGAAGCCGAGCGCTTCGTAGAACTTCGCGGACGCGGCCGGATCGAGGACGAGGAGCTTGGTGAAGAAGCCGAGGGGCGCAGCGCTCATGGCGCGCCTGTACCGGAGAGCGCGGCCGCGAAGAAGCGCGAGTGTCGGGCGAGCGTGCGCACGTAGCCCTCGACGTCGCGTTTCGCCTCGTCGGAGAGCGCCGCGAAGGGCGTCACGTGCTCGTCGGGCACGTAGCGGAAGGTGAAGTTGATGCGGCGCGTGCGGAAGGTCGGGTCGCCGATGTCGAAGGCGTGGCCGCCCTTCGTGTCCACGCGCTGCACGCGGTGGAAGGTGCGGTTCTTCCACTGCTCGCCGCCGAAGATCTGCAGGCTGCCGTCGTCGAGCCACTGCTGCGCCACCACGTCGTCGCGCTCGCCGGGCCGCCGGCTGGTCACGAACTGAATGAGCGCGCGCTCGCCGAGCGAGAGCGACGCCACCGGGCCCGGCTCGAAGTCCTTGTGCTCGCCGACGCGCGCGGTGTCGACCCACTTCCCACCCTCGAGGGTCGAGCCGTAGAAGTTCACCAGGCAGGTGTTGAGGTGCCACTTCGCGGGCATGTCGTCGCCGCGGAACATGCGCCGCGCGCGCTGCTCCATGAGCACCACCAGCTTCGCGAGCACCGGCGGGAAAGGCTCGGCCTGCACGCAGCGGTTCCACAGACCGTGCGGCGGGCGGTAGTAGTCGAGGCAGGCGAACTGCCAGTTGCCGAGCCAGTACACCGGGCGCAGGAGCCGGCGCTGCGTCTCTCCCTCGGGCAGCGGGCGGTGCTCCGAGAAGCGCAGCTCCCACAGCGGGTGGAGCGTCGCGAGGTACGAGAGGATCTCCTGGCGATCGGCGCGCGAGAGGAAGCCCGCGTCGTAGTGCAGGCCGAGCGTCCGTTGCGGCTTCGTGCGGAGCGGCCAGCGGGTTCTCATGCCCGACGCCTCTTACACAGCCGAGGTGGTACACCGCCACGCATGAACGAACGGAACCTCCTGATGATCCCCGGGCCGATCGAGTTCGAGCCCGCGGTGCTGAGGGCGATGGGCGAGAAGACGCGCAGCCACCTCGACCCGGTGTTCATGAAGTCGTTCAGCCGGACCCTCACGCGCCTGCGGGAGGTCTTCGCGGCGCCCAGCGCGCAGCCGTTCGTCGTCGCCGGCAGCGGCACCCTGGCGATGGAGATGGCGGTCGCCAACCTCGTTCAGCCCGGAGACAAGGCGCTGGTGGTCAACAGCGGCTACTTCTCGGATCGCATCGCCGCGATGCTCGAGCGGCACGGCGCGACCGTCACGCACGTGCGCGCCGAGCCGGGCGCCATCGCCAGCGTCGAGGAGGTCGAGCGCGCCCTCGCTGGCGGCGGCTTCAAGGTGATGACCATCACCCACGTCGACACCTCGACCGCGGTGCTCGCGCCGGTGAAGGAGCTCGCCGCCGTCGGCCGCAAGCACGGCGCGCTGGTGGTGGTCGACGGCGTGTGCAGCGTCGGCGGAGAAGCCCTCGAGATGGACGCGTGGGGCGTCGACGTCACCTTCACCGCCTCGCAGAAGGCGCTCGGCGCCCCGCCGGGCCTCGCGGTGCTGCTCGCCGGCCCGCGCGCGATGGCGGCGTGGAAGGCGCGCACCAGGCCCGTCGCCTCGATGTACCTCGACTTCACCGAGTGGCTGCCGATCCACGAGGCCTACGAGGCCGAGAAGCCCGCGTACTACGCGACGCCCGCGGTCAACTCGATCATGGCGCTCGACGTGAGCCTGGGTCAGCTCCTCGAGGAAGGGATGGCCGCGCGGGTGCAGCGGCACGAGCGCATCGCCGCGCACGTCAACCGCGCCTGGAAGGCGCTGGGGCTCGAGGTGCTGCCGCGCTCCGAGGCGGTGCGCGCGCACACGCTGTCGGCGGTGTACTACCCGGCGGGCGTCGACGCGGCGCTGGTGAAGGCCATCGCGCAGGAAGGCGTGGTGGTCGCCGGCGGGCTGCACTCCGCCCTCAAGACGAAGTACTTCCGCGTCGGGCACATGGGGGCGGTCTCGATGAACGACGTGACCGCCACCCTCGGGGCCATCGAGCGCGCGCTCGCCTCGCTCAAGCGCTGAGGGCCGCCCGCGCGCGCATCAGCGCGAAGCCCAGCAGGTTCCGCCCCCGCCACTGCGCGGGCTGCGAGACGAGCGGGTTGGCGCGCCCGAGCCCGATGCCCCAGATCTGATCGCGCGGCGCGGCCTCCACGAGCACCGCGTCACCGGTCGCGAGGAGGTACGCCCGCAGCGCCGGCGTCGAGCTGAACTTGGCGATCGACCCTTCGGTCACCGCGTCGAAGCGCCGCGCCTCCCAGCGGGCGTCGTCGTAGCCACGCACCCGCCGACCGAGGGCCTTCGCCTTCGCCGGGTCCGACTCGTGGAGGATCTGCGCGAGCGCCTCCTCGTCGCCGAAGAGCCGCGCCTTCTCCGCCATCATGAACTGCTCCGCGGTGACGTAGCGCACGCCGTTCGCCTCGAACGGCGCGACGAACCACTGAGAGAAGCACGCGTCGGACAGCGCCCCGTCAGCGCGCGGCGTGTGGCCGTAGAACGGAAGGAAGGTGAAGGTGCGACCGGCCTGCACGGCGGCGACCAGGGCTTCGCGGGAGAGAGGGCTCATGGGGTCTCTACGCATCGAATCAAGTCATCCTGACTTGATTTCGACCCGTGGCAGAGTGGCGGGCGTGAAGAAGCTGCTCCCGCTCATCGCCGGCCTCGGGCTCGGGTTCCTCGCGCTCGCCTCGACGTGCGGAGGGGCCGCGTGGCTGTTCCTGAGGAACGCCGCGCTCGATCGGGCGCGCGCGGTGACCGGCGTCAGCTGGCCCTCGGGAAGCCACGTGGTGTCGATCGACGAGCACTCCTCGATCAACTCCGACCACACCGAGGTGCTCGTCGAGCTCGACGCCGCCGCGGTGCCCGGCTTCCTCGCGGCGCACCCACAGCTGGTCGTCGGCGGCTGCCGCGGCGTCACCGCGCCGTGCGCAGAGGGCAACACGCCCGGCAGCGTGATGCTCGACTGGCGCGTGGAGTTCGATCCCGCGACCCGGCGGCTCCGCGAGCGCGTCGACGGCTTCTGGTAGCTCACCGGCCCGCGTCGGCGGCGGTGAAGGGCTCGTCGCGGAGCGGGTACTTCGAGGCGTCGGGCAGATCGTAGTGCCACCACTCCATGGGGTTCTTCTTGAAGCCCGCCGCCTCCATCGTGGTGCGGAGGAGCTCGCGGTGGGCGAGCGCGGCCTTGGTGGCGCCCTGGTAGGCGTGGTGCGCCTCCTTGCCGAAGTGATCGTACGGCGAGGGGAACTCCACGTCCTTCCCGTCGACGGTGACGAGGCCGAGGTCGACGGCGCCACCGCGGTTGTGGTTGCTGCCCTTCTTCGGCTCGGCGACGTAGCCGGGCACCGGCATCACCTTCCACAGCTCGAACTGCACGTGGTGCGGGCGGTAGCAGTCGTAGAGGCGCAGGCGAAAGCCCTTCTCGCGCAGCACGTCGGCCGCGGCCTTGAGCTGCTTCGCGCTGCGCTCGAGGAGCAGGCAGCGCGCGTCGGCGGGGTACACCTGCTTCTTCATGAAGTTGTCGCTCGTCGCGTAGCGGAGGTCGACCACCGCGTCGGGGACGAGGGAGGTGACCTCCACCAGGGGTTCCGGCGACGCGGCGAGCAGCGAAGCGAGGACGAGGAGGCTCATGTGCGCTCAGCGTCCCACGTAGCGGGTCGGGTCGGGAACACCGGCCTCCTCGAAGCCCTTCCGCCGGAGGAGGCACGAGTCGCAGCGGCCGCACGCCAGCCCCTCGGGCGTCGGGTCGTAGCAGGAGTGCGTCAGCGCGTAGTCGACGCCCGCCGCGATCCCCGCGCGGATGATCTCCGCCTTGGTCATGCCCGACAGCGGCGCGTGCACGCGGAACCGCGCGCCCTCGACGCCGGCCCTGGTCGCCAGCCCGGCGAGCTGCTCGAACGCACGGATGAACTCCGGCCGGCAGTCCGGGTAGCCCGAGTAGTCGACCGCGTTGACGCCGATGAAGAGATCCGTCGAGCCGACGACCTCGGCCAGCCCGAGCGCGATGCCGAGGAAGATGGTGTTCCGCGCGGGGACGTAGGTGACGGGAATGTCGGCGCTCACCTGCGACACGTCGTCATGCTTGGGCACCGCGAGGTCGGCCGTCAGCGCCGAGCCACCGATGGCCCGCAGGTCGAGCGTCACCACGCGGTGATCCGTCACGCCGTGCGCCCTGGCCACCGTCTTCGCGCGCTCGAGCTCGACCGCGTGCCGCTGCCCGTAGCTGATCGACAGGCACACCGGCTCGAAGCCGTCGCGGATCGCCAGCCCGAGGCACGTCGCCGAGTCGAGCCCGCCAGAGAGCAACACCACTGCCTTCTTCTTCGTCATGGAGCGCTCGTACGACGCGTGGCCGCGGGAACGGAAGCCCCTTCAGCGGCGGTCGCCGCGGAGCTGGAACTGCGTCGTGCACGCGCTGCACTTCGCGGCGCAGGTGCCGCCGTCGGTGCGGGGGACCGCGATCAGCTCGGTGGCCAGCACGCCGCACAACCGCACCGCGTCGAAGCCCTGCTCCGTCTGCCGGGGACCGGTGATGCCGGCGTCATTCGGCGCGGGGACGCCCCCGTCGAGCGCGTCATCGGGACAGCCGCCGCCGAGCGCCTCGCTCTGGGAGCGGCTCAGCACCGCGACGGTCAGCGTCTCGACGACCTTCGTGGTGCAGTCGCTGCAGTCGGCGAAGACCCTGGACGCCTCGCCGACGCTCGAGAAGACCTGCCCGTCGAACGACGCGGCGCGCGAGTAGCCGGACAGCGTGAGCCAGGCCGCGGTCGACGCGCTGTCCGCCGTCAGCGTCGCGGTGAAGCTGAAGTCGCCTCCGTCACCGAACTCCGGCAGCTCGCAGACCAGCACGCCGTTGGTGGCCGTCATCGCCCAGGTGCCCATCTGCACGTCGCCCGGGGGCACGGCGACCGGGCAGCCGACGAGCGCGAGCGCACCCAGCAGCAGGAGCGCGGCAGGGCGACGCACGTCAGCTCCGCTCGCGGAGGAAGCCGAGCGCCGCGCGCGCCACCGCACGGAATGCC
Organism: Myxococcota bacterium; assembly: GCA_049322495.1. Taxonomy (GTDB): domain Bacteria; phylum Myxococcota; class Myxococcia; order Myxococcales; family Myxococcaceae; genus Archangium_A. The sequence goes on along the minus strand of JBMORD010000269.1, from coordinate 52,971 downwards.
TCGCTCGCGCGGAGCACCATGCCCACGTCGACCTTCGACGGGTCTGCGCCACGCACCTCGCCGTCGAGCTGCGCGAGCACCCGACAGAACGCGAGCGAAGCCGGGTACGCGGTGAAGGCGGCGACCGCGGCCTCGGTGAAGCCCGGCACCGGCCCCTGCGTGCGGAGCGTTGCCCCCGACTCCCCGAGGGCGAGCGCGAAGGCGACCAGCGCCGGCAGCTCGGCCTGGCCGAACACCGTCAGCGCGCCGGCCCCGATGACGAGCCGCGAGCCGGCCAGCCACGCCTCGACGCCACCTTCGACGTCGATCATCGTCGTCAGCCCGCGCACCCCGAAGCTCTCGAGGCACTCCTCGAGCGCCACGGCGAGGCGCGGCATCGTGTCTGACGTGAGCACCACGGCCCCCGGCGGAGGCGACGACGTCGTGGGCGCCCACTGCAGCGCGCCGCCACGCACGACCGGCGCGGTCCCCCCCGTCGAGGACAGCGCGGCCCCGAAGCCGTCGGCGAGCACCGCGTCGGCCTCGCGCTCGGCGTTGCGCAACGCCTCGGCAAAGAGCGTCCACCCGTCGACGTCGACGACCTGCTCGGCGAGCACCGCGAGCCACGCACGCACCGCCAGCCGCGCCCCCTGCGTCGTCGGCGCCAGTCGCTCGGCGAGCAGGCGCAGGAGCGGCGCGGGGAGCGGCGCCTCGTCCATCAGGCGCGCGCCGAGGCGCACCGCGAACGGCACCAGCTCGGCGCGGAGGTACCCCTCGAGGATGCGCTCGAACTCGGCGCGCTCGGTGGCGATCTTCTCGGCGAGGGCAAACGCCTCCCCTTCGAGGCCCAGCTGGCCGGCGAGCGCCACCCGCCGACGAATGCGCTCCGGCGTCTCCTCGAGGCGGCCGAGGAGCGTGTAGGCGTCTCGCAGCCGCCCCGTCGCCTCCCACGCGGTGGCGAGCGGCTCCCGCCAGCTGGCGATCGCCTCGTCGCCGGCGAGGTCGCCCAGCCGCTCCACCATCGACGCGAAACGTGCGGGCTCTCCGTCGCGGTACAGCTCGACGAGCTCGCGGATCGCCACGAGCTGCGCGCCGTCGTCGAGCAGCGCCCGCTCGAAGGCCGCCTGCGCGAGCTCACGCTCCCCGAGCCGACGCAGCAGCACTTCACCGCGCTCGACGTGGAGCGCGGCGCGCGCGCTGGGGACCTGCTCGAGGGAGATCAACGCGCCGAGCGTGTCGAGCCCCTCCTGGTAGCGGCCCTGACCGATGCGCAGCGTCGACAACGCGCGGAACATCGGCGCCCGGCGGGCCGGCACGAGCTCCGCCACCGCCGCGAACACCGACTCGCGCAGCGCGGGCTCGAGCGCCTCCGCCTCGGGGAGCAGCGCGACCAGCACCTCGCCCGCGCGCGTCTCCAGCGCCCGGCCGGCGAGCTGTGCGCCCGCGCCGACCGCGACGAGCCCCTCGATCAGCTCGAGCTGCTTGAAGTCGAGCACCAGCGCGATGCGGAGCTCGCGCGCCGCGTCGGGTGCTTCGCCGGCGATGTGCGCGGCAAACTGCGCGAGCGCGCTCACCTCGCCCGCGTCGCGCAGGAGGGCCACGTAGCGGGCCGCCGCCTCGCCGGTCGGCGCGCTCCGCGCCTGGAGCTCGAGCACCTCGCGCACGCGCGCCGCGTCTCCGGCTGCCTCCGCGAGCGTGAGCGCCTCGTCGAGGCGGCCGGCGCGCAGTGCGGGGCCGAAGGCGACCTCCAGCGCCCGGGCCGGAGCGCCGAGCTCGAGGAACTTCCGGCCGGCGTCGGCCGGGCTCAGCACGCCGGGCAGCTCGCGCAACACGCGCTCGAGCACGTCGCGGGCCGCCTCGCGCTCGCCTGCCGAGCGCCACGCCTCGACCGCCTGGAGCAGCAGCGCCGCCCGCTCCACGCCCTCGCTCTGCTCGGCGAGCTGGGTGAGGGCCCGCGCGAGTTCGTCGTCGCGGCGCCCCTCGCGCGCGAGGTCGACGAGGAGCATGAAGCCCTTCTTCGACGGCCGCGCGGCCAGCGAGTCGCGGGTGAGCTGAATGGCGCGCTCGATCTGCCCCGCCTGCCGGTACGACTTCGCGGCCTCGAGGAGACGCGCCGCGCGCTCCTGCGCGCCGAGCAGCTCCGCCGAGGCGACCTGGAGCTCGGCGAGCGCCGCGGTGTCCTGCAGCGCGAGGGCGATGCGCTCGAGGGCCGCGAGCGCCTGCGCATAGCCCGGCGCGCCGGCGCCGAGCCGGCGAATGCTCTCGAGCGGCGTGCGCGCCGCCTCGTACTGCTTGCGCGCCTCGAGGGACGCCGCGAGCTCGAGCTTGAGCTCCGCCGCGCGCTGCTCGTCGGCCGTGGACACCGAGAGGCGCACCAGCACCAGCTCGAGCCGGTCGACGTCGTGCCGTCGGCGCGCCTCGGCCAGCACCGCCTCGGCAGCCTCCGCGTCATCGGGGTCGGCCTCATACGCCGCGAGCTTGAGCTCCCAGGCGCGCTGCCCCTCGAGGAGCTCGCTCTCGACGAGCTGCGCGGCCGCCAGGAGCGCCCTCGCGGCCGCGGGACCGCCGACCGCGGCGGCGTGCTTCTCGTGCAGCGCGGCGAGCTCGCCGACGCGCCCGAGGGCGCGGTACGCGCGCTGCCCCTTCTCGTAGAGCCCGACGTCGCCCGGGTGGCGGGCGAGGAGCCACTCCAGCGCTCCGAGCGCCTGCTCGGGGGCGTCGACGAGCGCGAGCGCCCCGCGGTGCAGCGCCTCCGCCTCTTCGCCCGTCGCGCGCTCGGCGAGGCGCATCATGGTGCGGTACTGGCCCTGCGCATCGCCGAGGCGCGAGTACGCCTCGTTGAGCGCCGACAGCGCGTCGCGACCACGCTCGGACGACGGCTCGAGCGCCCACGCCGCTTCCCAGGCGTCGACCGCGTCGCGCCACGCGTGCGACTCGGCGGCCGCGCGGCCGAGGCGCGTCCAGACGGTGAGCAGCGTCTGCGCGGGCAGCGCGTCCGCCGCGAGCTGCACCAGGCGTCGATCGTAGGGCTGCGCCGCGCGCGCCCCGCCTGCTTCCGCAGCGAGGGTGCCCCGGGCCTCGAGCGCCCCGAGATCGTCGGGGATCTGCGCGAGGTACTCGTCCCACGCGGCGGCCGCGTGCAGCGCCTCCCCGGCGCGGGTCAGCAGCTCGGCGCGCTGCCTGAGGAGCGACGACGCCTCCGCGGGCACGGCGGCGGCGCGCAACGAGAGCAGCTCCGCCTGGCGACGCGGGTCCCCTTCGGCGCGCGCGAGCAGCGAGTCGAAGGCTTCCCGGTTGGCCGGCGACACCTCGAAGGCCTGCGTCTCACAGACCTTCGCCCGCTCGTCGGCGCCCGCACGACGGAACGCCGCCGCGGCCTCGAGCCACAGCCGCCCGGCCTCATCGCCAGACGAGGCCTCGGCGCGGCGCGAGAGGACCGCCGCCAGCGAGAGCTCGTCACCCGCCTCGCGGAGGTACTGCGCGTGACGCTCGAAGCTCGCGTGGAATGGATCGGCCTCGAGCAGGAGCGCGTCGAAGTCGGCGGCGTCCTGCCGGCGGCCGAGCTCGATGAGGAGGTCGGCGACGCGCGCAGTGAGCGAGGCGTCGTCGGGGCTCGCGGCCCGCGCGGCGAGCAGCGCGGCGGCGGCGTCGTGGGGGCGGCCCGCGCGCTCCTTGTAGATCTGCGCCGCCTTGAGGAGCAGCTCCGCGCGGGTGGTCGACACCGTCGCCCGCGCCGCCGCGGCCTCGTACCAGGCGGCGATGTCCGCCACGCGATCCTGACGCTCGAAGAGCGCGAGGAGCATCTGCTCGGCCTCGGCGAGCGAGGGCACGAGCTGGAGCGCCTTCTGGAGCGCCGCCTCGGCCTGGTCGGGCGCGAGCATCGGCGCCGACGAGACGTCTCCCAGGCCCTCGGCCGGCAGCCCGAGGTGCAGGCGCGCGAGCTGCACGAAGGCGATCGCCTGCTCGGCGCCGCTGAGCAGCGCCAGCACGCGCTCGTGCCAGTCGATCTCCGCCTCGCGATCCGAGCGGCGCCGCGCCAGCGCGAGGCCCTCGCGTGCGAGGTGGAGCGAGGGGGCGAGCTCCCAGGCGCGCTCCAACGACTGCATCGCTCCGGAGAGATCGAGCTTCGAGTCGCGCAGCAGCTCGGCGCGCTTGATGAGGTGGCGGCCGGCCTCCTCGACGCGGCCTTCGTCGCTGCACACCTCGGCCATCGCCGAGAGCGTGCGCAGGGCGTCGTCGATGCGACCCGAGCCCTCGGCGAGCCGCGCCTCCTCGTCCCACGCGGCGAGGGCGCCCTCGAGATCCCCCTGCGTGAGCTCGAGCTGGGCGATCTCCGCGAGCTCGGCCATCAGCTCGCCGGTGCGCCCGGTCTCGCGGAGCACCTCGGCGGTCTCGAGCCGCACCGGCAGCGGGTGCTCGGCGCAGGCCGCGGCCTTGCCGTAGAGCCGCACCGAGGCCTCGACGTCGCGGTGGGCGCGGAAGGCCTCCCGCGCGAGCTCGAGGAGCAGCTCTCCGGTGCGCGCCGACGGGGTGAGGGTCTCGGTCCACCGGGCGCGGAGCTCGAAGGCGGCGCGGGGATCGCGGGCCGCGACCAGCGCCGCGAGACGCGCGACCGCGTGGGCGTTGAGCGGCCGCTCGCTGACGACGCGGCGGAGGCTCGACTCGGCGAGCGCCACGTCGCCCTCCTGCTCGGCGAGGTCGGCCAGCCGCAGCCAGACGCGCTCGGCGAGGTCCGGCGTCTCGGCGAACGAGGTCGCGTGCGCGAGCGCCTGCTGCAGCGGCAGCGCCTCGCGGACGGCGCCGTGGAGGTACAGCGCCTCGGCCAGGCGCAGCAGATCGTCACCGCGCGCGGGGGCTAGCGCGTGCGCGCGGCGCATGAGCTTGAGCTCGGTGGCCGCGTCTTCGTCGAGCGCGGCGAGCGCCGCCGCTTCCCGGAGGACCGCGGCCGCCTCGACGGGCTCCATCGAGCCGGCGGCAGCCTCGAGCAGCTCGATGGCCTCGGGGCGCTGGCCGCGCGCGCTGAGGAGCCCGGCGAGCCGACGACGAGACGCGACGTCGTGCTCGTCGATCGCCACCACCCGACGGAGCGCGGCCTCGCCCGGGCCGGGCGCGTGCAGCCGCTCGAGGTGGAGCTGCGCGAGCTCGACGTACAGCGGCACCGCCTGCGCCTTCGGCAGGTGCGCCGCCTCGACGGAGAGGACCTCGGCGAGGCCCGCCCAGTCTTCCAGGCGGCGGAGCGCGGCGATGAGCCCGGCGGTCGCCTTCGGCTGGCGCGGCGCGAGCGAGAGCACGGCGCTGAACGAGACCACCGCTTCGTCGAAGGCGGCGCGCGCCTCCTGGAGCTCGGCGCGCTCGAGCAGCGCCTCGACACGACGCGGAACCGGCCCCTGCTTCGACGCCTCGAGGAGCGCGTCTTCGGCGCGGCGGGCGTTGCCCGCGGCGCGCGCGAGGTGGGCGAGGCCGAACCACGCCTCGAAGCGCTCAGCCGGCTCGAGCGGCAGCCCGACGAGCGCCTCGTAGGCCTCGAGCGCGCGCACGGTGTCCTCGGCGCGCTCGCGGTTGCGGGCGATGGTCGAGAGGCGCTCCGCCGCGTCGGCGACCACCGACGGGTCATGCTTCACGTGCGCCAGCACCAGCTTGAGCGCCGAGAGCTCCGCGGGCTCGTCGTGCGACTGGCGGCTCAGCTCGGCGAGCGCGCGCAGCAGCGGCACGGGGTCGGCAGAGAGCTGCGACGCCTCGAGCAGGTCCGCGCGCGCGGCGAGGAGGTCTCCCTGCAGGCGGTGGAGCTCCGAACGCCGGGCGAGCAGCTCGGCGCGGGCCTCGCCGGTGGCGTGCGCCACGAGGCGCGAGACGAGCTCGAGCCGCTCGCGCTGGTGGGCGTCGTCGTTGGGCAGCAGCGACAGCAGCCGCGTCGCGGCCCACTCGTCGGTCGGCTCGTCGGCGAGCATCGCGCGGAGCGCCTCGAGGGCCGCGGCGGTGCGACCGAGCGAGAGCGCGCCTTCCGCGTACTCGCGGCGGGTGCCGGCGCGCGCCGGACCTTCGAGCCGCGGCCAGAGCTCGCCGAGGAGATCGACCAGGGGCTCGAGCGCGCCGGCGCGGCGGTGCAGCTTCGCGAGCTCCTGGAGCGCCTCGAGGTCGTCCGGCTTGTGCGAGGTGTACCGCGCGAAGAGGCGCCGGGCGGCGTCGTAGTGGCCGGCCTTCTGGGCGGCCTGCGCGGCGCGCTTCGTGAGCCCCGCCACGTCGAGGTGCAGCCCCGCGACGTCGTCGTCTTCGAGCTCGACCGCGGCCCCGAGCACCACCTCGAAGTCGGCCAGCGCCTCGCGCGGGTTGGTGGTCTCGATGAGCTCCGCGCGGCGCAGGCGCGCGGGGACGAAGGTCGGGTCCTTCTCGAGCGACTGGGCGAGGAAGGGCGGCTCGCGCGGGGTGTCCCTGGTGAGCATCGCCGCGCGGAAGAACCAGCGCGCCGCCTCGCGGGCGTCGGTCGTCAGCAGCGCGCGGCGGCCGTACAGGCGCGCGGCCTCGTGCGAGGCGCCGCGATCGAGCTCGAGCTTCGCCATCGCCTCGAGCGCCTCGCCGGCCTTCTCGCCGGTGGGGGCCGCGTCGAGCGCCGCGGTGAGCCGGAGGATCGCGCCCTGCGCGTCACCCGCCTCGAGCAGCGTCTGGGCCGCCTTGAAGAAGAGCGGCGCCGCGTCGTGCGCCCGGCCGGCCTGCAGCAGCGCCTGGGCGCGCGCGGCCCACAGCTCGGTGAGCTCGCGGGTCGAGCGGTTCTCGGCGTAGAGGGCCTCGAGCCGCGTGGCGAGCTCGTCGTCGAGCCGGCGCAGCGGGAAGGCCAGCGCGTAGTTCTCGCGCGCCGCGTCCTTGTCGCCCAGCTGCTCGCAGGCGCGGCCGAGGCGCGCGCGCACCTCGGCGAGCTTCTCCGGGGGAGCGTGGCGCGGCAGGAGCGCGAGCACGTCTTCCAGCGCGCGGCGGGCGTTGAGCGGGCGCTCGAGGCGCAGTGAGAGCGTGGCCAGCTCGAGGAGCCCGTTGACGTCGGGGAAGAGCCGGGTCGCCTTCTCGAGGGCGACGAGCGACTCGCCCGCGCGGCCGAGGCGCTGATCGAGCACCTGCGAGAGCTCGCGCAGGGCGGCGGCGGCGAGGCGCTTGTCGCCGGCGTTCTCGGCGACGCGCGCACGCTGCTCGAGCGCCCACGCCAGCCCGGCCATGTCGGCGCGGCGGCGCTCGAGGGCGGTGAGCTCGCCCAGCACCGGGAGATCGTCGGCCTCGACGCGCAGCACCTCGCGCGCGGCGAACACCGCCACGTCGAGATCGAACGCGAGGTCGCGCGCCGCGACGATGAGGCGCCGGTAGTGACGCACGCGGTCCTTCGGGTCCTCGGAGAGCTCGGCGAGCGCCTTGAGGCAGCGCACGAGCTGGCCGCCGTCGCGCTTGCTCTCGGCGAGCGCCAGCATGCCCTCGAGGGCGAGGCGGTTCTTCGGGTCGGCCTCGAGCGCCTGCGAGAGGAGCCGCTCGGCGCGCTCGGGCTGGTTGAGGCGACCGCGGTAGAGCTCGCCGGCCTCGGCCCACAGCGACGCGCGGCGGGTGGGTTCTTCGAGCACCGCGGCGGCCTTCTCGCACGCGTCGGCGAGCTCGGCGGCCTTGCCCGAGGCGCGGAAGTACGGGAGCAGCTCGTCGAGCGCCGCGGAGTCCTGCGGGTCGAGGGAGAGCGCGGCCTCGAGGTGCTCGCGCGCGCGGGCGGGCTCGCCGAGCTTCGTCTTGAGCAGCCGGGCGAGCGCGTGGTGCGAGGCGTGCGCGGCCTTGCGGATCTCCTCGGTGCGTGGCGCCGGGCCGGCGAGCTCCACCGCCTGCTGGAACCCGGCGACGGCCTCCTGGAGCTTGCCGAGCGACTCCGACACGCGAGCGGCGAGGTAGTGCGGCTCGGGCTCACCGGGCAGGAGCGCCGCCGCCTCGCGGAAGCGGAGCAGCGCGTTCTCGGGCTGCTTGAGGCCGGTCTCCCAGACGAGGCCGGCGAGCACGTTGGCACGGCCGACGCGATCGACCTCGTGGCGCGCCATCGAGACCTCGCGCACGCGGTCGAGCGCCTTGATGGCGCGCAGCCACTCACCGCTGCGGTAGCAGAGCTCGCCGAGCTGGGCGAGCGCCTCGGGGTGATCCGGCGCCAGACGCAGGGCGGCCTCGCAGTGGAGCCGCGCGCCGGCGAGATCGTCCTCGGTCTGGGCGCACAACCGCGCGAGCTGCACGTGGGCGTCGGCGGCGTCGGCCGGGTCGCGCGCCAGCGCGGCGAGGCGGCGGTAGGCGCGGATCGCTCCGGCGCGGTCCTTCGCCTGATCCGACGCGCGCGCGAGCGCCTTGAGCGACGGGAGGTGATCCGGCTTGAGGCCCAGCAGCTCGTGCAGCGCCTTGACCGCGAGCTGCGGCGAGCTGTCGCGCGACGAGCGGGCCGCGGCCTCGGCAGAGAAGAAGGCGCCGGCCTCCTCCTGGTTCTTCCGCGCGAGGGCGCACAGCGCCAGGTAGCGCTCCGAGGCGCGCGCGAATTCCCCGCGGCGCTCGCGCACCACGGCCTCGGCCCACAACGCGGTGGCGCTCTTCTCGCGCCGGCGGTGGAGCGAGGCGGCGATGTCCAGCGCGAGCTCGTGCGCCTGCAGATCGGCGACGAGGAGGCTCAGCAGCCGCTCGACGGCGAAGGGGTGCGCGTCGGTCGCGTCGCCCAGCCGCAGGTAGGCCTCGCGGGCCTGCGCGAGCTTGTTGAGGGCGAGCAGCTCCTCGGCGTCGGCGAAGGCGCGCGCGCCCTCGAGCGCGAGCAGGAGCTCTTCGTCGGGCGCGCCGGGCGGCGGGAGCCCCCCCGAGGTGAAGCGCAGCCGCAGCCCCTTCGACGAGATGGTGGCCTCGGCGAGCCGTGCCTGATCGAGCGCCGGCATCTTGTAGCCGCGGCCGACGGCGGCCTGCTCGACGAGCCCCGGCAGCACGCGGGTGGTGAAGCCGCTCGCGCCGCGCCGCTCGACCTCCGGGAGGAGGCCCAGCTCACGCACCGCCTCGCTGACGATGGCGCCCAGGCGCGCGGCGGGCGTGGCCGAGAAGGCGTAGAGCCGGAAGTCGTAGAGGTAGACCGCGAGCTTCTCGCCGTCGCCGTCGAAGGCCGCCTTGAAGGTGACCGGGGTGCGCTCGGGCCCGCGCAGACGGGCCTGCACCTCGAGGTGCCCGGGGCGGAAGTGCAGCCGCACGTCGTCCAGCTCCGGGAGCTTCGCGGAGATGGCGCGCACCTCGCGCTGGATGACCTCCGCGTCGACGCTGAGCTCGAGGAAGCCGAAGTCGAGCTTCTTCTTCTGGTACTTCGACGCGCCGCCCGAGAGGTTGAGCGGGAACGTGACGTCGGGGATCTGCAGGGCGAAGTCGGTGACCAGCACGCCCGGCGCGAGCTTCAGCTCGGGGAAACCGACGAACGCGCGTCGATCCACCAGCCGGAGTTCGGGGCCCGCCACCTTCGCTGCTGTCGTGTCCTTCTCTGCCATGGAGTACCGAGGTGCGAAACGGTAGCACCCGCCCCATCACCTCGAAATTTCTCTTCCTTCCGGTCCTTCAGTCGACGACGTCGTTGACCTCGTTCCAGGGCACGCCCGCCGGGACTTCTTCGCCGCGAATGACCCGCGGCTCGCTCGACACGCTCCACACGTCGATGGTGGGGTCGTTGTCGATGTTGCCCGCGCAGGCCATGGTGACGGTGCATCGGGGGCACTCGCCCGTGACGCCCAGCGAGTCGCGCAGCTCCGCCGGCACGCCCGCCAGCAGCTTGTCGGCGGGGGTCTGGCTGCGCTTCGGCTCCAGCCGGCCGGCGAGGCTGATGAGGTACAGGTAGCGGCCGGGCTCGGGGCTGAAGCCCATCGCCGTCGGGCTGTCGGTGTACTTGTCGTTCTCGAGGAAGTACGAGCGCTGCGCGGTGAAGGCCGTCTTGAGCTCCAGCTTGCACTCGCTCTGCTTCGAGCGCGCCTGGAAGCGGATGAAGTTGGGGATGGCGATCGCCGCGAGGATGCCTACCACCGGCACGTAGATCACCCCGAACGCGAGGGTGATGATGGCCAGCGTCTTGCGGGCCGCGAAGGCGGGCTCCGAGCCGCGCGCCAGCGAGATGATCGCCAGCACGATGGCCACTAGGAACAGCGGCGGGACGCAGAAGCCCACCACGCCGAGGATGAGGGCCACGAGCGGCAGAGCAGACGGCTTGACGGGCGACGGCGGCGCGTTGGGCGCGGTGGGTGTCATAGGGGTCCGCTAGGCTACCGCGCGATGAAGACCCTGACGGAGTACTTGTGGTTCGAGACGCGCGAGCGCCGCGAGCTGGTGCGCCTGACCGACACCGTCTCGCAGCTGGTGCGCAAGAGCGGCGTGAAGGAAGGCATGGTGCTCGTCTCGGCGATGCACATCACCGCGGGCGTCTTCGTCAACGACAACGAAGACGGCCTCTTCGAGGACATCTGGAGCTGGCTCGAGCACCTCGCGCCGGCGAAGCCCGACTACCTCCACCACCGCACCGGCGAAGACAACGGCGACGCCCACCTCAAGTCGCTGCTGGTCCACCACCAGGTCATCATCCCCATCACGAAGGGTCAGCTCGACCTCGGGCCCTGGCAGCAGATCTTCTACGCGGAGTTCGACGGCCAGCGGCGCAAGCGGGTCATCGTCAAGGTGATGGGCGAGTAGCAACTCCGTCGCACATCTGACGACAATGCCTACACTTCCGTACTTGGCGTCCCAGCTGTCTCCCAAGCAGTTGAAAGCACGAGGTCACCATGTCGGTTCGTGATGTGAAGAGCGCGTTTCAGCGGGTGACGACCGATCGGAAGATCGACGCGAGCGACGTCGACACCATCCTCTCTTCGGCGGGGAGCATCTCGAAGGACGAGCAGGCGGCCATCAAGGCCGAGGCCGACAAGTTCGCGGGGATGATGGAGCCGGCAGCGAAGCGGAAGCTCCAGGAGAAGCTCGGGGAGCTCGACTCGCTGCGACGGCAGGCCGAGTCGGCCAACCGCGAGGTCACCGCGCAGGCGACGAAGCTGAGCGCCGAGGCGAAGAAGCTGCTGACGGTGGGCACCGAGACGAAGAGCTTCGGCGGCTCGAAGATCCCCGACGCGGTGAAGCAGGCGGTGAACCAGGCGCTGGCGGGCGGCGCGACGGCCTACGACGTGCGCGAGCTCAAGCCCGACCCGGTCTACGACACCTCGCACGGCGAGCCGGAGCTGACGCTGGACGGCAAGTTCAACCCCTACTCGCAGGAGTCGCACGCGCGCGACTCGCTCGCCTTCAGCCACACCGAGCTGACGCCGGCGAAGGTCGCGGAGGACATGAGCACCGTGCAGACCTTCAACGTGATCACCGGCGTGAAGAACGACCAGGCGACCTACGAGAAGGTCTCGATGAAGGGCAACGGCCGCATCACCGAGCTCTACGACGAGGCGTACCACTCGGACACCTTCGCCCGCGGCCCGGGCGGTCAGAAGTACGCGTCGAACTTCGCGATCCTCGCGGACGGCTCATTGCACGCGGTGCCCGCGTCGCGCCGCTCGAAGGCCGACCCGGGGCTCATCCTCACCACCGCGTCGCTCGCGCGCGGCAAGCAGATGCTCTTCAACGGCCACCTCCACATGGAGGCCGGCGTGGTGACCTACGTCGGGATGTCGGGCCGGCTGTGCAAGCAGCAGGCGGACGGCATGAAGTTCGTCGACCCGATCGCCATCATCAAGGCCTGGGGCTTCAAGACGGCGCCCGGCCTCACGGTGACGAACGAGGGTTGAGCGCCCGCTTCAGCGCCGGCAGCTCGACCTCGGAGATGAGCACCGCGGCGAGGATGAAGGCCCCGCCGAGGAGCTCGGCAGGGCTCGGCAGCCCGAGCCCGCTGAGCGCGGCCACCAGCAGCGCGAAGACGGGCTCGAGCGCGTAGATCACCGCCGCCCGCACCGCGCTCAGCTCCTTCTGTGCCCAGACCTGCACGCCGATGGCGACCGCGCTCGCGAGCACGCCGGTGAAGGCGACGGCGAACCAGAAGGCGGGCGTCGGCTCGAACCGCCGCTCGACGAAGGGGAGGCTCGCTCCCGAGAGCAGCGCGACCACGCCGAGCTGCACGGAGGTCAGCGCCATCGACGGCAGCCCCTCGCCAAGACGGCTCGTCGCCACGATGTGGAAGGCGTACAGCACCGCGCAGCCCAGCGTGAGCACGTCGCCGACCGGCAGCGGCCCGTCGAAGCTGACCCCGGTGAGCCGCTGGAGCCCGAAGAGCGCGACGAAGGGCGCCACGAAGGCGCGCGTCGGGGGGCGCTTGCGCGAGAGGGCCCAGGCGACGAAGGGCACGAAGATGACGGTGAGCCCGGTGATGAAGGCCGAGCGCGCCGGGCTGCTGGTCTCGAGGCCGAGCGTCTGCAGGAGGTAGCCGCCGAAGAGCAGCCCGCCCAGCACCAGCCCCGGCCGCAGCACCCGGCGCGAGCCGAGACCGCCCGGCGCGCGGGCGGCGAGGGCGGCGGCGACCAGCGCGCCGACCGAGAAGCGCAGCGCGAGGAAGGTGAAGGTGTCGGCCGCGGACAGCGCGTCCTTGACGGTGACGAAGGTGCCGCCCCAGATGGCGGTGGCGCCCAGGAGCGCGAGCGTCGCGGTGAGCGGACGCGATGGGGCCGCCCGGCTCACGACGCGCCCTTCCCCGCCTCCTGGAGCTGTCCCCACTCGGAGACGATCTGTCGCGGGAGCGCCTCGTCGCCCTCTGCGACCGCGCTCGTCACCGCCTCGCCGCGCCGGCCGACGGTCGGCCAGGGCGTCGCGTTCCGTCGCCCATCGGGCGCGCGGCGGGCCTCGAACGGCCGGCAGTCGCGTTCGACGAAGGCCTTCTTCCACGCCGCGAAGTTGCCGCCAGCCTTCCACGCATCGAGGGCCGCGAGGCCGGCCTCGGGGCCGCACTGCGCGAGCATGTACTCGACCCACGCCCAGCGGGAGCTCGTCGGGCGGAGCTCCACCCGGCCCTTGAGCCCCCGACGCAGCCGCTCGAGCCGCCTGTCGACCACGTCGATGCCGGCGAACGGCGCGCCGTCGAGCGGCGTGTTGCGCTTGGCGGCGAAGGGCGCGACGCCGAGCGCGACGGGGAGGATCTTCGACAGCTCGAGCGAGAAGCGGACGAGCTCGTCGATGTCCTCGTCGGTCTCCGTGGGCAGGCCCACGACGTTGTAGACCTTGAGGCGCTTGAGGCCCGCGGCCTTCGCGAGCTGCGCGGCGTGGACGATCTGCGCCTCGGAGTGCTTGCGGTCGACGAGGTCCCGCAGGCGCTGGCTGGGCCCGTCGGAGGCCACCGTCAGCACCTGGGCCCCGCCATCCTTCAGGGCCTTCACCAGCTCCGGCGTCAGCCGCTCCGCGCGCAGCGACGACACGCCGACCTCGCGCCCGTCGCGCACCAGGGTCTGGAGCAGCTCCACGATGCGCGGGTGATCGGTCACCGCCGCGCCGACGAGGCCCACCCGCTTCGCATGCGGGGGAATGAGCTCCAGCACGCGCTCCGGCGGCACGGTGCGCATGCCGCCGTTGGTGGTGCGGCGGAGCACGCAGTAGTGGCACCCGCGCGAGCAGCCCCGCTCCGGCTCGATGAGGAACATGCTCTTGAGCTCGGTGTTGGGGGTGATGATCTGCGAACGGGCCGGCAGGCGCGCATCGCTCGCCTTGCTCACGAAGCCGCGGGTCGATTCCGGCGAGAGCCCGGGCACGCGGAAACCGGGCCGCCGCGCCAGCCGCTCGAGGGTCGCCCGCTTGCCCCCGCCCTCGAGGATCGCGTCGAGGAGCGGGTCGATCAGATCGTCAGCCTCGCCCTGCACCAGCACGTCGACGAACGGCTCGAGCGGATCGGGGTTGGAGAAGGTGAGCGGGCCGCCGGCGATCACCAGCGGCATCTCGTCGCTGCGCTGGTCGCGCAGGGGCGGGAAGCCAGCGAGCGAGAGCAGCTCGAAGAGCCCGGGGAGCTCGAGCTCGTAGGCGACCGAGAAGGCCAGCGCGTCGAAGCTGTCGAGCGGGCGCTGGGTCTCGATCGAAGCCGGGGCGAGCTTCGCCTTGCGCCACGCCTCGACGTCATCGGGGAGGAACACGCGCTCCGCCGTTGCCTGCGGGTGGGCGTGCACCGCGCGGTAGACGGCCTGATAGCCGAGGCTGCTCATTCCCACGTGGTACGGGCTCGGGTAACAGAGCGCGACGCTCAGCGACGCCTCTTTGAAGAGCGTGCCCTCCTCCGCGGCGCGGAGACGACGGAGCTCATCGAGCAGCTGGTGACGACCGGTGGACAAAAGAAAACCCTCGCTCCCGTGACAGGAGCGAGGGCTCTTACCTCTCAAGCGGCGTGGGAGTCGAACGACTCCCCTGCCTCACTTGATCTTGGTGACGTCCGCCGTCGGCACGCAGACGCCGAGGTCGGTGTCGCACTTCGGCTTGAACTCGGGGTTGATGCCCGAGCCGGAGATGCGACCAGCGTCGAGGTCGGCGTTCGGATCGCAGTCCGCGTCGGCCTCACAGTGGATCTCCGGCCAGAAGCCGACCGCCGTGTAGTTGGCCACGCAGCTGCCCTCGGTGAACTTGACCTTCGAGGTGAAGGCGGTGCCCGGCACCTTGGTGGAGTTGATGACGTTGAAGTCGGTGAACTCGACCTTGTAGGTCACCGCGTCCATGCTGGTCATCGAGCCGTCGACGAGCTCGATCTGCTCCGCCTGGAAGTTCTGCACGCCACCCTCGAAGTCGGTGACGGTGCAGACGCCGTTGGTGGGGAACTGCGGCATCTTGCCGAGGGCAGTGATCTTCTTGCCGTCGGGATCGGTCGCGTCGACGCGCGGGTACTCGTCGTCGACCGACTCGCACTCGTTGGTGAGGGGCAGGCGCGCGACGCCGCCGTCACGCAGCAGCCCGAGGCCACCGTCCGCGAGGATGATGTTGCCGACCGCGCCGCCATCGGCGAGCGGCACCTTGACGACCTGCTCCCCGAGCACCGTCTCGATGCCACCGTCGTCGAGCGAGACGACGCAGCGGTTCGTGATCAGCGTGCGACCGAGGCAGTCGGTCTTCCGGACGCAGTTGTTGGTCGGGTCGACGTCAGCGGAGTAGACGTAGCCGAGGTACGGGTCGGCGATCAGCGACGTCTTGACGCCCAGCGTGAAGCTGCCGCCGCTGGCCTGCGTGCGGTAGCGCTGCATGCCTGCGTACATGTGCGTAAAGTCGCCGCAGGTGCCGGCGCCCGTGCTGTCCACCTTGGTCAGCAGCACGTAGTACGGCGTCAGGCCGAGGCCGGCCGCCGTGACGGTGACGCTGCACTCAGGCAGCGGCTGCTGAGCGAAGCAGCCCTGGAGAGCAAACCCGGCGACTGCGCTCGCAAGCCCCAGGAGTCCGATACGAAGACGATTGGTGTTCATCGTGATGTCTCTCTTTCCTGGGATCAGAAGCTGAACCGGATGCCGAAGCGCACGGAGATCGGCGCCTGGTACGCGGTCGGCTGCTTGAAGTTCGAGTTCAGCTCCTCGCGGGTGAGCGGCTCGAGCGCCGAGGTCTGGATGGTGGTCAGACCGTCCGCGCACTGGGGCTGATCGGTGCCGGCGAGGCAGGCCGCCTTCTGCGGATCCTTGTCGGTCGTCTGGAACGGCAGGACGTCCGAGTTGGTGATCGTCTGGTCGACCGCAGTGACAGCCTGGAAGTTGAACATGTTGAACACGTCGGCGGTGAACTGCACCACGTTGTCCTTGCTGATGCGGTAGCTCACGCCGAGCTTCGCGTTGATCGCGTGACGCCAGGGCAGACGGCCGCCCGCGCCGCGCGGCAGCACGAACACCTCGTCGGCGCCGTAGAGCGGGTGGCTGCCGAGGTAGTTGATCGGCGCGCCCGAGCGGCCCTCGTAGGTCAGACCGGCGATCACCGAGAAGCTGTTGGTGATCTGGAACTCCTTCGAGGCGTAGGCCTTGATGAAGTGGTTGCGGTCGGCGTCGAGCGGACCCGTGCGGTTGGGCAGCAGCGACACGAGGTCGAAGTCG
The DNA here is from genome assembly GCA_049322495.1 of Myxococcota bacterium. Lineage (GTDB taxonomy): Bacteria > Myxococcota > Myxococcia > Myxococcales > Myxococcaceae > Archangium_A. Next base: position 36,970 of record JBMORD010000269.1, on the reverse strand, counting down.
GCGTTGATGTTCGGGTCGAGCTGGCCGGTCTCAGGGCGGAACAGGCCGTTGTAGTTACCGCGCAGCGACGAGTAGGTGTAGCTGACCTGGCCCATCCAGCCGTCGGAGAAGGCCTTGTTGAAGTACACGCTGACCGCGTCGTAGTCGCGGACGGCCTTCGGGAACGAAGAGGCCAGACCGTAGCCGGGGTTGCCGATGAAGTAGGTCGAGGCCTCGTCGATCGACATGTCCTCGATGACCGCGTTCATCCAGCGACGGGTGTAGGTCGCGCCGAGGCGGCCGTCGGAGATGATCTCGTACTCACCGCCGAGCACGATCTCATCCGAGCTCTGGGGCTGGAGGTTCGCGTCAACCGGGGTCTTGCCGGCGCCCGTCTGGAGGCCGGCCGCGTTCGGGTCGTAGTCGCCGCCGTTGATGGCGTTGACCGAGCGCGTGTTGCGCGGGTCGAGGCAGGCGCCCGTGGTCTGGGTGATGTCGGCGAGCGGGTCGCAGCCGGGGTTGCTCGACGGATCGGCCGCGGTGGGGTTGCCCTTCGCCGCGTGCTGGAACTGGTACTGGTTCTCGCCGGTGAGCGCGCGGTCTGCGATGTCGATCGGCAGCGCCTCGTAGTAGCGCGAGTAGTTCGCGAACAGCTTGCTGCGGCCCTGCTGCGTGAAGTCGTAGATCACCCCGAGGCGCGGCGAGAGCATGTTGTTGAGCGTCATGCCCAGCGAGCCGTCACCCGAGAAGAGCTGCTGGTTCTCGTAGCGGAGGCCGAGGTTGAGGGTGACGAGGTCCATCACCGACCAGCTGTCCTGGAGGTAGGCGCCGATGCTGTTCGACGTCGGGACCGACGCGATGACCGTCTGGCGGGTCGCCTCGTCAGGCGAGGTGAAGTAGCCGTACTGGCGGTAGTCGTCGAAGCGGCCGGCCTGGGTCGAGTGCTCGCGGAGCAGCACGCCGCCCGAGTAGGCCTTCTTGAGATCGTAGCGGAGGTGCTCGATGTCGACGCCCGCCTTCCAGATGTGGTGACCGAGCGCCTGCATGAGGAAGGTCACCGAGGCGCGGCCCTGGATGCGGTCGAGCGTGGCGTCCTGCATGAAGCCGAAGCCGCCGATGGTGTAGGTCGCGCCGGAGCCGGTCGCCGGGCAGGTCGCCGCGTCGGTGCAGATGGCGAGGCCGTCGGGCGTCAGCGTCTCGAACTCCGTGATCGAGCGCGGGCGGCTGCGGCGGTAGATCACCGCGGGCGTGCCGGCAGCGGTGCCGTCGCCCGGCGTGTAGTTGAAGCCCGAGCCGTCGTCAGGCATCGCCGCGCTGCGGAGGCGGAACCAGCCGAGGCTGGCGTCGAGCAGCAGGTGCTTGTCGAGGAAGCCGCCCTGATAGCGGAGCGACACGGTGCTGGTGTCGTTGGTGGTGATGGTGCCGCCGCGCCAGCCGTTCGGCGCCGAGCGACGCTCGTTGAACGAGAAGGGCACGGTCTGCGAGGAGGGCGAGCCGACGACCGACAGCGAGAGGTTGTTGTCGGAGTTGATGAGGAAGGTCAGCTTGCCGATGTACGAGAAGGCGCGGGTGTCGGTGAAGCGGTTCTGCGTCGAGCCCGGGACGACCTGCGGGTTGCGCTCGTCGGTCTCGGGGTCGAGCACCAGGGCGCGCAGCTCGCGGGTGGTGCGGGTGCGGTTGAACGACGGCGCGAAGCCGACGAAGAACCACAGGCGATCCTTCAGGATCGGGCCGCCGACCTCGGCGCCGAAGTCGACCGTGTTCCACAGGCGGGTCTGGGTGGTGACCGCCGACGTCTTGTTCTCGATGGTGGGCGACACGCCGGTGAGCGCGCCGGGCGTCCAGTTGCCCCACACGCTGCCGTGGAACTCGTTGCTGCCCGACTTGGTGACGACGTTCAGCACGCCGCCCGTGGCGCGGCCGTACTCGGCCTGGTAGCCGCCGGTGATGACGTTCGCCTCTTCGACGAACTCGATCGGGAACTGCGCGCCGTTGGTGCCGAACGCCGGGTCAGACGTCGACACGCCATCGACGAGGTAGAGGTTCTCGGGCGACTGCGCGCCGGAGAAGCCGTAGCCGTACTCGTCGGCGATGACCTGCGGAGCGACCGAGGCCAGCGACTCGAACGAGCGCACACCCGAGCCGTTGGGCTGGATGAAGGCGATGTTGTTGATGAAGTCCTTGCCGACGTTCACGCCGGTGGTGGTCGAGCCGACGTCGACCGAGGGCGGCTTGCCGACGACCACGATGGTGTCGGACTGCACGGCCTCAGGCTGGAGCTGGATGTTGACGCGGACCGTGCGATCGGTGCGGACGGTGATCTCCGAGCGCGAGTAGGGCTTGTACGACTCCTTCTCGAGCTTGAGCACGTACGTGCCGGGCGGCAGGCCGGGAATGCGGTACAGACCCGCGGCGTCGGTGACGACGACTTCTTCACCCTGCAGCGCGGGAGAGGTGGCAGTGATGACGACGTCGGGAACGGGCTTCCCAGTGGCGGCGTCCGTCACGGTACCAGTGACGACAGCCGAGCCCTGGGCAAACGCCAGAGACGAGACGAGCGCGCTGCCGATGAGCGCGACCCGGTACAGCCAGGTTGTTGGACGCAAGCGACCCTCCAGGCAAGTTGAACGAATTGCGCGGCGCACCCTACTCACGAGCACCCCACTGTCAACGCCTCTCGATACTCCCGTCACGGTTTTGTTAGAAGGCCCCTCCCATGTTCGACGCCGTCCTTCACAAGGGTGATGTGCCGAAGAGCCAGTTCGGACTCGGCTCGATCATCACCATCACGATCCACGTTGCACTGGCAGCCCTCGTCTTCTGGCTCACCACGCGGCCGCCTCCGGTCGAGGAAGATCTCTCGGAGGTGAAGTTCTTCGCGGCGGTGCCGCCGCCGCCGCCTCCGCCGCCTCCTCCGCCCAAGAAGTCGACGCCCAAGACCGAGAAGAAGGTCGAGAAGAAGATCATCAAGCCGACCGAGATCCTCGTGCCCAAGGAGATCCCCGTCGAGAAGCCGAAGGAGGCGGAGCCGCAGAAGGAAGAGGCCGCGTCCGAGGAGTCTGATGACGAGGGCGTCGAGGGCGGCGTCGAAGGCGGCGTGGTCGGCGGCGTCGTCGGCGGAGTCGTCGGCGGCGTGGTCGGCGGAACGGTCGGCGGCACGCTCGGCGGCACCGGTACCGACGTCGTGCCGTTCGGCGAAGGCATGACGCGCCCCACCGTCGATCTCCGCGTGCTGACCGACGATCTCTACACGCGCGAGGCGCGCGAGGCGCGCGTCGAGGGCATGATGATCGTGAAGTGCCACGTGCTGGCGGACGGCACGATCCAGAACTGCCGCGTGATCAAGCCGCTGCCGCACCTCTCCGAGGCCGTGGTGCAGCGGCTGTACACGATGAAGGCGACGCCCTGCTCGTTCCAGGGCCGGCCCACCGCGGTCGACTACGTCTTCAACTTCCGGTTCCAGATGCCGCGCTGACACGCGTCGCGAATCGCCTCACCATTTCCCACCTCACAAAAACAATGGCCTCGCCACGCGGGGCCGCACTAGGAAGCGCCGCCCATGGACTTCTCACTCGGTCATCTCTGGTCCCAGATGGGACTGTTCGCGAAGCTCGTCGTCATCGTGATGGGCATCATGTCCGTCTCCAGCCTGCTCGTGATGTTCGAGCGCATCGTGGTCTACATGCGCTCGGGCTCGGAGTCGGTGCAGTTCGCCGAGAAGATGGCGAAGCTGCTCTCGGGGGGCGATCTCGCCGCCGCCGCCAACTCCGGTCTGAGCAAGAACGTCGGTCACCTCGGCCGCACCATCAACGCCGGCCTGACCGCCTTCAAGCTCGCCCCCGCCAACAAGGACGTCGCGGTCGACTCGGTGGCCCGGGCGCTCGAGCGGCAGGCGGCGCGTGAGGTGCAGTCGTTCAAGCGCGGCCTCGGTGTGCTGGCGACGGTCGGCTCGACGGCGCCGTTCGTCGGCCTCCTCGGCACCACGATGGGCATCGTGAACTCGTTCCAGCAGATGGCGAACTCCGGCTCGGGCGGTCTCGGCACCGTGTCGGCCGGTATCGCCGAAGCGCTCATCACCACCGCGTTCGGCCTGCTGGTGGCCATCCCCGCGGTGATGGCGTTCAACTTCCTCCAGGGCTGGGTCGACGCCCGCTCGGTGGATCTGTCGGAGTCGAGCAACGAGTTCCTCGACCTCGTCAGCAAGCACTTCGCGTCGAAGTAATCCCCTTCCCCTTCTCACTCCCGGAGCCCCACCATGGGAATGTCAGTTGGAGGGAAAGGCGGCATCAAAGCCGAGATCAACGTCACCCCCATGGTCGACGTCGTGCTCGTGCTGCTGATCATCTTCATGGTGATCACCCCGATGCTCCAGCGCGGGAAAGACGTGCAGCTGCCGAAGGCGATGAAGGTCGATGAAGAACGCAAAGGCGCCGCCGACCCGATCGTGGTGTCGGTGACGCCCGACAAGCGCGTGTTCATCGAGTCGGACTCGTACGACGACGAGGGCTTCCAGACCGAGCTGCAGAAGAAGCTGGTGTCGAACCCCGGCCAGCGCATCCTCCTCAAGGGCGACTCGGCGCTCACCTTCGACGACGTGCGCCGGGTGATGAACCTCGCGCGCAAGGCGGGGGCGAAGTCGATCGCCCTCGGCGTGGAAGAGGTGAAGCAGTGAGCGGCCACAAGCGCAGGAAGATCTCGGTCAAGCCGCAGAGCCACCTCAACTCGGACATCAACATCACGCCGATGGTCGACGTGGTGCTGGTGCTGCTCATCATCTTCATGGTCGTCACCCCGCTCCTCGAGAAGGACATCGAGGTGCGCGTGCCCGAGAGCGAGAAGGTCGAGCAGGAGGACGAGGTTCCCCAGGACCAGCTCGTGGTGTCGATCAGCGAGTCGGGTGAGGTGAAGATCAACGTCGACGTGATGGCCACCCAGGAGGCCTACGTCGAGAAGCTCACCCGCATGCTCGCCGCGAAGAAGAAGGGCGAGCGCGTGGTGTTCTTCACCGCCGACGACAAGGCGAAGTACCCGAAGGTGGTCGCCGCCCTCGACGGCGCGCGGCTCGCCGGCGCCGAGGTGCTGGGCATGGCCACCGAGAAGATCGAGGCCCCCGCCGCGCCAGCGCCGGGCACCGAGGCTCCGCCGACGCCCGACGCGCCAGCGCCTCCGCCCACGCCGTGAGCGCACCAGCGCGGTGAATCGACGGGCCGCGGGGGAAACCTCGCGGCCCTCGTCGTTTCTGCGCCTCAGCGCTGCTCGAACTCGGGCGCGAGGTGGGCGGTCTCGATGGCGCGCACCAGATCGGGATCCATCAGCTGGCGGTAGATGTACTCGACCAGCAGCCCGGTGATGCACCAGATGGGCAAGATGAACCAGCTCGTCATCTGGAAGAAGTTCCCGGCGTCGGCGTAGAACCAGACCTTGAGGCCGGTGAGCCAGTAGAGCGCCCAGCCCGAGGCCCACTCCCAGAGGAAGATGATGAGGCCGTAGCCGAGGCCCCGCAGCGCGACGTGCACGTGGGGCGCCCGGCGGTAGAGCAGCTCGATGCCGAAGCAGGCCACCGCGTACACCGGGAACATCCACAGGCTGCACTGCCCGTAGAGCGACTTCGCGGGCACGTCCCACATGCGGTCGAGGCCGAGCGACGGGTCGACGCGCCAGTCGAACAGGAAGAGGTACTCGAGCACCGGCACGCCGCGGGCGGTGCGCACCAGGTTGTAGAAGAAGACCTCCAGCGCGACGCCGAGGAAGCCGTAGAGCGCGAAGCGGAACAGCCCGTAGGTCGCGCGGCGCCAGCCCGCCCGACGGCCCTGGTGGCGCACCTGCACCGGCGCGCGGGCCTTCACGCGTCCCTCAGCTCCGCGAGGCGCCCCTTCGTGCCCGGGAGCTCGCCCGGCGGCAGCTTCGTCATCACGTACTGCACGGTGTCGTGGAGCGTCTCGTACGGGTCGCGCGCCGCGAAGCCCAGCTCGCGCTCGGCCTTCGACGAGTCGCACCAGAACCAGTGCTCGCCCACCTCGACCTCCTGCGGGTCGAGCGAGGTGCGCGCGCCGCGCCACTTCGCGAACGACTCGAGCGCGTACGCCCCGAAGATGTTGACCTGCTTCGGCAGCTTCACGCGCGGCGCGGGCACTCCGGTGAGCCGCTCGAGGCGCTTGAAGAACTCGGCCATCGTGAAGTTCACGCCCATCAGGTGGCGGCCGTAGAGCTCGCCGCGGGTGAGCGCGTTGACCGCCGCCCGGGCCGCGTCGCGCGCGTCGACGAAGCTCATGCCGCCGCCCGGCATCGCGGGGATGTCGCGCTGGAGGAACTTCACCACCGTCCACGTCGAGCTGAGGCGATCGTCGCCCGGCCCCATGAGCAGCGAGGGGTTGAGCACCACCAGGGGAATGCCTTCCCTGCGGCAGAACTCGAGGGCGAGCTTCTCCTCGTAGATCTTCGACAGGTAGTACGGCCAGCGCCCGACGGTCTCGATCGGGTAGTCGTCGGCCTCGGTGCCCACCCGCTCTTCCTTCGAGACGGCGATGGTGCCCGACGTCGACGCGAGGATGACGCGCGGCTTCGTGCCCAGCGCGCGCACGTCGCGCAGCAGCTCGCGGGTGCAGTCGACGTGGAGCTCGTACATCTTCCGCCCGTCTTCGTTGCGGAAGCTGACCAGCCCGGCGAGGTGGTACAGCGCCTCGATGCCCTTGAGGGCCTCGCGCACGGCCTCGCGGTCCTTCAGGTCGGCCTGCACGTGCCGCACCGGGCGCTCGCCGGTGAGCCACGCTGCGGGCGGCTTGCTGCGGCTGATGAGCGTGAGGGCGTGCCCCTGCGCGCGCAGCAGCGGCACGAGGTGCGTGCCGAGGAAGCCGGTGCCGCCGGTGAGGAGGATGTTCATGACTGGCCCTCGGGGGACTTGCGCGCGCCGGTGCGGCGCTCACGGGTGGGGATGGCGGGGACCGAGAGGTCCTCCTGGCGCACGGTGCGGCCGTCCTTCAGCGCGCGCACCGACTCCTCGGCCATGCGGGTGACGAGGCGGTAGCCTTCGCTCTTCGCGAGCCCCTGCACCTTCTCGCGGAGCGCGCCGAGCTCGAGCACCGGGCCGATGCGCACCTCGAGGTGCTCGAACTTCGGCCACCACGCGCCCTTGGGCAGCGCGTCGTAGGTGCCGTGCAGGTACACCGGGAGGATGTCCACGTCGAAGCCGAGTGCGAGGTAGCCGGTGGTGGGCTTGAACTCCTGGAGCTCGCCGTTGGGGCTGCGGGTGCCCTCGGGGAAGATGAGCAGGTTGAAGCCCTGGGTGAGCGACTCGCCCGCGAGGCGCAGCGACTCGCGCAGCGAGCCCGAGCGGTCCATGGGGATGAGGTTGGTGAAGTTCTCGAAGTACGCGCGCTTGAGCGGCGAGTCGAAGAAGTAGTCGCGCGCCGCCAGCGCCACCAGCCGCTCCCCCTGCTCGCCCAGCGCCATCTTCACCAGGCCCATGTCGAGGTGCGAGGCGTGGTTGGCGACGACGAGGAAGTTGCGGTTCTGCGGAATGAAGGCCTTGCCCTTGACCTTCACGTCGAAGAGCCCGCCGTAGATGGCGCGCTGGCCGGCCTGGAGCGCCGACTTGCCGAGCTTCGCCACCGGCTCCGGCAGCTCGAGCTCGAGGGCCTCGTCGCTCTTCCGCGCGACCTCCTTCGAGATCTCCCGCGCCTTGAGCTCCGCGGCGGGGCGGCGGCCGGAATGGGCGACGATGCGGCGGAGCTCCTCGACGGTGCCGACCTTCGTCAGATCGCTCACCGCGGTGACGGGCACGCCCGCCGCCTCGAGGGCCGCCGAGAGCTCGGTGAGCATCAGCGAGTCGAAGCCGAGATCGACCTGCAGGCGCGACTCGGGCTTCACCTCGTCGACGCTCTTCTGGATGGTGTCGGCGATGAGCTGCGTGAGCCAGTCGGTGCTCTCGGGCTCGGCGCCCTTGCGCGCCTTCTCGGCGGAGTGCGCGGCGCGCTCGAGGCGCTTGAGCTCCTCGACCACCAGCGGGCGCTTCACCTTGCGCGACGAGGTGCGCTGAAGCTCGACGTCGGTGAAGCGGAGCACCTTGATGCGCCGGTAGAAGGGCTGCTCGGCCGAGACGTGGCGGAAGTGCTCCTCGAGCTCGCGGCGCACCTCCTCGCGCGGCCGGTCCCTGTAGTCGGGCACGCAGAGGCAGGCGACCTTCTCGCCGCCGTTCTCGTCGGGCAGCCCCACCACGCACAGCTCCTTCACGTGCCGGTGGGCGGCGTAGAGCTCCTCGAGCTCGTCGGGGTACACGTTCTTGCCGTTGGCGTCGATGATGACGTCCTTGCGGCGGCCGACGAGGAAGAGCTGCCCATGCTCGTCGAGGCGGCCGAGGTCGCCGGTGTGGAGCCAGCCGTCCTTGAGCACCGCCTCGGTGGCCTCGCGGTCCTGAAAGTAGCCGGCCATCACGTTGGGGCCGCGGGCGATCACCTCGCCGATGCCCTCGGCGTCGGGCTCGTGGATCCTGAGCTCCACGCCAGGCAGCGCCTTGCCCACCGTGCCCGGCAGGCGCTTGTGGCCGGCGCGGGTGACGGTGAGCACCGGCGCGGCCTCGGTGAGGCCGTAGCCCTCGTCGAGCGTGAAGCCGAGCGCGTGAAACGCCTTGTGCACGTCGTCGGGCAGCGCCGAGCCGCCGCTGATGAGGAACTTGATGTTGCCGCCGAACTTCCGGTGAATGGGCCAGAACAGCAGCTTGCCGAGGTTGAGGCCCTGCCGGTTGCGCAGCTCGGCGTTGATCGACATGAGGCCCTTGATCGCCTCCTCGACGAACTTCGGCTGGCTGGAGAACTCCTGGGTGATCTTCCGGTGGAAGAGCTGCCAGAGCGCGGGCACCCCGACCATGCCGGTGATGTCGCCGCCCTCGAGCACCTCGCCGATGCGATCGGCGGTCAGCTCGTCGAGGTAGGCCACCTCCGCGCCGCGCGAGAACGGCGTGAGGAAGCCCGCCGAGAACTCGAAGGTGTGGTGCAGCGGCAGCACCGAGAGCACGCCGTCACCGACGCCGATGTCGAAGGCGCCGCCGAGCTTGGCCACCAGCGCCGCGAAGTTGCGGTGGGTGAGCATCACGCCCTTGGGCGTGCCGGTGGTGCCGGAGGTGAAGAGCAGCGAGGCCACGTCGTCGGGCGAGGCGTTCTTCTTCACCGCGCCGAGGCCATCGGGCCGGAGCGGATCGCCCGAGAAGGCGTCGCCGAAGCTCATGAGCCGCGTGGCGAGGCCGGCGGCGGCCAGCGCGTTCTCGAGGTGCGGGTGCTTCTCGAGCATCGCGTCGGTGACGAGGCACACCTTCGCCTCCGAGCGGCGGGCGATGTTGACGATCTCCACCTCGGAGATCTCCTTGTCGACGGGCACCGCGGTGCAGCCCGCGCGGAGGATGCCGAAGAAGCAGATGCCCCACTCCGGGCGGTTCTCGCCCAGCAGCATCACGCGGTCCTGGTGCTGCACGCCCGAGGCGAGCAGCGCGCTGCCCACGCGGCCGGCGTAGCGGTGCACGTCGCCGAAGGTGAAGCGGTGCGTCTCGTCACCTTCGAAGAGGCGGAACGCGACGCGGTGGCGCCAGGCGTGGGTGGTGGCGTCGAGCAGCTCGAGGAGATCGCGGTACGCGTGCACGACCTTGCGCTTCTCGCCTTCTTCGTCGAGGCCGGGGAAGACCCACTTCTCGAGCCCGGGGATGTGCGTCTCGAGGAAGTAGGTGCGCCAGTCGAGCTCGTGGGGGTTCCAGTTGATCTTCGCGCGATCGTGCGCCGGCATGTCGACGTACAGCGAGCGCGTGTTGTCGCAGCGGAAGACGTACCGGTTCTCCCAGATGAAGGGCATGAACAGCTCGACGATCATGTTGATGCGATCGGCCTGATCGCTCACCTCGCCGAGCGAGTCCCTGAGGTGATCGAGCACCGCGTTGACCTTCGGCGCGCCCCAGGTGGGCCGCTTCTCGTCGATCTGCTCGGTCAGCCACTTCGCGCCCTTGCTGAAGAGCGGCGTGTTGGTGAACTCGAAGAGCGCCTTGCCGATGGCCTTGGGCTCGAGGCGGCTCTTCACGTCGTTGACCAGCGCGTTGCCGGTGTCCTTGTGGCGCCAGCGGCGGCGCTTGTAGAGGCCGACGAGCTCGACCGAGCGGCTGGCGACGAAGGGCGCGGAGTCACCGGTGGCCTGCTGGTACACGCGGCGCTCGCTGGTGCGCAGCTGCTGGGCGGTGATGGCGATCAGCGAGCCGGCGACCTGATCGACGGGGATCATGTCGAGCACCGCCTTGTCGCTCGCGGGCAGCGCGTTCTGGCCCTTGATCAGCGCGTAGATGATGGGCGCCGAGGTGGTGAAGCCCTCGTTCCACCCCGGGAAGGGGTAGCGCTGCGCGCTCTCGACGATCGACGGGCGCACGATGGCGTAGCGGAGCCCGGGCGTGGCGGCGAGCACCTGCTCCCCGAGCGACTTGGTGTACGTGTAGGTGTTGGGCCAGCCCCAGTGCCGCGCGCGCTCCATGCCGGCCTCGACGAGGCGGGTGGTGAGCCACAGCTTGCGCTCGCGACCGATGGCGAGGCGGAGCGTCTTCTCGTCGTTGAAGTCGCGCCCCTCTTCCTTGAGGCGCTCGAGGGCCTTCTCGCGGAAGCCCGAGGCGAGCGCCTTGTCGTCGGCCTGCTCGCGGAGCCGCGCGACGATCTTCTCGGCGTCGGCGAGCTCCTGCTCGAGCGAGAAGTCGCGGCCGTCGATCTCACCGCGGCGCGGGAAGTAGCCGGTGATGTCCTCGTCTTCGAAGACCAGGCCCGAGCGGTTGCCGGCGACGAAGGCGGTCGACATGTGCACCAGCGGCACGTCCCAGTGGAGGCAGGCCTCGACGAGGAACTTCACGCCGTGGGTGTTGACGTTGAGGCCGACCTCCAGCGACGGGTTGAAGCTCACCAGGCCCGCGCAGTTGATCACCACGTCGATGCGGCCCTTGAGGTCCCTCGCCTTCGCCTCGTCCATCCCCATCCACGGGTCGGTGATGTCGCCGTCGAGAATGGTGCACTTCGTCTTGAGCCAGGCGATCGCGCCGGCCTCGCCGTGCTTCTCGCGCAGCGGGATGAAGGGCTCGGAGGTCGCCACCTTGTCGTAGAAGCGCGCCTCGGCGTTCTTGCTGCTGCCCTTGCGGACGAGCACGAAGACGTGGGCCAGCTCCTCGCCGTAGTGGTGCAGGAGCATCGACAGGGAGACCTTGCCGACGAAGCCGGTGGCGCCGGCGAACAGCACCCGCTTGCCGGTGAGGATCTTCGTGACGTCGAGAGGTCCGAGCTCAGCCATGGGCGGGGCATCTATCCGCTCCCGGTCGCCCTGCGAAGGGCGACGACATAGAGTGACCGCGTGTCGACGAAACCGAATCGCGCCGGGCGCACGCGACCGCAGGCGGTGCAGGAGCGAGCGCAGCGCGGCGCGAGGAGCGCAGGGCTGAGGCGAGGCCTCCGATGAGGTTCCTGGTGCTGCTCGCGGTCGCCCTGCCCTGCTTCGCCGACACCTCGGTCGAGGCGCAGCTCGCGCTGCAGTCGCTCAAGCCGGGTGAGCGGGCGCGCGTCGAGGCGGCGCTGGGAGACGCGACGCAGCTCCCGCTGTACCGCGGCGAGTTCGTGCTCGACCCCGCCCGGCGCGCGGTGACGGGCAAGGTGGCGATCACCGTGACGCCGAAGAAGCCGCTCGCCGCGCTGTACCTGCGCTGCACGCCGAACGCGAACCACCCCGGCGCGGTGACGCTCGCGAAGGCGAAGGTGAACGGCGCGGCGGCGGCGCTCGCGCAGCCCGACGTCTCGCTGTACCGCGTGAAGCTCGAGCCGCCCGCCGCTGCTGGAGAGCCGGTGACGGTCGAGCTCGAGCTCAAGGCGAAGGTGCCGTTGCTCGAGCGCAGCGCCGGCGGCCTCACGGCGCTGCAGGACGACGGGCCGAAGGGCGACTACGGCGCGTTCGCGGCGACGCCGCGCACGGTGGCGCTGGTGGGGCTGATGCCGATGGTGCCTCCCGAGCGGAACGGCCAGCTCTTCGAGGCGCCGTCGGGCATCGGAGACCTCGGCACCTTCGAGCCGTCGAACTTCATGGTGAGCGTCACCGCGCCGGCGGGCTGGCGGGTGGTGAGCAGCGGCCTGCTGATGGGCGAGGTGCCGACGGGCGCCGGCACGGTGCGCACCGCCTTCGCGGTCGCCGCGGCGCGGGAGCTGCCGCTGCTCGCGCTGCGCGACGCGAAGCTGGCGACGAAGCACGTGGGCGAGGTCGACGTCGAGGGGGTGCTGCTGGCCGACGACGAGCGGCAGGCCGAGCAGCTCCTGACGCACGCGGGGAAGGCGCTCGAGGCGCTGGAGCAGCGGCTGGGGCCGTCGCCCTACAAGACGCTGCGGGTGGTCGAGATGGAGCTCGTCGGCGGCGCGGGCGGCATGGAGTTCCCCGGGCTCGTCACCGTGTCGTCGACGCTGCTGAGCGGGCAGACCAACCCGCTCGGCGCGCTGGGGCTCGACGACTACCAGGCCCAGGTCGCGGCGCTGCTCCTGGGGAACGGGCTCCAGCAGCTGATGAAGCACACCCTCGAGTTCACCATCGATCACGAGGTGGCCCACCAGTACGCGGCGATGCTGGTGGGGAACGACGCGGTGGCCGACCCGCTCGCCGACGAGCCGCTGGCGCAGCACCTCGCGCTGCTGCTGCTCGAGTGGCGCCAGGGCGCGAAGGCCGCGGAGCAGATGCGCGAGGGGCAGTTGCGGGCGGCGTACCAGCTCCACCGCATGCTCGGCGGGCGCGACGGGAAGGCGAACCGCCCGACGCACGAGTTCGGCTCGAACCGCGAGTACGCGGCGCTGGTGTACGGCAAGGCGCCCCTGCTTTTCGACGAGCAGCGCAAGGTGGTGGGCGACGAGGCGTGGCTGTCGGGGCTGCGCGCGTACGTCGAGCAGCACCGCTACCGGTGGGTCACCTCGAAGACGCTCACCGAGCTGATGGCGAAGCGCAACCCGACCGCGGCGAAGAAGCTCGAGGCGCTGCGCGTGCGCTGGTGGAACGAGGCACACGGCGACGAGGATCTCGGCGCCGGGCCGGACGTGAGCGGGCTGCTCGGCGGTGGGCAGGTGCCGGCGGGGCTGCAGGGCATCGACCCCAGGACGCTCGAGGAGCTCGAGCGCGCCCTCGACGCGCTGTCGGGGCCGTGACAGCGCGCCGACGATGGGGGACAAGCGTCTGGTGAGCGACTGGCTTCCTGCCGGCAAACGCGCGGCGATCTGCTTCACCATCGACGACGTCCACCCCGGGCGTGCGCGCGACGGATACGACGGCGGCGGCGATCTCGGCGAAGGCGCCCTGGGGCTCGTGCAGCGGCTCCTCGAGCGGCACCCCCTCTTCAAGGTGACGCTGTTCACCACGCCGGACTGGCGCGAGACCACCCCGAAGGCGACCAGCCCGCTGCGCTTCGTGCCCTGGGTGCGCGACCGGGTATACCTCGCGCCGATGCACCCCCCTGGCACGATGCGGCTCTCGCGGCACCCCGCGTTCGTGCGCTACCTCAAAGAGCTGCCGCGGGCGGAGATCGCGCTCCACGGCCTTCACCACGTGCACACCGGACCGACGGTGCTCGTCGAGTTCCAGGAGCAATCGGCCGAGACGTGCGCGGCGATGCTGCGCGAGTCGATGCGACTGTTCGACGAAGCCGGTCTCCCCTTCGTGAAGGGCATGACCCCGCCGGGCTGGAACGCGCCGCCCGGGCTCATCGAGGCGATGGCGCAGCTCGGCTTCGACTTCCTCGCCTCGGCGCGCGACATCAAGACGCCCGTGACGCGCGACGCGACCTGCAACATGAGCGGGCTCAAGGGCGTCTCGCTGCTGCGCCCGGAGTGGATCGCCGGCGGTCGGCTGCTCCACGTCCCGGCCAACTTCCAGGCCACGTCGCCGGTGGAGCGCGCGCTCGAGCTCATCGAGTGCGGCGGGCTGCTCTCGATCAAGGCGCACATCGTGAAGCATGCCCACGGGCACGTCGCGCTCGACGGCGTCGATGCGCTCTACATGAACTACCTCGACGTGCTGCTCTCTCGCCTCGAAGATCGCTACGGCGACACGCTGTGGTGGACGACGATGGGCGAGCTTTCCCGAGAGTGCGCGGCGAGACGGAGCCCGCCAGGAGGTGACCGTGGAGCTGCAGGTCAACCCGAGCGACGCTGAAGGGCAGTACCTGAAGAGTCTCAACCTCTGCTTCCCCGGCTGGGGCAACGAAGACGCCTTCGCGTGGGCCTTTCGCCGACAGGTCGGTGGACCGCCGGCGGACCTCATGATGCTGCGGGAGTCGGGCGAGCTCCTGGCCGGCAGCGCCGTGAGCTACCGCCAGCTGGCGCTTCCCGACGGGCGACGGGCGCTGGTAGGCATCATGACCGGCTCGTGGACGCTCCCCGCGGCGCGCGGGCGCGGGGCCTTCACCCGCATCATCGAGGCGTCGCTCGAGCTGACGCGGACGCACGGCGGCGCGCTGCTGCTTGCTTTCGTCACCGAGACCAACGCGAGCTTCCGCCGGCTCGAGGCAGCCGGGTCGACGCTGTTCCCCACGCGCTACGTCTCGAGCCCGGCGGGCATGGCGCTGCGCAGCAGCGTCGCCTTCACCGAGCGCCAGCCGCGCACAGAAGACTTCTCGCGCTTCGACCACCAACGGCCGGCCGGCGCGCACTTCGCCTACGCCGACGCCGCAGAGTGGGCGGGCCAGCTCGTGATGCGCGCGGTGCGGCCGGTGCTGGTGGAGACCTCCGCGGGCGCGGCGCTGGTGGAGACGCACGGAGACTTCGACCGGCTCCAGGCGCTCGCCGCGAGCGACGACGCGGACCGCGAGGCCGTCATCGCCGCGTGCCTCACGCGCGCGCAGGCGCGTGGCAAGCGGATCTTCCTCTTCGAGTCGCAGCCGGCGCGCGCCGAGCGGTGGAAGAGCGCCCTGGGGCTCGACGCGGCGAACGGCTACCTCACCGCGCTCACCGCCGAGCCTGAGGCCGCCGCGAGGCTGCTCCGGAGCGCCCCGCTGGCCTCACTCGGGCCGTGGTCGCTCGACAGCGGCGACCGCATGTGACGGCTCAGCGGCGACCGACCGCGAAGTAGGTGAAGCCGAGCTCCCTCATGCGGGTCGGCGAGTAGATGTTGCGGCCATCGAACACCACCGGCTCGCGCAGGAGCGCCTTCATGCGCTCGAAGTCGGGGTGGCGGAACTCGTTCCACTCGGTGACGACGAAGAGGCCATCGGCTCCCTCGAGCGCGTCATACGGGCGGGCGGCGTAGGTGACGCGCGCGCCCAGCACGCGCTTCGCGGTCTGGTGGGCGACGGGGTCGAAGGCGCGAACCCGGGCGCCTTTGCCGAGCAGCCCCTCGATGACCTCGATCGACGGGGCCTCCCGCATGTCATCGGTCTTCGGTTTGAAGGCGAGGCCCCAGACGGCGAAGGTCTTGCCCGACAGATCGCCGAAGTGCTTCACCGCCTTCGCCACGAGCAGCTTCTTCTGGCGTTCGTTGGTGCGCTCCACCGCGCGCAGGAGATCGAACTCGAGCCCCTGCTCCCGCGCCATCGCGCCGAGGGCCTTCACGTCCTTCGGGAAGCAGGAGCCGCCCCAGCCGATGCCCGGGAAGAGGAAGGGGTAGCCGATGCGCCTGTCGGCGCCCATGCCCTTGCGCACCAGGTCGACGTCGGCGCCGAGCCGTTCGCAGAGCGCGGCGACGTCGTTCATGAACGAGATGCGCGTCGCGAGCATCGCGTTGGCGGCGTACTTGGTGAGCTCAGCCGAGCGGGTGTCCATGAAGATGATGGGGTTCTCAGTGCGGACGAAGGGCGCATAGAGCTCGCCCATCAGCGTGCGCGCGCGCTCGGAGTCGGCGCCGATGACGACGCGATCGGGCTTGAGGAAGTCTTCGAGCGCGGCGCCCTCCTTGAGGAACTCGGGGTTCGACACCACGTCGAAAGGGTGTGTCGTCTCCTTCGCGATGGTCGCGCGCACCAGATCCGCCGTGCCCACCGGCACGGTGCTCTTGTCCACGACGACCGTGTAGCCCGACATCGCCTTGCCGATGTCGCGCGCCGCGGCGAGCACGTGCTGCAGGTCGGCGTCGCCGGTCTCGCCTTCGGGGGTGCCGACCGCGATGAAGACCACCTGACTGCGAGACACCGCCTCCGCGAGGTTCGTGGTGAAGCTCAGGCGCTGCTCACGGACGTTCTTCTCGACCAGGTCTTCGAGACCCGGCTCGTAGATCGGGACCTGCCCGGCCCTGAGCGCCGCGACCTTCGCCTGGTTGATGTCGACGCACACCACGTCGTTGCCGGAGTCGGCGAAGCAGGTGCCCGCAACGAGGCCCACGTAGCCGGTGCCAATCACGGAGACGCGCATGTCGCCTCTGTACCACCGGGACGCCGCAGACGTTCAGGCAAGTTCACGCGCGTTCGCCTCGGCGCGGTGCTACGAGCGTGCTCGTTGGCATGAAAGGGGTGGAGCGTGGACACGGTTCTTCTGCAGGGGCTACTCGACGCGGGCGGGGTTGTGCAGCTTGATCCGCGAACGTACTTCGTCGATCAAACTCTCGTCGTGAACGTACCGGTTACGGTTCTCGGGAGGCGAGGAACACGCATCGAAGCCGCTGCGCCGCTCGACGAGCTGATTCGAGTGAGAGCTCAAAGCCGTCTCGAAGACATCACGCTCTCCGGCTCCGCTGAACCCTACGGCTCCGCGCGACTGTGCCGCGACGGGCTGGTGCTTGAGTCCGCTGCCTTCTCCACCTTCAAACGCGTCGTCGTTACCAACTTCCTGCGGGACGGCGCACGCGCCCTGGCCGGCAACAACGACTCTATGCTGGTCGAGCAGTGCAACTTCGGAGGCTGCGGCGTGGTGTACGCAACCGAGCCCCAGCCACACGTCCCAGAGTATCAGCGAGTGACCGTCGGCCCTGCGACGGGCGACGGAAACAGCCTGCTCTGCACACCTCCTCGCTGGGTTCGACCTGGTTGCCCGCTCCGCGTCGCGGACCTCAAGCGGGTCGTGGAGCGCATCGAGTCCGATCGACTCGTTCTCAACGGCCCAGTCCCTGCGGTCGTCCCCACCTGGGCGCTTGGCGTTGGGTGCGGTTGGTGGGAAGAACGGAGCGGGGACAACAACATCTCCGTGCTGACGTTGTGTCTGTTCCGAGCCAACGCGGAGGTAGGGTTGGCGCTCAACGGACTGTACGGGCACAGCGTCATCAACGGCCAGTTCGACTACAACGCGTTCTACGGAGCGCGGATTGGCGTCTTCGGATCCGAGCCCGTTCTCGGGAGCGTGTGGCAACGGCCATACTTCGAGAGCAACCCGTCGGGGTCCATGTTGTTGGGAGCCGCACATGACCTCGTCGTGCAGGCCCCGCTCCACGACGGCGCGTCTCGATATGATCTCATCGGAGCGGCTGCGGCGGTGCGCGGGATCCACCTCGGCTCCGAGCAGGAGTTGCTTGGCACTGCCAGTTCTGCCCTTCCGGCGAAGCTCTTGGGCGACTACTGGCAGGGCTCGAAGCTCGACGGCCCCATGCGGTTCAATGCGAGAGCTGCCGCCATCACGAACGACGTTCTGAGCGCTCCAGCGGCCATGTGCCAGCTTCCCGGTGGGACCGTCAGTGCCATCGCCGACCCTGGTGACGGGTGGTGGCAGCGCGTGTTGTACGTCGGCGGTGTCACGCCCACTGCCTTTGTTTCCGGACCGACGCTGGTCGTGAAAAACGGCAGCCGCACCGTGATGCAACACGAGACGATCGAATTCGCGCACGTGGGTGCCGGTCGCTGGGTCGAGGTGTAGCAACCGACGGATGCACGCGACTCAATCCTCGACAGGTGAGTCGAAATGTGGGGAAAGCGCACCAGTGCTGGAGGCAAAGTTGACGCTCAGATCGCGACTCAAGAACGTCCTCGCAGACAACTACGCACGGCTGTTTGCGCGACCTTCGCTGGCGCAGCTCAACAAAGCGCTCGTCTACCTCGGTTCGAGAGGGCTCGGAATCTACAACCTCCACAGCGATCAACTGAGTGGCGAGGAGTCCTTCTTGGCGAGCCTGCGAAGGGAGCCGCCACAGGTTGTCTTCGACGTGGGAGCCAACGAAGGCTCCTACATACAAAGCGTGCGACGGCATTTCCCGCGCGCGCAAATCTACGCCTTCGAGCCACACCCCAGGACCTTCCGAAGACTGTCGCAACGCTTCGGGGACACGGCGAGTTGCTACAACCTCGCATGCGACAAGGAGGCGGGCGAATTCGACCTCTTCGATCTCGCTGGCGAAGAAGGCACCCAATTGGCGTCCCTCAGCCGCGACGCTCTCGTCCCGCTTGGCCGAGAGATCGACGCGTTCAAGGTCCGCACGACCACGCTCGACGACTTCTGTGCCAATCACGGACTCAGACGAATCGACCTGTTGAAGATCGACACCGAGGGCAACGAGCGCCGGGTGCTCGAAGGGGCCGCGCGGTTGCTCTCCGAACTCCGCATCGAGCGCATCCAGTTCGAGTTCAATGAGATGAACGTCGCCTCGCGTTCCTTCCTCAAGGACTTCATCCACCTGCTACCGAACCACCGCCTCTTCCGGTTGTTGCCGCACGGCCTCTTGCCGCTCGATCACTACAGCCCGTTCTTCAACGAGGTCTTCGGCTACCAGAACATCGTCGCACTGCCGCGGACCTGACCAGACGATCATCTGGCAGAAGCGCTTCGCACGCTACGGATTCTCCGGAGCGCGAGCACGGCAGCCACCAAGGCGGCAAGGACGATCGGCGCACGCACCCCGTGCCCTTGAGGAATGAGCCACGCGCCGGCCAACACGAGCGCCACCAGCCCGGCCACACGCAGCAGGACAGGCCTCGACATCCTCACTTCGTCCTTCTGGAGAAGCAGGAGCAAGACGAGGAACTGGCTGCAGTTCGCCAACGAGATGGCAAGTCCGACGAAGCCCAAGCTCCCGCTCTGGCTCGCGAGGCGGACCCCGAGCACCATGACGACCAACGGAATCGCCTCGACGACGAAGTAGGCCCGATAGCGCCCCTGGGCGGTGAGGGCCGCGGCCATGACCCAGCTCGGGAGCCGGAGGACCTCGCCGGCCATCTGCCACGGCAGTTGGTCGACCACGCCGACGAACTCACGGCTGTAGAGCAGGCGGACCACCAACTCGGGGATCGACTGCATCGTCAGGACGATCGGCGCGAACAGCAACAGGTACGTGCCGACACTGTCGTTGAGCACGCCGACGAGCTTGCTCTTGTCGGCGGAAACCGCACTGAGCCGGGGCAGGACGCTCGGTCCGACGCTGCTGGCGAGCACGCTAGTCGAGGTGGCAGCGAGCGCCATGGTCGCCTGAAAAGAGCCGAAGGCCTGATCACTCAGCGAACCGCGCGCCGTCGCGCGGACCAATAGTTGGGAGAGCACCGGCAGAACACCTGCCACAGCGAGTAGACTTGCGCGTCGCGACAGCGCGATGGCATCCGGGACTGCACGGGTCCAGCTGGCCAGCGAGAAAGGGACGCTGCGCCGGGCAGCCGGCACGAGCGTCACGAACTGCGCCAACGGAACCGCCGCAACCGCGAACGCCCACATCAGCGGCCGATTGGAAAACGCAACCACCACGGCCACGAGCGCGGTCGCGGCAAAGGAGGAGATCATCATGCTGCGCGCGAGCAGCCGCGCCTGACGCGTACCGGCTACGATCGCGCGAAGGTTCGCGCCCACCACGGACAGGGTAACCGCCCCTGCGACGACGAGCGCCTCGGCGGGGCTGGGGAACCCCAATCGATCCATCGTCGCGAAGACGACGAAGCTCGCCACTCCGCCTGCAATGGCGAGCACCGTCATTCCCCACAGTGCCGCCACCGCCACGGGCCTGGCACGCTTTTCGTCCGCCCCCGCTTCGGCGAGCTCGCGTGTGACCACGCCATCGACGCCAAGCCCGCACACCAGGGACGCGGTAGACATCGACGCTTGCATCAATCCAGCGGCGCCCAGGCCAACCGGCCCCCACGCCAACGCCTGCAACTTCGTCCGCGCGAGGCTGAATACGAAGCCCAGCGCGGAGGACAAAGCAAAGAGCAGGGTCTCGCCCAGGGCACGATTGCCGTCACCGCTCGCTTCGCCGCTTGAGTTGCGCATCTTGCTGAGAAAGAACCGCTTATCACCTCTCTCCATCCGAAGGCCGCCGTGTCCAATCGACCCCTCATCTCGATCTGCATGCCCGCCTACAACTACGGCCACTTCATCGAGCAGGCGGTCCGAAGTGCTTTCGCCCAGGACTATCGACCACTCGAACTGGTCGTCATCGACGACGGGTCGACGGACAACACGTGGGAGGTCCTTGGGAAGCTCGAGCGTCAAGCGCCGATCCCGATGAGGCGATTGAAGGGAGAGCACAAGGGGGTTTCGGCAGCGATGAACCTCGGTCTCCGCAACGCCTCTGGCGAGTGGATCGCCATGCTTCACGCTGATGACTGGGCCCGGGAGGATCGAATCAGCAAGCAGGTCGCCGCAATCGCGCCTGGTGTGGTTCTTGTGCATTCGGAGTACGTCTCGGTCGATCCCGAAGGACGGCGAACCAGCTACGACTCATCGCTCGACCTCCCTCCGGTCGCGGGCGACGCACTCAGGAAGCTCTTGTTGCTCCAGGGCGACGTTCGCTCCATGACCCTGATGTTCAAGCGGGAAGCGCTTGCGCAGGCTGGCGCCTACGACGACACGCTTCCAGTGGAGGACTGGCAGTCGATCCTGCGATTGGCGAAGCTCGGCTTGGTCGCGCACGTGCCGGAACAACTCGTTTTCCGTCGAGTGCACCCGACGAGCGTCAGCTTCACGTCACACCGAAAGAAGAAGACGTTCAGCATGAGGGAGATCGGGATCGACGTCATCAGAGAGGTCTGCCCTCCCGACCTCCCATTCGAGCGAGTCTGTGTGCTCCACGCCGCGGTGGTCCTCCGCAATGCGATCGCCATGGGAGCCTGGGAGAAGGTGGCCGATGGCCTTCAGCAATGCTGGGCCATGTTCCCCGGCGAGCGTCGACTGCTGATTGCTTCAGTCACACCTGGCCTCGCGAGCTACGTGTGGGTGAACGGCCTTCGCCCTCGCGCACCGGAGTGGCTGTTGCATCTCGTTCTGAAGTTCAAGGCACAAGTACTCAGAGCGCGCTACCGGTGACGCCAGTCCGGCGCGCGGAGAAAGCGCGCGACATCTTCCACGAGCCCACGAAGCTCCGGGGCCTGACGGCGTGCCAACATGCTCGCGGCGCGAAGAGCGGTGCTCAGCGCGACGGATCCGAGATACGAGGAAGCATGTAGCTTGAGCACCCTGAGCAGTGACTGGGTGCGCCACTCGAGTTGTCGCCGCCCCGGCCGAACGCTGGCGCCCCCCTTGTGGTGAACCACTGCATCCCGAGCGACGCTCAGCTCGAACCCGCGCGCGCGATACCGGAGCGAGAGCTCAGCGTCTTCGAAGTACATGAAGAAGCCCTCGTCGAGCAGCCCTGCGGCCTCGAGCGCCGCGCGGGGAAGAAACAGGCTGCAGCCGCTCACGTAGTCCAGCTGGGCGTCGGGAACCTCGAAATCGAACTCCCGAGCCCGCCCCGTCCACAGGTTGATCCAGCCGCCCCCCCAGCATTGGAGCTCGCCGGGCCGGTCCATCTTGAAGATGAGCGTGCCGATGGCGCCGGCGCGCGGGTGCGCCCGCCACGTGCGAAGCAGCGCCTCCAGCGCCCCCTGCTCGGCGATGGCGTCGTTGTTGAGCAGCCACACCGCGTCGGCCCCCTGCTCGAGGGCCCAGCGCACGCCCACGTTGTTACCCCCCGCGAACCCGAGGTTGGCGCCGCTCTGGAGGAACGTGACGTCAGGGCCCAGCCCGGAGAGGCGCGCCGCGGAGTCGTCCGGGGATGCGTTGTCCACCACCACCACCCACTCCGGACGCACGCGCTGAGCGCGCAGCGACTCGACGCATCGAATGGTGTCGTCGGCCCCCGCGTAGTTCAGGACGACAACCGCCACCCGCTCGTTCACGCGCCGGCCCAGTCGACCAGCCCCGTGCCCGACCAATGACCGAACGACGTGAGATCCAGCTTCGGGCGATCGAGCCGACGCCAGATCGCCAGCATGTTCCACACGCGGATGTCGTCGAACATGACGATCGGCGAGTTCTTGAAGCGCAGCCGGCGGAAGTTCTCGATGAAGCGCTGCTCCATCACGCCATCCTTCGCCGCGTCGACGAAGATGAAGTCGGCGTTCTCGAGGAGCGCACGGTGCTTCTCGATGACCGAGGGCTCCTGCAGATCGTCGAGCACCTGCACCAGGCGACCATCTGCGAAATCGCCCTCGGTGAGAACGGTGCCATCGACGTACCGGGGCCACGGCACCACGTCGAAGGTGGTCACCTTCCCGCCCGCCGGCAGCTCGAGCAGGAGGGTCAGCGCCGAGAGCCCGGTCGCGGTGCCAATCTCGATCACGTTCTTCGCGCCGAGTGTCTTCACGAGGCCGGCGAGGAGCTTGTAGTGCTCCCCCGGCCACACCTCAGCGAAGCGGATTCCCGTTGGCACACGCGGCGCCAGCGACGAGACGTCGACCGTGCGCGCCGCCTGCACCGCGGCGAGGGCAACATCGAACAGTCGGGGCGTCGGCCCCCACCGCTCATCGTCGGCCGACAGGAGCATCGAGTACTCCGCGTGCCGCGCCTCGACCGGTGGAGGGAGAACGACGTTGGTGACGTGGGACTTCACACGCGTGGCGAGATGGAGGGGGTTCATCGTTGGCTCCCGGTGTTGGGCTCGTACTCGTGAAGGTACCGCTCTGCTTCCTCGACGTACCGGCGCTTGACCTCGTCGGTGCTGTTGCCGGTCTCGAGCTCGGCGAGCTTCCCCTGAATCGCCAGACGGTACATCGACATCATCGCCGCGAGGTAGAAGCCGCGCCACCCCTCGCGGACGCCACCTGCACGCAGGTAGCGCGAGCCCCATTCACGCGCCGCGGCCAGCAACGCTCGACGAATGCTCGCGCGCTCACCGCGCGCGAAGGCCTGCTTCGCCTCGATGCTCGCGTAGCGGTTGAGCTTCTCGATGAAGTGCGAGAGGTCGACGTAGTTGAAGTGCACGATGCCCCCGGCCTCGGCGTACCGCAGCTGAGCGGACCGAGCGCCTTCGCGCACGTGGAAGAAGTCGTGGATGTCGGGCGTGATTCGCACCGCGCTCTTCTTGAAGAGGCGCAGCTGGGCATCGACGTCCGGCCCCCAGCCGAGGCGCTCGAGCGGCGCTCCCAGAAGGTAGTTGAGGCGCGGGAGCCGGTAGATGTCGGCCTCGTCAGCCACCACCAGGCGGGCGATGGTATCGGCCAGCTTGCGACTGATGAGCTCGTCGGCGTCGAGCACCAGGACCCACTCGTGGGTCGCCTGGCCGATCGCGAAGGCGCGCGCCGGGTCAGCGAACCCGAGCCGCTCGTGGAGCACGACCCGAGCGCCGAACTCCCGCGCGATCTCCGCGGTCCGGTCGTCGCTGTGCATGTCGCACACCACGACCTCCGCAGCCCACCGGACCGAGCGCAGCGCGTAGGGCAGGTTCCGCTCCTCATTGAGCGTGTTGATGACGACCGAAACGGGCACGGTGCTCACGACGGGCTCCGCGTACCACGCCGCGACGACGGGGGGACCAGCCACCTCGCTTCACGACGCATCTCGAACGACCTCCCTCGCCTGCTGCATGCACTCGATGAGCCCGTCGACGGCCCGGTCCCAATCGAACCGCGAGGCCTGTGCCCGCGCCCTGGCCGTCCATTCACCGCGCGGGCCGCGCAGCACCCGGCCCATCGGCCCCGCCCACGGCTCGCCCTCGTCGACCAGCGCGCCCCCCGCCCCCACCACCTCCGGGAGCGAGGCGACGCGGCTGGCGACCACCGGCGCGCCGCACGCCATCGCCTCGAGCGGGGCCAGCCCGAACCCCTCGTAGCGGCTGGGGTACACGAAGGCCGCGCACCCGCTCATCAGCGTCGCCAGCTCGTCGCGGGACACGTAGTCGAGAGAGCGGTAGCGCGCGCTCACGCCGAGCCGCGCGGCCGCGCGCTCGAGCTCCCCGCCGATGCCCACGTCGCGCCGCCCGGCGTGGACGAACTCCAGCGTCGGGAACTCCGGCGTCAGCGCGGCGAGCGCCTCGAGCACCAGGGCGAGGTTCTTGTGACGGGAGAGCGTGCCCGCATAGAAGAGGTAGGGCTGGGTCAGCGCGAACTTCGCGCGGACCGCGGCGATCGCCTCGGCACCGCGTGGGAAGAACGTCGCCGCGTCGTAGCCCTCGCCCACCACCGTGATCTTCGCCGCGGGAAGCCCGAGCTCGCGCACCAGATCGCGCCGCGTGTTCTCCGAGACCGCGACGAGCGCCGCCGCGTGGCGCGCCATCAGCGGCAGCCCCCACCGCGTCTGAAGCACGGTCGCGCGCTGGTACCCCTCGGGGTAGCGGAGCGCCGTGAGGTCGTGCACCACCAGCACCGACGGCACGCCGGGGAAGAGCGGCCCCTCGGCGACCGGCGAGAGGAAGACGTCGACGCCGTCGCGCGCGAACGCGAGGCGCGCCGGCCCGGCCAGCCACGCCAGCCGCGCGAGCCGTCGCTGCGCCCCCGCCAGGCCGAGCGATGGACGGCCCGACGGGATGACGCGCAGCTGCTCGGGGGCCAGCCACGACGGCAGCCGCTCCGGCCGGGGCGTGTAGACGATCGTCCCGGGAAGGCGCGCGCAGAGCCTCCGCCCGATCTCCTCGATGTAGATCCCCACGCCCGCGGGGCGCGGATCGAGGAAGGGCACGAGGAAGCCGGGGCGCACCGGGGTCTCCTACCTCATCACGACGCCGTTGCCACAGCCGCGCCCGTTCTCGCGTATGACCAAGGTCATGTGCGGCATCACCGGCTTCTGGGCTCCCCGCGGCCTCTCCGATCCGTCGGCGCTCCTCTCGACGATGAACACCGCGCTCCAGCACCGCGGGCCCGACGGCGCCGGCGAGTGGGCCGACGCACACGCCGGGCTGTGGCTCGCGCACCGGCGGCTGTCGATCGTCGACCTCTCGCCGACGGGCGCCCAGCCGATGCCGTCAGCGAGCGGCCGCTTCGTCATCACCTTCAACGGCGAGGTGTACAACTTCCGCGAACTCCGTGAGCAGCTCGAGCGCGAGGGCCGCGCACCCGCCTGGCGAGGCACGTCGGACACCGAGGTGATGCTCGCCGCCATCGAGGCCTGGGGCCTCGCGCAGGCCGTCACGCGCTTCGTGGGCATGTTCGCCTTCGCGCTGTGGGACCTCGAGACGCGAAGGCTCCACCTGGTGCGAGATCGCCTCGGGGTCAAACCGCTGTATTGGACCCGCACCTCGAGCGGTCTCGCCTTCGCATCGGAACTCAAGGCCCTCCGGCACTTCCCCGGCTTCGCCACCCGAGTCGACCGCGCCGCGCTGGCCGGCTTCCTGCGCGCGAACTGCGTGGTCGGCGAGCAGTCGATCTTCGAGGGTACCTGGCGGCTCGCCCCGGGCACGATCGCCACCTTCGAGGCGGCCGACGCGGCGCCGAAGACGCACCGCTACTGGGAGCCCGTGGAGGTGGCACGGCGCGGCCTGGCCAACCCCTTCGCCGGCGACGAGCACGAGGCGCTCGAGCACCTCGACCGGATCCTCCGCGATGCGGTGCGCCTGCGCATGGTGGCCGACGTGCCGCTCGGCGCGTTCCTCTCGGGCGGGGTCGACTCGTCGATGGTGGTGGCGCTGATGCAGGCGCAGAGCTCGCGACCGGTGCGGACCTTTTCGATCCAGAACGAGCTGTCGAGCTACGACGAAGGCCCCGCAGCGCGCGCGGTCGCGCGGCACCTCAACACCCATCACACCGCGCTCACCGTCACCGCGCGCGACGCGCTCGACGTCATTCCCCTGCTCCCCACCATCTACGACGAGCCCTTCGCCGACTCGTCGCAGATCCCCACCTTCCTGGTGTCGAAGCTCGCCCGGCAGGACGTGACCGTCGCGCTCTCGGGTGACGGCGGTGACGAGATCTTCGGGGGGTACACGCGCCACGTCTGGGGTGCGCGCGTCTGGCGCCTCGAGTCGCTGCTCCCGGCCCGCGCCCGCACCGCGCTCGCGCGGCTGATCACCGAGCGGAGCCCCGACGAGTGGGACGAGTTCTTCCGTCGCGCCCGGCCGCTCGTGCCCGAGACGCGCATCGCCGGCATCCGCATGCACAAGCTCGCCGCCGCGCTCGGCGCGCTGAGCCCCGAGTCGATGCACCACGTGCTCTCGTCGCACTGGAGCCCCGCCGACAACGTGCTCCGCGGCGCGTCGCCGGCCGTCGCCCCCTCACCGCCGCTCATCCGCGACCGGGGCGGAGCGGTGACGCACGAGTTCATGCTGCGCGATCTCGTCGGCTACCTCCCCGACGACATCCTCACCAAGGTCGACCGCGCGTCGATGGCGGTGGCCCTCGAGGCGCGCGATCCGCTGATCGACCATCGGCTGGTCGAGTTCGCCTGGGCCCTGCCGCTCTCGCTCAAGATCCGCGGCGCGACCGGCAAGTGGCTGCTCCGCCGGCTGCTCGCGCGCTACGTGCCCCCGGCGATCATCTCCGGCCCCAAGATGGGGTTCGGCATTCCGCTCGGCGAGTGGCTCCGCGGGCCGCTCCGCCCCTGGGCCGAGGAGCTGCTGAGCCCCGCGCGTCTCGAGCGCGAGGGGTTGTTCGACGCCGGCATCGTCCGTGCCCGCTGGGAAGAGCACCTCGCCGGCACCCGACCGTGGGAGTTCCACCTGTGGGATCTCCTCATGTTCCAGTCGTGGACGCAGGCGAATCGTTTGACCTAAAAAGAAGGCGCTCGTGCGTGTCGCGTTCTTCACAGACGGTCCGGAGAGCCCGGGCAGCCGCTTCCGATGTCTCCAGTTCTTCCCGCACTTCGAGCGGCGGGGGATCCGCTGCACTGCGCACTTCGCCTACGACGAGCGCTACAACGACGTGCACGAGCGGCGCTGGGCGCCGCTCTACAAGCTGGCCGGCCGGCTCAAGCGGGTGGGCGAGCTGCTCACCGAAGCCGACGCCGATCTGATCTTCCTCCACAAGACGGCGCTGGCGATCACCGGGCTGCCCGAACGAATCCGCGCCCGCCGAAGCGTGCCGCTGGTCTTCGACTTCGATGACGCCATCTACCTCGGCCCCGGGGGGGTCGAAGACGCGCGGCGGCGGCGCACGTTCGAGCAGGTGGTGGCGGTCGCCGACCACCTCGTGGCGGGCAACCAGCACCTCGCCCGCGTCGCCGCGCGGCCCGACGTGACGACGGTGATTCCTTCGGTGATCGACACCGACCTCTACGTGCCCGGCCCCGCGCGGAAGCAAGAGGAGCTGGTCGTCGGTTGGATCGGGACCGCCTCGAACTTCCCCTCGCTGCTCGAGGCGCTGCCCGGCCTGCTCCGCGCCCTCGAGACGATCCCCCGCGCCCGCCTGCGCGTGGTGAGCAACGCGGAGCTCCCGCCGAGCGCCAACCACCCCCGGCTCGAGCAGTGGCGCTGGACCGAGGAGGGCGAGCTCCGCGCGCTCCAGAGCTTCGACCTGGGCCTCATGCCGCTGACCGACAGCGAGCTCACGCGCGGCAAGTGTGGCTTCAAGATGATCCAGTACATGGCCGTGGGGGTGCCGGTGCTGTCGAGCGCCGTCGGTGCCAACGTCGACATCTTCGAGGGGAGCACCGCCGGCGGGCTGGTGAGCCCCACCGATGACTGGGGTGCGCGGCTGCTGGAGCTCCTCGCGCAGCGCGACCACTTCCCCGAGCTGGGCCGGCGCGGCCGCGAGCACGTGGTGCGGCACTACTCGATCCACTCGGTCATCGACCGCTACGTCTCGCTCTTCGAGAAGACCGCGCGCCTGAAGAAGAACGCTCAGGCGCCCTTCTTTTCCCCCTCGCCGTAATACCGGTACGCGTAGCCGTAGTAGTAGTCGCCGTACTTGCTGCGCTCGAGATCGACGTCGTTGAGCACCGCGCCGTAGATCGGCGCCTTGACGTCGCGGAGCGCGCGGACCGTGCGCTGCGCGACGTCGCGGTTGGTCTTGCCCGCCTTGAGCACCATCACCACGCCGTCGACCTGCGTGGCGAGCACCACCGCGTCAGCGACCGCCCCGACCGGCGGGCTGTCGAGGAGGATCTTGTCGAAGCGGTCTCCCAGCTTGACGAGCAGCTCGGAGAACGCCTGGGTGTGCAGGAGCTCGGCGGGGTTCGGCGGGATGGGGCCGCAGGGCATGATGAACAGCCCCGGCACCTCGGTCGACTTGATCGCGTCGTCGACCTTGCCGTCCCCCACCACCAACGAAGACACGCCGAGGTCGTTCGGAACGCCGAACGCCTTGTGGAGCCGCGGCCGGCGCATGTCGGTGTCGATGATCAGCACCCGGTTCCCGCTCTGGGCCATCGCGATGCCGAGGTTGATGGTGGTGGTCGACTTGCCTTCCTGCGGCCCGCTCGAGGTGACGAGCATGCGCTTGAAGGGCTTGTCGGGCGACATGAAGAGCACGTTGGTGCGGATGGCGCGCATGCACTCGGCGATGAGCGACTTCGGCTCACGGTGGATGTGCAGATCGGGAGTGCCCGACTCGGGGAGCGGAATGCTCGGCACGAAGCCGAGGAAGGTGAGGCCGAGGCGCTCCTCGACGTCAGCCTGACTGGCGACCGACGAGTCGAGGAACTCCAGCAGCAGGGCCAGCGCGATGCCCATCGCCAGGCCTCCGATGAGGCCCATCAGCACGCCCTGCGGCACGTTGGGACGCACGGGCGCCAGCATCGGCCGGGCGGCGTCGAGCACGCGGATGTTCGAGGTGCGCAGCAGGCCGGACAGCTCGATGTCCTTCAGGCGCTTGTAGACCGAGTCGTACTGCCGCTTGGCGTTCTCGGTGTCCTGCTTGAACTTCTCGAGCTCGACCTTCTTCTTCTCGAGCTCGAAGGCCTCGGCCTTCGCCCGATCGAACATCGCGACGAGGTTGCGCTCCTTCTCCGTCGCCTCGCGCAGCTCGGCCTCGGTCGAGATGACGATGTTCGCCAGCTCGCGCGCGAAGTCCTTCTCGGCGGCGGCCAGCTTCTCGCGCGCCTCCTGCAGCTTGGGGTGCCCGTCGAGGTAGCGCGACGAGAGATCCGTCACGTCGTTGCGCAGGGTGAACACGCGGTCCTTCAGCTTCGACAGGTTCGCGTTCTCCCGCGCGGCGGGCAGCGCCTCGGCCCAGAGCCGATCGTCCGCGCTCTGGTTGGCCTGCACGCTCCGGATCGCCGCCACCCGCGCGCGGAGCCCCGCGATGCGGAGCTGGGCCTCGGTGAGCGCCTTGTTGGTGTCCTGCAGGCGCTGCGAGACCATGCTCGAGCGATCGTCGAGCGCGAGGATGTCGGCCTGCTTGCGGAAGGTGTAGAGCGCCAGCTCGCTGCTGCGAGCCGCCTCGGCCAGGCTGTCGCGCCGCTCGTCGAGCCAGCGCGAGGCGTTCTCGGTCAGCTTGAGCTTCTGCGCGAGGACCTCGTCCATGTAGGCCTGCGCGACCTCGTTCGCCAGCAGCGCTGCGCGGTTGGGCTCGCTGTCTTCGATCTTGATGAGCGAGACCCGCGAGTCCTTCACCGCCTCGACCTTGATCTTCGCCTGCAGCCGCGAGACGGCGTCCATCTTCGCCATCATCTCCGCGCGCCGCTTCTCGTCGGCGATGCGCGCGACGCCGAGGAACTCCGCGTCGCTCGCCAGCCCGAGCTTCTCGACCACCCGCTGTGAGACCGCGCGGCTCTGAATGATCTTGTACTGCGTCTCGAGGTTCTCCTTGTTCGCCCAGTAGTACGAGCCGGTGTCGTTGTTGACGTCCTGGATCTGGTTGTCGAGGAAGCGCGGCTCCTTCGAGTCGATGATCAAGCTGATCTGCGCTGCGTACACCTTCGGCTGCCGCGTCGTGTAGAGCGAGGTGCCCCCAAGGACGACGGCGAAGACCAGCAGAATCAGCCACTTCCGTCGCAGGAGCACGCGCAGGTAGAAGCGCGGGTCGACTCCGCCGCTGGACACGACATCGGAAGAGGTGGGGAGCGCGGCCACGACAGGCTCAGTACCACCAGCCAGCTCCGAAGTTCAAACCGGCAGAAACTCAGGGGGTCGCGGTGCTCCCGAGGGCGGCTTCGAGGCGCTTGAGCTGCGCCTCGCGGCTGCGCGCGCCTTCGGGCGTGTCGAGGAGACGACCGCGGCGCAGCTCGTCGAGCGCCGAGCTGAGGCTGCCCATCTGCTCGAACAGTTCGGCGGCGCGATAGTGGTGGTCGGGGCGCGCCGGCTCGATCCGCGCCGCGGTCTGGAGCGCCTCGAGCGCCCGCGGGAGCCGATCCTCGGCGATCCACGACTCGGCCTCGCGACGGAAGAGGGTGGCCCGGAGCGCGGGGGCGCCCGCAAAGGGCCGCAGCCGCTCGAGCACCGCGCGCGCCGCGGCGGGCTGATGCAGCGACGAAAGCACGTCGCACAGCGCGAGCCCGGCGGTGACGTTCTGCGGCTCGCGCGCCAGGAGCCGCTCGAGCTCGCCCACCGCCTCGCGACCACGGTCGAGGCGCTGCAGGAGCGCAGCGCGGGCGAGCGCCACCTCGCCGCGAGCTCGGAGCGCCGCAGGCAGGCCGTCGATCGCCGCGAGCGCGGTCGCGGGGTCGCCGCGCTGCGCGTCGTGACGCACCAGCAGCAGCGCCGCCTCCTCGCGCACCGCATCGCTCGGCGGGAAGTCGAGGGCGGTGACGATCAACGCGCGCGCCTCGTCGAACCGCCCCTGCCTGGCGAGCACGTCCCACAGCCGATCGAGGTGCCCGGGGAGGTCGAGCAGCAGCCGAGACCAGTCGCCCTGCTTCGAGACGAGCGACAGCCCCAGCGCGAGCGTCGACGGATCGCCGAGGGTCCACGCCGCCTTGAGTTCCGCCAGCGCCTGCGGCGTGCGGCCGAGCCGCAGGAGGGCGCGCGCCGCCGAGACGTGCGCGTGCGCGTCGGCCGGCCTGAGGAAGAGCACCCGGTTGACCCACGCCAGCGCCTCACGCGGGTCGTCGCGCGTCGCGGCGTCGTTGGCGAGGTTCGCGTAGAGCACCCAGTCGGAAGGGTGGCGGTCGACGAGCTGGATGCCCAGCGCACGCACGCTCGCCACCGGCTCCCGCGCGGAGATCGCCGCCGCGAGCTGCGCTTCAGCCGCGAGATGCGCAGGCCCGCCCTGCCACGCGAGCACCCCGCCGAGCGACCCGACCAGCAACGCCACAAGCGGCCCTCGCCCCCGCACCGGCACACGCCGGGCGTCGCCCTCGAGCGACGTCAGCAGCCCGAGACAGATCGCGGCCACGGGAGCCACGGCGTTCAGCTCGAGCGCGAAGTCGAAGAGGTCGTGCACGAGCAGCCCGAAGAGCGCGAGCAACACGGTGCGCTCGAGCACCAGCCCCCGCGCCTGGCGCCAGGTCGACCGCGCGACCCACACGGCAATGAGCGCCACCGCCGCCGCACCGACCACCCCGAGATCGGCCACCAGCTGGAGCGGGAAGGTCTCGGGGTGGGTGAAGGTCACGGTGAGATCGCGCTCGTGAAACCGGCTGAAGCCGAGCTCGAAGGCCCCCAAACCCATGCCCCCGCGCGCGAAGGCCCAGACGCCGTGCGCCAGCATCGGCCACAGCTCGATCTTCGTGGCGCTCAGCTTCTCGAGCGAGCTCACCGTGTCGGCGCGCTCGACGAGCTGATCGAACGCGAGGAGCCCCGCCCCGACGATCGTCGTCGCGATCAACCCCCACGGGAGCACCAGCCGGAAGCTCCCCGCGCGGGAGACCAGCAGCCCGCCGCCCACCACCAGCCAGGTCAGCACGAAGCTCGCGATGCCGCCGCGGCTGTATGTGAGGAAGATCGCCAGCCCGCACACCAGCGCGGCCGCGCCCCACCCGACCGCCGCGTCGCGCGAGGGCGTGTCGAGCGCAAGCCCGAGCGCCACCGTGCCGCCGAGCAGCAACCACGCCGCGAGGTGGTTGGTGTTCCCGAAGGACGTCACGAAGGGGACGTTGCCCCCGAAGTGCACCACGCCGAGGAAGGCCTCGAGCCCCGAGAGGAGGTGCACGAAGCCGCACACCGCCGTCGAGGTCGCGCTGAGCGCCACGACCTGCAGCACGCGGCGCCGCACTGCCGGGACCCGCCCGAGCTCGCGCGCGACGAAGAGTAGCGCGCCCAGCGAGAGCACCCGCGCCAGGGCCCGCAGCGTCGAGGGCACGTCGACGGACACCGGGCGCCAACCATCGAGCCCGAGCGGGACCAGGTTGAACTCGCGGAGCTCCGCCATCGGCGGGCTGACGAGGGCCAACAGCGGTCCGGGGAGCGGCACCAGCTGGAGCGCCCCGACCGCCGCCACCGACAGCGGGAGCAGGAGCACGGGGTGCCAGCCGAGGCGCCGGTGGTTGCGCGAGGCGCCGATCATCCACAGCACGAGCGCCAGGTTGGCCAGCCCCAGTAGCAACCACAGCGACCAGCCGGCCGCGCCGCCGAGCGCCCACGGCAGCGCCACCACCGCGAGCGACAGCACGGCTTCGCTCGCGAGCCACCACCGGCTGGAGTCAGAGTTCGGCATTCACCTTCCACTGCCGCGCGAGGCGGCGCCCCCCGTCGAGAAGATGGCGCAGACCAGCACGTGGCGAGTCGACGAGCCAGACCCGCAGCGCGAAGCCCCACACGCGGTGCTGCGCCAGCGCCGCGGCCTCGACCTGTCCGGGGGCGAAGAGCCGCGCGTGGCCCCACCGACGCCAGCGCCGCACGGGGAAGGCCCGGCGGGCCTGCGACGGGAGCCGCACCCCGAGCGCCGTCTCGAGCAACCACAGCGCTGCGCCGACAGCGGTCTGGAAGCCCGCGGCGCGCGCGCGCGCGGCCATCACCTCCCAGTCGAGCTGCGGCTCGACGCGCAGGTAGCGCTGGAGGTCGACCAGCCACGACACGCGCAGGAACGAGTGGTTCGCCGCGTGCGTCGCGAGGTAGAGGAACTCGTCCTCCGGCGCGAGCAGGCGCACGGCGCGCCCTTCGCAGCTCGACGGTCGCGACCTCAGGAACACCGCCGCGTCATCGAAGGCGCCGCGGCCAAAGCCGGTGAAGAGCCTGAAGTGCAGCTCCACGAGCGCCGCCGGGCCCACGAAGGACAGGTGGTGGTGCTCCTCGAAGACGTCGGCGAGGCTGGCTGGTCGCACCTCCTCGAGGCCGAGCCGGCGGAGGGCAGCCTGCGCGACGGGCAGCGCCTCAGGCGCGACGAGCACGTCGACGTCGGTCGAGGGCCTCCCGAGGGGTTGCTCTGGGTACAGGCGACTCGCGAGGGCGAACCCCTTGAGAAGGATCGGAGTCACCCCTGCCTCGACAAGCCCGTCGACCACGCGCAGGAGCAGCCGCCGGTGCTGCACGCCCCGGGCGAGCGAGGCCCGCGCGTCGTGCTGGAGGCGCTCCTGCGCGGCCCGCTCCAGGAGCCCGAGCGCTCCCGCGCTGGCGAGCACGTCTGCCACCACCGCCGAGAGCCCGTGGCGCGCGGCGTCGTCGACGAGGCGCTGGTGCGCCACGCGCCCGATGACCGCGCACACGCCCGCCCGGTCGGCTGGCGGGCAGGCCAGCACATCGAATAGGGGTGCGTCCTGAGGAGACTGAGCGCCGACGCCCATGGAAGACTTCATCTTCGCACCCATCGTGCTCCTCGTCGGATTCGGCGTTCACGCGGCGCTCCTCCGGCGCCACACCCCGCAGGAGGGGCGCGTCCTCACGCCCGCGTTCCTCCTGCACCTCGTCTCCGGGTTCGGGCAGGTGCTGCTCGTGCGCTACTACTACGGCTTCGGCGACATGCTCGAGTACTACGCCTACGGCGTGCCGATCGCAGAGCAGTTCCGCAGCGATCCGGTGACCTTCGGGCCCGCCCTCGTCCAGGCCTTCCTGCACCTGGAATTCGACGTTCCGCTCGAGATGCCCGGGGGTGGCTCGACGCTCTCGATGGCCGTCGTCGCCGCGACCCTCTTCTTCCTCCTCGGCAACAGCCTCTACGCCGCAGTCCTCGCGCTGGCGGTCGGCTCGTACGTCTCGAAGGTCCTCATCTACCGCGCGCTCGCCCCCGACTTCGCCCCCGAGCAGCGGCGATACGTGCTGATGGGCGCCACGCTGCTGCCCACCGCCGCGTTCTGGACCTCGGCGCTCCTCAAGGAGCCGGTGGTGATGGTGGCGATCGGCCCGCTCCTCCTCTCGCTCCGCTGGTTGTCGGCCGGCCACCGGCGGGCGGCTTCGCTGGTGATGGGGGCGATCGCGGCCACGGTGATCGCCGTCATCAAGCCCTACGTGCTGATGGCGCTCAGCATCGCCGCGGCGCTCTTCTACTTCTGGTCACGCCTGTTCTCCAAAGACGCTCCGGCCCTCAAGCCCTTTGCGCTCGTCACTGCGCTGGTGATCGGCACCGGCGGCTTCGTGCTGGGCAACCGCTTCTTCGCCAAGTCCGAGGGCGACTCCGCCGCGGCCGCGCTCGCCCGACAGCGCATGAACGCGGCAGCGGTCGAAGGAGGCTCCAACTACGCGCTCGAGGGCCCTGGCCCTGCCAGTGACGCGACCGAGCGATCCCTCGCCAACGAGCTGGCCCTCGCGCCGCTCGCGGTGTTCACCGCGCTGTTCCGACCGGTGCTCTTCGAGGCGAGGAACGTCGTGCAGTTCGCCAACGCGCTCGAGGCGACCTTTCTGCTCGTGCTGTTCGTCCAGATTCTCCGCGCCCGCGGGGTCGGCGGGCTGCTCCGCGCGGTGCGCGGGTCGCCGACGATGCTCTTCTGTGCCGTCTTCACGCTCGCCCTCGCGCTCGGCACGGGCCTGGCGAGCGGCAACCTCGGCACGCTCTCACGCTACCGCGCGCCGATGATGCCCTTCTTCTTCGTGCTGCTCCTGGTGCTGCGCTACGAGCGCGAGGGCCAGCGACAGGGTGCGCTCGGCTTCACCCTCGCTGGCGAAGCGCGATGACCTGCGCCTTCGGCACGCTGTCGCGCTGGAGTTCGGGCACGACGTCACGAATTCGCCGCGCCGCCTCGTCGACGTCGAGGTCGTTGACCTGTTGGAGCAGCGCCGCCACCTGACGGGACACCTCGTCGAGCGGCCGGGACGGCAAGCGCCCGATGAAGATCTTCGGGTGGCGCGTCTTCTCTGCCTTCTCTTCCATCGTCGAGAGCTCCTCGAAGAGCTTCTCGCCCGGCCGCAGCCCGGTGAAGCGGATCTCGATGTCCTTGTCGGGAGTGAGGCCCGAGAGGGTGATGAGATCTCGCGCGAGGTCGACGATCTTCACCGGCTCACCCATGTCGAGCACGAAGATCTCGCCGCCGCGGCCGATGGTCGCCGCCTGGAGCACCAGCTGGCTCGCCTCGGGAATGGTCATGAAGTACCGCCGCATGTCGGGGTGCGTGACGGTGACCGGTCCGCCCTGGGCGATCTGCTCCTTGAAGATGGGGATCACCGAGCCGGCCGAGCCGAGCACGTTCCCGAAGCGCACGGCGACGAAGCGCGTCTGGCTCTTCTGGTTGAGCGCCTGCACGTAGAGCTCGGCCACGCGCTTGGTGGCGCCCATGATCGACGTGGGGTTGACCGCCTTGTCGGTCGACACCATGACGAACTGCTGCGCGCTGAACTCGTGCGCCGCGTCCGCCACCACCTTCGTGCCGCCCACGTTGTTCTTGAGCGCCTCGCCCGGGTTCCACTCCATCATCGGCACGTGCTTGTGAGCGGCGGCGTGCACCACCACCGTCGGCCGATGCCGCGCGAAGAGCGCGCGCACCCGCCCGGCGTCACCGATGTCGGCCATGCAGGGCACGAGATCGAGCTCCGGGTGTCGCGCCGCCAGCTCGCGGTGGATCTCGAACAGCGCCGGCTCGGAGCGCTCGACGAGGAGCAGGCGTCGGGGCGCGAAGCGCGCGACCTGACGGCACAGCTCCGAGCCGATCGAACCGCCCGCCCCCGTCACGAGCACCACGTGGCCGCCGAGCATCTCCTTCAGCGACTCCGTGTCGAGCGACACCGGCTCACGCCCCAGGAGATCCTCGATCGCCACCGAGCGGAGCTGGTTGAGGGTCACCTGCCCGCTGATCAGCTGATCGATCCCGGGCATGGTGCGAATCGGCACCCCCGCGGG
Organism: Myxococcota bacterium; assembly: GCA_049322495.1. GTDB lineage: Bacteria > Myxococcota > Myxococcia > Myxococcales > Myxococcaceae > Archangium_A. Next base: position 867 of record JBMORD010000269.1, on the reverse strand, counting down.
CTTCACCGTGTCGACGATGCGCCGCATCTCCTTGCCCGGAGCCGAGGGAATGGCGATCACCAGCTCGTCCACCCGCTCGCGCTCGACGAGCGCGACCGCGTCGGTCACCTGCCCGAGCACCGGCACCCCGTGGATGTGCACCCCCTGCTTGTTGGGGTTGTCGTCGACGAAGCCGATCGCGTCGTACCGCCCGAGGTGGGTCTTCTGCATCTCGCGCACGAGCATCTCGCCGGCGTTCCCCGCCCCGACGATGAGCACCCGCTTGCGCGAGCCGTCGCCCTTCTTCTTCTCAGCGACGTTCTGGGCGAGCTGCCAGAGCGAGCGGGTGCCGAAGCGAAGGCCCCCGATGAGGATGATGTTGAGCAGGAAGTCGATGATCAGGATCGACCGCGGGTAGTTGCGGTACCCGCCGATGACCACGAAGGCCGCGAAGACGAGGGTCGACAGGGCCGTGGACCGCATCAGGGCCACCAGGTCTCGCGCCCCCGTGTAACGCCACAGCCCGGCGAACATGCCCGACGACGAGAAGACCGCGAGGTGCACCGCGACGTTCACCACCAGCCACCACCACGCGAGCGGGAAGTAGTCGCGCGGAATGCTGAACTCGAAGCGCAGGCCGAACGCACCGGCCTGGGCCGCGACGAACAGCACGAAGTGCACCCCCACCGCGACGAGGCGGCGGTAGCGCAAGAGCCACTGGCTGGTGTCCTCCATCATCGGCTCCTTGGTTCCCCAACGACCTCGATCGGTTCAATCGGTTATGGCAGCCACCGTCGCTCGGTCAACTCGCGCCTCAGCGGCGCTTCACCCCGGCCGCCGCGATCTCGCGGAGATAGAGGTCGACCATCGCGTCAGCGATCCGTTCGC
>JBMORD010000268.1:0-9284 GCA_049322495.1 Myxococcota bacterium | reverse complement strand
GCCGGCGCGGGCAGGAGAGTTGTCGTAACGTGACTTGTCGAAACGCGTTACGACAAGTAACCGTTCGGCGCGATGAACACCTTCGTCGGCCGCACCCAGGAACTCGCGGTGCTCGAGCGGCAGCGGACCGCGCCGGGCGGCGCCTTCGTGCCCGTCCACGGCCGGCGTCGCGTCGGCAAGACCGCGCTGTTGCGGCACTTCTGCGCGAAGCACCGCGGCGTGTTCCACGTGGGCAAGGTCGCGCCGGCGCCGCTCCAGCTCGAGGAGTTCCTCGTCGAGGCCGCCCGCACGCTCGGCGAGCCGCTGTTGGCGGAAGCGGCGGTCGACTCGTGGAAGCGCGCGCTCGAGCTCGTCGTCGGGCGGTGGAGGGGCCCCGGCAAGCTGGTGCTGATCCTCGACGAGTTCCAGTGGACCGCCGCGGCGAGCCCCGAGCTGCCTTCGGTGCTGCAGGAGCTGTGGGACGCGGGGTGGAAGCGCAGCGGGCGGGTGATGCTCGTGCTCTGCAGCTCGTCCGCGGGCTTCATGGAGCGCGAGGTGCTCGGCGAGCAGAGCCCGCTGTTCGGCCGGCGGACCGCGCAGCTCCACCTCAAGCCGTTCTCGTTCCCCGAGGCGCGGCTGTTCCACCCGCGGGCGTCGATCGAGCAGCAGGCCCTCACCTGGTTCGTCACCGGCGGCGTCGCGCAGTACCTCACCTCGTTCGACGCGCGCGCTTCGTTCCGCCAGAACGTCGAGCGCACGCTCCTCGACGAGTTTGCGCCGCTCTTCCGCGAGCCCGAGTTTCTGCTGCGCGAGGAGCTCCGCGACGTCGCGCCGTTCCACGCGGTGCTGATGGCCATCGCCACCGGCGCGCACACCCCGAAGACCATCGCCCGCACGTCGGGCGTCCCCGAGCGGAACCTCCACTACCACCTCGAGACGCTCGTCTCGCTCGGGTACGTCTCGCGCCGCTACCCCGTCACCGGCGCTCGCCCCCGACGCACCGACGTGCGCTTCGTGCTCGACGACGCGCTCCTGCGGTTCTGGTTCCGCTTCGTCTTTCCGCACCGCAGCCAGCTCGCGCAGCTCGAGCCGCACGAGGCGTGGGGGCAGCTCGTCGAGCCGCAGCTCGTGCCCTGGGCAGGCAGCTGCTTCGAGCGCCTGTGTCGCGAGGCCCTTCCGCGGCTGCTCAAGGCCGAGGGCGTGAAGGCCGACGTCGAGGTCGGCGCCTTCTGGTCGCGCGAGGTGGAGCTCGAGCTCGTCGCGGTGCGCACCGACGGCGTGTGCGAGCTCGGCGCGTGCAAGTGGGGCCCCGTCACCGCCGCCGAGCTCTCGCGCCAGCTCGAGCAGGACGCGCGGCGCTACCCGAACCCACAGCACCACACGCTCCGTCGACACGCCTTCGTGCGCGCGTGGAAGGGCAAGCCGCCAGCGGGCGTCGAGCTGCACCGCCTCGCCGACCTCGGCTGAGTGTTTCGAGACGTAACGCGCCGCGCTTCGGTTCGACCCAGAGCCCGAAGTCATGACGCGCTGCTTCTGGCGCGATCTTTTGGGCGATCTCCCCGTGCGGCGCAGACCGTGCGCGCCGACGCCGCGTTCCGCGCCGACCGCGCGGAGTGGCACCAACGCTGCAGGCTCGCGCGCGAATGTCCGACCAATCCGTCCACCTGACCGAGGGGCAGAAGGCCGCCATCGAAGCGCTCACCCGCACGCAGGACCCGATCCACGCGCCGATGTGGCTCGCGCGCCAGGCGACGCTGCGCAACGACGAGCTCGAGCGCCGGCTCGCCGCGACCGACCCCGAGGCCTTCTGGCGGGAGCAGGCGGCGCTCGTCGACTGGGAGCGCCCCTTCTCACAGGTGTTCCGCTTCGAGCTGCCGAAGCACGAGTGGTTCGTCGGTGGGAAGCTGAACGCCTCGGTCAACTGCATCGATCGGCACGTGCACAGCGAGCGGCGGCTGAAGGCGGCGCTGATCTGGGTGGGCGAGGACGGCAACGAGGTGACCTACACCTACGGGCGCCTGTACCGGGAAGTGGGCCGCTTCGCGAACGCGCTGCGCAAGCTCGGCGTGCAGAAGGGCGATCGCGTGGTGGTGTACATGCCGCTCGTCCCCGAGGGCGTGGTGACGATGCTCGCGTGCGCCCGCATCGGGGCGATCCACTCGGTCGTCTTCGCCGGCATGGGCGTGCAGGCGCTCAAGGCGCGCATCCTCGACTCCGGCGCGAAGGTGGTGGTGTGCAGCGACTTCGGCTACCGGCGCGGCAAGGCGCTCCCGCTCAAGCCGGCGATCGACGAGGCCGTGCGCGGCATCGCCTCGGTCGAGCACGTCATCGTCCACCGCCGCGGCTCGCGCCCCGGTGACGCGCCCATCGAGCTCGACTCCGAGCGCGAGCACGACTTCTACGACGTGCAGGACGCCCGGGCGATCCACTGCAAGCCCGAGGAGATGGACGCGGAGGACCCGCTCTTCATCCTCTACACCTCCGGCACCACCGGGAAGCCGAAGGGCGTGGTGCACGCCACCGGCGGCTACCTCGTCGGCGTGACGTACCTCGCGCGCGCGTTCTTCCAGATCGGCGAGCGCGACATCTACTGGTCGACGTCGGACATCGGGTGGATCGTCGGGCACTCGTTCATCGTCTACGGGCCGCTGTCGATCGGCGCGACGGTGCTGATCCGCGAGGGCGTGCCCGACTTCCCGACGCCCGAGGTGACCTGGGAGCTCTGCGAGCGCCACGGGGTGAACATCATGTTCACCGCGCCGACCGCGGTGCGCATGTGGATGAGCCACGGCGCGCAGGCGCCCAGCAAGTACGACCTCTCGCGCCTCCGGCTGCTGGCGTGCGCGGGCGAGCCGCTGAACCCCGAGGCGCACCGCTGGGCGCAGCAGTACCTCGTGGGGCAGGGCAACGGCCTGGTGGTCGACAACTGGTGGCAGACGGAGATCGCCGCGCCGGTGCTGGGCACGCTGCCCACCTTCGACCCGCGGCCCGGCAAGGTCGGCAAGCCGCTGCCGGGCGTCGAGGCGGAGATCGTCGATGCGGGGGGAAAGCCGATCGCCGATGGGCAGGGCGGGCTGCTCGTCATCAAGCGGCCGCTGCCGTACATGCTGCGCACGGTGTGGGGCGATCGCGCGCGCTACGAGCACTACTGGACGCAGATCCCCGGCGTGTACTCGGCGGGCGATCTCGCGGTGCGCGACGCCGACGGCTACTTCTCGGTGCTCGGCCGCGCCGACGACGTGCTCAACGTGGCCGGCCACCGCATCGGCACCGCCGACATCGAGGCCTCGCTCGGCAGCCACCCGGCCGTCGCCGAGAGCGCCGCCATCGGCCTGCCCGACCCGCTCAAGGGCGAGCGCATCAAGGTCTTCGTGGTGCTCAAGCCGGGCACCAGGGAAACGCCCGCGCTGCTCTCGTCGATCAAGGATCACGTGCGCTCCGAGCTCGGCGCGATCGCCACGCCGTCGGAGGTCGAGGTGCGCGCGTCGTTGCCCAAGACGCGCAGCGGGAAGATCGTCCGCCGCTACCTCAAGGCGCAGGCGCTCGGCGAAGACCCGGGCGATCTCTCCACGCTCGCCGACTGAGCCGACGGAGTAAGAGGAGGTCATGAACCCGAACCTCCTCACGCGCATGCAGGAGCTCCGCGATCTCTCGGGCGTGGTCGGCCTCGCGAGCTGGGATCAGGAGACCTACCTCCCGAAGAAGGGCGAGCCGGGCCGCGCCGCGCAGCTCGCGACGCTCCAGGGGCTGTACCACGAGCGCCTCGTCGACCCGCGGCTGGGCGACTGGCTGGCCGACGCGAAGCCCGCCACGCCCGACGAGGAGGCGATGGTGCGCGTGCTCACCCGCGAGCGCGACCGCGCGGTGAAGATCCCCGGCCGCCTGGTGAAGGCGCTCGCCGAGGCCCAGTCGCTCGCGCTGTCCGCCTGGCGCGAGGCGCGCGAGGAGCGGAAGTTCCAGATCTTCCAGCCCCACGTCGAGAAGCTCGTCGGGCTCCGCCGCGAGATGGCCGACGCGTGGGGGCACGACGGCGAGCGCTACGACGCGCTGCTCGAGAACTACGAGCCCGGCATGCGCGTGAAGCGCCTCGTGCCGGTGTTGACCGATCTGCGCACGCGCCTCGTCCCCCTCGTTCAGGCGATCGACGCGAAGCCGGCCCCCAGGCGCCTCTTCGCCGGGAAGACCTTCGACACCGAGGCGCAGTGGAAGTTCACCCTGCACCTGCTCGAGGCGATGGGCTTCGACCTCGACGCCGGCCGGCAGGATCGCAGCACGCACCCCTTCACGGGCGGCACCGGCCTCCACGACGTGCGCCTCACCACGCGCCTCTTCGCCGAGCTCCCGCTCTCGAGCGTGTTCAGCACCATCCACGAGGGCGGCCACGGGCTGTACGAGCAGGGCTTCGACCCCGCGCACGAGCGCACGCCGCTCGCCCAGGCGCCCTCGATCGGGCTGCACGAGTCGCAGTCGCGCCTCTGGGAGAACATCGTCGGCCGCAGCCGCGCCTTCTGGTCGTTCTACTTCCCGAAGTACCAGGCGCTGTTCCGCGAGCAGCTCGGCGAGGTCTCGCTCGACGACTTCCTCCGCGAGGTCAACCGCGTCGAGCGCAGCTTCATCCGCGTCGAGGCCGACGAGGTGACCTACAACCTCCACATCGTGCTGCGCACCGAGCTCGAGCTGGCGCTGATGCGCGGCACGCTCCAGGTGGCCGATCTCGAGGGCGCGTGGAACGAGAAGACGAAGGCGCTGCTCGGCCTCGAGGTGAAGAACGTCAAGGAAGGCGTGCTCCAGGACATCCACTGGGCGTACGGCGAGTTCGGCTACTTCCCGACGTACACGCTCGGCAACCTGTACGCCGCCGCGCTCTGGGAGGCGATGAACCGCGAGATCACCGGCCTCGACGACGGCCTCACGAAGGGCGATCTCGCGCCGGTGAAGAACTGGCTGCGGGCGAAGGTGCACCGCGAGGGCTTCCGGGTCGACGCCGAGGCGCTCGTCACCCGCGTGACCGGGAAGGGGCTCTCTGACGACGCCTTCATCTCGTATTTGAAGGTGAAATACGGCGCGCTCTACGGCATCTGAGGGGGCACCATGCGCCACGCACTCCTCGTCTCCGCCGCCCTGCTGCTCGCCGCCTGCCCCGATCCCGCGAAGGACAAGCCGAAGGCCGTCGTCACCGCGCCCGCCCCGGCCCCGAAGGCCGAGGTCGCCGTCGCCCCGCTCGAGGGCGCGGTCGCGTACCCCTTCACCCAGGAGAGCTCGAAGCTCGCCTTCACCGGCGCGAAGCTCACCGGCAAGCACGAGGGCGGCTTCGGCACCTTCGGCGGCATCATCGAGGTCGTCGGCGGTGACGCGACGAACATGGGCTCGGTGGTCAGCGACGCCGAGAAGCTCACCGGTCACCTCAAGAGCCCCGACTTCTTCGACGTCGCCCAGTTCCCCCAGGCGAAGTTCGTCTCGACCGGCATCAAGGCGAACGAAGGGGGCGACTTCACCGTCACCGGCGAGCTCACGCTCCACGGTGTGACGAAGGGCATCTCGTTCCCCGCGAAGATCACCCTCACCGCCGACGAGGTCACCGTCGCCGCCGAGTTCGCCATCAACCGGAAGGACTTCGGCATCGTGTACCCCGGCAAGCCGGACGATCTGATCGCCGACAACGTCGCGCTCAAGCTCGACCTCCACGCGAAGAAGAAGGCGCCCTGAGGCCCGCATGATCCCGGTGAAGGTCCGCTTCTTCGCCGCCGCGCGCGAACGCACGAAGGTCGGCGAGCTGCCGCTCGAGCTCGCTGACGGTGCGACCGTCGCCGACCTCACGCGTGTGCTGACCGAGCGCTTCCCGACGCTGACGCCGCTGCTGCCGCACCTGCGCATCGCCGTCGATCAGGAGTTCGCGCCGGCCACGCAGCCGCTCCACCCCGGCGCGGAGATCGCCCTCATCCCTCCGGTCGCCGGTGGGGCGCCGCTCTTCCGCGTGCAGGACGCGCCGCTCTCGCTCCAGGAGGTCGTCGACGCCGTGTCGCGCGTCAGCCAGGGCGGCCTCGTCACCTTCACCGGCGTGGTGCGGGATCACTCGAAGGGCAAGACCGTCACGAAGCTCGAGTACGAGGCCTACGTGCCGATGGCCGAGAAGAAGCTCGCGGAGATCGCCGCCGAGGCGCGCGCGCAGTGGCCGGGCACCGAGGTGGCGGTGGTGCACCGGGTCGGCACGCTGCTGCCCGGCGAGCTGGCGGTGGTGATCGCCGTCTCCGCGCCCCACCGCAAGGAGGCGTTCCGCGCCTGCGAGCACGTCATCGACCGCCTCAAGGAAGACGTGCCCATCTGGAAGAAGGAGTTCGCCTCCGACGGCGAGGTGTGGGTCGGCCTCGGCCCGTGACCCGGGTGTTGCGTTCCCCTGATTTCGGCTAGAGGGTCGAAGGTCCTCAGGCCGAATTGCCCCACAGGGAAACGACATGCTCGCAAGACACTTCCGCTTCGCGCTGCTGGGAGGCCTCCTCGGCCTCGTGGTCGCGCTGATGCCCGGCTGCCAGAAGAAATGCGCCGCCGACAACTGCTCCGGCTGTTGCACCGAGAAGAACGAGTGCATCACCGCCAACACCGACAGCCAGTGCGGCCTCGTCGGCGCGGCCTGTACGGCGTGCGGCTCCGACCAGGTGTGCACCGACGGTGCGTGCGTGGCGAAGGTCGACCCCACCCAGGACGCGGGCATGCCCGACGCGGGCCCGCCGCCGTGCACCTCCGACTTCGACTGCGAGGCGGGGAAGATCTGCGGCGGTGACGGCAAGTGCGTGATGGGCCAGTCGTGCAGCGCCGACTTCCAGTGCCAGTCGCTCAACGCAGCCGATCGCTGCTACCGCTACGGCACGCAGTGCACCTGCGACACCACCGCCGCGGGCGGTGGCGTGTGCCGGCTCCGCAAGGGCCCCTGCCAGGAGTGCACGAGCGATCTCGAGTGCGGCAGCGATCCGGTGATCTTCGGTCCGCCGGACGGCATCGGCGCCGGGCGGTGCAAGACGCTCCCGAACGACATGTCGGGCAAGAAGTACTGCCTCTACCAGCTCGTCGGTCAGTGCGCGTGCGGCACCATCGACGACGGCACCGGCTACTGCCGCCCGCAGTCGAACAGCTGCAACCAGGTCGGCTGCAACGTCGACAAGGACTGCCCCGGCGGCTCGGTGTGCAGCGTGAACCGTCCTGACGCGGGTGCGGGCTCGTGCGGCGGCATCTGCGTGCCGCGCTGCTCGTGGGACTTCGCGAGCAAGGACACCAAGGCGCCGGGCTGCCCGCCCGGTCAGACCTGCTGGGTCGACCAGGCGAACCTCGATCCGCAGTCGATCTACTACGGCGCCGGCCGCTGCCGCCCGCCGTGCGACACCAACGCCGACTGCCAGGCCTCCGCGGGCAACCCCTTCGGCGGCCCGGATCTCGTCTGCCGGCCCGAGAAGCTCGCCGACGGCTCCGACTCGCAGAAGCGCTGCCGCGCGCGCGGCGACTGCATGGACAACCTCGAGTGCCCTGAGCTCGTCGATGCGGGGCCGTACCTCGGCTACTGCGACCGTGGCACCTTCGCCTGCAAGACGGACTGCCGCACCGGCTCCGATCCGATCACCGCGCTCCCCTACAAGGACTGCAAGACGCCCTACGCGTGCGCGAGCGACGCGGGCATCAACTACTGCCGCCTCGAGACCTGCAAGGAGCAGGGCGGTGCGAACATCGCCTGCGCCCAGGGTGAGTACTGCTGCGGCGACGACAAGAACTTCGACGGCGTCCCCGACCCGTGCCCGCCGCTCTCGCAGCAGGACCCAGCCGGTTGCTACAAGGCGCCCGTGCCGCCGTTCTGCACTGAGTGCGCCGCCGGCACGCCGTTCAACATGGGCGTCGACGTGATGACCCAGGCCATGGCCGATCAGGAGTGCGCGAGCCTCCCGATGCCGACCTGGGCCGGCTGTCCTGACGGTGGCCGCAGCCCGAACTGCAGCCCGCTCAAGCCGAGCTGCCAGTACGCGGGCGATCGCGGCATGGCCACCGGCATCAACGTCTGCATGTGGCCGACGGTGAACGACGTGGGCAAGGTCACGCTCCGATACGGCCCGGTCGACAAGACGCTCATCGCGTGCCCGGCGAACTACTCGATCACCCACGTCCGCCCGCAGCCGAACCCGATGCAGGACGTCGGCTACTGCCAGACCAACGCCGACTGCAGCGTGCTGCCCGACGGCGGCGTGAGCGATGCGGGCGTGTGTGAGCCCGACCCCAACCTGCGCCTGCAGGACGGCGGCCTGCTCAAGGCCTGCCGCTGTGACGCCAAGTCGGGCGACTCGCAGTGCCCCAACGGCACGGCGGCGATCGGCCCGGTGAAGTCGTTCTGCCGTGACGCGGTCACCGGCTCGCGCTCGTTCTGCATCGAGACGTCGGTGTGCGTGCCGCCGCGCGGCTCGGTCTACAAGCCCACCACCGAGTGGGGTTGCGGCCTCTGACCGCCGGCTGAGAAGCTGTGCAGCTCGAACGCCCGCGCAGCGATGCGCGGGCGTTTTCGTTGGGGGGACTGATGGACACCGTGGAGCCGGTCATCTTCGGCGCGGCGATCGAGGGCATCAGGCGCGCCTTCGCGAAGCAGCTCACACCCGAGCTCGTGGCGCAGCTCGCGAGCGGGGGCGTCAAGCTCGAGCACCCGCAGGTCGCCTACCCGGCGGACACCTGGGTCTTCGTCGTGCGCACGGTCGGTGACGCGCTCGCCTCGGAGGTGCCGGAGCGCGAGCGCTACGTGCACATCGGCCGGCTCTTCATGCGCGGCTTCGTCCAGACCGGCGTGGGCTTCGCGGCGCTCACCGCGGGGAAGGTGATGGGCGTCAGGCGCACGCTGCTGCGCATGGGCCGCAACTTCCGCACGGCGGCCAACTACATCGAGACCGAGTTCACCGAGGTCGGGCCGAAGGAGCTGCTGATCCGCACCTGGGTGCGAGAGCCATTCCTCTCGAAGATCAAGGATCGCTCGACGCTCATCCTCGAGTACCGCCAGGGCGTGCTTCAGGAGGTGATGGAGCTGGTGGGCGGCCAGGGGCAGGTCGAGCTCCTCGCGGCCGACGCGGCGAGGCATGACGGCCGGTACCGCGCGACCTGGGCCTGACGCTCAGCCGGCGGCCAGGCGCTGGAGCTCGTCGGCGTGCTGGAGCGCGAGGTCCTGCAGGCGGGCGGCGATGAGCCCGATGCCGAGCCAGAGCACCGCCCCGCCGCCGAGGATCCGCAGCGGCGCGCCGGTGTCCTGGAGGTTCATGTTGGGCGCGGCGCGCGACGCGAGCCCGAGG
>JBMORD010000267.1:0-9293 GCA_049322495.1 Myxococcota bacterium | reverse complement strand
CGAGGCCTTCCCGTCGGGCACGTAGCGCGGGCCCGCGCGCCGCATGCCGCCCTTGGTGACGATCTGCGCCTTCGCGCCGAGCGGGTGCCCGCGCAGGAAGCGCCCCAGCCACCGCTCGTTGTGCCCGTACTCGTGCTCGCCCTGCCCGTAGGCGTGGGCCGTGTCGAACAACGTCACGCCCTCGTCGAGCGCCGCGTGCACCACCGCCTCCGCGCGCGCTTCGTCGCGCACCTCGTCCGTCGACTGGCGCATGAAGCCCAGGCCGACGCGGATCGATGGCAGCTCGAAGCGCCTGATTGGGGCGTTTTGGGACGAGTCAGCAGGGGCCATTTGGTTTTCGCAGCGATCGACTAAATGACGCGCACCGCATGGGTTCCCGTGGCAGTGCCCCCGAACCGCAGCTTGGCCGCTCGCTGGAGTTTCTCCGCTCCATCTGGGCACTCGACCACGCCCTTCACGCGCGCAGCAAGGCGATGGCGAAGCGCACCGGCCTGACCGGGCCCCAACGGCTCGCGCTGCGCATCATCGGCGCCGCGCCCAGCATCAGCTCGGGAGAGCTGGCGCGCATCCTCCATGTGCACCCGTCGACGCTCACCGGCGTGCTCCAGCGCCTCGAGAGCCAGGGCCTCATCGTCCGCTCGCGAGACGCGCACGACGGCCGCCGCGCCCTGCTCTCGCTGACGCGCGCCGGCGAGAAGCTGTCGCTGCCCGTCGAGTTCTCCGTCGAGGGGGCGGTGAAGAAGCTCCTCAAGCAGGTCGGTGAGGGCGAAGCGGAGGTCACCCAGCGCCTCATCCTTCGCCTCGCTGACGAGCTGCTCGAAGGCACCGTCGCCGGCGAACGCGACGAGTGATTGTTGGGGCATTCTTCCGCTTTCTTGCTGACTTCTCATTGACGGGGTGAATAGTTTGCGCGGGTGACCCAAAATGCCCCGCGCCAGCGACGCCGTATCGGCCGAGTGCTCGCGCCCCCGACGGCGTCGTTCTGGACGCCCTTCGTCGCGGACTGGAAGGCGGCGCTCGGCCACTTCGGCAAGACTTTCAAGGACATCCACGAGCAGCGGAGCCTGCCGCAGGACGTCGCGGCGGGGCTGACGGTCGCGGCGGTCGCGCTGCCGCTGAACCTGGCGCTGGCGGTGGCGAGCGGGCTGCCTCCGGCGGCGGGCCTGGTGGCGGGAGCCATCGGCGGCTTCGTGGCCGGCGTCGTGGGTGGGGCTCCGCTCCAGGTGACGGGGCCGGCCGCGGCGTTGGCGTCGATCGTCGCCGGCATCGCGCTGGGCTTCGGGCCGGCGGGCGTGGCGCTCGCGGCGATGCTGGTCGGCGCGTTCCAGCTGCTGCTCGCCTTCACCCGCGCGGGCCAGCTCATCGGGCGCGTGCCGGAGAGCGTGCTGGCGGGCTTCACCACCGGCGTGGGCATCAAGCTGCTCGACCAGCAGATCCCCGAGCTGCTCGGCTTCGACTACCGCGTGTCGGAGCTGGCGATGATGATGCATCGCCCCGACTGGCTGCACGAGGTGGAGTGGCTGGCGGTGGTCTCGGGGCTCTTCGTCGCGCTGCTGGTGGTGGGCACGGCGCGCTTCAAGCGCTTCCCGGCGGCGATCGTCGGGGTGGCGCTGGTGACCTTCATCGCCAACTACGTCGGGTGGGACGTGACGCGGGTGGGCGAGGTGCCCAGCCAGTTCCCCGCGGCGACCTTCCCCTCGCTCGACCCGGCGCGCTTCGGTGAGCTGCTGGTGGCGGTGCTCCCGCTGGCGTTCCTCGCCTCGGCCGAGTCGCTGCTCGCCGCGCGCGCCGTCGATCGCATGCTCGGCAAGGACGTGCTGCGCCCGCATCAGGCGAGCCTCGAGCTCTTCGGCCAGGGGCTGGCGAACGTGGTGGTGGGCTTCTTCTCGGGCATGCCGGTGACGGGCGTGGTGGTGCGCAGCGGCGTCAACGTGCAGAGCGGCGCGCGCACCAAGGTGGCGACGGTGCTCCACGCGCTCTTCCTGGGCGGCGCGGTGCTGCTGATGGCGCCGCTCATCGCGAAGGTGCCGCTGGCGGCGCTCGCGGGCCTGCTGTGCGTCATCGGGGTGCGCCTCGTCGACCTCGCGACGCTGTGGCACCTCTTCAAGGACTCGAAGCTCGAGGCGCTCGCCTTCCTCGCCACCGCGGCGGGCACGGTGAGCGGCCACCTCATGCTGGGCCTCGTGGCGGGCCTCATCATCCACGCCGTCGACTGGTTCCTCTTCCACCGGAAGGCGGCGCCGGCCACGCTGGCCCTCGCGCGCCCCGCGGGGCTCCGCGCGCAGCTCGGGCGCGAGCGGGCGCTGGCCCGGCGGCCGGGCGGAGACGGCACCGGGAGCCCCGCGGAGTGGCTGGGGCACGTGCGCAGCCGGCCGCAGATCCCCGCGACCGCCTACGTGCACCCGCAGGCGACGGTCATCGGCCACGTGGTGCTCGGGGACAACGTGCACATCGCCGCGGGCAGCTCGGTGCGCGCCGACGAGGGCACGCCCTTCTTCATCGGCGCCAACTCCAACGTGCAGGACGGCGCGGTGCTGCATGCGCTCAAGCAGAAGCACGTGATGGTCGACGGCGAGAAGTGGGCGATCTACGTCGGCCGCAACGTGTCCATCGCGCACGACGCGCTGGTGCACGGCCCGAGCTACGTCGGCGACGACACCTTCATCGGCTTCAAGGCGGTGGTGCACGACAGCGTGCTCGGCGCGCACTGCTCGGTGGGCATCGGGGCGGTGGTGGTCGGCGTGGAGGTGCCCGACGGCCGCTTCGTGCCGCCCGGCACCATCGTCGACACGCAGGCGAAGGCCGACGCGCTGCCGCCCGCCACCGAGGCGCACGCGCACTTCAACGAAGACGTGGTCGACGTGAACCGCGGCCTCGCCGCCGCGTACCGCCGCCTCGTCGAGCACGGCCACGCGCTCCCGCGCGCCACCGCCGCCAGCGACGAGCCCAACCCCTTCGACGAGCGCTGGGAGCGCCCGTCGTTCGAACGCTTCTGAGACGGAGAGACCCATGTTCGTGACAGGCCTCGCAATCGGTGCGGCGCTGTTCCTCGTGTGGAAGGCGCGCGACTGCTACTTCCGGGTCGAGGAGGGCCAGGTCGGCGTGGTGACGCGCTTCGGCGCCGCCCGCCACGGCCCCGACGGCAAGCTGTGGCTCGCCGAGCCCGGCTTCCACCTCAAGTGGAGCTTCGAGGAGGTGGAGCTCATCTCGCTGCGTGAGCAGCTGCTGCCGCTCGGCGCGCAGGCCTTCGGGCACGCGCCGGCGGATCACTCCGACGCGTCGGATCACGTGATGCTCGCCGACGGCACGGTCATCCGCCTGCACTCCAACCTCCGCTACGCGCCGCGCCGCGACGGCATCGCGCAGTACCTCTTCGGGCTCCACCACCGGAAGGAGCACGTGGCCTCGCTGTTCTCGAGCCTGCTGCGCAACGAGATCGCCAACGTGCGCGCGGCGGCGGGCGACGAGCTCGGCGGCGCCTTCGCGCTCGTGCGGCGCGATCGCCAGCTGGTCAACCAGCGCATCGCCGACTTCGCGAAGCAGGAGCTGGGCGATCGCTACGGCATCGACTTCCACGCGGTGGACATCACCGACATCCTCCCGCCCGACGAGCTGGCCGACGCGCTCAACGCGGTGATGAGCGCGCGCGCCGAGGCCGACGCCACGCGCTTTCGCGCCGAGAGCGAGTGCGCACAGAAGGTGCTCGCCGCCGAGCGCGGGGTGGAGATCGCGAAGGCGAAGGCCGCCGCGGTGGAGGCGGAGATCGACGAGCTCGGGCGCCACCTGGGGACGCTCCAGCAGGCGGGCGTGCTCGAGGCGTACGTCGCGCGGCGCAAGGCCGAGGTGCTGGCCGACGCGCGGACGCTCTTCGTGAAGGACGGAGGTGCCGCGTGACGGCTCAGGACTGGATGATGCTGTTCGGCGGCGTGGCGGCGGGCGCGGTGGGGCTCACGCTGCTCGCGCTCGCGGCCCGGGGCTTCGGCGTGGCGGTCGAAGACGAGCACGTGGTGCTGGTGACGAGCTTCGGCAAGCTGGTGGCGAAGCTCGAGAAGCCCGGGCTCCACGTGCTGCCGACGAAGTGGCTGCCGTGGGTCGACGTGGAGCACGTGTCGCTGGCGCGCGACTTCCGCGTCATCCACGACCTCCACGTCAACGACGCGCGCGGCACCTCGGTGCTCACCGACCTGTGGGTCGAGCTGCGGGTGGTCGACGCCGAGAAGGCGCTGTTCGCCGTCGAGGACTGGGAGCAGGCCGTGCAGAACGTGGTGGTGCACGCCGCGATGAGCATCCTCGGCAGCCTCGAGTTCCAGCAGATCCTCGATGACCGGCGCGAGCTCGGCGCGCGGCTCCAGCGTGAGGTGTCGGCCGAGACGGAGCGCTGGGGCGTGAAGGTGGAGCGCGTCTTCGTGCGCAACGTCGCGCTGGCGCCGGAGGTGGCGCGGCAGGTGTTCGGCAGCGTCGCCACCCGGCTCGAGCGGGCGCGCGCGGTGGTGGTCGAGCAGGGCCGCCTCGACGCCGCGCAGCTCGAGGCGGACACCGCGAAGCAGGTCGCCTCGCTCGTCGCGCAGGCGAAGGGGCAGTACCCGCTCGCGGTCGGCCGCGCCCTCGAGCGCCTCAAGCAGACGCCGGAGGTGTTCGCCGCCTACAACGAGCTCTACGAGCTCTCGCAGCTCCGCGGCGCGCGCACCGTGGCCTTCCGAGGCTTCGACGGGAAGGACGTGCGGGCCCTCGACGCGGCGATGCTCCCCGAGCCGACCTCGCACCCGCCCGTCAGCCGGTGACGCGGGTCAGCGCTTCTTCGGGGCGACGGTCTCGAAGCGGTCGTCCTGGTTGCTCCACTCGGTCTGCACCGCGAAGCCGCCCGCATCGCGGCCCCACGCCTGGTCGAGCGGCACCAGCCCGCTGTTGACCGCGAGGTCGCCGATCTCCCCGTACTTCGCGTGGTACCAGCCGAGGCGCCCGTTCTCGACGTCGGGGTCGGTGGCCGCCTCGTCGAACTCGTGCGACTCGACGATCGTGAGGTTGTCGCGGCCGTTGCCGGCGAAGTCGATGCCGTTGGCGCCCTTCGAGTACGCCACCACGCCGAAGTAGATGTTGCGGCCGTTGGCGTCGGTGTAGCTGCCGTGGAAGCCGCCGAGGCCCACCTTCGAGGTCACGCCGTTGCCCGCGTCGAGCACCGTGCCGGGCGGGAGCACCACCATGTGCACCATCTCCGGGCCGTCCTTCACCGCGCCGCTGGCGAGCTGCTGCTTCACGAGCGCCACCACGTCGTCGCGGGTGAAGGTCTTCGGGTCGGTCCGCGCGACGACCGACGAGCCGCCGAAGGTGCCCTTCTGCACGCCGTACTGCGCGAGCAGCGCCTGGTGATCGCTGCCCACCACTTCCTTCGCGAAGGCGTCGTTGTGCGCGCGGTCGGCCTTGCCCGCCGCGGTGTTCCAGTAGCTGCCGACGTAGATGGGCTGGAACCCCGGGTTCTTCAGCACGCGGCCGCCCTGGTACGTGAGGTCGTTGACGTGGGTGCGCCTGGTGGTGGTGCGCACCGGGCCGACGTTCTCCTTCTCGATGACCGGGTGCCCGTCACGCGGCACCACGAAGAGGTCGACGCCGGAGTGGCCAGCGCCGGGGCGCGGACCGTCACCGGGGGCGTCGCGCGTCACGCGCGAGACCTGGGTGCTGCGACCAGTGGAGGGGCGGGGCGGGGCGATGCGGCTCAGCTTCATGGTGACTCCGGCGCGAGGTGGACTTCGCTGGAGTTCTCGCGAGCGCCGCGCGCGCGTTTCCACGTGAAAGCTTCGCGACAGTCTCACCTTGTGTGCCTGCGACGAGCACGCTCCACGAGCCGCGGCGCCGCGCCTCACTCCGGGCGCTGGACTGCCCACAGCCGTGCACAGGCACACAACGCGCGCTGAGAAACGCCCCGCCCGGCGAAAAATCGCGCGCGAAATTCACCGCGAAAATCGGCTCGCCTCACACGTCGAGGAGCGGGGCGAAGCGGTGCCGCGGGACGAACTTCCACCGCGCGGCGACGGCGGTGATGGCCACCGACGCCACGCCGAACAGGGCCAGCACGCCGACCGCCTGCAGCCACGCGCCGCCGTACGCCCCGAAGAGCGCCGCGCGCCCCGCGCGCACCACCCACGAGAAGGGCACCCACGGGTGCACCGCACGGTAGACGTCGCTGGTGAGCGCGAGCGGGAAGACGCCGCCGCTGGCGCCCATCTGCAGCACGAGGAAGAGCAGCGCGATGACCTTGCCGATGTCGCCGAAGAGGCCGACGAGCATCATCAGCACCGTGAGGAACACCGCCGACGTGGTGAGCGCGATGAGCCACAGCACCGGCAGCGACGGCACGGTCGCGCCCACGACGAACTTGAGCGCGACCGTCAGCAGCGTCGCCTGACCCAGCACCAGCACCAGCGGCACCGCCATGCGCCCCAGCGCGAGCGCGAGCCCGTTGGTGCCGCGCAGGCGGGAGGGGAACCAGCGGAGCTGGAAGATGAAGCCCATCATCACCACGCCCACCCACAGCGAGAGCCCGAGGAAGTAGGGCACCATCGAGTTGCCATACGCGCCGACGGTGGTGAGCGACTCGAGCTCCGGCTGCACCGTGGCGGCGAGGCCCCTCGCGTCGCCCTGCAGGCCGTCGACGTTCGCCGGCAGCGCCGCCTCGAGCGTGCCCAGCCCGTCTGCGAGGCGGTGCGCTCCGTCGCTCAGCTTCGAGAGGCCGTCGTCGAGCTGAGAGGCGCCCAGCGCGAGCTGGCCCACGCCGTGGTGGAGCGCGGTGGTGCCTCCGGCGACCTGCTGCGCGCCGTCGCCGAGCTGGCCCAGCTGCGCGTCGCTCGGGAGCCGCTCGGTCATCGTCTTCACGCCGGCGGACATCTTCGTCACGCCCCCGGTGAGGGCGCCGACGCCGTCGGCCACCTTCGCGCCGCCCGCGGCGAGCGTCGCGCTGCCGTCGTGCGCCCGCTGCGCGCCCGCCTCGAGCTGCCCGAGCCCGGCCTCGAGCTGCCCGGCGCCCGCGGACACCTTGCCGCCGACGAGGGGGATCCCCGCCGTGCCTTCGCGGAGCTTCCCCGCGCCGTCTTTCGCCCGGGTGGTGCCCGCGGCGAGCTGCTCCAGCCCCTGCGTGAGCTGTTGCTGGCCATCGGCGACCTGGCGCGCGCCGCCGGACAGGGCGTCGAGCTTGTCCTGGGGCGGCATGGCGTCGCGGAGCTGCCGGAGCCCGCCCCCGAGCTGCGCCACGCCCCTGGTGAGGGCCTGCGTGCCGTCGGCGACGCGGTGGGCGCCGCTCTCGAGCTGGGCCGCGCCGGCTTCGGCCTTCGCGGCGCCCGCGGCGAGCTTCGCCGAGCCGTCCTTCGCGCGGTGGAGCCCGTCGTCGAGCTGCTGCGCGCCGTCCTTGAGGCGGCCCACGCCGTCCTTGAGCTTCTCGATGTTGCCGCGCGAGGAGTCGACGGTGTCGAGCACCACGGTCCAGCGCTCGGTGTTGAGCACCTCGTTGGTGTTGCGCGTCAGCTCGTCGGCGAAGCGCCGCGCGACGGTGCCGGTCATGAAGTTGTTCCCCTCGGAGAAGATGACGCGCACGCGCGCGGGCGCCGCGGCCGAGGCCCGCATCGCCGTCTCGCTGAGCTGCTCGGGGACGATCACCGCGAAGGCCACCTCACCGCTGCGCACCAGCGCCCGCGCCCGGTCCTCGTCGTCGAGCCGCTGCAGGCGGAAGGTGTGCTTCTCCTCGAGGCGATCGACGATGTTCTTCCCGAGCTCGACCCGGCGGCCGCGGAGCTCGGTGCCGCGATCGAGGTTCACCGCCGCCACCGGGAGCTGATCCATCTTCGAGTACGGATCCCACGTCGAGCCCAGGTAGATGGCGGCGTAGAGCGCGGGCACCAGCGTCACGCCGAGGCTGGCGAGCGCGAGGCGCGGCCGGCGGTGGTACAGCGCGAGGTCGAACCGCAGCACGCGCTTCACGTCGTCGAGGAGCTTCACGCGCGCACCGCCTTCGCCGTCGGCGCCAGCAGCTCGCGCACCGTCAGGAGTGACTCCGCCGCGTCGACGCGCCCGCTGTCCATCACCACCTGCAGCGCGAGCCCGAGCACGAAGCTCACCGCCACCTGCGCCAGCCCGTCGCCCGTCATCGGCTCGCGGCCCCGCGCCACGTCCGCGGCCACCGGCCGGAGCAGCTCGCGGTACCGCTCCAGCCCCTCGCGCATGCGCTTGCGGATGCCCGGCTCACGCACGCCCATCACCCAGAAGTCGACGAAGAGCTCGATCTGCCGGCGCTCTGCCCGCAGCCGCTCGATGCGCTGCCGGAGGAACTCGATCATCCGCTCGTTGGCGTCGGCGCCGGGGGGCACCACGAACGTGCCGAAGATGTTCTCCAGCAGCCCGTCGAGCACCGCCTCGAGCAGCGCCGTGCGCCCGTCGAAGTGGAAGAAGACCAGCCCGCTCGACAGCCCGGCGCGCGCCGCGACCTTCCGGCCGGTCACGTTCTCCAGGCCCTCGGCCATCGCCACCGCCATCGCGGCCTTCACCAGCTCCTCGCGGCGCTCCTCGCTGCTCTTGCGCAGACCCGTCATCGTCGATTGTCCTTGTTGACCAACGGGTCAATAAGTAATCAACGCGCTGCGGCGCGCAAGGGGGCCGACGACGTTTCAGGGAACCGCGAGGTTGCGGGGCGCCGAGGCCATCGCCGCGAAGTCGGCGGCGTTGTTCTGCGTGTCGGCGCCGTTCACGCGCAGCACCGCCATGTCGGTGTTGGTGGCCGTGGTGTTGTCGTGCGGGTTCATCACCGGCGTGCCCTCGCAGAGGAAGGTGGGCGTGCAGGTGGTGAGGGAGGTCATGGTGGCGCTGTCCGCCGCGAGGCACACCGCGTCGACCACCGTCTGCTCGCGGCGCAGCACCACGCTCGCCGCGTCGCCGATGGCGGTGGTGTACGTCGCGTCGCCCGCGACCGAGCCGTTGTAGCCACCGGAGTTGGTGAGCAGCAGGTGCCGCCGCGGGCCGATGAGCTGCCCGGCGCCCGTGTAGCGCGTGCCCTCCGTCGAGGCGCACGACGTCGCCGCGCGAACGCTCAGCGTCCACGTCGAGTCGAAGACCACGGACAGCGTCGTGCTCGGGTTGTACAGCTCGACGAACTCGTCGTTGCCGCCCGCCTCTCCGCGCGTCTGCACCTGGCTGATGAGGAGCACGGTGCCCGTCGCGCCCCCGCCGCCGCCGGTCGAGCCTCCGCCGCCGCCGGTCGAGCCGCCACCGCCGCCGATCGCGCCGCCACCACCGCCGGTCGAGCCGCCACCGCC
>JBMORD010000266.1:0-9300 GCA_049322495.1 Myxococcota bacterium | reverse complement strand
CGGCGACCGAGATGCGCGCGCTCGACCTGCTCACTGGCTTCGCCACCTCCGATGACCCGGCGCAGAAGAGCCTCGCCACGCTCGTCACGCAGTTCGGCGGCGCCGCGGAGCTGCAGGCCGACGGCATTCACGACGAGGCAGCCACGCGCCGCTTCCTGCTCGAGCGGCTGCTCGGCGGCCTCGGGGAGCTGGAGCCCGAGACGGTGCTCGCCGCGGGGAAGGCCGGCTTCGCGCCGCAGCTGCTCACCGACGTCGAGGCGCCGTGGGAGCGGGCCGGGCTCCTCGCCGCGAGCGCGGAGAAGGACGCGCTGAAGGCGCTGCTCGACGAGCTGCTGACGAAGGGCTCGGCGCGCGAGCTCGGGCAGACGCTGCGCTTCGTGCGCGCCGGCGACGCGAAGGCCGCGAAGCCGTTCCAGAAGCGCGCGCTCGCCTCGGCGCGCCACCTCGCGGACTGGGCGGAGATCCTCGAGGGCCTCGGCGAGTTCGTCGAGCCACCCGAGGCGCTCATCGAGCGCTCGGCGAAGGAGAACGTGGTGCGGGCGCTCCGCGCGGCGTCGCTGCTGCAGCAGGCCTTCGGCGCGCGCGAGCCGTCGTACGACTGGGAGTACGACGCTGACGGCGAGCCGGCGGAGGTTGCGCCCGAGGGGCCGGAGGAGACGACGGACCTCCGTCACACCGTGCTCGACGCGTGGGCGAAGTCGCTCACCGAGCCGCCGACGCTCGACTTCCTCATCGACGTCTGCGTGCCCGGCAAGCGCTGGAGCGACCTCGTCGAGCAGGCCGCCGCGCTCTTCCTCGCCGAGCTGCGCGCGCGCGACCTGCTCCGCGTCGAGGAGCGGATGGAGCACATCCTCGCGGCGCTCAAGCTCGGCCGTCGCCTCAAGGACACCGCGACCGCCATCGGCAAGCGCGTCGGCGCCGAGATCTCCACCGCGGTGCTCGTGCTGGTGGGCGACCGCGCGCGGTTCCTCCCGCTGCTCGACGCGGTGGTCGACGTGGGGCTCATTCCCCACGACACGGCGGCGGTGGTGAAGGCGGCGCAGACGCTCGGCATCGGCGAAGAGGAGGTCTACGCGCGCCTCTCGCAGCCGCTCGAGCAGCTCCGCTTCCTCATCGAAGGCAACGTGCAGGACCTCAAGCGGCACCTCGAGCTCGTCGACAAGCTCACCCACATTCCCGACGAACTGCTCGAGCACCTGCTCGCGTGCTGCCTGCGCGACGGGAACCGCATGGGCCTCGCGCTGCTGCTCGCGGTGGCGCTCGGCCCGGTGCTCCAGCGCGTGGCGAAGTTCGGGCTGGGCGAGCTCGTCGACCAGAGCCTCGGCTTCAAGGGCATCGGCGGCGGCGAGAACCTGCTGCTGCAGTGGTACACGCACCGCGACGCGCTGCCGTCGGAGTTCAAGGAGCGCGTGCGGCTGCTCGCGAAGCAGGCGCTGCTCGACGCGGCGCTGGCGTGGATGCACAAGGGCGTGGGCGGCGCGGAGCGGGGGCTGTTGCCGCAGGCGCGCACGCGGCCGTACCGCCCCGGCGACGAGGTCGATCACCTCGACGTCGACGGCACCCTCGAGGCGCTCGCGCAGTCGGGCAAGGCGCTCGACCAGCTCTCGAGCGACGACCTCATGGTGGCCGACACCAGCAGCGGCCGCGCGGGCTTCGCGGTGCTGATCGACATCTCGGGCTCGATGTCGGGGCGCGACCTCGCGGTGTGCGCGATCGCCGTGGTGATGCTGCTGGGGCGCCTCAAGCCCGAGGAGCTGGCGCTCGCGCTCTTCGAGAGCGACACCCACGTGGTGAAGGGCTTCGCCGACTCGCGAGACCTCGACGACGTGGCGTCGGAGCTGCTCGAGCTGCGCGCGACGGGAGGCACGTGCGTCGACGCGGCGCTGCGCTTCGCCCGCGACGAGTTCGCCAGCCAGGCCGAGCAGGAGCGCCGGGTGCTCTTCGTGCTGACCGACTTCGCGTTCTCGGAGGACGAGGCCGCGCTGGCCGGGCCGCTCGATGCGCTGCGCGAGCTCGACGTGCACTTCCTCGGCGCGGCGCACGGCTACGTGCACCAGCAGCTCGCCGCCGTCTTCGCGCAGCGCCTCGAGGGGCAGGTGACGAAGATCCCCTCGCTGGCGAAGCTGCCGGAGGTGCTGCTGCAGGCGCTCGCGTGGATCGCCAGCGCGCCGATGCGGTGAGCATCACTCCAACAGCCGTGTGAAGCGTCGCGCCGCCCGCTCGATCGCCGCGAGCTCAAGCCCCGGGACGACGAACCGCAGCGACGTGAGTGCGCGTGCAGCCACAGTCGCCAGCGACGCGAGCGCGTCCTCGACCAACCACGACGCGTCACCGGGATACCGCTCTGGCCAGCTGGCTCTCCCAGAGCCGGTGCACCTTGAAGCGCGACGAAGTCTCCGCGTGGATCGCCTGCGGTCAGCGCCACCGCCACTCGGCGGGCAGCCACCTTGCGTCGAGCTCTGCGGCGAGCACCGGCTCGAGGAACGCCCTGGCCGCCTTCGTGACCTGGTCGAGCGTCGCCCAGTGAAGTTGGTCTTCGCGCGCCATCGCCTCATAGGGCGTACGCCATGCTTCGGGCGGCGCGGGTACCGATTCGGGGAGCGCGTGCGTCTTGCGGAAGGCGAAGGTCTGCTCGAGGGCGGCGCGCAGGCGCCTGGCGTCGAGCTCCTGCACCGACCCCAGGAGCGCGAGGTCGGGCAGATCCTTCACGCGCGAGTTCGGGCGCGCGCGAGGCATCGTGTACGCGTGCAGCTTCTCCGCAACGTGCGTCTCGATCGGGTAGAGCCTCAGCGTCGGCGGGGCGATGCCGGCAAACGCGAGCACGTCCTCCGCGACCATGACCTCGGGCTCGCCGAGGATCGGATCGCCGAACGCCACATCGACGCCGAACGGCTGCCCGTGATCCCGTCGTTCTGGAGCTCCGGGTGGTCGTCGTCCGGGCCGATCTCGAACGCCATGAAGTCGCCGAGGTTCTTGCGGCCGGCCTCCTGGAGCTTCGCAAGCACGTCCTCCGGCGAGCCCACCATGCGGAGGTCGACGTCCTTCGTGGTGCGGGCTCGGTCGAGGCGCAGCTCGAGAACGAGGCCGCCCTTCAGCATGGCCGCATCGCCGAGCACTGCGACGATCCGGGCGAGGAAGCGATCGAAGACGAGGAGCTGACGCCTGCGCGCGAACTCGGCGCCCGTCCTGGCAGATGAGCGCAGGCGCTGCTCGAGCGCCTGCTTGAAGGCATCGGGCGAGACATACGTGCGTGGGGTCACCGTGCGAGCCCTCCGAACGGCTCGAGCGCGGTCGCGACGTCAGCGAGCTCGCTGCGCGTGACCAGGCCGCGCCGCAGCGCTTGCTGTGCGGCCTGCCGCAGCAGATCCGGAGAGAGGCCGCTCCTGGCGCAGTCGCTCAGCGTGCGGCCGGCGCTCGTCGCAGGCACGGGGCCGAACCACGATCGCTCCTCGGATGCGACGTCAGCGTGGTGGAGCACGACACCGGCCGGAACCCGAAGCCGACGTCGCCGCCAGGCCTCGGGCAGCGTGAGGTGCACCTGGGCCGGCAGCACGTCGGACAGGCCATGGAGCGAGAGCGCGGTCTGGTGTGAGAACACGCCCGCCTGCTCCGACCAGAGCCAGGCGGTGACCAGCTCTTCGTGCTCCCCGAGCGGGAAGTGCACCAGCCGGTAGATTCCGCGCTGAGGCCTCGTCACACGGCCGGCGTGGATGTGCTTGCGGAGCAGGTGGGTGGAGTAGCCCGCCTCGGCAGCCTGTTTCGTCGTGACGTACCCAGACTGGCCAGCGGCGGTCTCAAAGAGCCGGTCCCACTCCGGTCGCCTGGCTCCGGTCGTCGTCACGCACAAAACGTAACTACGGGTTCCGTTTTGTGCAAGACAGGGTGGGCGGACCGCACAATGAGGAACCCGGAGTTCCTTTTCGTGCTGTCCCCGCCCTGCCCCGGCGCCCCGTCGCTTCCGAGCTGCGCGCGGAGGGACGCACGTGTGTCGACGCGGCGCTGCGCTTCGCCCGCGACGAGTTCGCGAGCAGGAGCGCCGGCTGACCGACTTCGCGTTCTCGGAGGACGAGGCCGCGCTGGCCGGGCCGCTCGATGCGCGGCGCACGGCTACGTGCATCAGCCGCTCGCGGCCGCCGGCGCGCCGATGCGGTGATCCCTGCTACTCCGTGCGCGCGTTCGCGTGCCTGCGCACGGCAGCGGCGAAGTTCGGGACGAGCTTCGCCAGCGCGTCGACGATTTCCTCAAAGGTGCGCGGCGGCTTCTTGAGATCCGCGGCCTGGTCATCACGTCCGCGTCGAGATCAAACAGGTTGCTCAAGAACTCGTCGGGGTGCTGAGCCTCGATGCCCTCGGGCAGGTCGCGGAAGTCACTCAGGTTCATCGTGACGATGACCTGCGCACCTGCCTTCACGGCTGCCGCCGAAACGTGCCGGTCCTTCTCGTCGTTCTTCATGCCCGCAATCAGCGCCTCGTGGTCCGTCACGAGGGCCTCGGGAAACGCCTCGGTCATCGCGGCTCGCAAGCGCGCTGCTTGCTCGGCGGTGACGACGCCGTTCGCGACGAGGTTCCGCGTTGCCTCGTCGAGCAGCTGCGCTGACCAGTGGACCTGGAAGAAGCTTGCGGCCGCAGCGCGCAACAGCGTGTCCCGGAGCGTGAACGGGTACAGCACGTTCGCGTCGAGCACGACCCTGAACGACGCTGCAAGCATTCGCCACTGACGCTACTTCAGCTCCCGGTCGTAGCCACCGAACTCCTCTGTCAGTTGAGACAAGTCGCGCAGCGCGTTTCTCCGTTCGGCGTCGCGACGCTCCTTGAACGCAAGCACGTCTTCGATTCGCAGCCGGCGGTGTTTTCCCGTCTTCGTGTACGCGATGCGACCTTCGTCCAGCAGCCGGATCAGGTACTGCCGTGACACGTTGAGGAGATCGGCCGCCTGTTGAGTCGTGAGTTCCTTCCCGACCGGGACGACCGTCACTGAGTCACCGCGGGCCAGCACCTCAGCGACGCGCGCGAGCACGTGGAAGACCGCGTCGGGCAACACGACCTCCTCGCCTTTGGGGCCGACCAGACGGCACGTGCGGGTCGATGCGTGGGCCAGACCGCCGAGCACCCGGGAGAGCTTCGCCACCTTCAACTGATCCGCAGGCGGAGTCGAGACGGGGGTCATCCGCCGGATCTGGTCTTCGAGCTGCCGAGCGCTGGTTGGCACGAACGGAAGGTAGAGAGCCATCGACGCAAACGCAACTCACATTCGACGTAAACGCACCTCTTCGAGCTATGGAGCCCAGTCGTTTCAAAGTCTTGAAGCGCCCGCCGCGCGAGCATTCCCCAGACGCGGCGTCGCGGATTCTGCGACGGTCGCGTGCCATGCGACTTCTCCCGCTGCTGCTCGGTCTCGTGACGTTCGGCTGCGCCACACCCCACGCGCTGTGGAAGACGCGCGCCAACCCGGTGGGGCTCTCGATGCACCGGTGGGCTGACCCGTCGCGCCGCGCGTGGACCGGTGATGCCCCGCGCCCGCTCGTGACGGCGGTCTGGTACCCGGTCGCGGCCACGACCACGCAGGCGCCGTGGCAGGTGGCCATCTTCGAGGCGGGCCTCAACGCCATCGACGCGCCGCCGCTCGCCGGGAGGTTCCCGCTGATCATCCTCTCGCACGGCACGGGCGGCGCCGCGGCGAGCATCGCGTGGCTCGCGGAGGCGCTCGCCGCGAACGGGAACGTGGTCGCAGTGGTGAACCACCACGGCAACACCGCGGCGGAGGACGCGCTCCGGCTCGAGGCGCAGCTCGTGTGGTGGGACCGGCCGCGCGACGTGCGGCGCGTCATCGATCTCCTGCTCGCCGACCCGACGTTCGGCCCGCACCTCGACGCCGCGCGCATCGGCGTCGCGGGCTTCTCGCTCGGCGGCTACACGGCCCTCGCGTCCGTCGGCGCGCGGCTCGAGCTCGCCCGCTACCGAGCCTGGTGCGGGGAACATCCGCAGGACGTCACCTGTGCGCTCCCGCCCGAGGCCGCCGGGCACACCGAAGCCGAGCTCGAGCACCTGCTCGAGGCGCCGCGCCTGAAGGCCGAGCTCGAACACGCCGGTGACGACTTCGCGGATCCACGCATCAAGGCCGCGTTCGTCATCGCCCCCGTGCTCGCACCGGCGTTCGCGCCGGAGAGCCTCGCGCGCGTCGCCGTGCCCGTGGAGCTGGTCGTCGGTGCGGCGGATGATCAGAGCGCGCCGGCGACGAACGCCGAGCCACTCTCGAGGGCGCTCGCACACGCGGCGGTGACCGTGCTGCCCGGGGTCGGGCACTACACGTTCCTCTCGGTCTGCACGCCGAAGGGCCGGCGCTTCGTGCCGCAGCTGTGCGCCGACCCGCCGGGCGTCGACCGCGATGCCGTGCACACCGACGTGGCCCTGCGCGCACAGCGCTTCTTCGAGCAGGCCCTGCGGCCGTGAGTCACGTCGTGCTGCGTGTCAGGTGAGCTGCATGTCAGGTGAGCTTCGCGACGAGCTCGTCCCACTTCTTCGTTCGGTGCGGCACCCCTGCGCGCTGGAGTGCCCGCGCCGCCTCAGTGGCGTCCATGACGGTAGCGCTCCACCAGGCGCCGCCAGGTCTCGAGCGACTCTGCGCTGCGAGGATCCTGCTGCAAGAGGGCCGCTTCAGCATCGCTGCAGAAATCGCTCGGCGGCCGACATGGGCTGAGCATCACCGGAACGTGGCCGGCTCGAACGAGCCAGCGTCCGCGCTCGCGTCAGGACTTCTCGTGAGCCGTCGTCGACCGCGCTCCAGGAGGCCGGTTCGCCATGACGACAGTCGCACGCAGCTCGAAGTGGTGCCCACGCGCGTCCTCGGCGCCGGCGAACCTGAAGCGTCGCCCCCTCGTGCTGCTCGACTTCTGACGGCACCAATCAAACAACACAGGTCCGAAGCTCGACTGGCAGAGCAAGCGCCTCTTACGCGCGAGGATGAGGGTTCGACTCCCTCCGGGCCTACTCGTACGGCAGAAGCCCCACCGGAAAGGGCACGGGCCTCCAAAACCCGCTGCTGAAGGTTCGACTCCTTCCTGCCGTGCTCAGAACGCAGTCGAGAGTGACTCGGGTGAGATGAAGCTCGGCATGGAAGGCGCGTCGGCCGCGCACCAGATGCTCAAGCACTGACGCGCGTTTCCGTTTCACAGGAGCCGCGGGTTCGGGGTCTCCTCACCCACATGAGCTCTCGTGCGTGGCTGTTGCTGGGTCTCTCGCTGGCGAAGGTGGTGCACGCGCAGGTCTTCGAGCCCTCGACAGGGCTCAACCCGCTGCAGGCCGAGTTCAAGCCCGAGCCGGCGACGCGCGCGCTCTTCGAGCTGGGGTGGTGCGGGGTAGGCATCGGCGGCTTCGTGGCGACGAAGCCCGCCGGCAAGCTGACGCTCCGGACGGCGGTGAAGAACGTGAAGCTCCAGGGGAGCGTACCCTTCGCGCTGCTGCTCCCGGGCAGCAAGGTGTACTGCTCGGACCGCTTCGGCGCGGTCGACGCCCAGGAGCTGCCGGCGGGCGAGCTCCAGTTCTTCCCCGTGGGCCTCAACCCGAAGGCGCTGGCCAACGCCGACTACGGCTACCAGCCGGGCCAGGCGGTGACGCTGCTGCTCGACGCGAAGGACGAGCCGGTGCGCCTGAGCCCCCCGCCGCAGACGGTGACCTGGTCGCCCGGCGACGCGCCGCTGGTGGTGCGCGCGAAGTACCCGGACGCGGCGAGCGCGCGCGCGCTGGGTGACGCCGAGTTCGGCGCGGTGCCGCTCGCCCTCGTCGAGGTGAAGGGCGCGCTCGAGAAGGTACGTCTGCTGGCGCTCAATCCACCCGCGGAGGCGGCCTCGCCGCGCGTGGAGCTGCTCCCCCTCGACGTGCCCCGCAAGAAGCAGCGCGAGTGGCTCGCGGGCGACAACCCCTTCTCTTCGCACGCCGACAAGCCGCTGCTGCCGGGCCGCTATGCGCTGCTCTCGTCACCCGGTGCGGGGCCGGTGCGTGTGGTGCTGAGCGCGGGCGAGCCGAGCCCGCTCTTCGTCGCCACCACCGAGGCCGACCTCCCGGCGTACGCGGGCGTGGCGGGCGCCGTCCTGCACCTCCACGCGCCCTTCGTCGAGCACGAGCAGCTCCAGCCGAAGACGCCCGCCGAGCTGAAGGACCACCTCGCGCTGTGGAAGGCCGTGCCGACGGGGCTGCGGGTGACGCTGGTGGTGGACCGCCAGGTCGAGGTGCTGGGCGGGGGCGAGGTGACGGTGCGCGCGGGCGAGCCGCTGCTGGTGACGGAGGCGACGACGCAGGGCGCGAAGGTGGTGACGGCCGACGGGCTCGACGCCGAGTTCGACGACGAGCTGCTGACCCGCACCGCGCCGGCACAGTGGGTGGTGCCCGAGCGGTCGCGCGCCTTCGAGAGCACCGACGACGACTCGCTGCTGCTCTTCATGACGCCGGCGCTGGCGAAGGTCGAGGCGAGCTTCAAGCAGGCCGACGAGAAGGCGAGCGCGTGCTGGGCGAAGAACTACAACCCGGCTGGGCAGAACTACGACGTCGTCACCTATCGCAACGGGCGCGTGGTGAACGTCGAGTCGCTCGACGACCGCTTCCGCGCGAAGGCCGAGAAGGCGTGCAAGGGGCCGCTCGCCGCCGCCGAGAAGCTGCGCGCGCAGCTCTTCAAGGCGCTGGCGCCGGAAGCGAAGCGGGTGCGCGCCCAGGCCTGGGACGACGTGAAGGCGCTCTTCGCGAAGTGACCGCCGCGGTCGAGCGGGCCGCCGAAGAAGGGTGCGCCCAGCCGTCCCGCTCCGGTGAGCGGTGCTCAGAACACGTAATAGATGAAGTCCTGCCGCGCGCTGCCGTACGCGAGCAGCAGCCACACCATCACCGCCGCGAGGGCCCACTCGAGGCCGCGGCGCAGCGACTGCGGCCGCTCGGGCGCCGCGAGCGAGAACAGCGGCCGCTGCAGCAGCAGGAAGCCGAAGGTGAGCACCGCGGTCTGGGTCGGCGTGTTGACGTCCCACGGGGCCGAGACGAGCCGGTGCGCCATCGCCGACAGCGCCGCCATCGACGGCGCGCGGAACGGAATCCACAGCAGCGTCACCACGTGGAAGGTGACGAGCACGCCCAGCCACCGCGGCCAGCGCGCGCGCCACTTCTCGGTGAGCAGCTCCAGATCCATCCACACGCCGTGCGCGGTGCCCCACAGCACGAAGTTCCACCCCGCCCCGTGCCACAGCCCGCCGAGCGCCATGGTCAGGAGCCGGTTGAGCGCCGCGCGCGCCTTCGACACGCCGCGGTTCCCGCCGAGCGAGAT
>JBMORD010000265.1:0-9313 GCA_049322495.1 Myxococcota bacterium | reverse complement strand
CGGAGGGCTGGCGCTCGCGGGCGCGTCGGGCGGCGTGGCGCTGCTCGGCGTGGGATTGATCAGCGCGAGCCTGTGGCCGGTGCGGGTGGCGGTGCGCTGAGCGGGCACTTTCCACTCTGACACGCAGCTGCCCAATGTTCGGCAGTTGCGCGTACGAGTGGAGACAGGTGCCGCGGGGCGTGCGGGCGCAGTGGCTTGGGCTCAAGGCGGCATGGAAGCGCGAGGTGCCTTCGCCCTGCTCGTCGCCGACGTGCCCCTCGAACTCGTGGCCAGGGGACGCACTTGTACTCGTTGATGACCGCCGCGCCGGGGTGTGGGGGTCCCAAACGTCGCGCCTCGAAGTTGACAAATCGGCCCCTCGCGCTGGCCGGCGCCAGAAGCGCGGCAGGTTCGGCGCTCCGCGGAGCCAGTTCCTGCCGCGGTTTCCGCGAGCGCCTTGCCAGGGCCGTTGGCACGAACGTCGCCATCACGAAGCGGGAGCGTCGAGTACGGCATCTCGACGCCGTGCCCGCGACGCCGGAAGTGGGGCGGCAAGGTCGACACGACCGGCCTGCTCACCCAGAACGTCACCATCACGACGTGTCAGCGCGAGCCGAGTGCATGCGCGGCCCTGCCAACGCCGGGCGTGCTCCTCGGCGCGTGCGGCAGGTTCGGCGCTCCGCGGAGCCAGTTCTTGCCGCGGCTTCCTCGCGCCAGCGGAACTGGGAGATCGGCAGGGGCGGCAGGTTCGGCACGCCAGTTTTTCCCACGGCTTCCGCGAGCGTGCGCGCCGCCGGAAGTGGGAGAGCGGCAGGGTCGTCGGCACGACCGGGCTGATCACCCAGAACGTCACCATCACGACGTGTCGAGCCGAGTGCATGCTGCCAACGCCGGCCGTGCTCCTCGGCGCGTGCGGCAGGTTCGGCGCTCCGCGGAGCCAGTTCTTGCCACGGTTTCCTCGAGCGCCCGTGCCGGCGGAACTGGGAGGTCGGCAGGGTCGCTGGCACGACCAGGCTGATCACCCAGAAGTCCCATCACGAAGTGGGCGTCACCGAGTCACCTGGAGTCGCGAGCCGAGGGGCACGCGCGGCTCTTTGCACGACGCCAGGCATCCGTACGCCATGCGTCCCCAGTGCGAGTGCGACAGGAGGCGGCGCACGGCGCGGTCCTGCTGATGGGCGAGGCGCTGCGCACGGTCTCAGCGCACCGCAGCGCCGGCTTGCGGCAACTCCGGCGCCGTGCCGAGCCGATTCCTGCCGCGGTTCCTGTGCGTTCCCGAATGAAACGCCGCGCGCCCCTTCTCCCCCGCGCGCAACCAGCACTCGGGCACTTGCGCGCCGCGAGGTGCGGCATCGTGTCGCAGGCCGCCGGGTACAGGCTCTGCAATGTGGGGCCCCATGTTTCGTCGGCTGTCGCTCCTCGCCTCCGTGCTGCTGCTCCTCGCGCCGGGAGTCGCGTCGGCCGCCGCGTGCTGCATGTCGGCGTCGGTGGTGGGCGTCGGGCGGCTGAAGATCTGGGAAGACGGCGCGGGGGGCCTCACCACCGGCTGGAGCCACGGCACCGGCCGCTGGAGCTCGACCGGCACCTTCAAGCCCTTCAGCGCCGGCCTCCTCGAGGACGAGCTGCGCGTCGAGGCGTGGGCGATGGTGCGGCTCCACGAGGCGTGGCAGCTCTCGGCGCGCGTGCCGTGGGTGGTAGGCATCCGCGCTGCGGGCGAGACCAGCTCGGTCGGCACCGGCCCGGGTGACGTGGGCGCGGCCATCCGCTGGGAGCCGGTGCCCATCGGCGCGTGGGAGAACCTGCCCGGCATCGCCTTCTCGCTCGGCGTCACCGGCCCCACCGGCCGCCGCCCGGAGCAGGCCACCGACGCGCTCGGCGCCTCGTCCACCGGCCGCGGCGTGTGGAGCGCCAGCCTCGCCGTCGCGCTCGAGTACGCGTGGCTGCCGTGGTTCGTCCGCCTCGACGCGGGCTTCGTCTACAACGCGCCCTTCCTCCGCACCGACCTCGGCGTGTGGCAGACCTTCGGCCCCGGCGTGCAGGCGGCGTTCTCGGGCGGGCGCGAGCTGTTCGGCGACAAGCTGGTGCTCGCCGGCT
Organism: Myxococcota bacterium; assembly: GCA_049322495.1. Classification (GTDB taxonomy): domain Bacteria; phylum Myxococcota; class Myxococcia; order Myxococcales; family Myxococcaceae; genus Archangium_A. The sequence goes on along the minus strand of JBMORD010000265.1, from coordinate 7,240 downwards.
CGCTGCGCTTCGAGCACGAGTTCCCCCTCACCCTCTACGGCCAGACCGTCGCGCAGAGCGACATCAACGCGCTGAGCCTCGCGCTCTCGGCCGCGTGGAACCTCACCCCGCACTGGACCGCCACCCTCGCGCTGTCGAGCGACGTGCTCGGCCGCCTCGGCGTGGGGATGAACCGCGAAGAGCGCTGGGGCGCCACCCTCGGAGTCCGCCATGGCTTCTTCTGAACGTCTCCTGTTCCCGCTGCTGCTGGTGGCCCTCGCCGGCTGCGCCACGCCGCGCGCCTCGAGCCTCGCCGACCTCTCGCTGCGCTCCACCACCTCGGCGGATCAACGCTCGGTGGAGCAGCTGATCAGCACCTCCGACGCGACGGTGTTCGCCTTCTGGTCCGGCAGCTGCCCGTGCGTGCGCCGCTACCAGGCGCGCCTCGAGGCGCTCGCCGCGCAGTGGGCGCCGAAGGGCATCGCCTTCGTGCAGGTGTCGAGCAACGCCGGCGAGTCCGTCGAGCGCATCGCGGAGGTCGCGAAGGAGCGCCAGCTCCAGCTCCCGGTGTGGCGCGACGAGGGCGGCCAGCTCGCGCGCACCCTCGAGGCCCGCAGCACGCCCACCGTGGTGCTGGTGCGCCGCGACGGCCAGGTGCTCTTCCGCGGGTGGATCGACAACGAGCGGCTCCCCGGCGAGCCCGGGCGCGAGGCGTGGCTCGAGGCCGCGCTCGAGGGCTTCACCGCCGGCCGCGCCTTCGCCAGCCGCACCCCGACCTGGGGCTGCACCATCACCCGTTCCCTCACGGCCACCGCGGCCGCGCCGTCCTGCCACGTTCCCCAACCCGGAGAGACCCCATGAAGAAGTCGTTCCTCGCGCCCCTGCTCCTCGTCGCCGCGCTCGCGGCCTGCGGCCCCGCGCCGAAGGAGCTCCCGCCCGTGCGCGCGACCGGCACGGCCGACGCGTTGACCGTCGAGCTGCTCGCACCCGACGCGCTCCACGTGGGCCAGAACTACGTGCGCTACCGCGTCACGCAGAGCGGCGCGCCGGTCACCAGGGCGACGCTCGCCCAGAAGCCGATGATGGACATGGGCACCATGAAGCACGCGTGCCCGCTCCAGAACCCCGCGCTCGAGGCTGACGCCGACGGCCTCTTCGACGGGCTGCTGGTGTTCAGCATGCCCACCGTCGACATGGGCAAGTGGACGCTCGACCTCGAGGTCACGCGCGACGGAGAGACGACGCCGGTGAAGGTCTCCCTCGGCGAGCTGACCATCGCCGACTCGACGCTCAAGCAGGTCGTCACCCGCGACGGGAAGAAGATCGTCCTCACCGTGGGCTTCGCCGAGAAGCCGCACGTCGGCACCAACACCATCGTCGTCACCGCGCACTCCGCGAAGGACATGATGATGATGGAGTACGTGCCCGTCACCGACCTCGCCTTCACCCTCACGCCGGAGATGCCGTCGATGGGCCACGGCTCGTCGGGCAACCTCGCGCCCACGCTGAAGGATGATCAGCTCTACCGCGGCACGGTGAACTTCAGCATGGCCGGCGACTGGGTGGTGCACCTCGGCGTGGCGACCGGCGACACCACGCACGGCACCTTCGACTTCCCGTTCGACCTCTGATGCTTTTCCGCGCGGGTTGGCAACGGCCGGCCCGTGCGCTTCGCTGCCGCCCGTGATTCCGGACCCGTGGATTCCGTCCCTGGTGAGCCTCGGTCTCGGCGCGGCAGGTGCGCTGGTCGGGCTCTTCGTCGGCTTCGCCCCCTCTCCCGAGGCGGCGGCGTTCGCGCGGGCCCGGCGCGCCACCACGAAGGAGCTCCGCGAGGGCGAACACGTGCTGCTCGTCGGCGAGCTCGTCACCGAGTCGCCGCTGCCCGGCGTGCTCAGCAAGAAGGACATCGCGGTGATGCGCCTCGAGCGACGGGAGCGCACCGCCCGCGACCGCCAGAACGACCGCGACGACGACACCGTCGCGCATGAGCTCCGCGTCGCGCCCGGCCTCGCGGTGCGCGACCACCTGGGCAAGGTGTTCGTCGAACCCGAGGCGGGTGGGCTCCTCACGAAGACGAGCTGGGCGGGCTCGCGGCTCACCATCGACGAGGTGACGTGGCGCGAGAACACCACGCCCGAGACGCGCGACCTGCGCGAGTTCAGCATCGAGGTCGGCGCGCCGGTGGTGGTCATCGGCGAGGCCACCTGGGACCGCAAGGCGTGGACGCTCCGCGGCCGTGACCTGGTGCTCACCAACCTCTCGCTCGAGGCGCTCGAGGCGCGCTTCCGCACCGGCCGCGTCGGCGGCGTGACGTTGATGGTGGCCTCGGTGCTCCTCGGCCTCGGCGCCGCGGCGTGGCACTTCCCGCGATGAGCCGACTCGGGCGCTACGAGCTCGAGGGCAAGCTCGCCACCGGCGGCATGGCGGAGGTCTTCCTCGCCCGCCTCACCGGCGAGCAGGGCTTCGCGCGCCAGGTGGTCATCAAGCGCGTGCTCCCGCAGTACGCGAGCCACCCCGACTTCCTCGCGCTCTTCCAGCAGGAGGCCCGCTTCGCCTCGCTGCTCGCGCACCCCAACATCGCGCAGGTGTCCGACTTCGGGGTCGACGGCGACGGCGCCGCGTACCTGGTGATGGAGTACGTCGACGGGGCGAGCCTGCGCGAGCTGATCCGCCGCGCCGCCGCGCTCGGCGAGCGCACCGACTGGCGCCTCGTGTGCCGCGTGCTGTCGCAGGTCGCCGACGCGCTCGGCGCGGTGCACGCCACGCAGGACCCGGTGACGCACGCGCCGCTCGAGCTGGTGCACCGCGACGTGTCGCCCGAGAACGTGCTCCTCTCGCGCCAGGGCGCGGTGAAGCTCGCCGACTTCGGCATCGCGCGCGCGACGAGCCAGGCCAGCACCACCAGCCCCGACGTCATCCGCGGCAAGCTCCGCTACCTCGCGCCAGAGCAGGTGCTCGGCGAGCGCATCACCTCCGCCGTCGACGTGTGGGCCCTCGGGGTGACGCTCTTCGAGGCCCTCACGCTGCAGCGCCCCTTCCCCGAGGACAACGAGGGGCAGACGGTGAACGCCATCGTGCACGGGTTGATCCCCACGCCGCTCGCGGCGCTGCGGGCGGATCTCCCCGCCCCGCTGGTGGCCGTGGTGCAGCGCTGCCTCGCGCGCGCCCCCGCGGAGCGCTGGGCAGACTGCCATGACCTCGCGCACGAGCTGGAGCGCATCGCGAGCGCCGGCGAAGGCTCGGTGACCGCGAAGATGGTGGGCAACTGGGTCGAGCGCCTGGTGCCAGCCACGTCGCTCGCGCCCCTGCCCGCCCCCGCCGCGCCCGCCGCCAGCCTCTTCGGCACCGCGGGCACCCACGAGAGCCCGGAGTGGGCCGTCGCGCCCGCCCCGACGCCCGCACCGGTCCCCGCCCCTGCCGCGCCCCTCGAGCTCGCGCGGCCCTCACCGCCCCCGGTCGAGCCCGCCAGCGCCAGCGCGGAGCCGTCACGGGTCGAGGACGAGAAGCCGGCCCGCAGTGCGCGCCGCGGCGTGCTGCTCGCGCTCGGCGCCGTGGTGCTGGTCGCCGGCGCGGCGCTCCTCGGCCAGCGAGCGCTGCGACCCGCACGGCGACAGGTGCTCATCACCAGCACGCCGCCCGGCGCGACGGTGCGAAACGGCTCGCTGGTGCTCGGCGAGACGCCGTGGGCGGGCGACCTCCCGCGCGACGTGGCCATCGAGCTCGAGCTCAGCGCGCCGGGGCGGCGAACCGTGAAGCACCTGCTGCCGCCGGGCGAAGAGCGCGTCGTCGACGTGAAGCTCCCAGCGCGCTGAGCACTGGAAGTGGCTGAAATGTCAGTGTTTTGCGCGCGCACAACATCTGACGCGTCGTGTCGATAATGGTCGTACCTTTCGGCAGATCGGCAGGCCCGGTGACGAAGACGCGAGGAGACAGGCCCGACGCGCACGCGCAACGCGAGGGTCATTCGCTTGCTCCCGACCAGACGGGCCCTCATGCTGCCGCCCTCATGCTGCAGGAGCCCACGCCGGAAGCGCCGCTCCCGTTCGGGCGCTACCAGCTCATCCGCCGGATTGGTGCGGGTGGCATGGGCGAGGTCTTCCTCGCGCGGGAGGGGGGCTCGGCGCCGCGGGCGGTGGTGGTGAAGAAGGTGCTGCCGAACCTGGTGGCGAACCGGGCCTTCGTGGGGCGCTTCCTCGACGAGGCGAAGGTGGTGGTGCGGCTCAACCACCACAACATCGCGCGCGTGTACGCGATGGGCGACGTCGACGGCGAGTACTTCCTGTCGATGGAGTACGTGCAGGGCAAGACGGTGAGCCGCTTCACCAAGCGCCTGCGCGATCGCAAGGTCGACCTCCCGCTGGGCATCGCGCTGCTGCTCGGCGAGAAGGTGTGTCAGGGGCTGCAGTACGCGCACGACGCGAAGGACGAGAGCGGCAACCCGCTGCACCTCGTGCACCGCGACCTCTCGCCGGCGAACGTGTGCATCAGCTACCGCGGCGACGTGAAGATCATCGACTTCGGCGCGGCGCAGTCGACGCTGAAGGAAGAGCAGACCGCGCCGCGGGTGGTCATCGGCAACCTGACGTACATGGCGCCCGAGCAGGCGAAGAAGCAGATCGTCGACGGGCGCGCCGACATCTACTCGTGCGGGGTGATGCTCTGGGAGCTGCTCGCGTGGCACGCGCTGCCGCAGAAGGGCGACCCCATCGAGCGCTGGCGCAAGGCGGCGAACCCCGCGTGGGACCCGCCGTCGCAGCACATGCCGTCGGTGCCGCGCGACGTCGACGAGGTCATCCTCCGCGCGCTGCGGAAGGAACCGAAGGACCGCTACAACACCGCGGCGGAGTTCGGCGAGGCGCTGCGCCGGCTGCGGCTCAAGTACGCGCCCGCGGTGGGCGAGCGCGACCTGGGCGAGCTCCTGGCGCGCGTGTTCGCGAAGGAGAAGACGGGCGAGGACGCCATCCTCCACGAGGCGGTGTACGGCAAGACGCTCGACTTCGCCGACGCCGAGAAGACGCGGCGCATTCAGCTGGTGCCGCCGACCGCGCTCGCGTTCGAGCACACCGCGGTGCTGGCGTCGGCCGACTTCGTGCCCCACGCGCACGACCAGGACATCACCGACCCCGGGCGCGAAGAGCCGCCGCCGCCGCCGGTGTCGGAAGACGGCACGCCCACGCCCGCGAAGGATCCGCGGCAGCTCCCGCGCGTCGAGGCCCGCGCGCGGCGCACCAGCTTCGGCGTCACCTTCTCCGACGTCGAGGAGCCCGTCATCGAGCACTCGCTCATCCAGGAGATCGAAGCCTCGGAGGACTTCATCGAGCCGATCTCCGACCCGCAGGCCGACACGCGCGCCAACCTCTCGGGGGCGGGGTGGAAGCGCGTGGTGCTCTTCGGCGGGGTGTTCCTGTTCGCGACGGGGCTCGGCTTCCTCGCGGTGTACCTGCTGCTGAAGTGAACCCGCGTCGACGCGTGTAGCTCCCGAGCCGCGGCAGAAGCGCCGCGCGCGAGGTGCCGGACTTGCCACGGTTTGAGACCTCCCCACGGCGGGGCCGTGCGACACTCGTGGCGATGCTCTACCGCCTCTGCGGCCCGGCCCTGCTGCTGCTCGCCGGCTGCGCGCACGTGACGACCGAGTGCGCGACGCACGGCGGCCCCGAGTGGGCGGAGCTCACCTCGATGCACTTCGTGGTGCGCACCGACCTGCCCGCCGACGAGGCGAAGGCGACGGTGGAGCAGCTCGAGCACGTGCGCACGGCGATTCTCCCCGCGCTGCTGGGCGTGCCGTTCCAGGAACAGCCGCTCGAGGTGGTGGTGCTGCGGGGCAAGGCGCCGGTGGCCCCCGACGCGCTGGCCGACGGTCTCTTCGTGCGCGACTGGCGGGGGCCGGTGCTGGTGCTCGAAGGAGACACCTCGCTGCTCGACGCCCGCTCGCGGCTCAGCGTGCTCGCGCACGAGCTCTCGCATCACTACTCGGGGCGCGCGCTGCAGCGGCGCCCGCGGTGGCTGTCGGAAGGGCTCGCGGCGTACCTCGAGACGCTGAGCCTCGACCGGTCGGCGCGCCAGGCGATCCGCGGGCGCGCGAACCAGGACCGCCTCGCCGACGTCGAGCGGTGGGGGCTGTTGCCCATCGAGTCGCTCTGGGCGTGGGACGAGCTGCACGACGAGCGGCCGGGCCTCGAGCAGCACCGCCTCGCGAGCGCGTGGTTCTGGGTGCACTACCTCTTCAACGAGCAGCGCCCGCGCCTCGAGCGCTTCTTCGCCGCGCTGGGGGAAGGCCTCGAGCCGCGCGCTGCGTGGGGGCGTGTCTTCGCGGAGCTCCCTCCGGAGAAGCTGGGCGCGGCGGCGGACGCGTGGGTCGCGAAGCGGGAGCTGCGCACGCAGCGCATCGAGCTCTCGGACGTGGCGGTCACCGCGCGGCGACTCCCCGACGCGCAGGTGCACGCGGTCCTCGCGCGGGTGGCGGCGGCGACGGGCGCGTGGGAGCGCGCGAAGCAGGAGGTCTCGTCAGCCGAGGCCCTCGCGCCCGAAGACGCGCTCGTGCAGGAGCAGGCGGTGGTGAACGCGACGCCGCAGACGCGCCTCTCCCGCGCCCGGGGGCTCGTCGACGCGCGGCCGACGCTGGGCGGCGCGTGGGCGCTGCTGGCGCTGTCGCTGCCGGCCAGTGACGAGCGCGCCGCGGCGCTCGCTCGCGCGGTGGAGCTCGACCCGACTCTCTTCGTCGCGCAGACCGAGCTGGCCCGCGCGCGGTGCCTGGCAGGCGCGTGTCAGGACGGCGTGGCGCTCGCGGAGAAGGCCCTCGCAGCGGCGCCCGACGACGTACGCGCGCTGACCAGCGTGGCGGCGGTCTTCTCCCTCGCCGGACAGTGCGAGCGGGCGCGCGCGGTGCAGCAGCACGCGTTCGAGGTGCTGCCGCATGGGGCGAGCGGGGCGCTGAGAACGAAGCTCGAGCAGGCGCGCGCGCGGCTGTGCAACTGAGCGCTGCCTCGCTCGGTGCTCGAGGTCGGCCGCCCGGCGACGAGCGGCGACAGCGGCGCGTGTTTCCCGGTCGCCCGCAACCAGACGGGGACGCGCGGGCGAGAGCTCCGCAGCGCGAACGTGCGCGGCGCTCTGGCTTCAAGGCAGCGTGGCGTCGCGGGGAGCCTTCGCCCTGCTCGTCGCGCGCGTGCCCCTCACCCTCGTGGCGCGGTGACTCACTTCGGGCTCGCGTTTGTCTCCGAAGTTGACGGCCGCGATGGAGGCGCGCGGTCCCAAACGTCGCGCC
>JBMORD010000264.1:0-9379 GCA_049322495.1 Myxococcota bacterium | reverse complement strand
GTCGAGGGCCGCGCGCACCTCGTCGGGCCAGCTCTGCGAGAGCGACACGAGCGAGCGCCAGGCGTGCACCGCCAGCGCGTCATCGTCGAAGAGCGCGACGAGGGGGGCGATCGCCGCGCGGGCCCGCGTGCGGCCGAGCGCGCGCGCCCCGAGCTCGGCGAGCTCCGGCTCACCGCTCTTCACCAGCGCCACCAGCGCGGGCACCAGCGAGGGCTCCGCGAGCCGCACCACCGCGTCGGCGGCGACGGCGCGCGCTTCCGCCGGCAGATCGGCCAGCGCCTCGGTCGAGGCGAGCAGCGCGTGCGCGCCCGCGAGCCCGAAGCGCACCAGGGCCTCGAGCGCCTCCTCGGCCCCCCGCCCCTCTCGCACCGAGCGCGCGATCGCCAGCGAGAGGCCCGCGTCGCCGAGCGCCCGCGCGACCACCAGCGCCCCGAGGCGCCGCTCGTCCTCGGCGGAGTTCAGCGCGGCCTCGAGCCAGCGCTGGAGATCCGCGACCGGGCGAAGCACGATCCGCAGGTCGGCCTCCATCTCGGACGAGAGCCGCCGCCGCGACGCCCCCAGCGACACCAGCGCCGCGTCGCGCGACTCACGCGCCGCCAGCGCCTTCACGGTGAGCAAGGTCGCCGTCGGGTGCTCGACGTGGCCCAGCAGCCGCCACCCGCTGCGGCGCGTGAGCGGGTCGGCCAGCAGCGGCACGAGGGTGGGGAGCGGCGGCGGCGCGGCGAGCGCGGCCAGGCCCTCGAGCGCGCACACCCGCAGCATGACGTCGGGCGAGCCGAGGAGCTGCTGGAGCGCACGACGCGCCTCGGCTCCGCCCACCCGGCCGAGCGCCTCCGCGGCGGAGGTGCGCACGTTGGCGTCCTCGTCGGCGAGCGCGGCCACCAGCGGCGCCACGCCCTCCTGCCGGCCGAGCGCCCCGAGGATGTCGGCCGCGAACTTCCGCTGATCGGGGTCGGGGTGGCGCAGGTGCGCGGCCATCGCAGGCAGCACGCCCACGCCGAGCTGCGCCAGCACCGACGCCGCCGCGTTGCGCGCGCCGGTGTCATCGCGCTTGCCGAGCATCGTCACCAGCTCCGCCACCACCCCCGGGGTCGGCTGGAGCGCCGCCAGTCGCTCGCTCGCCAGCCGGCGCACGCGCCAGCTCTCATCGTGCAGCGCCGCGAGCAGGCGGGAGATCGCTGACGCCTCGCGCGGCTGCGCGTCGAGCGCCTGGTACCGCGCCTCGGCGTCGGCATCGCCTTCGAGCCACGTCACCTAGGTGTCCTCCGAGAGCAGCGCCTTGACGTCGAGCAGCAGCGTGAGCTGCGCGCCTTCGCCCGTCACGCCGAGCACGTGCGGCCGCGCGCCGGGGCGGTGGGCGAGCGGCGCCGGGCGGAGCGTCGAGCGCGGCACCCGAAGCACCTGGCGCACCGCATCGACCAGCACGCCGACCCGCCGGGTGCCGATGCGGCACACCACCAGCCGCTCGGTGATCTTCGGCTTGCCGCTCGGGGTGAGGGCCCCGCTGGCCGCGGGCGCGACGCCGAGCCGCTTGCGCGAGTCGATCACCGGCAGCACCTCGCCGCGCAGCCGCGCCACGCCCTCGAGGAAGTGCGGCGCACGCGGCAGCGGGGTCAGCGCGGGCACCGGGAGGATCTCGTCGACGCGCTTGAGATCGACCGCGTAGTGCTCCGCGCCGATGCGCATCACGCACAGCTGAACGACGCCGGGATCGGTGCTCATGAAAGCGCCTGCTCCACGTCGAGGAGGATGTACATCTGCCCCTCACGCCGGCCGAGCCCGGCGATGGCGTTGCGCTCGATGCCCAGCTCCGGCGCCTCCTCGAGGCGCGAGAGCTGCAGCTTCACCACGCCCTCGACGCGGTCCACGAGCACCCCCGCATCGCCTTCGAGATCCTTGAGCAGCACCACCCGGGCGGTGCGGCTCACGTCGCGCGCGGTGCGCACCACCGGCGCGGTGTCCGCGAGCCGCAGCCGCACCTTCACGTCGTAGAGCGGCAGCATCTCGCCGCGCACGTTGATCAGCCCGAGCACGTTGCGCCGCGCCCGGGGGATCTCCGTCACGTCGGTCACCTTGAGGATCTCGCGCACCGCGCCGATCGGCACCGCGTAGGTCTCGCCCTCGAGCACGAAGGCCAGGAACTCCTCGGGCGTCTCTTCCGGGGCGACCTCCTGCGCGCGGTCGCTCTCCGGCGCCAGCTCGAGGAACGCGCCGACCTCCTCGTCGGGCCGGTAGAAGAAGCGCTCGAGCATCGCGGCGAACGGAGACGACACGCCCCGCAACCTACCCGTTCTTCGCGATCACGACGCGAGGTTCGAGGTCTGGGGCCGCAGGAGCTCTTCCATGAGCGCGCCGATGTCGAGCACCAGCACCGCGCGGCGATCGCCGAGCTCGGTGGCGCCCGAGATGCCCGGCAGCCCGCGCAGCCGCCCCGAGAGCGGCTTGGTGACGATGTCCTGCTGGCCGAGGAGCTCGTCGATGGCCAGCCCCAGGCGCTGCTGCGCGAGGCCGACCAGCACCACGTAGTGCATCGAGCGCTGCTCTTCCGGCAGGCCGAAGACGCGCGCCAGGCGCACGAAGGGCATCGTCTGACCGCGCACCTCGAGCACCTCGCGCCGCTCGATGGTCCGCAGCGCGTCGGTGCGCACCTGGACGATCTCCAGCACCGAGTTGAGCGGGATGGCGTAGGTGCGCCCCGAGACGCGCACCATCAGCGCGCGGATGATCGCCAGCGTCAGGGGCAGCGTGAGGGTGAAGGTGGTGCCTTCCCCGCGCCGGCTGGTGATGTCGATCAACCCCGACAGCCGCTGCAGGTTGGTCTTCACCACGTCGAGGCCCACGCCGCGCCCCGAGAGCTCCGAGACGTCGCGGCGCGTGCTGAAGCCGGGCTGAAAGACGAGGTTGAGCAGCTCGCGGCGCTCCATCTCCTCGGTCTGCTCGCGGGTGACGAGGCCCCGCTCCACCGCCACCTCGCGAATGCGCGCCTCGTCGAGGCCCGCGCCGTCGTCGCTCACCTCGATCACCACGTGGTTGCCCTGCTGGCGCGCCACGAGGCGAATGGTGGCGCGCGCCGGCTTGCCCTGGCGCTCGCGCACGTCCGGCTGCTCCGCCCCGTGGTCGAGCGCGTTGCGCAGCAGGTGCATCAGCGGGTCCGAGAGCTCCTCGACGATCAGCTTGTCGAGCTCGACGTCGCCGCCCGACACGTCGAAGGTGACGTCCTTCCCCGACTCGCGCACCAGGCGGCGCATGAGGCGCGCCAGCTTGTCGAAGACCTGCCCGAGGGGCACCATGCGCACCTCGAGCACGCCCTTCTGGAGCTCGTCGAGCCGCCGCTCGAGCGCCCGCGCCTCGCGCTGCAGCTCCTGGCCCCACAGCTTGGGCAGCGCCGGCCCCGACGCCTGGCGCGCGGCCTCGGCGAGCCGCTCGAGGTTGCTGCGGATCAGGAGCAGCTCGCCGATGGAGTTCATCAGCCCGTCGAGGCGCCCGATGTCGACGCGCACCGTGTTGGTGATGCTCCGGAGGCTGGTGTCGGCCGCGCTCGAGACGCTGGGCGAGAGCGTGAGGCCCGACCCCGACGAGGCGAAGACCGAGCCCGACGGCGAAGACGAGAACGCCGCGCCAGCGCCGCTCACGTCGTCCCACGCGGGAACGACGCGCGGCGGCGCGGCCGCGGGGGGCGCGGGCGGCGTGGGCAGCGTCTTCTGCGTCAGGGGCGAGAGCGTCGCCGCGCGGCCGAGCGCCTCTTCGATCACCGCGCGAGGCTGCGAGCTGCCGAACACCAGATCGAAGGCGATGCTCGCGTCGTCGCCCGGCTGCGACGAGGGCAGCGTGCTGATCACCTCGCCGAGCGGCTTGAGCAGGCCGTTGAGCTGCGCGAGGCGGGTGTCGAAGTCTTCGAGGCTGAAGGCGGCGCGCACCTTCCACAGCCCGACGCCCTTCTTCACGTTCTCGCGCAGGCGGTGCTCTTCGTACTCGGTGAAGACCGCGCGGATCTGCGGGTCGAGCCCCACCTCGTCCAGCACGTCGTCCGCCTCGGGCGCTGCGCCCCGCGCGAGCCGCTGCAGCTCCTCGCCGAGCGCGGTCGCGCGGTCGCCCAGCCCGGCCGTGACGTCGCCCCGCGCGGCGTCGGCGAGCATCAGCTGCAGCACGTCGAGCGCCTGGCTGAGCACGTCGATCAGCGTGGGCGTCAGCGGGGTCTTGCCCAGCCGGAGCGCGTCGAGCACGTCCTCCGCGCGGTGCGCGAGCCGGGAGATCGCCTCGAGCCCGAACATCGCCGCCAGCCCCTTGAGCGAGTGCGCGCCGCGGAAGATGGCGTTGAGCCGATCGGGGTCGGGCTCCGCGCTGCCCCGCTCCTCGAGCACGAGGAGCTCGCGCCCGAGCGTCTCGACGATCTCGTTCGCCTCGGCGATGAACTCGGTGAGCGCTTTGGGGCCGGCCATGTCGCGCTCAGAGCTTGAGGTACAGGCGCACCAGCTCCGAGAGCTGCGCGGGCTCGAAGGGCTTCACCACGTACTCGTTGGCGCCCAGCTTGAGCCCGCGCTCGCGATCCTGATCGCGCCCCTCGGTGGTCACCACGAAGAGCGGCGTGTCGCGGTAGTGCGGGTTCTTCTTCACGAAGTTGATCAGCTCGAGCCCGTTGATGTCGGGCATGTTGATGTCGGTGATGATCAGCTCGAAGCGGTGACGCGGGAGCACCTTGAGCGCGTCGAAGCCGCTGACCGCCATGTGCACCTCGACGGCGCCGAGCGTCTCGAGCGCGGCTCGGAGCAGCTCTCGGGTGGCACCGGAGTCCTCGACGATGAGGACCTTGCGTGGGGCGGACACGCCCTCGAACCTATTACAAAGGCCGGCGGCGATCTCGCTTCGACGTCAGCCGGCGAACACCGACACCGCGCCGTGGAACTTCGGGGCGAAGGCGCGCTCGATGAGCTCCTCACGCGCCTGGGCGACGGGCTTCGGAAGCACCGGGAATGCGAGCGCGACCGACTCCACCCCGGCCCGGGTGAGCATCTCCGCGGCGCGGCCCAGGGCGTGCTCCAGCCCCAGGGCCGTGACCCCGGTGGAGCGGCCGAGACCCACCACGAAGATCCGCCGCGCCGGTACGCGGGCGTCGGTGGGCATCAGGAGGCGGTCGTCGGGAGCCCCCACGAAGAAGCCCGAGCCGAGCACCTTCGAGAGGGCGCCGCAGAGGCGCCAGTCGAGGAACCCGGTGGCGCCCGACAGCGGCCGCTCGTCCTCGGTGAGGAAGCAGCACAGGGCCTCGATGCCGGTGAGCGAGTCGAGGGCGTCGAGGCCCGGGGTGAGCTGCTGCGGCTTCACGCCTTGTTGACCGTCGAGGCGATGCGGTCGAGCAGCCCGTTGATGAACGAGCTCGAGGCCTCGTTGCCGAAGGTCTTCGCGAGCTCGACCGCCTCGTTGATGGTCACCTTCCGGGGGATCTCCGGGAGGTGCTTGAGCTCGAACACGCCGATGCGCAGCACGTTGCGATCGATGCGCTGCATGCGCTCGAGCCGCCAGTTGTGCGAGTGGTCTTCGATCAGCTTGTCGATCTCGGCGGCGTGGGCCTGCACGCCCTCGATGAGCTCGCGCGCGAAGGTGTCCGCGGCGGGATCCCGGGGCCCCTCGTCGTCGTGCGCGGTCCACGCCGCGTCGAGCGCGCCCTGGGGGCCGAGCTTGGGATCGTTCTCGAGCTGGTAGAGGGCCTGGAGCGCGCGCTCACGGCCGATGCGTCGGGCGCCCACTCACTTCACTCCCATCACGGCGTAGAGGTTGACCATCTCGATGCAGGCCGCCGCGGCCTCGGCGCCCTTGTTGCCCGCCTTCACGCCCGCGCGGTCCACCGCCTGCTCGACGGTGTCGGTGGTCAGCACGCCGAAGGTCACGGCGCAGTCGGCCGTGGCGGCGAGGTGGCCGATGCCCTTGCTCACCTCGGCGCTCACGTACTCGAAGTGCGGCGTGCCACCGCGGATCACGCAGCCCAGCGCGATGACGCCGGCGTACTTGCCGGAGCTCGCCACGCGCCGCGTGAGGCCGGTGAGCTCGAACGTGCCCGGGCAGCGGTAGACGTCGATGTCAGCGTCAGCGACGCCGTGACGAACCAGCGCGTCGAGCGCCCCGGCCAGCAGCGGCTCGGTGATGAACGAGTTGAAGCGGCTCACGGTGATCGCGAACCGGCCTTTCGGCGAGACGAGGTTGCCTTCGAACGTACGCGGCATGGTTGGTCACCCTACTCCCAGGCGGATTTGCTCCACTACCTCGATTCCGTAGCGCTCGACACCGATGATCTGGTTCGGCGTGTTGGTGAGGAGCCGGAGCTTCTGGACCCCGAGGTCCTGGAGGATCTGCGCCCCGAGGCCGACCTCGCGCAGGCGGGCCTGACCATCGGAGACGGACTTCACGTTCGACGGCGCGCGCTGCGAGAGCGCGTCGAGGCCGGCGATGTGCTTCTGGAGGAGCACGATCACCCCGCGCTTCTCCTTCTTGATGTGCTCGAACGCGTGCCTCAGGCTGCCCTCGCCGGTCATCGCGTCGAGCACGTCGGCGAGCGGCGTGGCGCGGTGCACGCGGGTGAGCACCGGCTTCTTCCCGGTGACGTCGCCCATCACGAGCGCGAGGTGCACCGCCGGGTCGACGTCGGTCGAGTAGGCGTACGCGGTGAAGTCGCCCCACGGCTCGCGGCGCACCATCGTCTCGCCGATGCGGCGCACGAGCCGCTCGTGGGCCAGGCGGTAGGTGATGAGATCGGCGATCGCCAGCAGCGTCAGCTTGTGCTTCTTCGCGAACTTCACCAGCTGCGGGCGGCGGGCCATCGTGCCGTCGTCGTTCATCACCTCGCAGATGACGCCCGCGGGCGTGAAGCCGGCGAGCCGCGCGAGATCGACGCTGGCTTCGGTGTGGCCCGGCCGCACCAGCACGCCGCCGTCGCGCGCCCGCAGCGGGAAGACGTGGCCCGGCCGCGACAGCTCCGCGGGGAGCGCGCCCTCGCGGATCGCCGTCTTGATGGTGTGCGCGCGATCGTGCGCCGAGATGCCGGTGCTGACGCCGTGCGCGGCCTCGATGCTCACCGTGAAGGCGGTCTGCCGCGGCGAGGTGTTGTCGGTCACCATCAGCGGCAGGTTGAGGCGCTGCACCGTCTCTTCGGTGAGCGACAGACACACCAGGCCGCGGCCCTCGCGCGCCATGAAGTTGATGGCCTGGGGCGTCACCTTCTCGGCCGCCATCACCAGATCGCCCTCGTTCTCGCGGTCCTCGTCGTCGGTGAGGATGACCATCTTCCCCTTGCGGATGTCGGCGATGGCCTTCTGGACCAGGGCGATGCTGCGCTTCTCGGACTCGACGGGACGGGGCATGGCGCGGGCCCTCTTGTCGCTAAGCGGCGGGGCGCGCAACAAGGAAGGCGCTGATCAGCCCGGCAGGGTCAGCACGTGTGTCGCCCAGCAGGTGAGCCCGCGCGGGTCGCCGTCGAAGCTGGCCTGAAAGGTCGCCAGCCTGCGCGCGTCGTCGAGCACGCCCGGCACCCGCAGTGGATCACCGATCAGCACCTGCACCCCGCGCGCGGCCTGGCGCCGCAGCCACCCCACTACCCGCTCGGCGAGGTCGGGCTGGTAGCACACGTCGCCCGCGAGGATGACGTCGGCCGCGACGTCGACGCCCACGAGGTCTCGGGCGGTGGTCTCGACCGTCACGCCGTTGGCCGCGGCGTTGCGCTGGGTCAGCGCCAGCGCCAGCGGGTCGAGATCCGCCGCGAGCACCGCCGCCCCGCCGCGCGCCGCCGCGACGCCCTCGATGGCGCCGCCGCACCCGAAGTCGAGCACGCGGCGACCGCGGACGAGCTGCGGGTGATCGAGCACGAAGCGCGCGAGCACCTGCCCGCCCGGCCAGACGAAGGCCCAGTACGGCATGCCCAGCGCGTCGGGCTGGGTGGCGTGCCAGCTCGGCGCGTCGGGCGGCAGCAGCCACAGCCGCAGCTCGGGGCACAGGAACGGCGCCGCGAGCCGGAGCTCAGGCTCGAGCGGGTGCACTCAGGCCAGGCCCGCCGCGGCGAGCTGCTCCCGGGTGAGGCCGCCGCGGCCGCCCACCATCTTCGCGACGTACTTGCCGACGATGTCGGCCTCGAGGTTCACCTTCGCCCCCACCCCCTTCGCGCCGAGCGAGGTGCGGTGCCGCGTCTCGGGAATGAGCATCACCGAGAACGAATCGGCGGTGACCCGGGTGAGCGTGAGCGACACGCCGTCGATGCACACCGAGCCCTTCTCGACGAAGAACGGCGCGAGCTCCGCGGGCAGCGAGAAGGTCATCGCCCACGAGCCGCCGTCGGGTCGCGCCTCGAGCACCGTGCCCACGCCATCGACGTGCCCCTGCACCCAGTGGCCGCCCAGCCGATCACCGACGCGCAGCGCCCGCTCGAGGTTGACGCGCGTGCCGGGCGCCCAGCTCCCCAGGGTGGTGCGGCGCAGCGTCTCGGGCGCCGCCTGCACCTTGAAGCGCTTGCCCGAGAACTCCACGACGGTGAGGCACACGCCGTCGCAGGCGATCGACTCGCCGAGCTGGAAATCGCCCGGGAAGTTCGACGCGATCCACACATCGGTCACCGGACCTGCGGTGACGCGCTCCACGCTGCCGACGTCGGTGATGAGCCCGGTGAACACGGCGTCACTTCTTCTTCTTCTTGGCGGTGGGCTTCTTCGCGGTCGCCTTCGCCTTCGGCGCGGCGGTCTTCTTCGCGGCCATGCGGGCCTTCTGCGCTTCCGACATCGCGTCGAGGAACTCCACGATGCGGCTGTCGGCCTTGCGCAGGCGGCGCGAGAGCATGCGGCAGATGTTCTGCAGAATGATGACGTACGCGAAGTTGTAGAAGCGCAGCAGGTTCCAGAGATCGCGGTTGGTCAGCGAGTAGGTCACCGCGTTGCGGCGCACGATGCAGGTCGCGCTGCGCGGCTGGAGCTCGATGAGCGTCATCTCGCCGAAGCACTCGCCCGGCCCGAGCTTGACGATGCTCTGGGGCACGCCGCGGCTCGACTTGCGGAGCACCTCGACCTCCCCCTCGCGGATGATGAAGAGCGCCTGGCTCGCCTCGCTGTCGTCGCCTTCGTCACAGATGTGATCGCCGACGTTCCAGCGCCGCTCCTCGAGGAACTCGAAGAGCACCTCGAGGCTCGGCCCCTTCAGATCGTGGAAGACCGGGACGGTGCTGAGGAAGGCCGCGGTCGACGCATCGCGCTTGGTGATCATGCGCGCGACGCAATCACTTCATCCAGGAGGAGGCCAGCGCTTTGTCTGGCCCCGCTCCCCCGACGTGGAGGCTCACTCCTTGTCGGCTTCGGCCTCTTCGATCTCCTTCTCGGCGTCGGCGTTCGCCTTCTCGATGTCGGCGTCAGCC
>JBMORD010000263.1:0-9393 GCA_049322495.1 Myxococcota bacterium | reverse complement strand
AGGAGAAGGCCGCCGCTGCC
Organism: Myxococcota bacterium; assembly: GCA_049322495.1. Lineage (GTDB taxonomy): Bacteria > Myxococcota > Myxococcia > Myxococcales > Myxococcaceae > Archangium_A. The sequence continues at coordinate 9,373 of JBMORD010000263.1, read as the reverse complement.
GAGGCGAAGCGCCTGGAGGCCGAGGCGAAGAAGCTCGAGGAGCAGCAGAAGAAGGAGGCCGCCCGCCTCGCCGCCGAGGCCGCGAAGAACCAGCAGGCCGAGTCGCAGGAGCCCTCGCGCCGGGTGATCAAGCCGGGCGAGACTCCGCCGCCCGCGCAGCCGGTGGCCACCACCGCGCAGCCCTCGCAGCCGAGCCAGCAGGTCGGGACGGGGACTTCTGCCACGGCGACCTCCGCCAACTCGTACCTCGGCGGCAAGGCCGCGGTCGGTGGCCTCGTGCCCGCCGCCACCGCTGAGGAGGCGAAGAAGGACCCGCGCTTCGCCGCCGCGGCGATGGTCGAGGACGCGCGCGTGAAGGTCGTCTCGGTGACCGACAAGTTCCCGTACTACGGCATCGCCAACAACGGCTGCACCTCGGGCCGCAGCTTCGTCACCGCCGAGCTCATCTCGCCGTTCGATGGGCTGCCGACGGGCGTGCCGGTGGTGCTCCGCATCGAGGATCCGAACCTCGGCCCTGCCCGGGCGGGCAGCTTCCTCGCGTTCTCGGGCCTGCGTCGCGCGGGCAAGGCGCCCGATGGCACCTTCGTCTACTGCGGCAAGGGCACTGCCTTCCCGGTTCGCCGCTGACCGCGCTCTGCGCTACAACGCGCCTCGATGTTCAACATCGGCTCCGGCGAGCTTGCGCTCATCGCAGTGGTGGCCCTGCTGGTGCTGGGGCCGAAGCGCCTGCCGGAGCTCGCCCGCGGCATCGGGAAGTTCATGCGCGAGTTCCGCCGGCAGACCGACGAGGTGCGCGGCGTGGTGGAGCGCGAGTTCTACCGGATGGATCACGAGCCGCTCCCGCCGGGCAACGACGCGAGCGCGGCCACGCCGAAGCCGCCCGAGCCCGGCCACGCCGACGCCGACGTGCCGCTCGTGCGCTCGGTGAAGGAGGCCGTCGCCGTCGGCCACGCCGAGCCCGACGCGCTGCCGCCGGCCGATGACGTCACCTCCCAGCTCACCAAGGGCATGCCGCCCGCTGAGCCGGCCGCTGCTGCCGCGCCGCCGGCGACGCCCGAAGAGCCCACCAAGAGCTGAACGTGGCCACCACCCCCACTCCTTCGCAGCGAGCGCAGCAGGCCGACGAGTTCCGCATGAGCCTGCTGGAGCACCTCACCGAGCTCCGCCAGCGGCTGCTGCGCGTCACCATCGCGGTGCTGATCCTCGGGGTGCTCTCGCTCACCTTCGCGCGCGAGATCTACGGGCTGCTGATGCGCCCGGTGCTGCTCTCGCTCCCCGAAGACGCGGCGGCGCTCGTCTACACGTCGGCGATCGAAGAGATCAACGTGCTGATGAAGATCGGCTTGTACGCCGGCATCTTCCTCTCGACGCCGGTGCTGCTGTGGCAGATCTGGGGCTTCGTCGCGCCTGGCCTCTACGAGAACGAGCGCAAGCTCGCGGGGCCGTTCATCGTGTTCGGCACCCTCGCGTTCCTCGGCGGCGCGGTGTTCTGCTACCAGCTCGTGTTGCCGCCGATGTTCACCTTCCTCCTGCAGAAGGAGGACGCGGCCGCCATCTCACGCCGGCTCTCGACCGCGCGGCTCAACGAAGAAGACGCGCTCCGCTACCTGCGCCTCGGTGACTTCCAGCGCGCCTCGGCCTGGGCGCGCACCGCCTCCGGCGCGTTGAAGGCCCCCGGCGAAGGCCAGACCACCACCGAGGGGGCGTTCGGCCTCACGCTGGTGCCGAAGGCCGACGTCGACGTGAAGGCCCGGCTCGAGGGCTTCGCGCGGATCATCGACGCGCTCGCGGTGAGCCGGCCCGAGCTCGGCCCGAGGCTCGTCACCGCCACCGAGAAGCGCAGCGAGGCGGTCAAGGCGTGGGGTGAGAAGGAGTTCGCCCGCGCGGCCGAGCTCCTCGATGACGGCTCGCGGCTGCTGATCGCGGCGGTCGAAGGGAAGGGCGACGACGTGGCGGCGCTGTGGGAGCTCGAGAAGCTCCTCGGCAGCGGCCAGGCCTCGGTGGAGTCGATCAACTGGACGCGCCCGATGCTCTCGATGAGCGAGCAGCTCACCCTGGTGCTGGTGCTCGAGCTCGCCTTCGGCGTGATCTTCGAGCTGCCGCTGGTGATGGCGGTGCTCGGCATGGTGGGCCTCGTCACCTCGGCCTTCCTCTTCAAGTACCAGCGCCACGCGTTCGTGGTCTGCCTGATCGTCGCGGCGATCATCACGCCCACCGGCGACGCGGTGAACCTGTCGCTCATGGCTGGCCCGATGCTGCTCTGCTACGAGCTCGGCGTGCTGCTGGTGTGGCTCATCGAGAAGCGCCGCGGCAAGCCGGCGGCGACTCCTCCCGCAGCCTGATCGCGCCGAAATTCCGACGGAAATGCCGTCGCAATGGGCCGCCGCCCGCCTCGTAGACACGGGCAGGAGGCGGCACATGTTCACCAATCAACGTCGTGGAACCGCAGGCCTGGGGAGCATCACCGCCGTCGCGCTGGTGCTCGCGGGTTGGCTCGTCAGCACCGGCATCTTCATGAAGGTCTACCGTGACGGTGGCCTGTCGAAGATGCCCGAGGGCGGCACCTGCCAGGTCGTCTGCCAGAGCGCGAAGGCCAAGGGCTGAGTGATCGCTCTGGTGCGCTTCGCGTCACCAGAGCCCAGGAAAAAGAATTCGCCGGACGAAATAGCCCGGCACCCCGTCGGTTCTTTCATCAGCTTTCTCTGGACGGGTGGCGTCGTCGGAAACTCCCAGGAACTCCAGGACTCTGTGCGGGGGTGGTCCCCGCCACTGGAACGAATTGCACCCTCCGACGCCGACACCCGTTCAGAGAGGTTTCTTCGGCCCCAGCCCCGCCTTCGCGCGCGCCTCGAGCAGCCTGGCGACGTCGGCAGGGGCGAGCGGCTGCACCTGTCCCAGCGAGCGCGCCACGCTGAGGATCTTCGCGTAGTGCTCGACGAGCTCCATGCGCAGCAGCGCCTGGTTCAGGTCTGACCCGAGGGTCAGCGCGCCGTTGCCCGCGAGGAGCATCGCGTCGACCTTCGCCGCGGCAGCCTCGACGCCCTTCACCGCTTCGGGCGTGCGCGGCATGGCGCGCGGCACGGTGGGGATCGAGTCACCCAGCGAGACGACGATCTCCGGCATGGCGATGGGCCCCAGCTCGAGGCCCACCAGCCCGAACGCGGTGGCGGTCGGCGGGTGCGCGTGGATCACGACCTCGACCTCCGGCCGGGCGCGGTAGGCGGCGAGGTGGAGCTCGAGCTCCGAGAAGGGCTTCTTGCGGCCCTCGAGCACCTTGCCGGCGAGGTCGACGATGATCAGCGACGCGTCGTCGACGTCGAGCTTCGAGTAGGCGGTGGGGGTGATGAGCAGCCGGTCGCCGGTGAGGCGCACCGAGAGGTTGCCGTCGTGGTTGGCGACCCAGCCCATCTGGTGGAGCCGGCGCGAAGTGGCGACGAGCTCCGCGCGGACCTTCGGCAGCGGGGCGACGGGCATGATCAGGCCTGCTTCGGCACGTCGACCTGGTCGACCACGCCGACGATGAGCGCGCGGATGGGGGCCGTCTTGTCCTCGAGGATCTGGCGGCACCCGTTGCCCTCGTTCATCACCAGCACCACGTCGCCCTTGCCGGCGCACGAGGAGTTGTCGATGGCGAGGAAGCTCTTGCCGAGCGGCTGCTGCTGCTCGTCGAGGGGCTGCACCACGAGGATCTTCCGGCCCGAGAAGACGGCGAGCTTCTCGGTGGCGACGACGGTGCCCAGCACGCGGCAGAGGTTCACGTGTCCACCTCGTCGACGAGGCCGACGATCGCGGAGTCGACCGGCACGAACCAGGGATCGCAGGCGAGGGCTGCTTCGCGGCTGCCTTCGAGCATGACCAGCGAGCCGGGGCTGGCAGAGGCGCGATCGACCGCGACTTCGACCGGCCCCGAGGGCTGGCGCTGGTGATCGACCGGCTGCACCACGAGGAAGCGAGCCCCTTCGAGGCCGCTCACGCGACGGGTGGCCACGACGGTGCCGATGACACGACCGAGGTACATGCGGGGCGGAGAATCTCCGGTAACGAACCGCGCTGCAACCGCTCTCACACCGGGAGCAAAGGCGTGGTGGCTCGCCGCAGGAGGCGAGACGCCTCGCATGCCCGAAGCGAAGGACCGCCGGAGGCAGCGAAGGGCGTGGAGGCAGTATGCGAGACGCCTCGCACGCCCGAAGCAAAGGACCGCCGGAGGCAGCGAAGGGCGTGGAGGTGGCTCGCGGCAGTATGCGAGACGCCTCGCACGCCCGAAGCAAATGAAACTGCTACGGCGCGACGGCCACGCCGACCTTGAAGGGCAGCTCGACCTGCGTCTCGCCATCGGACCCGGGGAAGACGATGCGCTTGCCGGTGCTCATCATGCACTGACCCCAGTCGGTGATCTCGTGCTTCTTCGGCTCGACGCCAGCGGCCTTCACCGCGCCGGAGGGCCCGACGGTGAGCACCACCGTGACGTTGCCGACCGCGAGGTTCGGGTTGCGGCGGAGCGCGTTGTCGATGCAGGTCTGGAAGGCCTTCGACTTGTCGGCCACCACCTTCGCCACCGCCTCCTGGCTCAGACCCGACTGGTTCACGGCGGCGGCGGAGGTGGTCTCGTCGGGGCCCTTGCGCACCTTCGGCACCGCGGTCTTGCGATCGTCCTCCGCGTAGAACGCGGCGAGGTTGGGGTCCTGCGGCTTCGGCTTGACCACCTCGGGCTCGGGCTCGGCAGCGGGCTTGCCGATCGTCGTCTTCGCGCGGGCGATCGCCTCGCGCTCGAGGCGGCGCTTCTCGGCTTCGGCCCGGCGCTTCTTCGCGTCGCCGGTGAGGAGGTCCTTGAGACCCGCCGCGCCGCCGGCCGAGAAGAAGCTCTCCTGCACCTCTTCGCCGTTCTCGTTGGTGCGCGTCACCGTGGGCAGCTTGACGATCTCGAACGTGTTGAGCACGTAGACCAGCGCGATCGGCCCGCCGACGAACGCGAGCACGAAGAGGGCGATCTTCCACGGCGGGTTGCGCTTGTTGACGCCGGCCTGAGCGATGAAGAAGCGCGTGGCCTCTCCCGGCGGAGGCGGCTCCTTGCCGTCGCCCTGCGAGAGGGCGGCGAAGGGGTCGAGGGGCTGCTGCTCGTCCTGCGCGGGGCCCGCGTCCGCGGTGGCCTCTGCGGTCGCGTCGGCGTGCTGCTTCGGCAGATCATGCAGCCCGCTGACGTCGCCGAAGAGATCGTTGAGCGGCTGGCTCTGGGCCACCGCGCCGGTGCCGCTCTGGGCGCTGGGGCGGTTGGTGAGCCCTGGCGCGGGCACCTGGTTGGCGAGCGCGACGTCGCGCTGCACCGCGGGCGTCTGGCGCGTCGGCGGGCGCGGCGGAGCCTCGGGCTTCGGCACCGAGACGCCCGCGAAGATCGGGCTCACGTCCGCGACGTCCGCCGCGCGCTTCCAGTCGGCCATGCCGGCCTTCCAGAGGTACGTGCGCAGCGTGATCTCCCCCGCCCCCACCCGGCGCTGGAGCTCCGCGAGGTCGAACGGGCCCTGCTGCTTGCCGCCCAGCATGGCGAACCACTGCGCGGCGGTGTCGAGCGGGGGCATCGCCCGGGTCGACTCCTCTTCCCAGGGGCTGCGCTGGCTGGGCACCACGCCCTGCGCGCTGGCGCCGGGGCGCGACGGGGAAGATTGCACGGGGGCGATCGCCGGCGCGGCGACCGGGGCGGCGACCGCGACGGAGATGAGGTTCTGGCACTGCTTGCAGCGGATCTTGACGGACGTCTTCCCCGCGACCTTGTCGTCGGAGATCACGTACTTCTTGCCGCACTTGTCGCAGGTGACGTTCACGTACTGCCGGCCCTTGTCGCTGAGCCCGGTTGCCATCCGGGCGTCGTGAGGTGAGACCGACGACACTAGCCGGTGAAGCGTTGACTTGGAAACACGCGGCCACTAAGTCGCGCGCCCCATGCCCGCCAAGGATCTCGGCACCAAGCACGTCTGCTTCAAGTGCAGCACCAAGTTCTACGACCTGAAGAAGCCCGACCCGGTCTGCCCGAAGTGCGGCGCCGACCAGCGCGAGGCGACGGCGAAGCCCGAGGGCCGGCGGAGCCGCCTGTCGGCCGTGCCGAAGATCATCGAGCCGATCGAGCCCGCCGAGAAGGAAGAGTCCGACGAGCTCGAGGAGATCGAGGACGAAGAGGTCGAGGAAGAGGACGAGGAAGTCTGAGCGACTCCCCCGTTTTGCCCTGAAAACACGACGCCGCGCCCGGTCGTTCGACCAGGCGCGGCGTTCGTCGTTCCGGCGTGAGGCGGTTCAGGCCGCGGCGGGGCGGCTCAACTCGCGGATCGCCTTGACGATCTGGGCCCAGGCGCTCTGGCTGAGCTGCTGCTCGCCGGCCGGCTTGCGGCCGTCGGGGCGGTGCTGATCGGTCTGGCGCGGGCGCTGTGGCTTGTGGCGTCCCATGGTGAATTCCCTCCGACGCGGTGCTGTGCAAACTCGGTACTCAGTTCAACGAGCGGCGGTTTCATTCGATTTCCCGGCCGTTGGCGCGGGTCGCCGCCCACACCCGCAGTCGGCTGGCGGCCACGACCCTGACGCGCATGTCAGCGGCGACAGGAAAAGCGAAGTCGTGGATCGCCCACGAGGTTTCGGCTAAGGCCCCCGGCGCCGGTCCACCACGTTGGGAGGAAGTCTTGCGGGACAAGTTGCTGGCGCTCGTGGCGCTGCAGAAGGTCGATCTCGACATCGCGGCCCTGAAGAAGAACGCCGAGGCCTACCCTCGCGAAATGGCGGAACTCGAGAAGCAGCTCAACGCCGCGCGCGCCGCCGTCGACGCCGAGCGACAGAAGCTCGACACGCTCGACAGCCAGAAGCGCACGCTCGAGCAGACCATCGCCGACGAGAAGGACAAGGTTCGCAAGTGGGAAGCGCGCCTGTCGGAGCAGCGCTCGACGCGTGAGTACTCCGCGCTCGCCCGCGAGATCGACATCGCGAAGAAGGGCCAGCTGACGATGAGCGAAGAAGTGCAGGAGCTCGGTCGTCAGGCGCTCGTGCAGCGCGAGCTGGTCAAGGTGAAGGAAGGCGAGTTCACCGCCAAGACCAGGGATCTCGTCGAGCGCATCGAGGGCATCAAGGCGAAGATCGCCGAGGTCGAGGCGAAGGTGAGCGCCATCGACGCCACGCGCGCCGACGCCGCGAAGGAATGCGACGCGCAGCTCCTTCGCCAGTACGACACCATCCGCAAGAAGCGCATGCCGGCGATGGTGCCCGTCTCGCACCCCGGCACCTGCTCGGGCTGCCGCATGAACATTCCCGCGCAGCGCTTCAACACCCTCGTCGCCTCGCGCGGCATCGACACCTGCCCCTCGTGCACGCGGATGATCTACGCGGCCGAGGTGCTCGAGGCCCCGCCGGCGAAGTAAGCTTCGCCTTCGTCGCATGGCCACCAGGAGCTCGAAGGCGTTGACGGGCCGCGCGCTGCAGGCGGCGGTGCTGCGCTTCGTCGCCCGGGAAGAGCCGCTCGTCGCCACCCTCGGCGCCTTCCCCCAGCTCGATCGGCAGAAGCTCCAGCGGGCGCTCGAGAAGGCCGCCACGCTGCTCGAAGGCGGCCCGGCCGAGGAGGTCGAGCAGGCGCCTTCGTACCTCCGGCTGCGCCTGTATTGCGACGGCGCGGCGCGCGGGAACCCAGGGCCGGCCGGCGCCGGTGCGGTGCTCGTCGAGCCGTCGGGCCAGGTGGTCGACAAGCTCGGCAAGTTCCTCGGCCACCAGACCAACAACTACGCCGAGTACATGGGGCTGCTGCTGGGCCTCAAGCGCGCGCGCGAGCTGAGCGTGCGCGAGGTCGAGGTGTTCTCCGACTCGGAGCTGATGATCCGCCAGCTCGGTGGGCGCTACCAGGTGAAGTCGCCCAGCCTCCGGCCGCTCTACGAGGAGTCGCTCAAGCTGCTCAACGAGTTCGAGCGCGTGAAGCTGGTGCACGTGCCGCGCGAGATGAACCGCGCGGCCGACGAGATGTCGAACCGGGCCATCGAAGAGCGCATGTGAGGTCAGCTCCCGCGGCGCCGCGGCGTGTGGTACTCCCGAAGGCGTCGGAGGAGCCCGGGTGAACGCCGGTCACTGCAGGACGGGGTGACGGGAGGAAAGTCCGGGCTCCGCAGGGCAGGGTGCTGGTTAACGGCCAGTCGGCGTGAGCTGCAGGACAGTGCCACAGAAAACAGACCGCCTCCGTTTCGGAGGTAAGGGTGAAACGGTGCGGTAAGAGCGCACCGCGCGCCTGGTGACAGGAGCGGCACGGCAAACCCCACCCGGAGCAAGAGCCAATAGGGGAGCGTCGACCCGAAAGGGAAGACATGGGCGGCCCGTCCAACGCTCCCGGGTCTGCTCGCTACGAGCAGCACGAGGTCGGCAGCAATGTCGACCCTGGATGAATGTTCGCCGCCCGGGGCAACCCGGGAACAGAACCCGGCTTACAGGGCTCCTCCGACGTTGTTCATCGCGGCCTTTGCAGTAGAAGCCGCGCGCATGCGACGCGCACTCTTCGCCAGCTGTGTGGCCCTGCTCACCTCCGCCTGCATCGTCGAGGCGCCGACCCGCGAGGGCACGCAGGCGACCGCGCCGAAGCTGCCCCCCGCTCCGCCCGCCGAGGTGAAGAGCGGCGCGAACTTCGGCGACGCCTTCGAGCTCACCTCGGTCGTCTTGAACCCCAGCCGCGGCCAGGCCGGCGAGCCGGTGCGCGTGACGGCGAACTTCAAGGTGAACAAGAAGCTCGACCGCGACTACCTCATCTTCGTGCACGTGGAGGACATCGACGGCCGCGTCGATCGCCTCAACGTCGATCACCCGCCGCGCAGCAAGCCCACCTCGCAGTGGGTGCCGGGCGAGGTCGTGCAGGACGTGTTCGACATCCCCATCCCTCCGCAGATGCAGGTGCGCGGGCTCTCACTGGTGATGGGCTTCTGGGACCCGAAGAGCGATCAGCGGCTGCCCATCGTCAACAAGGACCAGGTGCCCACCGACGGGCGCGATCGCCTCTTCGTCGCCAAGTTCCCCGTGGTGGGGGCGCAGTGATGCACGCGCTCCTGCTGGCCGACGTCGCGGCGGAGCCGACGGGGAGCGTGGCGGGCAACCTCCTCGCGTGGGGCCTCGGGCTCGCGCTGGTGGTGCTCATGGTGCTCGCGCTGCGCAAGGTGATGCGCCGCGGCCAGCCCGAGGTGAAGCCGCCGCCCGCGCAGCTCCAGGGCCAGACGCAGGTTCCCCCGGCGCTCGAGCCGCCCCGGAAGGAAGAGCCGCCCAGGGTCTCGCTGCCGCCCTCCGAGCTCGAGGCGCAGAAGAAGGCCGAGGCGGAGCAGCTCCGTCGGCAGGCCGACGAGGCGCGCGCGAAGATCGCCGAGCTCGAGGCGCAGCG
>JBMORD010000262.1:0-69573 GCA_049322495.1 Myxococcota bacterium | reverse complement strand
CGGGGGCTCGTCCTTGCACTTCTTGCCCTTCTTGCACTTCGGCTTCGGGGGCGCGGGCTGCTCGGGCTCTGCGCCCTTCTCGCCGGCGACGATCACCCGCACCGGGCGCGCGGCGGACGCGAAGATCGGCGTGCGCTCACCCGACGCGCTGCCCTCGACGTAGTACTCGATGCCGGGCGGCACCAGCATCGATGACGGCACGCTGGCCCGGTAGAGATCGCCGTACTGGAGCTCGAGGGGGACGTCTTCGAAGTCGCCGGTGGCTCCGGTGCGGACGCGGAGGACGAGCTTCGAGAAGGAGCCGTTGACGAGGGAGCCCTCGATGACGAGCGGCTGGCCGGCCTTCGCCTCGGTGGGCGCGGTGTGGACGAAGGCGGCCTGCTCGGCGAAGGCCGTCGACGCGAGGACCACGAGAAGGAGCGAACGCACGCGAAGGTGATGCTGTGCGGTGCGTTGGGTCAACGCAAGGGTGGAAATTTGCGGGGGTGGAACATGCGTGGGACGGTCAGCGGGCCATGCGCTCGTCGTTGTCGCTGCAGCGATCGCTCTTCGAACACCAGGCCCGGCAGATCGCGCAGCAGGTGCAGAGCGCCTCGCGCCGATTCCGGGCGTACCAGCAGCGCTACGAGCGGGCGACGTCGCGGTACCGGCGCGCGCTGACGCTCTCGGAGGTCGACCAGCGCATCGCGAAGGCCGACGTGGTCTACGTGGGCGACTACCACACGCTGCGCATGGCCCAGCAGGCGTACCTGGCGCTGGTGAAGCGCGCGCTGACCAGTGGCCGGCGCGTGGTGCTGGCGGTGGAGTTCGTCGAGGCGCGCCATCAGGCCACGCTCGACGCGTTCCTCGCGGGGAAGCTGAGCGAGAAGACGTTCCTCTCGCGCATCGGGCACCCGTACCGCGGGCCGTTCGACATCTGGCCGGGCTTCGCGCCGATCTTCGAGCTGGCGCGGAAGCGGAAGCTGCAGACCATCGCCATCGATCGGCGGGCGCCGGGACCGCGCTCGCTGGAGCTCCGTGACGAGGGCGCGGCGAAGCCCATCGCGCGGGCGCTCAAGGCGGCCGATCGCCCGCTGGTGCTGGTGCTCATGGGGCAGTTCCACGTGGCGCCGATGCACCTCCCGAAGCAGGTCGAGCAGCAGCTCGGCGACGAGCGGCGCGAGGCGCTGGTGGTGTACCAGAACGCCGAGGGCGTCTACTGGTCGCTCGCGCGGCGCGGCGTGGTGGAAGACACGCGCGCGGTCGAGGTCTCGGATCGCGAGCTGTGCCTGGTGAACACCTCGCCGGTGGTCAGCCAGCGGAGCTTCCTCGACTACGTCGAGGCGGAGATCGGCGACTCGCCACTCGAGGAGTCGGGCATCGCCCTCACCTTCCGACACCTGGCGCGCGACATCGGGCGCTTCACGGGGCTCAAGGTGGGCCGGGCCGTCGATGACGTGCTGGTGATGAGCCCGGCCGACATGAACGCGCTGGAGCTGCTCGGCCGCCGCGCGAAGTTCACCCCGAAGGAGCTCAAGCACCTCGAGAAGCACGTGCTGTCGCTCGAGAGCGCGTTCATTCCGCGGGCGAAGGCGGTGTGGCTGGCGTCGATGTCGCTCAACCACGTCGCGGAGGAGGCAGCCCACTTCGTGCGCTACCTCTGCGTGGGCGAGGCGATGGAGCGGCCGCGGTCACGTCAGGACGCGTTCTGGGCGCGCAGCCTCGAGGAGTCGCTGGGCTTCTTCGGGAGCCGGCTCGTCAACCCGAAGCGGCGGTGCACGTCGATCGAGGAGTGGACGTGGCACTTCCAGCACGGGCGCGCGGAGCAGAAGCAGGTGGCGGCGTTCACGCTTGCGATCTGGTCGGCGCTGACGTCGGGTGATCTCAAGTCGGCGCAGGGCATGGTGCCGGGCCGCAGCGACGCGGTGTTCAACGGCGTGTCGCACGCGGTGGGCTACCTGCTCGGGGACAAGCTGGCGCAGGCGTTCGCGCGGAAGGAACTGTCGCGTGCGCAGGTGCGGGCGCTGTTCAGGGATCCGTTCGACCGCCCTGCCGCCCAGTTCGCTACCCTCTCTCGTCCGTAGCTGGCGGCTTCGGGTCGGTCCCGTGCGCGCGCACGATCCGATCGACGAGGATTCGAAGCCGACACATCGCTGCGTCGGAGATCTCGATCAAATGACTCCAATGTCCGGCGGGCAGCTGTGGCAGCAAGGGACGGATCCCGCCGGCTTGACCGAGCTGGAGGAACTCGGCGTCACCGGCATGAACCAGCGCCGCAAGCGCCGCTCGATGCTCATTCGGCAACATGAACCCGACGAGCGCTTTCGAAGCTTCGAGCCGAGCGAAAGCTGCCGCCGCCTCAGCGGAGAGCCGGCCGCAGATCCTCTTCGCAGCGTCCTCAGGCGAGCACGCCCCCAACTCCGGCGACAACTGCCACGCATCGTCAGCCGCCGTGCGTGCAGCCTGAGTCTTTTCAAGCAGTCTCTGCCCGACCGACTCGGCGCGCTCGGACACCAGGCCCCCCGCGATCTCGATCAGTCGATCCACCCAGGACCGGAATTCCTTCTTGGAATCAAACCACACTCGCGCCCCGTCGACACACACCTCAGGGATCTCAAACACCAGAATCAACCCGCGCCATTGCAGCCGAGGAAGCGAAACGGCGGCGACCGCACCATAGACAGTCAACAACTCACCATCGGACGACCGAATCACCTCCATTCGCTCCCACACGCCAGCCACACGAGAGGGACGCACAAGGTAAATCTGATCAAGATCCACCGAACAGACAAACGGCAGACGGCGAAGTTCTTCAACTAACACCTGGCGAGACACGCTAATCATAAATCACCAAACACAATGGCCACCTCGAAGAAATCGAGCCACGACCCCTTCGCTGAATGATCATACCGAAGACCGGACCAAAGCAGAAATCGCACGCGAGCGGCGCTGCACCACTCGCAATCTACTCCCGAGCGCCCATCAGCCGCGCGTTCTTCGTCAATTCAGACACATGCCTCCAATGAACCCATGACTCGGCTCGCGCTCGTCTCCTGCCTTGCACTCCTTCACTGCACGCCCAGGCCGGCGTCTCGACTCGACGTCGAGTGCGAGCCGTTCTGCCTCTCGAAAACCGATGGTCGTCGAGTCGCTTGCCTACTCTTCACCGAACGTACTCAGTGACGGAACGCTCATCTGGACCTCGTGGGCGGGCAAGACGCGCGCACAAGCGACGGATGGCGGTCTGAGGTGGGAGGCTGACGCGGTTGAGGGCGTAGCGCTCGTGTCCGACGACGACGTCACCTATTGGGCCGTCCCGACGCCGATCGGCCGAGACAGGTTCGGGGCGCTCGTCTGGGAACCTCGCCACCCTCCCGAATGGCGAACGCGCTCGATTCCCCAGGACGAAGGCACTCGCGTCGGCCCGCTCATCCCCGTCGCCTACGACGCGCTCGGGGTCGGGGGGATCGTCACGCTCCACCGTCGGTCCGACGGTGAGCTCGAGTACTCCACCAGCAACCTCGACGGCGGCCTTGATGGCGACCCCACGCGAGTCGGCATCGCGCCTGATGGCACCACCTTCGTCAGCAGCATCAGCGCTGACTCCGCGACGGCCGAGCGCCGCACCATCCTCGCCGCCTACGACAACCAATTGCGCCGGCGCGGGCGGTTGAATCGGCGCCGATCGCCTTCGGGCCTATTCCCGGCCGCGTCAACGTCGTCGACCGCAATGGCGTCACCGTCGCGTCACACCAGTTGCTCGGTCGCGCCTTCCGCTACCTACCGAAGCTCGTCAACGGCGTGCTGTACGTCATGGCGGAGGTCAACGTCCCGAGAAGATCACCGCCGACAAGCGCAGCGGCATCCGGCCCGACGGCTGCGTGATCGACCCCGAACGAGACTACGACTGCGTTCATGGCCGCGCCGTCACCTGCCCGCCCATCGAGAAGGGCCCGTTCTTCATCCTCTATGCGTTCCAGGTCGAGTAGCGACTGACACTCGAAGCGACTGACCCCGATTGCTGAGGACCGACGTGATCTTCGCGGCGCGCAGGCGTTCGCGAGGGAGGAATTGCGCCCGCCAGTTCGCTACCCTCTCTCGTCCGCAGCTGGCGGGTTCAGGTCGGCCGCGTGCGCTCGCACGATCCGATCGACGAGGATTCGAAGCCGACACATCGCTGCGTCGGAGATCTCGATCAATTGACTCCAATGCCCGGCGGGCAGCTGTGGCAGCAAGGGGCGGATCCCGCCGGCTTGACCGAGCTGGAGGAACTCGGCGTCACCGACACGAACCAGCGCCGCAAGCGCCGCTCGGTGCTCACTCGGCAACATGAACCCGACGAGCGCTTTCGAAGCTTCGAGCCGAGCGAAAACGGCCGCCGCCTCAGCAGAGAGCCGCCCGCAGATCCTGTTCGCAGCGTCCTCAGGCGAGCACGCCCCCAACTCCGGCGACAACTGCCACGCATTGTCAGCCGCCGTGCGTGCAGCCTGAGTCTTTTCAAGCAGTCTCTGCCCGACCGACTCGGCGCGCTCGGACACCAGGCCCCCCGCGCTCTCGATCAGTCGATCCACCCAGGACCGGAACTCCTTCTTGGAATCAAACCACACCCGTCCCTCGTCGACACACACTTCAGGAATGTCGAACGACAGCACCAATCCACGCCATTGCAGCCGAGGCAGCGAGACGGCGGCGACCGATCCATCAACATTCAACAACTCGCCGTCCGACGACCGAATCACCTCCATGCGCTCCCACACCCCAGCCACACGAGAGGGACGCACAAGGTAAATCTGATCGAGATCCACCGAACAGACGAACGGCAGACGATGAAACTCCTCAACCAACGACTGGCGAGATATCTTGATCACACACCACCATCAGAGAATACCCAGGACTCGATTCAGCTTCTCGCGCGCCACATCCTGGATTCGGTCGAGACGACCGTCAGCCTGGCAAACCGAGTCACCCCATCATGTGTTCGTAGAAACCGATATTCAGCCTTCACAATACACTCCAGCTGGAAGCAGTTCGTGATCGACGAACTGCGCTGCATCGTGCGCTGGTCGACCTCTGTGCTGACTCCGAGACACCGATCGCCGTTGCTGTGCCGCGAGAACGGGACCAGTCCGCGGAGCGGCTCGCCTCTCGACGAGCCGCTCGACGCGTCACTGCGGCACTTCAGTTCGGGTTCGGCTTCGGCGTCTTCGCCGTGCTCTTCGGCAGCTCCGGGGCGGCGATCAGCGCCGTCGGCAGCTCACCCGTCAGCGCGCCGAGGAAGGCCACGATGCTGGTGGTGTCGGCGTCGTTCAGCTCCTTGCCGAGCTGGTGCTTCGCCATCAGCTTGACCGCCTCGGGCAGCGTCGCGACCGAGCCGTCGTGGAAGTACGGCGCGGTCTTCTCGATGTTGCGCAGCGCCGACGCCTTGAACATGAACTTGTCGGCCTCGTTCTTGGTGATCGCCGCGCGGCCCTCGTCCTTCGTGTTGGGCCACGGCGCGACGAGCCCGAGCTTCATGTACATCGCGCCGCCGAGGTTCGGGCCGCTGTGGCACGCCGTGCAGCCGACCTCCGCGAACTTCAGGAAGCCCGCCTTCTCGGCCTCGGTGAGCGCCGCCTTGTCGCCAGCGAGGAACTTGTCCCACCGGCCCGGCGTCACCAGCTTGCGCTCGAACGCGCCGATCGCCTTCGCCATGTTGTCGAAGGTCACCGGGTTCTTGTCGCCGGGGAACGCCTTCTTGAACGCGTCGACGTACTCGGGGATCGAGGCGAGCACCTTCTCCGCCGCCTTCGCGTCGGGCAGCGCCATCTCGACCGGGTTCAGCACCGGGCCCTTGGCCTGCTCCTCGACGTTCGCCGCGCGGCCGTCCCAGAACTGCGCGAGGTGCAGCGCCGCGTTGTAGACCGTCGGGCTGTTGCGCGCGCCGAGCTGCCCCTTGTGGCCCTTCGACGTCGGCTGGTTGTCCACGCCGAACTTGTCGAGCGCGTGGCACGAGTTGCACGACACGTCGTGGTTCTTCGACAGCCGCGTCTCGAAGTAGAGCATCCGCCCGAGCGCGACCTTCTCGTCCGTCGACGGGTTCTCTGCCGACGCCATGTCGGCCGGCAGCGCCGCGAACGCGCCGAGCTTGTCAGCGCCGATCTCGATCGCCTTCGGCTTCTCCTCGACCTTCTCGACCGGCTTGGGCGCGGGCGGCGGTGGCGGGGGCGCCGGCTCCTCCTTCTTGCAACCCACGACGGACAGCGACACCACCAGCAGTGCGGAACGAAGACGCATGTGCATTCCCTCCAGGACGCCCGGGAGCGGGCGACTCCGGCGCGATGGAGTCAGAACACCGCGAGCCGGTAAAGAGAGATCTTGTCGCAGCGCGGCATGCCCCCTGCCGGCGGGGGCACAAAACCGCCGCGGACTTGCGACGAAATCGCCTATGTTCCCGCGGGTTTTCGCTCCATTTCCCCGCGGAGAATCGACCAGTGTCCGAAGACGCGCTCCTGGCCAGACCCATCGAGGGAGATCCTGCCCTGAAGGCCGAGTTCGGCCCGTTCGGCCGCATGCTGTCCGAGCGGTACTTCGAGCCCGTGCGCTTCCCCGCCGCGGGCGCCGAGGAGATCCGCGAGCTGTCGAAGAAGGGCTTCGTGGTGCACGTGATGCGCACCACCGCCTGGGTCAACTACCTCTACCTCGACTGGGCGCTGGTGCGCCGCGGGCTGCCGCCGATCCGCGCGGTGGTGAACCTCCGGCGGTGGTTCACCAAGCCCTTCCGCAAGGCGAAGCTCTCGGGCGATCACGGCGCGCGCTTCGAGTGGGCGCGGGGCCAGGGCGGCGCGGGGCTGATCTTCCTGCGCGAGTCGGGCTTCAACACCGCGCGCGGCGTCGAGAGCCGTGAAGATCCCTTCCCTGCCCTCGTGGAGCTGGCGCGCAAGAGCGACAAGCCGGTGTACCTCGTGCCCGAGCTCCTCGTCTGGGAGAAGTGGCAGCAGAAGGTCGCGCCGTCGCTCTTCGATCGCATCTTCGGTTCGCCCGAGGCGCCGGGCTTCGTGCACGCGGTCGGCACCTTCCTGCGCAACTACAAGCGCGCGCAGCTGCGCGTGGGCTCGCCCGTCGATCTCCGTCAGGTGATCGCCGAGGAAGGCGACGCCTCGAACGAGGTCATCGCGCGCAAGGTGCGCGGCTCGCTCCACAACCACCTCGCCCGCGAGACGCGCGCGGTGTTCGGCCCGCCGGTGAAGAGCATCGACCGCCTCATCGACGAGGCGATGCGCGACAAGGTGTTCCAGTCGTCGCTGCAGGAGCTCTCGGCCGAGAAGAACCGCTCGGTCGAGGCGCTGATGCGCGACGCGAAGAAGAACTTCGACGCGATCGCCGCGCGCTTCAGCCCCACGGTGGTGGGCGGCGCCGCGGCGGTGCTCGACTGGGTCTTCACCCGCATCTACGACGGCATCGAGGTCGACGAGGCCGGGCTCGAGCGGGCGATGAAGGCCGCCACCGACGCGCCGGTGGTCTTCACGCCGAGCCACAAGAGCCACCTCGACTACCTGATCATGTCGTACGTGCTGTGGACGCGCGGCTACACCGCCCCGCTGGTCGCCGCCGGCGCCAACCTCTCGTTCTTCCCGCTCGGGCCCTTCCTCCGCCGCGCGGGCGCGTTCTTCCTGCGGCGCAGCTTCAAGGGCGACAAGCTCTACACGGCCGTCTTCCGCGCGTACCTCAAGAAGCTGGTGCACGACGGCATCCACCACGAGTTCTTCCCCGAGGGCGGCCGCTCGCGCACCGGCAAGCTGCTCCAGCCGAAGCTCGGCCTCTTCACCTGGCTCGCCGACGCGGTGCTCGAGGGCGCGCGCAACGATCTGCTCTTCGTGCCGATCGCCATCGACTACGAGAAGGTCGTCGAGGGCGCGGAGTACAAGAAGGAGCTCCAGGGCGGCGAGAAGAAGCCCGAGGATCTCAAGGCGCTCCTCTCGGCGCCGGCGGTGCTGACGCAGAACTACGGCCGCATCCACCTCCGCTTCGACGAGCCGGTCTCGCTCGCGAAGCTGATGGCCGAGCGCGGCGTCTCGCCCGAGACCGCGACCGACGATCAGAAGAAGGCGCTGGTGCGCGCGCTCGGGCACCGCGTGATGTACGGCATCTCGCGCGTGTCGACCGTGACGCCGCACGCGCTGCTCGCCGCGGCGCTCCTCGCCCATCGGCGGCGCGGCATCTCGGGGCGCGATCTCACCGAGCGCATCGTCTTCCTCCGCGGGCTGGCGACCGATCTCGGCGCGCCGCTGTCGAACCAGCTCACCAACTCGCCTTCGTCGCCCACCGTCATCGGCCCGATGATGGACGCGATGCGCATGTTCGCCAGCGAGGGCATGGTGCGCAGCATCGACGCCCACGGCGAGACGATCTTCCAGGTCGAGGACGACCGCCGCCCGGAGCTCAGCTTCTACAAGAACACCCTGCTCAACCTGATCGCCGGCCGCGCCATCGTGTGCGCCGCCGTCTTCGCCGCGCGCCGCGAGCACTCACGCGAGGCGATCAAGGAGCACGCCCTCACCCTCTCGCGCCTCTTCAAGCTCGAGTTCCTCTACCCGGTGGGCAAGACCTTCGAGCACATCTTCGACGAGACCGTGGAGCACCTGATGCGCCTCGGGCTCCTGGTGCGCGAGGAGCACGAGGGCGCGGTGCTGATCAAGATCGCCCCCGACCCGCACGCGCGGCCGATGACGCAGCTGCTGGCCGATCAGCTCCGCGACTACCTCGAGGCCTACCTGCTCGCGGCGCGGCAGGCCGAGGAGCTCGCGCCTGAGGGGCTCGACAAGAAGGACTTCCTCAAGCGCGCGCTCGAGGCTGGCCGCACCGACTTCCTCGCGGGTACCATCACCGCGAGCGAGGCGCTGTCGAAGACCACCCTGGAGAACGCCGTGCAGTTCCTCATCGAGCAGCGTTACCTCTCGGAGAAGGACAAGAAGCTCGTCCCCGGGTCGGCCAGCGCCTCGGAGCTCGTTCAGCAGGTTCGTCGTTTCGTACCGGAGAATTCGTGAAGATCATCGCCCGTGTCCTTCCGCTGCTCCTCGTCGCCACCGTCGCCGGGGCGCAGGAGTTCGAGCTCGATCTGAGCGGCGAGGAGAAGCCGCCCGAGGTCCCCTCGGAGCTGCGCCCGACCCTCGGGGTGATCTCCGTGAAGGCGGCCGACAAGGAAGACGTGAGCGCCTCCCGCGCGCGGCAGTTCGAGGCCGAGTTCCTCAAGCAGCTCGAGCAGGCCGAGCGCTTCCAGACCATCACCAGCCCGTCGACGGCGAAGGTGATCCTCGGCGCGGAGTACGCGGCCGCCGACGCGTGCGTCGACTACGCGTGCTTCGAGGGCGTCGCGAAGAAGCTCAAGGTGCACCGCCTCGTGCGGCTGACCGTGCAGAAGCAGGGCGCGGGCTCGCTGGTCACGATGTACGGGTGGGACCCCGGCTTCAACGAGGTGCTGGTCGTCTCGCAGGAGAGCGGTGAGAAGGCCGAGAAGAGCTTCCTCGGCGTCGCCGGCAAGTCGCAGGCGCAGAAGGACAAGGACTTCATCAAGCGCATGCAGGGCTTCATCGGCCAGGCGCAGAAGACGCTCTCGATCGCCAACGGGAAGATCGTCGTCGACAACCCGGAGCCGAGCGCCACCGTCAGCGTCGATGGCGTCGAGTCGGGCACGGGCTCGGTGGAGATCGTCGCCCAGCGCGGCAACCGCACGGTGAAGATCACCGCCAACGGCTTCGCGCCCTTCTCGCAGAACGTCACCATCGAGCCCGGCAAGCAGGTCGACGTGAAGGCCTCGCTCGTCGCGCTGGCCATCGAGCCGGTCGTGGTCCAGAGGCCGGTGGAGCAGGCCCAGCCGAGCATCTTCGCGAAGCCCGGCCTGTACCTCGCCGTCGTCGGGGCGCTCGCCATCGGCACCGGCATCGCCTTCGGCCAGTCGGCGCAGGCGGTGAAGACGAAGCTCGAGGCCGGCGGAGATCCCGTCGGGGTGACGCGCGCCGAGGCGAAGCAGGCGCCGACCAGCGCGATGCTGGCCAACGTGCTGGTGGGCGCGGGCTCGGCGGCGCTCGCCGGTGGCGTGACGTGGATCGTCCTCACCCTGCCCCCGCCTCCGCCGAAGACGCCGCAGAAGACCGGCACCGGCGAGCCGACCGAGACCGTCACGCCCGTGCCCGGCGCGTTCCTGAGCGTCGGCGGGACGTTCTGACGGCCTCGCGCGGAGCCCGCGTCAGGGCGCGTCGAACAGCACGACGCTGTAGCCGCCCGCGCCCGGCGTGAGCGACGCGACCAGCACCACCGCCGCGGTCCCCTCGCAGCTCGTCGAGAAGCGCGCCTCGACGGTGCGCGCGGGCTCGAGGGGCTCGAAGACGAGCTCGTAGATGAGCCGGTCGCCGCGTCGCGTCTGCCGGAACTCGAAGCGGCGGGTGTTGGTGACCTGGAGCGCCGAGGTGAGGGACACCGCCTCGGAGAACCCCGCCTCCTGCATCTGCAGGGTGAAGATCCGCCCCGCCGTGCCGCCGTCGTTCGCCCCTGCATCAGCCGCACCGGCATCGGGAGCGCCCGCATCAGCGACGCCCGCGTCAGCGACGCCCGCGTCAGACGACAGCGTGCCGGACGAGATCACGTCGGCCACGAGATCGGACGCCACGCCGCGCGTGGTGCGGCAGGTCGGCGGCGGCGGCAGCGGATCGACGGCGAGGAAGGGGCAGGCCGCGAGCGTCATCGTCGCCGCGCCGGTCGCGGCCAGCAGTCGAAGGTGCGCCAGCACGCGGGCCCGGGCGGGACTGCCCGGCACCGAGACGGGCCGCGGGAGGATCTCCGGCATCATCACCTTGCGCTGCTCCTGCTGATCGTTGCTCATGGGTGCACCTCCGCGACTCCCTTCTGGAGCGGCGTGGCGACCAGGTCGCCCCACGCACTCATCGGCCGGCCTTCAGGCATCGTCTTCGACAGGACCTCGAGCACCCGCAGGGCCCTGAGCCCCAGCCGCTCGTCGCTCGCGCGCAGCTCGTCGGCGATCGAGTCGGCGAAGGCGCGATCGTCGCGCGCCGGGGCGCCGCTGGTGACCCGCTCGATGATCCGCCGCATCGCGCGCACCGAGTCGAGCCCGAGCTCGCGGGACACGCCACGCGCCTCGTCGAGCCAGTCCTTGCGGAAGGCCGACGGGTGGAAGTGGCGCACCACCTCGAGATCGAAGCGCATGCCCATCATGGTGTTCGCCAGCGAGCGCGCGCCGAAGTTGCGCTCCTCGAAGGCGCGGCTGGCGAGCGAGAACACGCGCTCCACGCGCTCGTCGGCCATCGAGTAGTCCCACTGGAGCCAGTCGCCGCGCGCCCTGCCCTCCGCCTGCATGCGCGCAAGGAGCGGCGTGCCGGCATACAGCTCGGTGCGCCCGAAGTTGAACGGGTGGTGCGCGTAGCGCTCCATGAAGGCGAGGTTGTCGTCGAGGCTGGCCAGCGTGGTGTCGGGATCGAAGACGAGGATGTTGAAGCAGGTGTAGAGCTCGAGCCGCTCGACCTCCGCCATCGCGGCGTGGTTGTGCTTGCTGCGCGCCCAGCGCTGGAGCGTCTCGAGCCCCTGATCGGCGTCGGTCTCGATGCCCACGTAGACGCGGATGCAGTGGAGCCGCTGCTTGAGGCCTCGAAGACGCGCGGCTGCACGTCGGTCGGCCGCGCCTTGACCACCGTCGCGTACTCGGTGACGCCGCGCTCGGTGAGGAGCCGCGCGAGGGTGTCGATGCGCGCCGCGTTCTTCACCCCGCTGGGCAGGAAGAAGTTGTCGTCGTGGAAGACGAAGATGTCGATGTCGCGGTCGTGGTGCAGCGCGGCCATCTCGTCGGCCACGTCTTCGAGCGGGCGCTCGCGGTAGCGCTTCCCGGGCAGCGCCTGCTCGTGCCACGCGGCGATGCAGCAGAAGGAACAGTTGGCGTAGCAGCCGCGCGTGCTGACCAGCGGCGCGATGCGGTGCCCGAAGGCCGCCGCGGGCTCGCCGCGACGATCGGGCCACGCCAGCGTCGCGAGCTCGGGCACGTGGCGCAGCGGGTTGAGCCGCGGCGCACCGTCGTCACCGTGCACCGCCAGGCCGTCGAGCTCGCGCCACGGGGTGCCTGCGCGGAGGTGGTTGACGAGCTCCACCAGCGTCTCCTCCGCCTCCTGGCGGCAGATGGAGTCGATCTCCGGGAAGTCGGTCAGCACCTCCTTCGCGGCGAAGGTGGCGAAGTGCCCGCCGAGCGTGACGTGGCCGTCGTAGCCGCCCTCACGCAGCGCCACCGCCAGCGCCAGCATGTCGGGCGCGCGCCACTGGAACGCCATCGAGATGCCGACCAGCAGCGGCGGCGTCGACGCGGCGAGCACCTTCGAGGCGACGGCCGTGAGCTGGCCGCCGTCGTTGAAGGCGAGCAGCTCGACGTGCACGCCGACGCGCTGGAGCGCGCTCGCGAGGTACCGCAGGGAGAGGTTCTCTTCGATCTCCGGACCGATCAGCGCCACCCACGTCATTCGACCCTCCGTCGTGCTCCGGCCCGCCAGGAACGAAGACGCTACCTCAACTCGACCTTCCAGAACCGCAGCACGTCGCGCACCTCGTCCCGCGGGAACTGCGCGAGGCTGCGGTCGTCGAGCGCCTTCGCGAGGCGAGTCTTCCGTGTCGCGATCGCGGCCGCCACGCGGGCGGTGTGTTGCGAGGTCCCTGGAGGGAGCATGCGCCTCGACTTCGTCGGCCAGCTCGCCGGGTAGTGCTTCGGCAACGGCCCTGTTCGCACCACGCGAGCCATCGCTGCGACGTCGGGGTGCTCACAGGCCCAGCCGTAGAGATGAAAGGCGCACACCCGCAGCATCGCCTTCACTTCGGGCATCGCGTCCGTGAACGCCTTCAGCGGCGTCGGGAGGAGCACCATGTTCGCGACGCACGAGTAGAAGCGCGGGTCGGCCACCACCGTGTTGGTGCGCTGGAAGGAGGGATCGTCGACGCCCCAGACGTGACAGACGGTCCAGTTCTTCGGCAGCGAGCCGAGGCCGAGCGCGTGCTGGATCGCTGCGCGCGCCTTGAGGTTCGGCTCGACCTTCTCGGCGACCTGACCGGACTGGCGCTTCGTGTTGGTCAAGCGGCGAGTCCAGGTCGCGTCGAAGCTCGGCCTCCCTCGCGCGAACTCGGGGTACCAGACGGGCAGCGAGTGGAACGTGTCGGGGTGAACCCAGCGCGCGGTGCAGGCGATGAGCTCGGCGATGCGTTTGACCTCGGCCTTCAGGAGCTCGAGACCATCGGGGAGTGCGTTCACCGCGCGATCATCGCACCGGCTGGTCCCCTGCGCGCTCGCGGCGCTCTTTCCGGTTCGCCAGGCGAAGGAAGGCGCGGCCGAGCGCGCGCTCCGCTTCTCGGATCTCGATGCGCTCCAGCGTGCGCCGCAGGTCCGCAGGGACGAGCTCGTGGGGCCTCACCCCGGTGAGCACGCCTTCGTCGTCAGAGAGGCGCGCCTCGACGCCGGGGAACAGCAGCTCGAGCTCGCACAGCGCCAGCACGAGCAGCAGGTAGTCGGCGGCGAGCGCGCGCGCGCGGCGCACCGAGGTGGTGCCCCGGAGGACCGTCTCGTCCTCCGGGTACAGCGCGTATGACGAGCTCGACAGCCGCACGCTCCAGCGGGTGACGTGGGCGCTGAGCGCGTCAGGGTCGAGGCGAACTCCAGCCGGAACGAGCACCTGGTAGCTGATCGTCCGCATCGGCCGAGGCCCTCAGGCGCGCGCCTTCATCCAGTCGACGAGCGCCGGGTAGAGCTTCTCGGCGGCCTTGCTGCCGACGACCGCGCCGACGTGGCCACCCGGCACCGGGAGCACCTTCGTCTCGGCCGAGCCCACCGCGGCGTTGAGCGCGGTCGCGGCCTTCGGCGGGCAGATGGTGTCCTTGTCGGCGGCGATCGTCAGGAGCGGGCAGACGATCTTCTTCAGATCGACCTGCTGGCCGAGCACGTGGTGCTTGCCCTGCACGAGCTGGTTCTCCTGGTACAGCTCGCCGATGTACGTGGTGTACGCGGCCGCCGGGAACGCGACGTTGTCCGACGCCCAGCTCTCGAGCGCCTTGAACGCGGTGCGGAACGAGGGATCGAAGAGCTTGTCGACCAGCGTCACCAGCTTCGACGCGTCCTGCGTCGGGCGCAGGAGCTTGAAGCCGCTCTGCATCTGCTGCGGGCTCACGTTGCCCGCCTCGGCCACCACCTCGGCGTCGAACCAGCGGCGATCGACCATCCGCCCGAGCTGGCCCGACTCCTTGAAGTCGATCGGCCCGAGGAGGTTGATGAAGCCTGCGTACAGCTCCGGGTGCAGCGCGGCGTGCACCGAGCTCAGCGTGGCGCCCATGCAGTAGCCGAGCACCGTCACCTTGTCCTTGCCGGTCTCGCGGCGCACGCGGCGGAGCATGCGATCGAGGCGCTGCACGCCCTCCGCCCAGGTGAAGTAGCGGTCCTCGTCCTGCGGCGCGCCCCAGTCGAGGAGCCAGGTGTCGAGCCCCGCCTTCACCAGCGCCTCCGCGACCGACGAGCCGGGGCGCAGGTCGAGCACGTACCAGCGGTTGATCATCGAAGGCACCAGCAGCACGGGCGCCGCCTTCGCAGGTGCAACATCGTTGAGCGGGGTGAAGCGGTACAGCGACGCAGGGCCATCCGTCAGCACGGTGCTCTTCTGCGTCGGCATCATCGTCACATCGTCGTTGAACATGGGGCTCCGGCAGGAAAGGACGAGAGCCGTGACACCGCGAGGGATGTCACGGCTCGGGGACGTCGAAGGGCTCGACTCAGGCCTTGAACGACTCGGCGGCCTTCTTCGCCGTCTCGAGCGAGAGCTTGCGCCAGCCGGCCGCGAGCTCGTTGACGTAGTTGAACTGCGTCTTCATCAGCTCGTTCATCTCGTCGAGCTGCGTGTTGCCGTACTCGATCCACTTCGAGTGGGCCTTGCCCAGCTCCTCGAACATGGCCGTCATGCGGCCCGACTGCTCCTCGAACATCTTCTTCACCGACTCACCGGCGAACTGCTGCACCTGCGAAGTCACGGTCTTGGTCTCGGCCACGGGGTCTCTCCTCGTACGTTGGGGACGTCGTTTCACTCGGGAACTTCCGGTCGTCGCTCGACCGGAACGCGAGAGAAATTAACCAGGAGGCCTCGACCGTCAAGCGGAATTTTGTGCAGCGCACAATTTCCTGCTCATTTCTTACGCTTGCGCAGCATGCCCTTGAGCTCCTCGAGCTCCTTGCGGAGCTGGTCGACGTCGGACGGCGCGGGCGCGGGCGCGGGAGGCGGCGGCGTGGGGGCCGGGGCGGTCGAGGGCACGGGGATGGGCTGCACGCCGGCGGGGTTGTTCCAGCCGCCGAAGGGCGTGTTGTTGGCGAACTGGGTGAGCGCCACGAGCGGGTTGAAGGGCATGAACGACTGCGTCGCCTTGCGCGCCTGGAGGTAGAGCTCGAGCGCCGCCTGCACGTAGCGCCCGAGGAAATCGGCGAGCGCGTCGTCTCCGAGGCGGATGAGCTGGTGCAGCAGCGCGGCCGGGAAGATGCGATCGGCGCCGCGCCCCTCGATGATGATCTGCGTCAGCGTCTGCTGCGTGAGATCAGCGCCCGTCTTCGCGTCGACCACCCGCGCCTCGGCTCCGCCGCGGATGGCCTCGGTGAGATCCTCGAGCGTGATGTAGCGGCTCGACTCCGTGTCGTAGAGGCGGCGGTTGCCGTATTTCTTGATGAGCATGCGGGCACCGTAGGAGTGGCCACTGTGCAATGCAACATTCGCCTCTTGACACAGGCGTGACGAAGGCGCATTTGGCGCCCGCACTTCGCACCTGCACAAAGGAGCCGCCGTGGCCGCCGTTCCCCGCACCTGCGCCGTGACGAGCTCCTCGACTGCTGCGACGCAGCGCACCGTCGGCCGCGACCGCACGAGAACCATGCTGCACTGCACCAAACAAACCGCCCCCCTTGGAAACGGATGGCGGGTGGGCGTATGGGCCGCCCCCGTGCGCTGGCTGCTCTTCGTCCTCGTGGTCGCCCTCTTCGCTGCCTGCCCGGGCCCGTCCCCCGTCGACTGCCGCGTGGGGGCCGACTGCGTGAGCGGCGTCTGCCTCGGCGACGGCACCTGTGAGCCGGCGCGAAGCGGCGCCGACGCAGGCACGGACGGCGGTGACCTTCCGGGGACCGACGGCGGCCCGGTGACGGCCGACGCCGGCCA
The DNA here is from genome assembly GCA_049322495.1 of Myxococcota bacterium. GTDB lineage: Bacteria > Myxococcota > Myxococcia > Myxococcales > Myxococcaceae > Archangium_A. Next base: position 53,398 of record JBMORD010000262.1, on the reverse strand, counting down.
CGACGCGGGGACGAACGACGCGGGCGTCGACGCGGGCTCGCCCGTCGGGTGCCTGCCGAACCACGACGGCACGATCCTCCGCTCGGAGGTCGCCTTCCAGGCCGGCCTCCGCGCGACGTTCCGCATCAGCGGCACGGCCACCTTCGACACCGCGGGCGCGGCGAGCGCCGATGGCGGCCGGAGCTGGGACTTCACCGCGATGCTCGCCGGCGACACCTCGCGCCTCGTCGAGACGAAGCCGGTGCAGGGTGAGTGGTACGAGTCGGAGTTCCCCGACGCGGGCTACGTCAGCGAGCTCGGCCAGGGGTCCAACCTGCTCGGAGTCTTCTCCACCACCGACGACGGGCTGTACCTCCAGGGGGTCGTCTCGCCGAGCGACGGCGTCACCTCGACGCGGCTGCGCTATCAACCCTGGGTGAAGGTGCTCCAGTTCCCGCTGGCGCCCGCCGCCTCGTGGGAGACGAACACCACCGTGAGCGGCCGCTACAACGGGCTCGTCATCGGCTTCAACCTGCCCTTCCAGACCGAGCGCTACCAGATGGCGGTCGATCGCAGCGGCGACGCGAAGACGCCGTTCGCGACGTTCCCCTCGCTCCGCGTGCGCACGATCATGACGCGCTCGCTCAACACCGTGCCGACGCTGACGGTCCGCTCCTTCAGCTGGAACACCGAGTGCTTCGGCACGATCGCCACCGTGACCTCGACCGACAACGAGTCGAGCACCGAGTTCACCGACGTGGCCGAGGCGCGGAGGCTCAGCCCGTGACGAAGGCGTCCCTTCCGCTCGTGGCGGTGCTCGGGCTCGCGCTCAGCGGGTGCCTGCACTTCCACACCGGCCCGATGCCGGGCGAGCCGAAGGACGCCACCTACCTCTCGGTCGACGGGACGCGCGTGCGCTACGTCGACGTCGGCGAAGGGCCGCCGGTGGTGCTGCTGCACGGCTTCGCCTCGAGCATCGAGAACTGGCTGACGGTGATGCCGCGGCTGGTGAAGGACCACCGGGTGATCGCCATCGATCTCCGCGGCTTCGGGTGGACCGATCGCCCGGTCGCCGACTACTCGCCGGCGGCGCAGGCGAAGCTCCTCAAGGCGGTGCTCGACGAGCGCGGGGTGGGCAAGCTCTCGCTGGTCGCCCACTCGTGGGGCTCGTCGGTCGCGCTCGCCTTCGCGCTCGCGAACCCGGAGCAGGTCGAGCGCCTCGCGCTCTACGACGCGTGGGTCTACGACTCGCAGCTCCCGTCGATGTTCCACATGGCGCGCGCGAAGGGCGTGGGTGAGGTGCTCTTCGGCCTCTTCTACGATCAGCGCGCCGAGGAGCGCCTCACGCTCGGGTTCTACAACCCCGACCTGGTCACCGAGCAGCTCGTGGAGGACGTCGAGCGCGCCTTCGAGCGGCCCGGCACCCGCGCAGCCGCCCTCGAGACCGTGCGCGGCATGCGCTTCGACGAGCAGGAGCCGAAGTACCGCACGATCTCCATCCCCACCCTGCTCCTCTGGGGCCGGGAGGACGTCGTCACGCCGCTGAGCGTCGGCGAGCGGCTCGTGCGGCAGCTCCCGAACGCGAAGCTGCTGGTGTACCCGCGCTGCGGGCACTTCCCGATGCTCGAGGCCGCGAGCGAGTCGACGCGCGATCTCCAGGCGTTCCTCGCGGGAGGCCTGCCGTGAAGCCCGCGCTCCTCGCCCTCGCGCTGTCGACCACCGCCCTCGCCTCGGGGCTCGCGGATCACGGCGAGGACCTCTTCGAGCGCGAGAAGTTCGACTACTCCGTGCACGGCTTCTTCCGCCTGCGCGGCGACTGGCTGAACAACCTCGACCTCGATCGCGGCACCACGCCGTCCGGCCGGCCGCTCTTCGCGGTGCCGCTCGGCGACCCGACGGGGCAGTCGCTCTTCGTGGCCGACATGAAGCTGCGCACCGATCTCGCGCTCTACGCACCCTTCGCCGCCGCGGCGGTGAAGCTGCGCATCGACGTGCTCGACGATCTGGTGCTCGGCTCGACGCCCTCGCTCTCGCCCGGCACCGGCAGCTCGCCGACGCCCGCCGCGAGCGCCACCCAGCTGCCCTCGACGCTCTTCCGCCTCAAGCGCGCGTACGGCGAGATCCTCACGCCCTTCGGCTACCTCGCCGCTGGCCGCATGGGGAACATGTGGGGCCTGGGCATGATGGCCAACGGCGGCGATTGCCTCGACTGCAACCGCGGAGACCAGGCCGACCGCGTCGCCTTCGTCACCTCGCTCGCGCAGCACCTGTGGGCGGTGGCGTACGACTTCAGCGCGGTGGGGCCGCTCCAGACTCGCCGCGATGGCCAGCGTCAGGTGATCCTCGACCCGAGCACCGACGTGCAGTCGGTGTCCTTCGCGCTGATGAACGTGAAGGACGATCACACCCGCCGGCGCCGGCGCCTCGCGGGCAAGTGGACCGTGGAGTACGGCGTGCTCGCCTCGTACCGCTGGCAGAACAACGACGTGCCCGCGGCGTACCTCCCGGTGGCGACCGACGCGGCGCTGACGCCGGCCTCGGTGATGTTCCGTGGCTACCAGGCGGGCGTGGTCGACGGCTGGCTGCGCGTGCAGGCGCCGCAGTTCAAGCTCGAGGCGGAGGTGGCGGTGCTCGGCGCGACGGTGGCGCAGGCCTCGCTGCTGCCGGGCGTGCTGCTGCGCGACCGCGTCACTTCGCTGCAGGTGGGCGGCGCGCTCGAGACCACGCTCGGCGCGCCCGACTCGGTGTTGCAGGGCGGCCTCAACCTCGGCGCGGCGAGCGGCGATCCCGCCCCGGGGTTCGGCGCCTTCCCGCAGGGCAGCACCGCGCCGCAGGCGGGCGAGCTCGACGGCCCGCAGCTCGAGCTCCCGCGTGACACGCGCATCGACAACTTCCGCTTCCACTCCGACTACCGCGTCGATCGCATCCTCTTCGCCGAGCTGGTCGGCACGGTCACCGACGCCTGGTACGTGCGCCCGTGGGCGCGCACGCGGCTGCTCGAGTTCCGCAGCTACCAGCTCGCGCTCAACGTCGACGGCACCTTCTCGCGGGCGATCTACGCGAGCTCGACGCCGGGCAACGACGCGGGGCTCGGCATGGAGCTCCACGCCGCCCTCACCTGGGCCAGCAAGGACGGCTTCGACGTGCTCGCCGAGTACGCGGTGCTCTTCCCCTTCGCCGGCTTCGACAACCCCGCCCAGGGGCTCACTGCTCGGCCCGCACAGCTGGGCCGCGTTCGCCTGGCGTGGAGGTTCTGATCATGATGCGCGCGATCCCCCTGCTCACCGTCGCCGTGCTCGCCGCCTGCGGAGAGAACCGCACCATCCCCACCCGCGAGGCGTACGCCGCACCGGAGCTCGCGCCGCTGGAGTGCGTGCCCAACCTCGACGGCCGCGTCGACGCCGCGGAGCTGAAGGCCGCGCTCGGCGTGCCGGTGCGCTACCTCGCGTCGCCGGCGGGCGTGCAGCGGCCGGTCAACCTGCCCGGCACGACCAACGCGCAGGGCCAGCGCGTGTGGGATCTCAGCACCGACTACGCGGACGATCGCGTCGCCACGCTCGAGGCGAGCGCGCTCGGCGGGCACTGGTTCGCCGCGAGCTTCCCGTCGGGCCAGTTCGTCTCCGCGCTCGATCTCGCCGGCACGATCCTCGGCGTGTACGCGAACGACGGGAGCAGCCTGCTCCTGCTGGGCTACGCGTCGCGCGAGGAGGCGCCGGCGACGGGCAAGACGCTCGTCGTCTACTCACAGCCGGTGGCGGTCTTCCGCTTCCCGCTCGAGAACGGGAAGCAGTGGGTGTCCGTCGGCCAGGTGATCAACGGCACCGTGCGCGGGCTGCCGTACGCCGGGCGAGACACGTACCAGGTGCGCGTCGACGCCGCGGGGCAGCTCGCGCTCCCCGACGTCACCTTCACCCAGGCGCTGCGCGTGCGCACCACCACCACCCTCGAGCCCGCGGTCGGCACCGCGATCGTCCGCCGGCAGGTCGGCTGGGTGTTCGAGTGCTTCGGCGAGGTGGCGCGCGCCACGGCGGCCGACGGCGAGCCGAATGACGACTTCACCCTGACCGCCGAGCTGCGACGGCTCGGTCTCTGAAGCACCACCAGAAGGACACCGAAGGAGACGCACATGCTGCTGTGGGACACGTGGAAGAAGGGCTTCGACACCTGGGAGCAGAAGACGGCCGAGATGATGGAGTCGGTCCTCAAGTCGGAGGCCGTGCTGACGCCGATGGGCCAGATGCTCACCGCGACGATGAAGATGAAGGCCGCCACCGAGAAGGCCGCCGCGCAGTGGTGGAGCGTGTGGGGCCTGCCGACGAAGCGTGAGCAGGAGAAGACGCTCCACGCGCTCAACCAGATCCAGAGCCGCCTGATCGATCTCGAAGAGCGCCTCGCGGAGCTCAAGAAGAACTGACGCCGTCGGAGGACCCCATGGACATCACGCCCTACCTCGAGCTCAAGCCTGCACCGCGCGCCGTCTTCGACTCGCTCCCCGAGCGGAAGACGAGGCCGCGCTTCATGCTGCCGACGCCCGACGGCGACTGGCGCGTGGTGACCTGGGGCGCCTTCGCGAAGGGCATCCGCAACGCGGCGCTCTTCCTCGCGTCGTCGGGGCTGCAGCCGGGCGATCGCGCGGCGGTGTTCGCGCCGAACTCGGTCGAGTGGATCAGCTCGGCCCTGGCGATCCAGGCGGTGGGCGGCGTGATGGTGCCGGTCTACCCGGCGAACCTCGCGCCGCAGGCGGCGTACGTGGTGCGGCACTCCGACGCGAAGCTCGTCTTCGTCGACACGCCGGCGCTGCTGCAGCGCATCTTCGAGGCGTGGAGCGACTACGAGCAGGTCACGCGCATCGTGACCCTCACGCCGCTCGAGGCGGGGCCGATCATCGAGGCGATGCGCAACAAGGGGCTCCCGGTGCCGCCGGTGGCCGAGGTCGAGAAGAAGCTCGTGAGCTGGAGCCGCGCGCAGGCGCTGGGGGCCGCGCGCGACGCCGAGGCGCCCACCGAGTTCGAGCGGCTGCTGGCCAGCGTGTCGCTCGATCAGCTCGCGCAGATGCTCTACACGAGCGGCACCTCGGGCAACCCCAAGGGCGTGCCGCTCACGCACCGCAACGTGGGCATCAACGGGCGTGACTGGCTGCAGTGCAACGCGCCGCTGCTCGGCGAGCACGACGTCGATCTGCTCTGGCTGCCGATGAGCCACATCTTCGGCTTCGGCGAGGCGTGCCTCGGCAACACGCTGGGGTGGGTCACCTACCTGAGCGAGCCGGCGAAGGTGATGGCGCACCTCCCCGAGGTGCGGCCGAGCGTCTTCATGAGCGTGCCCGCGGTGTGGGAGAAGCTGGCGATGGCGGCGATGCCCGAGACCGATCCCCAGAAGCGGGTCGCGGCGCTCGCGGCGGTCACCGGCGGCAACCTCAGGTTCTGTCTCTCGGGCGGCGCGGGCCTCAAGCGCGAGGTGAAGGAGTTCTTCCACGCCAACGGCCAGCTGATCATCGAGGGCTACGGGCTCACCGAGACCAGCCCCACACTGACGCTCAACCGGCCCGACGCGTTCCGCTTCGACTCGGTGGGCAAGGTGCTGCCGTCGGTGCAGCTCAAGCTCGCGGAGGACGGCGAGATCCTCGCCAGGGGCCCCAACGTGTTCGGCGGCTACCACAAGGATCCCGCGGCGACGGCGGAGGTCTTCACCGAGGACGGCTGGCTCAAGACGGGCGACGTGGGCCGCTTCACCGACGACGGCTTCCTGCAGATCGTCGATCGCAAGAAGGACATCCTCGTCACCGCGGGCGGGAAGAACGTGCCGCCGGCGAACATCGAGCTCCGCTTCCGCGACGACCCCTTCATCAGCCAGGTGGTGGTGTACGGCGACGGCCGGCGCTACCTCGTCGCGGCGGTGTGGCTCCACGAGCAGGCGGTCGACGCGCACCTCGAGAAGTCGGGCGTCGCGGCGGGCGCGAGAGACGAGGCGCGCAAGGCGCTGGTGCAGACGCGCATCGATCAGGTGAACGCGCAGCTGGCGTCGTACGAGTCGATCAAGAAGTTCGTGATCATCGACACGCCGCTGACCGTCGAGAGCGGGCTGATCACCAGCACCCTGAAGATCCGCCGCAAGGAGATCTCGAAGCAGTTCGGCCCGCGCCTGGAGGCGCTCTACGCATGAAGCGACTGACCAACCTGCTCACGCTGTGGGCGCGCCCGAAGCCGCAGGTGGGCGTGACGCCGGCCGACGTGGTGTGGGCCGAGAACAAGTGGAAGCTGCTCCGCTACCGGCCGCGGCCGCAGGGCCTCTCGCACGCCACGCCGCTGCTGCTCGTGCCCTCGCTCATCAACCGCCACTACGTGCTCGATCTGATGCCCGGCAAGAGCTTCGCCGAGTACCTCGTGGCGCAGGGCTTCGACGTGTACTGCATCGACTGGGGCACGCCCGGTGACGAAGATCGCTTCGTCACCTTCGACGACGTCGTCGACGGCGCGCTGGGCCGGGCGATCCGCCGCGTGGCGAAGACGGTGCCGCACGAGAAGACGCACGTGCTGGGCTACTGCATGGGCGGCACGCTGACGGCGATCCACGCCGCGGTGCACCCCGAGCACGTGCAGTCCTTCGTCGCGCTGGCCGCGCCGGTGAAGTTCGACGACGGGAGCCTCCTCTCGAAGTGGACCAACACCCGCGGCTTCGACGTCGACACGCTCGTCGAGGCGACGGGCACCGTGCCGTGGCAGCTGCTGCAGTCGGCCTTCCACCTGCTGCGCCCGACGCTGCCGCTGATGAAGGCGATGAACGTCCTCGATCGCGCGTGGAACGACGAGTTCCTCGACGGCTTCCTCGCGCTCGAGACGTGGGGCAACGACAACGTGAGCCTGCCCGGCGAGTTCTACCGGACGTACATCAAGGACCTGTACCAGCAGAACCTGCTGGTCGCGGGCCGCTTCGCGCTGCGCGGCCGGCGCGTCGACCTGGCCAACCTCACCTGCCCCACGCTGGCCGTCACCTTCGAGCACGACAACATCGTGCCCGGGCCCAGCGCCGCGGCGCTGATCGAGGCGTGCGGCGCGAAGGACCGGCAGCACCTCCACCTCCCGGGCGGGCACGTGGGCGCGGTGGTCTCGAAGCACGCGGCGAAGACGCTCTGGCCGCAGCTCGTGGCCTTCTACGAGAAGCACGACGCGCCGCCGTCTCGCACGCTCGAGCCGCCGCCGAAGAAGCCCGAAGCGGTGAAGGTCGCCGCGCGGCCGTCGAAGCCGAAGGCGCGCACCGCCGAGGCTCGCTGAACGATCGACAGCGGGCGCGTTGCCGAATACAGCGCGCCCGCGATGTCCACGCCCGGCTACTTCGAGCTGCTCCGGAAGCGCCCCGCGTACCGTGCGATCTGGCTCGGCTCGGTGGTGAGCCTGATGGGCGACTGGTTCACGCTCATCGCGCTCTACTCGCTGCTCGAGGCGTACACCGGCAGCAGCGAGTCGATCGGCCTGATGCTGCTGACCCGCTTCATCCCGCCGGCGTTCTTCTCGCCGCTGGCGGGCGTGGTGGCCGATCGCTTCTCGCGGCAGCGGGTGATGATCCTCTGCGATCTCTTCCGCGCGGTGGTGGTGCTGGGCTTCCTGCTGGTGAAGACGGCCGACGACGTGTGGCTCGTCTACCTGCTCACCTTCTTCCAGATGAGCCTCGCGGCCTTCTTCGATCCCGCCGAGCAGGCGGCGATCGGCAGCGCGGTGGAGCCGCACGAGGTGGTGACGGCGAACACGCTCCAGGGCGCGACGTGGAGCGCGATGCTCGGGCTGGGGGCGATCGCCGGCGGCGCGCTGACCGCGCTCGTCGGGCGTGAGGCGAGCTTCGGGGTCGACGCGCTGAGCTACCTCCTGTCGGCCTTCTTCGTCTCGCGCGCGGTGGTGCCGCGGGTGGCCCAGCCGCCTCCGCCGCCGACGCTCGCGGGCAAGCTGGGGCTCGTCGATCTGCTCGAGGGCATCGCGCTGGTGCGCACCCGCCCGGAGCTGCGGCGCGCGCTGTGGGTGAAGGTCGGCTGGGCGATCAGCGGCGGCGCGGCGCTGGTGCTCTACGCGGTGATGGGCACGCGCGTCTTCGCGCTGGGCGGCTCGCCGGAGGCGGGCGTGGGCGTGCTGCTCGGCATGCGCGGCGTGGGCGCCCTCATCGGCCCGCTCGTGGCGCGGCGCTTCGGCGGCGACTCGCCGGAGTTCCTCGAGCGCGCCATCGGCTGGGCCTTCCTCGTGACGGCGATCTTCTGGGGGCTCTTCGCCTTCGCGCCGACGCTCTGGCTGGCGGCGCTGTGCCTCGCGGTGGCGCACACCGGCGTGTCGACGCAGTGGGTGTTCTCGAGCTCGCTCATCAACCTCCAGGTCGAGGATCGCTTCCGCGGCCGGGTGTTCTCCGTCGACTTCACGCTGTACCTGGTGGTGCTCGGCGTCTCGAGCTGGCTCGGCGGGCGCGCGCTCGACGAGCTGCACGTGTCTCCGCGCTCGCTGATGGCCTCGCTCGCGGTGCTGCTGCTGGGCTCGGGCGCGGTGTGGTGGTGGCTGCGGGCGCGGGCGGTCGCTCCGGCTCAGTCGCCGTCGTAGATGCCGTCCCAGCCGGCGGGCGGAGGCGCCGCGGAGAGCTCCCGGCACCGCGCCACGTAGCGGGCGATCACCGGATCGGTCGGGCGGCTCTTCGCCAGCGCCTCGAACGCAGCGAGCGCCTCGGAGAACTTCGCCGCGCGCCAGGTCTCCCACGCCGCCGTGTAGTCCCGGACCCACTCGAAGCCCTCGGCGGCGATCGGCGCGAGCAGCTCGTAGATCTTCAGCGGCTCACCCTCGCGGCCCATGCGCACCACGTCGAGCGGGCGGAAGAGGAACGCCTCGTGCGCCTCCTCGACCAGCGTCTCGCCGCACAGCGTGCGCACGCCGTAGCGCTTGGCGAGCGCCTCGAGGCGGAACGCGGTGGCCACCGGCTCGCCCATCACCGTGTAGTTGACGCGGTGGAGCGTGCCCATCTCGCCCACCACCGCGTCGCCCGTCTCGAGCCCGGCGCGCAGCGTGAGGGAGTGATCGCAGCGCGCCTCCCAGTCCTTCCGCTTCTCGTCGAAGCGGGCGTGCATGCGCAGCGCCGCGTCGCAGGCGGCCTCGGCGTCGTTCGGCAGCGCGACCGGCGCGCCCCAGAAGGCCATCAGGCCGTCGCCGAGGTACTTGTCGACGTGGCCGCCGTGATCGAGCACCAGGGTGGTCATCTCGCCGAGGTACTGGCGCAGCACCTCGACCACCACCTGTGGATCCTTCCGGTTCGACACGGAGGTGAAGCCCTCGATGTCCGAGAAGAAGACCGTCAGCTCGCGCCGCTCGGGGCGCATCAGGGCGAGATCGCGCTCCACGCGGCGGAAGACGTCGGCGCGCACCGCACCGCCGAGCGCGCGCAGCATGAACTCGCGCAGGCTCTGCTCGAGGGTGCGCGCGTAGCCCAGCGACGCCAGGAAGGTGAAGGCGCACGCGAGGATTGGCGCCGCCATCGCCACCTGCCGCTGCTGGGTGACGTAGAGCTGCCGGGCGAGCACGGCGTGCACGACGATCACCACGCCGAGGGTGGCCACCCACGCGAGCCAGCCCGGGCGCCGCACGAGGCTCGACCAGGCGACCGCGAGCACTGCGCCCGCGAAGGCGAACGCGACGGTGAGCCAGAAGTCCATCTCCGGCTCGACGCGGCGGATGCCCTGCCCTCTGGCGACGTTGGTGAGCGCCTGCGCCCAGATCTGCCCGCGGTTGAGCTCGCCCACCGGGGTGTCGAAGATCGGCGAGGTGCGCTCGTCGACGAGCACCACCACGCGGCCGGCGAGATCGTTGTCGTGGTGCCGCACGCCGCGGCCAGCGTCGTCGTCTTCGCGGTTGACGAGCAGCCGCCACGCCGGGACGGCCCGCTTCATGGTGCCCCGGCCCGCGCGGCCCGCTTCCTCGGCGTTCCAGCGCAGCGTGAGGAAGCCCTGACGATCGATGGGCACCAGCGGCTGATCGGGTGACTTGAGCTGGCCGTTCTCGATCGACAGCGCCCCGCCCCGCAGGCGGATGGGGAGCGCCGGGAGCAGGCCCTGCCCGTCGCCGATGCGGGGCGTGTTCACGAAGAGCGGCACCGAGCGCACCACGCCGTCGGGGTCGGGCAGGAGGCGGTTGCTGGCAGAGCCGATCTCCGGAAGCAGCAGCGGCGCCACCGGCGCATCGAGCGCGGCGGCCCGCAGGGCGAGCTCGGGATCGAAGCCGGACAGCCGCACGTGCCGGAGCTTGAAGTGCAGCAACTCCGCGCTGACCTCGAGCTCGTCGTCGGCGGCGGTGAGGCTGCGCGTCACCGGCGTGCCCTTGACCTCGAGCGCCGCGACGAGCTCCTTCGTGCGCGCCTCGCCGGTGGAGCCGGCCCACACGCGGTGCTTCGCGCCGTCGTGCTCGAGGTACGCGGTGGTGCGCTGCGCGAGCACGCGCTGCAGCCACGGGAACGCGGCGGCCTCGTCGTCGACCTCCGCGACGCGGACCAGCGTCGGCATGAGCGGGCGATCAGCCGGGCGCCGCGGCTCGGGGCTCCAGTCGAAGCCGATGGTCACCTTGCCGCCGAGCCGCTTGAGCAGCTCCGCGAAGCGCGCGTCGTCGGTGCGCGGGTCTTCGCCCCGGCACGGCGCGCACTGGTGCGCGGAGACGTCGGCGAAGGAGTCCTCGATGAAGACGGCGGTGGCGCCCTCGCGGATCGCCTGCTCGGCCAGCTTGCCGACCAGCTCGCGGGGCCACGGGCGCATCGCCCACTCGGGGTGCTGCGACTCGCGCGCGTTGGTGAGCGTGTCCTCGTCGACGTTGATCAGCACCACGCCGTCGGGGCGCTCGTCGCTCGCGCCGAGCTGCCGCGCGCGCCAGTCGACGGTGCGCGCCTCGAGCCCCTCGAGGAAGAGCCGCACCGGCACGTGCCAGCGGGGATCGCGCTCGAGCTCGCGACGGTCGACGCGGAAGTACGCCAGGCCGCCGAGCAGCGCGCCCACCATCGACGCCCACAGGAAGGCCACGCCGAACTTCTGCAGGAAGCGCAGGCCGGCGCTCTGGATGGGGTTCGTCGCCACGGAGGGCGCGAGTATGCTGACGCCCACATGCGCACGTCACTCCAAATTGCTCTGGCGCTGTTCGCCCTCTCCGCCTGCGACATCCAGAAGATCGGCAACCAGGCCACCGCGACCACGGTCGCCGTGTCGACGCTGCTGAGCACGCCCTCGTTCGAGGTGAAGGCGGGCGCGATCGCGGGCAACGGCCTCGACGCGAGCCTCCCCGACCTCGACGCCGGGGCGATCCTCGACGCGGGCTTCAACGTCACCGACGCAGGCTACGTGGTGCCGGCGCAGAACCTGGCGTTCGTCTTCTTCGGGCAGCGCGGCAGCTCGCTCGACGTGGCGCCGACGGGCACCGCCGGGGCGACCGCTTCGCTGATCGAGGTCGGCGGCCCGCGCTTCACGCTCGACGATCAGGGAGGCGGCTCGTACGCGCTCTCGCCCGACGCCGGCTTCACCTACAAGGACAACGCGACCTACCAGTTCGAGTTCAAGCACCAGGCGCAGACCTTCGTCGCCGAGGTGACGCGCGTGCCGACGCGAGAGAACATCCCCGAGTTCCACCCGGCGGCCGGCTACCTCGAGCTCACCGCGGGCCAGGAGCTCACCTTCACCCGCCCCGACCCGCCGCAGGGGCAGGACCGCAACTTCGGCTTCGTCAACGTCTTCCCGATCAGCGCGCAGAGCGGCCAGGGCCAGCCGACGTACACCAACATCCCGACCACGGCGCTCGGCTTCCTCAAGCTCATCGCCGCGCCGAACGAGTGGAAGTCGACCGTGGTGACCATTCCCGGGACGGCCTTCCCCGACCGCGACGCGAACTACATCGTGGTGCTCCAGAGCGCGAAGCTGGGCGGGCCGAAGAGCGACAACCTGTTCTCGGGCTCGGCGATCCTCGCCGGCACGGCAGACGTGGCGATCGTGAAGACCAGGAAGTGACGCTGCGCCGCAGGTGAAGTACTGGAGCGCCATGGCTCTCCAGGTCAGCGTGGTCGTCTCGACCTTCAACCGCCTTCCGCTCCTCCTCGAGCTGCTCGACGCGCTCGGCGGGCAGACGCTCCCACCCGAGCGCTTCGAGGTGATCGTCGTCGATGACGGCTCGAAGGTGCCCGTCGCCCCGGTGCTCGAGAAGCGCAAGGACCCCTACCGCCTGAAGGTGGTGACGCAGGCCAACGCGGGCGCGGCGGCGGCGCGGCACACCGGCGTGACGCACGCCACGGGCGACGTGGTGATCATCACCGACGACGACATGCTGGTGCCGCCCGACTTCCTCGAGCGCCACCTCGAGAAGCACGAGCAGGGCTACACGCTGGTGCTGGGCCACATCACCTACGATCACTCGCTGGCGGGCATGCCGCTCTTCGAGCGCTTCCACGCCGAGATGCTCGCGCGCTTCGTGAAGGAGTACTCCGATCACCCCACGGCGGTGCGCGGCGTGGCGGTCTGCACCGGCAACGTCTCGTTCCGCCGCACGGAGTACCTCGCGGTGGGCGGCTTCGATCGCGAGCTCGGCCGCTCGGAGGATCGCGAGCTCGGCGCGCGCCTGCAGAAGAACGGCGCGAAGCTGATCTTCGCGAAGGACGCGGTCACCACCAACCGCAGCGATCACACCGATCTCTCGGTGTGGCGGCGGCGCAACTTCCTCTACGGCGTCTACGACTCGCGCATCCACCGCAAGCACCCCGACCTGGTCGACACCGATCCGTGGCAGTTCATCTTCATGGTGAACCCCATCTCGCGCGGGCTGCTGATGCTCGCCGCGACGTCGCCCGCGATCGGCGAGCGGCTCGCGCGCGCCGCGTACGAGGCGGCCGAGGCGATCGACAAGCAGCGTGAGCGGCTGCCGGTGCTCGAGCGCGTGGCGATCGCCGGCGCGACGTTGAGCTACGGGCTCGACTACTTCCGTGGCGTGCGCGAGGAGGCCGGCTCGCTCAGCCGCGCCGCGCGCGACTTCCTCCGCCACGCGCGCTGGCATTTCAGGAGGCGACCCGCATGAAACCCTGGGCCTGCGGTGACGTGTTGGCTGGCGAAGAGCGACCCTTCTTCCTGTCGCGAGGCCAGCACGCGCTGGCGGTGATGCACCACGCGACCAGCGCGCCGCGCGGGGTGGTGGTGCTCGCAGGCCCGATGACGCTGGAGCGCTCGCACGGCTACCTCACCTGGGTCCGCTGGGCGCGCACGCTGGCGCACAACGGCTACGAGGTCTTCCGCTTCGACGCCTCGGGCGTCGGCGAGAGCACCGGCGACTTCCACACGCGCACCTTCGACGCGTGGCGCGACGATCTCGACGCGGTGGTCTCGCACGCGCGGCACCGCGGACCGGTGACGGTGATCGGGCTGCGGCTCGGCGCGCTGCTCGGCGCGAAGCTCTTCGAAGCCGGGCGCTGCGATGCCTTCGTCGCGTGGGAGCCCCCGGCCGGCGGCCGGCAGATGCTGATGGAGATGCTGCGGCGCAAGCTCGCCGCGGATCTGATGGAGCTCAGCGGCGAGCGCCGCTCCCGCGAGGAGTACGTGAAGCGCCTCGAGGGCGGCGAGCTGGTCGAGGTCGAGGGCTACGAGTGGTCGCGCGGCCTGTGGCAGAGCGCGGCGGCGTTCGAGTTCGTCGCGCCGAAGAGTGAGCGGAGCCTCGTGCTCCACCTCGACGGGCGGGACGGCGTGCGGATCCCCAAACCCGTCTTCTGGGGCCAGAGCAACGTGCTGGTGCCTGAGCTCGGCGAGCTCTTCGAGCGCACCTGTGCGTTCCTCGACGGGCTCTCGCTCGGGCCGGTGACGGCCGCGCCTCCCGAGGCGGACCTCACGTCGCGCACGCCCGGAGCAGTTGCACAGACCACCCGCGAGCTCGAGCTCCTCGAAGGCTGCGTGGGCACCGCGCACCGCCCGGCGGAGCGCACCTCGCGCCTGGGCCTGCTGTGGGTGAACTTCGGCTACGTGCCCCGCGACGGCCACGGCGGGCTCGCCACGCAGGTCTGCGACGTGATGGCCGCGCACGGCGTGCCGGGGTTCCGCTTCGATCTCCCGGGGCTCGGCGACACGCCCGGCCCGCTGCTGCCCGACACGCAGCAGTTCTACCCCTTCGTCACCAGCGGCGGCTTCGCGCCGATCGTCGCCCGGCTCGTCGAGCGGCTCTGCGAGCGCGAGCAGCTCGACGGCCTGATCTTCGCGGGGCTCTGCGGAGGAGCGATCAACGCGATCTACGCGGGCGATGCCGAGCCGGCGCGCGTGAAGGGCCTCGTGCTCCTCGAGCCCGAACTCTACACCACCGAGCCGAACAAGAGCGGCCCCGAGGCGCCCCGGCAGCGCCTGCGCGATCGTCTGCGCGAGCGGCTGCCGCCGCAGCTCCCGCTGGTCGACGCGCTGCTGGCGAAGCACCTGCCCTTCGAGGACCAGCTCCGCGCGAAGCTCTTCTCGTACTGGGGGTGGATGCGCCTGCTCACGCACGAGAATCGCTACGCCCGCTATCTGCCGCTGCCCCGCAAGGCGATCCTCGACTTCGTGCTCCATCGCTCGGAGCTGCCGGCGGTCACCAACCTCCCGCTCGCGCACGCGTGGCAGCGGTGGGTGATGGCGCAGCGGCCGGTGCTGACGATCACCGCGAAGGGCAAGCTCCGCGAGGTGTTCTTCGATCGCATCAACGAGAAGGTGCTCTCGGGCGTCACGCGCCGGAACTACGAGCACGCAAGGCTCGAGAACACCAACCACATCTTCACGTCGGGCGGGGCGATCGCCACCGTCACCGCGCACATCGAGCGCGCGTGGCCGATGCTCACCGCCACGGCCCCGGTTTGACATCCGTCGAGGTCCAGCGTTATTGATTTGGGCATGACCACCGCACGCGCCTCCAAGACCTCGCCGATGAACCGGGCGGTGGTGGCGCTTTGGCGTCGCTGAAGAGCTCCTCGAACAAGATCTCGCAGTACCGCTGAGGGTCGTCCTTCCGGCCGACACCGAGACGCCCGTCTCGGCCTTCCTCAAGCTCGCGCGCGGCTCGCGGCAGGCCTTCCTGCTCGAGTCCGTCGAGCCGGGCGAGCGCATCGGGCGCTTCTCGTTCATCGGCGTGCGTCCCCGGCGCGTGCTGCGCACCCGCGTCGGGCAGCCGGGCGGGCCGTTCGAGCTCCTCCGCGCGTTCCAGCGCGACGTGCGCGGGGCGCGGCTCGACGGCTTCCCGCCCTTCACCGGCGGCCTCGTCGGCTTCATCGGGAGCGAGGCAGTGTGCCGGCTCGAGCCGCGCGTCCCGCTGACGCGACCCGACGAGCTGGACTTCCCCGAGGCCACGTTCTTCGACGTCGACACGCTGGTGGCGTTCGACAACGTGCGCCGCGAGCTCCAGCTCATCGCGCAGGTGAGACCCGGTGACGGCCCGGGCGCGCTCGACGACGCGCGCCGCCGGCTGCGCGACCTCGAGGTGAGGCTGGCGCGGCCGCTGATCGATCCGCGCGGCGCCGAGCAGCCCCGCCCGGTCTTCACGCCCCGCACCGCGCCGGCAGACTTCCTCGCGCAGGTGCGGCGCGCCCAGCGCTACGTCGCGGCGGGCGACGTGCAGCAGGTCGTCGTCTCGCAGCGCTTCGACGCCGAGACGCGGGTGCCCGGCTTCGAGCTGTACCGCGCGCTCCGCCGCGTGAACCCCAGCCCGTTCATGTTCTTCGTGAAAGACGGCCCTCGCGAGCTCATCGGCGCGAGCCCGGAGCGCCTGGTCGAGGTGCGTGGAGACCGCGTGTCGCTGCGCCCCATCGCCGGCACGCGGCGGCGCGGAGCCAGCCCGGACGCCGACGCCGCGCTCGCCCGCGAGCTGCTCGACGATCCGAAGGAGGCCGCCGAGCACGTGATGCTGGTGGACCTGGGGCGCAACGACGTCGGGCGCGTGGCGGCGCTCGGCTCGGTGCAGGTCGACGCCTTCCGTCTCGTCGAGCGCTACTCGCACGTGCTGCACCTCGTGTCGCAGGTGAGCGGCACGCTGGCGCCCGGTCGCACCGCCGTCGACGCGCTGTGCGCCGCCTTCCCCGCCGGGACGTTGTCCGGCTCGCCGAAGGTGCGGGCGCTGGAGATCATCGACGAGCTCGAGCCCGCGCAGCGCGGCCCGTACGGCGGCGCGGTCGGCTACCTCGACGCGACGGGCGATCTCGACTTCGCGATCACCATCCGCACCTTCATGAAGCACGGCCGTCGCGTGTCGGTGCAGGCCGGCGCCGGCGTGGTGCACGACTCGAAGCCGCGCGGCGAGTTCGACGAGACCCGGAACAAGGCGCAGGCGCTCTTCACCGCGGCCGAGCTGGCCGCCCGCGGAGGTCGGACATGACGCGCGTGCTGGTCATCGACAACTACGACTCGTTCACCTTCAACCTGGTGCAGCTGCTGGGCGCGCTCGGCGCCGAGCCGCTCGTGTTCCGCAACGACGCGCTGACCGTCGCGCAGGCGCTCGCGCTCGAGCCCGACGGAGTGCTCATCAGCCCCGGCCCGTGCGCGCCCGACTCGGCCGGGATCTCGATCCCGCTGATCCGCGCCGCCGCCGGCCGCGTGCCGCTGCTGGGCGTGTGCCTCGGCCACCAGGCGATCGGCGCGGCCTTCGGCGGCCGCGTGGTGCGCAACGCGCGCGTGGTGCACGGCAAGGCCTCCGCGGTCCGGCATCGGCGCGCGGGGGTGTTCAAGCGCGCGCCCAACCCGCTCCAGGCGGGGCGCTACCACTCGCTGGTGATCGAGCCCCGCTCGCTGCCTCCGAGCCTGCGCGTCACGGCCTGGACCGACGAGGGCGAGATCATGGGCGTGCGGCACGTGCGCCACGACGTCGAGGGCGTGCAGTTCCACCCCGAGTCCGTCCTCACGCCCGACGGACGAACGCTGCTCGGCACGTGGCTCGAGCGCCTCACGAGGAGACGATCATGATCAGCGATGCACTGTCGCGGGTGCTGGACGGCCACACCCTCCGGCGGGAAGAGATGGGCGCCTGCTTCCAGCAGGTGCTGGAGGGCTCAGGCGCGCCGGCGCAGGTGGCGGCGCTGCTCGCGGCGCTGAGGGTGCGAGGCGAGACCGTCGACGAGCTGGTCGGCGCGGCGGAGGCGGTGCGCGCCGCGGCGGTGCGCGTGCAGGCGCCCGCTGACGTGGTGGACACCTGCGGCACCGGTGGCGACGGGCGGGGCACCTTCAACATCTCGACGGCCGCGGCGATCGTCGCCTCCGCGGGCGGAGTGGTGGTGGCCAAGCACGGCAACCGCTCGGTGTCCTCGCGTTGCGGGAGCGCGGACGTGCTCGAGGCGCTCGGCGTGCAACTCGATCGCACGCCGGAGGCGCAGGCGCGCTCGCTGGTGCTCAGCCGCCTCGCCTTCCTCTTCGCGCCGGCGCACCACCCGGCCTTCCGCCACGTGGCCGCGCTCCGCCGTGAGCTCCGCGTACGCACGCTCTTCAACCTCGTGGGGCCGCTCGCCAACCCCGCGGGCGCCCGGCGACAGGTGGTCGGGGTCTTCAGCGAGGCGCTCGTCCCGAAGTTTGCCGAGGCGCTGCACCGCCTGGGCGCCGAGCACGCGCTGGTGGTGCACGGCAGCGGGCTCGACGAGCTCTCGGTCGTCGGGCCCACCCTCGTCGACGAGGTGCGACCCGACGGCATTCGCCGCCACACGCTCACCCCCGAGGCGCTGGGGCTCGCGCGCCACGCCCCCGACGCGCTGGTGGGTGGTGACGCGCAGGTGAACGCGCGGCTCCTGCTCGACGTGCTGGAGGGCGTGCCCGGCGCGCCGCGCGACGCGGTGCTGGCCAACGCCGGCGCCGCGCTCTACGTCGGCGGCGCCGCAGCCTCGCTGGCCGACGGCGTCGCGCTGGCTCGCGAGGTCGTCGACTCCGGGGCCGCGTTTGCGCACTTCGAGCGCTTCCTCCGCGCCCAGCACACCAGCACGCGGCTCGACGAGATCGTCTCGCGGCTTCCGGCTCCAGCTCCGGCGAAGCCGCGCCGAGGCACGGCGCGAGGGGGCGCCCGTCTTCGGGAGGCGCTGTCCACCGGCCCAGCTCCGCGCGTGATCGCCGAGGTGAAGCGCCGGTCACCATCAGCCGGGCCGATCGCCGACATCGCCGATCCCGCCGCGCTGGCCCGCCAGTACGTCGAGCGTGGTGCGCGGGCGATCTCGGTGCTGACCAACGCGGCAGACTTCGGCGGCTCGCTCGAGGATCTCCGGCGCGTGCGCGCGGCGGTCGACGTGCCGCTGCTGCGGAAGGACTTCATCGTTCACCCCGCACAACTGGACGAGGCGGCGGAGGCCGGCGCCGACGCGGTGCTGCTGATCGCCGGACTGCTCGGCGGTGGGCTGGCGCGCATGCGGGCCGCGGCCGAAGCGCGTGGGCTCGAGGCGCTCGTCGAGGTGCACGACGAAGCGGAGCTGAGGCTCGCGCTCGACGCAGGCGCCACGCTGCTCGGCATCAACAACCGCGACCTGCGCACCTTCGAGGTCGATCTCGCCGTCAGCGAGCGGCTCGCTCCGCGCATCCCTCCGCACGTGCTGGTCGTCAGCGAGAGCGGAGTCCGTTCCCGCGAGGCGCTCGAGCGTCTTCGCACCGCCGGCCTCGAGAACTTCCTCGTCGGCGAGTTCCTCGTTCGCGGAGGTGTCCTGTGAAGGTGAAGATCTGCGGCATCACGTCGGAGAAGGACGCGCGGCTCGCGTGCCGGCTCGGCGTCGACGCCATCGGGCTCAATTTCTACGAGCGCTCGCCCCGCTTCGTCGGGCTGCGGCAGGCGAGGCGGATCGCGCGCGCCGTCACGCCGCTCACGTGGGTGGTCGGCGTCTTCGTCGACGCACCGCTCGAGCGCATCGAGCGCACCGTCCGCGAGGTCGGCCTCCACGCCGTGCAACTCCACGGGAACGAGCCGGAGGCGCTCGTGGCGGCGCTCCGTGTGCCGGTGTTGGCGGTGACGCACGTCGGCGCCGGGCCACTGCGCCTGTCGCGCCGCGCGCCGCTGGTGCTCCTCGACGCCGCGCAGCCCGGCTACGGCGGCGGCGGCGTCACCTTCGAGTGGAAGCGCGCGCGCACCGTGGCGCGACGACGACCGATCTTCCTCGCGGGAGGTCTCACGGCAGACAACGTCGGTGCGGCCATCGCGACCGTGCGTCCCTTCGGCGTCGACGTGGCGAGCGGCGTGGAGCGGCAGCCGGGCGTGAAGGATCCGCACAAGCTGGCCGCGTTCGTCGCCGCGGCGAGGAGGGCCGCATGAGCGCCCCGGGACGCTTTGGAGCCTACGGGGGCCGCTACGTCCCCGAGACGCTGGTGCCCGCTCTCGATCAGCTCGAGGCCGCCTGGGCCGAGGCGGAGCGCGACGTCGCCTTCCAGTCCGAGCTGTCGGCGCTGCTCGCTTCCTGGGCCGGCCGCCCGACGCCGCTCTCGCGCGCGCTCAACCTGCCGCACGCCGACCGCGTCACGTACCTGCTCAAGCGCGAAGACCTGCTGCACACCGGCGCGCACAAGCTGAACAACGCGCTCGGGCAGGTGCTGCTGGCGAAGCGCCTCGGGAAGCGGCGCGTCGTCGCCGAGACCGGCGCCGGCCAGCACGGCGTCGCGACGGCCACGGCGTGCGCGCTGATGAAGATCCCGTGTGTCGTCTACATGGGCGCGCAGGACGTCGCGCGCCAGCGACCCAACGTGCTGCGCATGCGCCTGCTTGGAGCCGAGGTGGTGCCGGTGGACGCGGGCTCACAGACGCTCAAGGACGCGCTCAACGAGGCGCTGCGCGACTGGGTGACGAACGTGCGCGACACCCACTACGTGCTGGGCAGCGCGGCCGGGCCACACCCCTTCCCCACCATCGTGCGGCAGCTCCAGTCGGTCATCGGGCGGGAGGCGCGCGGGCAGTGCCTCGCGACGGTGGGCCGGCTCCCCGACGTGGCGGTGGCGTGCGTCGGCGGCGGCAGCAACGCCATCGGGCTCTTCTCGGGCTTCCTCGACGACGCGGCGGTGAAGCTCGTCGCGGTGGAGGCCGCGGGCCACGGGCTCGACTCCGGCGCGCACGGGGCGTCGCTGGCGCGCGGTCGGCCGGGCGTGCTCCACGGCTCGCACAGCTACGTCCTGCAGGACGACGACGGGCAGATCACCGAGGCGCACTCGATCAGCGCGGGCCTCGACTACCCCGGCGTCGGGCCCGAGCTGGCCGCGCTCAAGGACGACGGCCGGCTCACGCTCGCGAGCGCGACGGATCGGCAGGCGCTCGACGCGGTGGCGCAGCTCGCGCGCAGCGAAGGCATCATCTGCGCCCTCGAGACCGCCCACGCGGTGTCCGCCGCGCTCTCGCTGGCCGAGACGCTGCCGACGGGCGCGGTGGTGCTGATCAACGTGTCTGGCCGTGGCGACAAGGATCTCGCCACCCTCGAGCGGGAGCTGACCTCATGAGCGTGCGACGACTCCGCGGGGCCTTCGGGCGCCGCAAGGCGCTGGTGACGTACCTGATGGCGGGTGATGGCGACACGGTGGGCCACGCGCTGGCGTGCGCGAAGGCCGGCGCCGACGTGATCGAGCTCGGCTTCCCCTTCTCCGATCCGATCGCCGACGGTCCGGTCATCCAGCGGGCGGCGCAGCGCAGCCTGGCAGCGGGGACGACGCTGCCGCGCACCCTCGCGCTCGCGGCGGAGCTGCGCCGCCACACCGACGTGCCGGTGGTGCTGATGGGCTACCTCAACCCGGTGCTGTCGTTCGGCGTCGAGCGCTTCGTCGAGCGGTGCGCGGCGGCAGGCGTGGACGGGCTCATCATCCCCGACCTGCCTCCCGAGGAGGCGGGCACGCTGCGCGCCGCGGCGGCGGCGAACGACGTCGGCCTCACGTTCCTGCTCGCGCCCACCTCGACGCCCGCGCGCGAGCGAGCGGTGCTCGAGGCGTCGACCGGGTTCGTGTACTTCGTCTCGGTCACGGGCGTCACCGGCGCGCGCGCCGCCCTGCCCGACTGCGAGCGGCAGGTGACGCGCCTCCGCGCGGCGACGGACACGCCCGTCGCCATCGGCTTCGGGATCTCCGACGCGACGCAGGCGCGCGCGCTCGGCGCCTTCGCGGACGGCGTGATCGTCGGCTCCGCCCTCGTGCAGCGCATCGCCAGCGGAGAGCCGCTGGCCCCCTTCGTCACCTCACTTCGCACCGCCCTGGAGGACGCATGTTGATCGTCATGAAGCCCCGCTGCTCGCCCGAAGACATCGCCGCCGTGCAGGAGCGCATCCGCGCCCTCGGCCTCACGCCGCACGCCATCCCCGGCGCGGCGCGCACCGCCATCGGCATCACCGGGAACCGCGGGCCCCTCGAGCCGAGCGTCTTCCTCTCGCTCCCTGGCGTGGCCGACGCGATCCGCGTGACGCAGCCCTTCAAGCTGGTGAGCCGCGAGGCGAAGGACGAGGCGACGGTGGTGCGCGTCGGCGACGTGCCGATCGGCGGCGGACACGTGGCGGTGATCGCCGGGCCCTGCGCGGTCGAGTCGCGGGAGCAGCTCCTCGGCGCGGCGCGCGCGGTGAAGGCCAGCGGCGCGACGCTCCTGCGGGGAGGCGCCTACAAGCCGCGCACCTCGCCCTACGACTTCCAGGGCCTCGGCCGCGACGCGCTGGAGCTGCTCGCCGAGGCGCGCGCCGCGACGGGGCTGCCGATCGTCACCGAGGTGAAGGACACCGAGAGCCTGCCGCTCGTCGCGGAGTACGCCGACATGCTGCAGATCGGCGCGCGCAACATGCAGAACTTCTCGCTGCTCGAGCGCGTGGGCGAGCTGCGCAAGCCGGTGCTGCTCAAGCGCGGGCCCAGCGCGACGCTCAAGGAGCTGCTGATGGCCGCCGAGTACGTCGTGGCGCGCGGCAACCACCAGGTCGTCCTCTGCGAGCGCGGCATCCGCACCTTCGAGACCAGCTCCCGCAACACGCTCGACATCAACGCCGTGCCGATCCTCAAGTCGTTGACGCACCTGCCGGTGCTCGTCGACCCCTCGCACGCGATCGGCATCCGCGCGCACGTGCCGGCGGTGGCGCGCGCCGGCATCGCCGCGGGCGCTGACGGGCTGATCATCGAGGTGCACCCCGAACCCGACGCCGCGCTCTCCGATGGGCCGCAGTCGCTCACCCCGCCGCAGTTCGACGGCCTGATGCGTCAGGTGACGGCCCTGGTCCGCGCCCTCGCGTGATCAGCGCTCGACGAGCGTCCGCAGCGGAGGCTCCTTCGTCGACGGCGCGCCACGCACCAGCTGCTGGTGGAGCAGCTGGGCCGAGAGCACGCCCACCACCGCCATGTTGTCGGTGTTCGAGAACTGACCGTCTTCGCGGCGCGTGAGGCACTTGTTCCACAGGGCGCCCACCGCGCGCGGGTCGAACAGCCCGGCGCGCTCGATCGCCTGCGGGCTCATCAGCTCGTCGACCCAGCCGGGCCGCTCGGGGCCGATGAACGAGAGCGCATCGGGCGCGCGGTAGGGCTGCTTGGGCCGCGCGATGATCTCCGGCGTCACCAGCTCGCGGGCGACGCGCTTCAAGACGTGCTTCTCGTCGAGCACCTTGAGCTTGAACGACGGCGGCAGCGAGTTGGCGAGCGCGATCACCTCGCGATCGAGGAACGGGAAGCGCCCCTCGACGCTGTTGCCCATCAGCATGCGATCGCCCTGGCTCGACATGAGGTACCCGGACAGCAGCGTGCGCACCTCGAGGTACTGATCCTGCGCGAGGTAGGGCCACTCGGGGAACTCGGGCGGGAGCGTCGAGAGGAAGCGCGCGATCGCGTCGTGCCCGTCGAGCGCCCCGCGGAGCTGCGCCGAGAACAGCCGCTTGAGCGCCGCGGTGCCCACCCAGCGCGGCTCATGGCTGAAGCCCGGCTGACGGAAGCGCTCGAGGCCGCGACCGAAGAACTGCCGCGCGAGCGCCTGCTGCGCGACCGGAGAGCGCGCGAGGTACGGGTAGAGCCGCTCGAGGAGCCGCGGCCTCCAGCTGGAGCCCGGGGCGCGCGCCCAGAAGCGGCGCACCTTCGCCTCACGGAAGAGATCGTACCCGGCGAGCATCTCGTCGGCGCCCTCGCCGGTGAGCACCACCTTGATGCCGTTGTCGTGCACCAGCTTCGAGAGCAGGAAGAGCGGCGCCGGCGCGGTGCGGAGGACGGGCCGCTCGGTGAGCCTCACCACGGTGGGGAAGACGTCGGCGATCTGCCGGCGCGTCACCATCACCTCGAAGTGCTCGGTGCCCAGCCGGTCGACCATCGCGCGCTGGTACTTCGTCTCGTCGTACTCGGCGTCGGAGAACCGCAGCGAGAACGTCTTGAAGCCCGACGGCTTGGCGCGCTTGGCGAGCGCCGCGACGACCGAGCTGTCCAGCCCGCCCGAGAGGTAGCTGCCGACCGGAACGTCGGCGCGCACCATGCGCAGCCGCGTCGCCTCTTCGAGCACCGCCTGGAGCGCGGCGGTGGCGTCGGCGAGCGAGCCGCGGAACCGGTGCTGCTCGCCGCGCGGGTAGACCGGGCGCCAGTACGCCACGTCCTGCACGAGCTGCCCGCGGCTCCAGATGCGCACGTGGCCGGGCTCGAGCTCGCGCACGCCCCTGAACAGGGTCTGCGGCGGCACGACGGTCCAGAAGGTGAACGTCTCGTCGACGCCGAGCGGATCGAGCTCCCGCGGGAAGTCGGGGACGCCGGCGAACAGCGCCTTCACCTCGCTGGCGAACACCAGCCGCCCGGCGTGCTCGGCCCAGTACAGCGGGCGAACGCCGACGCGATCGCGGCAGAGCACGAGGGTGTCGTTCTTCACGTCCCACAGCCCGACGGCCCACTGGCCATTCATGCGCTCGAAGCCGGCGACGCCCCACTCTTCCCAGGCGTGGACGATCACCTCGGTGTCGCTCTTCGTGCGGAAGCGGTGGCCCGCCGCCTCGAGCTCCGCGCGCAGCTCGACGTAGTTGAAGATCTCACCGTTGAAGGTGATCCACAGCGTGCCGTCTTCGTTGGACAGCGGCTGCTGCCCGGTCGAGAGATCGATGATCGACAGCCGCGCATGGGCGAGGCCGGCGCGCGCGTCACGGTAGACGCCGAACTCGTCCGGGCCGCGGTGTTCCATCGCCCCCGCCATGCGCGCGAGGGCCTGCCGCGTCGGCGCCTCCGCGCCGGGAGCGAGGCACACGATGCCAGCGATGCCGCACATGGCGACTCACCCCTTCTTGCGCTGCACGAAGGCCGCGATGTGATCCACCGCGTCGAGGTTCTCGGGGACCATCTCCTCGTCCTCGACGGTGATCCCGAACTCCGCCTCGAGGAAGGTGATGATCTCGAGCACGCCCGTCGAGTCGACGATGCCCGCCTCGAGCAGCGACTGATCGTTCTTCAGCGCGGCCCCGTCGGCCACGTAGAAGTTCGTGGTGACGAACTGACGAATCCGCTCCGTGAGTTGCTGGGTCACGACGTCCTCCTCCCGCTCAAGCGAGCCCCGTCTTCTTGATCTTCCCGGTGTTCGTCTTCGGCAGCTCGGCGATGAACTGCACGTACTTCGGCACCATGAAGGCATCGAGGCGGCGCGCGCACTCCTTCATGATGTCGCGCTCGGTGAAGCTGACGCCCTGCTCGAGGACCACGAAGGCCTTCACCGCCTGGCCGAGGAGCTCATCGGGCACGCCGATCACCGCGGCCTCCTTCACCCCGACGATGTTGGTGATCGCGGTCTCGACTTCCTTGGGCGCGACCTTCTCGCCGCGGGACTTGATGATGTCGTCCATGCGGCCCACGAAGTAGAGGTACCCCTCGTCGTCGAGCCGGCAGTAGTCGCCGGTCCACAGCACCTGCTCCCCGGGAATGGGGCCGGGCCTGAGCTTCTTCGCCGTGGCCTCCGGCTTCTCCCAGTAGCCCTTCATCACCGTCGCGCCGCGGATGACCAGCTGGCCCACGACGTTCGGGCCGACCTCGCGGCCTTCTTCGTCGACGATCCACAGCTCGGTGTCGGGGATGGCGAGACCGACGCTGGTCGGCTTGCGCTCGAGATCCTTCGGCGGGAGGTACGTGCACCGCTTGCACTCGGTCAGCCCGTACATCGAGTAGATGCGCGCCGTCGGGAACTGCTCGCGCAGCATGGTGATGTGCTTCACCGGCAGCGCCGCCGCGGTGTTGGTCACGTAGCGGATCGCCGAGAGATCGAAGTCCTTCAGGTTCTTCAGCTCCGCGAGCACCGCGAAGATCGTCGGCACGCCGGGGAAGCCGGTGACCTTCTCCTCGACCATCGTCTTCAGCACCTGCACCGGGAAGGCGAAGCTCCGCTCGAGCACCAGCCGCGCGCCGACGCGGAACGACATGATCAGCTGGTACAGGCCGTAGTCGAAGGCCAGCGGCAGCACCCCGAGCACCACGTCGTCTTCCTTCATCTCGAGGTAGGTCGAGATCGACGTCGCCGCGGTGAGCATGTTGCGGTGGGTGAGCATCACGCCCTTCGGATCGCCGGTGCTCCCCGAGGTGTAGATGATCGACGCGAGATCGATGTCGAGGCAGCGCCGCGCCGGAGGCTGGTTCGGGCCGTGCGCCCCCACCCCCGCCTCGCACCGCGCCGCGCCCTTCGCGAGCGCGTCTTCCCAGCGCCAGCCGTTCGCCAGCGCGGGGATCTTCCCGGGATCGAACCCGCCCGAGACGATCACCTTCTGCACGTGCTTCCACGCCGGGGCGCTCTCGTTGAGCACGCCGCCGAGGTGCGCGTCGGTGACGAGGACCTTCGCGCGGCAGTCGTTGAGGTAGTACGCGAGCTTGTCGGCCTTCGTGAGCGGGCTCACCACGCTCACCACCGCGTTGGCCTTGAGCACCGCCCAGAACGAGATCGCCGTCTCGACCGTGTTGTCGGCGAAGACCACCACGCGATCGCCCCGCACCACGCCGGCCTCGACGAGGGCGTGCGCGAGCGCGTTGGCCTGGCGATCCAGCTCCGCGTAGGTGAGCCGCGCGCCCTTGCAGACGAGCGCGATCTTCGGCCCGAGCCGCCGCGCCGATTGCTCGAGAAAGTCATGCAGCAGCGGAGTCGCGGACTGATGCAGCGCAGGAGGCGGTGCGAAGGTGTTCATGGCCCCTCACAGAGTGACGGTCTCGTGGAAGATGGGCTCCACCAGCAGCGGCGGCAGGTGCCCGTACCGCGTCGCGCGCCGCTTGGCGGCGATGTCCTTGTAGACGCGCTCGACCTGCGCGGGCGTGAGATCCACCACCGGCGCGAGCTCCGCCGCGGGCACGTCGTGGTTGACGCCCCACAGGCAGAGATCCATCCGGTCGTACGGCAGCGCGAAGTAGAACTCCTCCTGCGTCTGCGGCATCGAGTAGGTGTCGGTGGTCGGCGGCCGGCGGCGGATCTCCGCGGGCACGCCGAGCGTCTCCGCGAGCGCGTAGACCTGCGTCTTGTAGAGGTGGGCGATCGGCTTCACGTCGGCGGTGCCGTCGCCCTGCTTCACGAAGAAGCCCTGGTCGTACTCGAGGCGGTTCGGCGTGCCGATGACGGCGTAGTTGAGCCGGTCCGCGTGGTAGTACTCGACCATCTTCCGCACGCGCTGCTTGAAGTTCGTCGCCGCGACGACCTGCAGGTAGACCGGCAGCGGCATGCGCGAGGTCTTCGTCTCGCCCGTCGGCGACTGCACCGTGAGCTGGAAGACGTTGAGCCGCTCCGACTCGAGGATCGACGGGAGCGTGATCTTGCTCAGCCACCCCGCCCCGTACTCGGGGAACACCGTGCGGATGGCCTCCTCCTGGCGCGCGTAGCAGCCCGCGCCCTCGAGCGTCGCCGCGATGTTCTCGGTGATCGCCTCGATGCCCAGCGAGCGCACCAGCAGCTGCCCCAGCTCGAGCGACTCGTCGGCGGAGTGCTTCTCCGGCATGAAGAGCCCGAACACCTTGTCGGGCCCGAGCGCCTGCACCGCCAGCGCCGCGCAGACCGAGCTGTCGATCCCTCCCGAGAGCCCCACCACGACGCCGCGCTTGCGGCATGTGCCCATCACCTGCGCCTTCAGCCAGTCCGCGATGCGCTGGACCTCTGCGCCGCGATCGAGATCGAGAACGGAGCGAGTCGGTTTCATCACGCACAGCGTGAGACCGAAACCCGAGGTGTGCACGCGGTTACATGCGCGGCGGAATCGAGCCTCCCGCATCGCAGGGGCGCAGAATCACGGTCCGTCCGGTCTGCAAATGATGGAAGGCGTTACCGCGGCAAATTGCACAGACGAGCCGGGTCGCGGTTTCTGCCCCACATGACCTTTCGACTGGTGGCGTTGGCCGCGGCCCTGCTGGCCCTGGCTGGGTGTGGAACCTCGACTCCGCAGGCCTGCTCCGCGAGCAACTGCGCGGGGTGCTGCGATCTCTCCGGGCAGTGCCAGCTCCCTTCCGCCGAGCACTGTGGCGCGAGCGGCAACCTGTGCACGACCTGCTTCGGCAACCAGATCTGCTCGTTCGGCGTGTGCCTGCAGAACGGCGCCGGAGGCGGAAACTCGACGGGCGGCGGTGGCGGATCCACGGGCGGTGGCGGCGGCTCGACGACGGGCGGCGGCGGCGGCTCCGCGACGGGCGGCGGCGGCGGCTCGACGACGGGCGGCGGCGGCGGCTCGACGACCGGCGGTGGCGGCGGCTCCGTGACGGGCGGTGGCGGCGGCTCCGTGACGGGCGGTGGCGGCGGCTCTGTGACGGGCGGCGGCGGCGGCTCCACGACCGGCGGTGGTGGCGGTTCGACGGGCGGCGGCGGTGGGGCGAGCTGCACCAACTGCGCGGGGTGCTGCTCGAACGGCACCTGCGTGACGGCGATCTCGACGTCGGCGTGCGGCTCGAACGGCGCGGCGTGCACGACCTGCGATCTGACACGCGCCGACAACTGCGACACCGGCGGCTGCAGCTGCGGAGCTCAGGGGCCCTGCGCGGCGGGCTCGCGCTGCGTGAACAGCCAGTGCGTGTGCGACGCGACCTCGTGCGGCACCGGCTGCTGTCAGGGCAACAGCTGCGTGCAGACGCTCTCGACGTCGGCCTGCGGGACCCAGGGCGCGGCGTGCACCACGTGCGACACGACGGTGGCCAACAACTGCGGCACCGGCTCGTGCCGCTGCGGCACCGGCCCGGCCTGCTCCGCGGGGCAGCGGTGCTTCAACAGCCAGTGCGTCTGCGACTCGACCTCGTGCGCCACCGGCTGCTGCGCGGGCTCGCTGTGCGTCACGGGCTCGGTGACCCAGTGCGGCACCGCGGGCGGGAGCTGCGCGGCGTGCGATGCGCGCGCCGACAACTGCGGGCCGAGCGGCTGCCGCTGTGGCACTCGAGACCTCTGCCCGACCGGCGTCACCTGCACCGCGGGATCCTGCGGGGGCGCTGCGACGTGGACGCTCGTCAACCCCGCCACCTCGACGCGCCCGTCCGCGCGGTCGGATCACATGCTGGCGTACGACGGCGCCCGGCAGCGGCTGGTGCTCTTCGGCGGTGAGACGACCGGCGGCCTGACGAACGGCGAGACGTGGGAGTACGCCCCCGCGACGGCCACCTGGACCCAGCGCGTCGTCACCGGGCCGTCGGCGCGCCGGAACGCCGTGATGGTGTTCGATCGCGCCAACCTCGTCACCGTGCTCTTCGGCGGTGACACCGGCTCCACGACGCTCGGCGACACGTGGATCTGGAACGGAACGACCTGGACTCAGCTCACCCCGACCAGCGCGCCGAGCCCGCGCTACAACGCTGGCGGTGCGTGGGATCCCGTGCGGCAGCGCGTGGTGATCTTCGGCGGCACCAGCGGCACCGCGAACGTCAACGACGTCTGGGAATGGAACGGCACGACCTGGGCACAGCGCACCATCAGCGGCACGCTGCCTTCCGCGCGCTCGGCGATGGGCATGGCGTACGACAGCGCGCGCTCGAGGCTGGTGATCTTCGGCGGCTACGACACCGCGGTCCGCAGCGACACCTGGGAGCTCGGCACGACGTGGCAGCAGATCACCTCTGCGACTTTGAGCGCGCGCCGCCTGGTCGCGATGGACTTCCACGTGCCCAGCAGCCGCGTGATCATCGTCGGAGGCACCAGCGGGTCGCCGATCACCGGCTCCGCAGCCTTCGACGGCTCGACCTGGACGGCGCTGGCCAGCACCCCGACCGAACGCGGCTGGTCGCGCATGGTGTGGGACTCGACCCGGGGCAAGCTGGTGCTCTTCGGAGGCTTCGGCGGCAACGCCTACCTGCAGGATCTCTGGGAGTACTGACCCGTTGACCTTGCTTGCGAGCGCTCGCGGCGACTGATTTTCAAGCGACCATGCCCCACCACGAGTCAGGCCTCCTGGCGCTCAAGTCCAACGATCCGTCGATCATCGATCGCGCGATCAAGCACTACACGGATCTCGCCCCACACCCGAACGTCGAGTTGGTGCGCGGCGACGGCGGGCGCGGAGTCTGGGCGTGCTTCGGCTCCCTCGTCGACGTCGACGTGAGCGCCTTCGCAGACGAGAAGGTGGCGCGCTCGCTCGCGAAGGCGCTGCGCCGGCCGGTGTGGGTCGGCTTCGCGATCGGCGGTGGTCCTCGTCGTACGCCCCTGTTCGACCGCGCCCGCGTGCCTCAGTCGCGGACCAGCTCCAGCTCGAGGCGGCCTGCGAGCTTCTGCGCAAGGAGCGCCCCGGTGATCCGCTCCGCCTCGTCGCGCGTCAGCAGGTTACGGAAGGCGTCGCCGTCGGCGATCTCCGCCTCGAGCACGGCGCCGCGCGAGCACCAGCGCATCCAGCGCCCGTCGGGGAGCTTCAGCGGCAACGAGCCCTTCACCGGCCACACGTCCTGCCGGGCGTCGAGCTGCGCGGAGAGCGCGGTCGCCGTCGGGCGCAGCTCGGTGTTGCCTTCATCGGCGTAGAGCGAAGGAGGCGCGGCCAGCACGTCATCGGTCGCGTCGTCGAGGAGGTAGTGGTACCGGCTCGGGATGCGCCCGGTGAGCACGAAGAGCGCGATCACCGCCTCGTCCTCGCCGAGCCTGCGCGCGTGGAGGATCCGCCGTTCGCCACCGAGGTTCCGCACCGCGAGCCGGAACGCCGGCCGCACCTGCGCGGCCTGACGGCTCACGCGCGCGAGGATCCCGCCGCGGAGCTTCCCCAGCTCGGAGGTGAAGGCCTCGTCCGCGACCCGGGTGCGCTCCGCCAGCTCGGCCTTCGACGCCTCGAGCTTCTGCTTCGCCTGCGCGAGGAACTGATCGAGCTCGCCGGCCTTCACGAGCCCCTGCTCACCCGACGACGCGCCCTCCACTGGCGTGGAGGTCGCGCCGCCCGCCGCGCGCACCGCGCCGAGCAGCAAGGCACCCTGCTCCTCGAGCCGCACGCGCTCCTCGTCCCAGCGACGGCGCGCGGACCGGTGCGCGGCGAGCAGCTCCGCCCAGGCCGCGTACGCGCCCTCGAGCGTCTCGAGCTCCACGCGCGCGAGGGCGTGAGCACCGAGCTCGGTCGCCTCCGGCCCCAGCTCGGGCGCCTCGATGATCGCCGGCGTCTCGACCGGCGTGTCGCGGGGGAGATCCTTCTTCACGTCGTCGGAGCGGGCGCCTTCTTCTCCTCGCCCTTCTGCAGCCGCGCCTTGAGCTCTCCGCGCAGCTCCCGCCCCGGCTTCGGCGCGAGCATCAGCCCGAGGCCGACGCCCACCAGCACGCCCGCCCCGAAGAGCGCGAGCGCCGGCACCATCTTCTCGGTCGTCGAGCGCCGCGACTCGAGCCCCACGAGCTCGAGGAGATCGTCCTTGTCGACATCAGGAAGGTTGTTGCGCAGTCGCTTCAGCATATGTGTCCTCATTGATTGCTCCGGTCGTCCGCGGCGGCTCGCATACTGCCGCGAGTCACCGCCACTCCCTCCGCTGCCTCCGGCGGTTTCAACTCCTCCGGTCGTCCGCGGCGGCTCGCATACTGCCGCGAGCCACCGCCACTCCCTCCGCTGCCTCCGGCGGTTTCGACTCCTCCGGGGGTTCACCTCCGGCGATTCAATCGCCGCCCTCCTCATCGTTCGCGTCCTCCTGCGCCGCGCGCGCGCTCGCGGCCACCTGATCGATCGCCGCCTCAGCGACGTCGAGCAGCCGATTCCGCACCGCGGGGATCGCCGCGAGCTTCATGCCCATGCGCACCAGCCGCGCCGTGGTGGGCGTGAAGAGCCCGCCGCCCACGACGTAGCCGACGCCCAGCGCCGCCGCGACCATCGCGTAGGGCGCCTTCTCGACCTTCTCCGTCAGGCCGATCGCGTCGGACACGCCGTTGATCGCCGAGTTCGCGTTCTTCGCGAGATCGATCACCGCCTCGAGCATCGGCTCGCGCGCGTCGTCAGCCTCGTCAGGCGCCGCGACCTCCGGCCGCACGCCGTTGCCGCCGTCAGTGGTGCTCATCGCCGCGACGCCCACTTTCCGATCAGGAACCCCACCGCCGCCGCCGCGAGCAGCGTCGTGCCCGGGTTCTTGCGGATGAAGGTCTTCACCTTCTCGTTCACCTCGGCGAGCTGCTCCTGGGCCTGCTCGAGCTGCGGGGCCAGGCGCGCCTGGAGCTCCTCGAGCGGATCAGGCGCCTTCGCGCCGGGCTGCTGCGGTTGCTGCGTGGCGTCGCTCATGTCGTCGCCGTCCTTTCTTCACTTGCGGGAAAAGAGCCGCGCCAGCGCGTAGCCGACGAGGAAGGCGCCGCCGATGGTGAGCACCGGGTGCCGCTTCACGGCCGTGCGCCAGTTGGTGATCGGGCCGAGCGACTTCTCGACCCCGTCGAGCTTCTGCAGCAGCCGCTCCCGGGCCGCCGCGACCTGGGCGCGCGCCTCGTCGGTCGACTTCACCGGCGCGAGCGTGCGCGGAGGGGCCTTGATGATCGCCGAGCTCACTTGCCCTCCTCGCGGGGGAAGACGAGCGCGGTCGAGGTGTCGAGCTCGGTGATCGTCGCGTTCATCACCTTCCGCTCGCCGAGCTGCCGCCCGACGATCGCGATGCCCACGCCGCCGATCAGCAGGTTGAGCACGCCCACCAGCAGGAACGCGAGGTCGGCCGCCATCACCCGCCGCAGCGCCAGCGCCAGCGCCACGCACAGGAAGCCGTAGCCCACGAGGATCAACGGCGCGAGCGCGGCGATCAGCCCCACGCGCACGCCGACGAAGCGCGCGTCCTGCGCGAGCTCCATGCGCGCGAGGCGAACGTGCTGCGCCACCAGCTCGCTGAACGCGTCCACCAGCTCGCGGATCTGCATGCCCAGGGCCGCCATGACGGCTGCACTGTATCCCCCGCCGCGTGCGCATTGGCGATGAATCACCCCCGCCCATCGCGTATGTCCCCGCTCATGATCCAGACCCTGACGATGCTGACGGTGCTCGCGGCGCCTCCCGCGGGTTTGCAGCCGAAGGTCCGCCCGTACGACGCGCAGCACTACAAGCTCGAGGTGCGTCAGGGCGAAGGCGGCGCGTTCACCAACACGCTCACCGCGACGCTCAAGGCGACGAAGGCGATGCCGGAGATCGAGCTCGACGCGTACGATCTCAAGGTCACCTCCGCGAAGGTCGACGGCGAGCCGGCCGAGTTCAAGGAGTACTACCGCCCCGAGACGCGCACCGGCACGCTCACCCTCAAGCCGAAGCAGCCGATCGCCGCCGGCAAGGACGCGGTGGTCGAGATCGCCTACTCGGTGACGGCCGGCACGTCGAACAAGGGCCTCTTCACCGCCACCGAGCCGGAGGTGCCGAACGCGCTCCCCGGCTACTTCACGCACCTCGAGCCGAACTACGCGCAGCGCTTCATGCCGGTGAACGACACGCCGGCCGACAAGGCCACCAGCGAGATCTTCGCCATCGTCGACGGCCGCTACCAGGTCGTCTCGAACGGCCGGAAGGAGAAGGACGAGACCTTCTCGGAAGACGGCAAGAACCTCCGCCGCGTGCACTGGAAGCAGGAGCAGCCGCACAGCCCGTACCTCATCGCGCTCGCCATCGCGCAGCTCGAGCCGTACGTGGTGACCGACGACATCCCCGCGACGCTGTGGATCCCGCCCGGGATGAAGGACCGTGCGTTCATCGCCAACGACGTGTTCCGCGATCTCTTCAACTTCCAGACCCGCTTCACCGGCACGAAGTTCCCGTGGGCGAAGCTCGACGTGGTGACCGTGCCCCGCTTCTATTTCGGCGGCATGGAGAACACCTCGGCGATCTTCGAGCGCACCTCGCTCGTGGTGGCCGATCACAAGAACGATCAGCTCGCGCGCTCGCGCATCGCGGGGCTCCTCTCGCACGAGATGGCGCACCAGTACTTCGGTGACTTCGTGACGCCCGCCACGTGGGACGAGATCTGGCTCTCGGAGGGCTTCGCCACCTGGCTGGGCGACCTCGCGTGGGACGCGTACAACGACAACGACGAGTCGGAGGTGCGCCGCGCGGTCGGGCTCACCAGCCGCTACTTCACCGAGGAAGACGGCCCGCACGCGCACCCGCTGATCGTCAAGGGCATCCCCGCGGAGGACGCCTTCGACGCCACCACGTACATCAAGGGCGCGAACGTGCTGCGCATGCTCGAGCTGTGGGTCGGCCCGGCGGACATGAAGAAGGCGATCAAGGCGTACCTCGAGAAGCACGGCGGCAAGCCCGTCACCACCAACGACTTCTTCAAGGCCGTCTTCGACGAGACCAAGAAGGAGAAGGAGCTCAAGGGCTTCAAGGACGCGTGGACCACGAAGAAGGGCTACCCGATCGTCTTCCCCGACTCGTCGTTCTCCGGCGGCAAACTGACCGTCACCATCCGCCAGCAGCCGAACCACGCCTCCGAGAAGGGGCCGTTCGTCTTCAAGCTGCCGATCGTCATCCACCGCGAGACGGAGCCCTCGTACACGAAGGAGGAGACGATCGTCGTCGACAAGCCCGAGGTGAAGGTCACCATCGACGTGCCCGCGGCGCCGCAGTGGATCAACTGGAACAAGAACTTCGGCGCGCTGGCGAAGATCCAGCCCACGGCGGTGAGCGAGGAGCAGTGGGTCGACGCCGCGCGGCACGACTCCGATCCGGTGTGGCGGCTGCTCGCGACGTGGCAGCTCCTGGGCGAGCTCGGCGCCACGCAGCTCAAGGCCGAGACGAAGCCCACCGACGCGGCGCTCGGGGCGATCCTCGACGTGCTGACGAAGGACCCTTCGCCCTACGTGCGCGAGGCGGTGCTCGATCGGCTCGCCAACACGCGCTTCCGCAAGCTGCCCTCGGAGTTCGCCGCGCCGCTCCTCACGCTCGCCAAGCGCCCCGAGGGCCTCAATGAAGATCCGGCCGGCTACATCCGCGTGCGCAACGCCGCGATGGGCGCGCTCGGGCGGGTGGACAACGCCGACGGCCACAAGTGGCTCCTCGAGGAGCTCGGCAAGCGCGACATCGACGTGAACTACCTCGAGGCCTACGCGGCGGCGGCGGCGCGCATCGCGTCTCCGGCGGCGCTGGGGCAGCTGCGGGCGGCGCTCGTCACGCAGAAGGGCCGCGGGGCCGTGTACTACCGGCGCGCCGTCGGCGGGCTCGGCGCGGGCTCGTCGATCGAGGTGCTCCCGCTGATCCGCGAGGTGCTCAAGGCCAACCCCGGCAACAACGAGCTCGGGCGCACCGCCACCGGCGGCCTGTGGAACAACCACGAGCTGCGCGAGACGCAGGAGTTCGCGTCCTTCGTGCACGACGCGGTGCTCGACGAGAAGAACGTCAGCGAGGAGCTCCGCTTCCTGTTCCTCAAGATGCTCGACGACGTGAAGTACGAGCACGCGAAGCTGGTGCTCGCCGAGATCGCCGCGAAGTCGACCAGCGAGAGCATCAAGGGCGCCGCGAAGCGCACGCTCGACACGAACTTCCCCTCGGCCCCCGCGCCGACGCCCGGGAAGGATCCGAAGAAGAAGAAGTGAGCAGAGACCTCGGGGTGGGGGCGGCGACCGCGCGCCCCTGCCTCAGCGCTCGAGGAGCACGCCGCCCCAGGTGAGCCCCGAGCCGACCACGCACAGGGCGATCGCGTCGCCCAGCTTGTCGGAGCCCCAGTTCTCGCTCAGCACCGACGGCGCGCCCGACGCGCCCACGTTGCCGCGCACGTCGACGTTGTAGTGGTGCCGCTCGGCGGAGATCTCACACCGGCGCGTCACCGCCTCGAGCATGCGCAGGTTCGCCTGGTGCCCGATGAAGTGGAGCTGCTCGCTGGTGCGCCCCGCCCCGCCCTTGAGCCACGCCTCGCGCATGATCTCGAAGGCCTCGCTCTCGCGCTTGATGCCGAACTTCTGCACCTCGGCGCCCTGCTGCGTGAAGTGGCCGAAGCGCGGCACCTTCACCTTGTCGGCGCCGGCGGGGTCGCCCTTGAGGAAGGTCTCGGTGATGCGCCACTTGCCCGGGATGCGCGGCGAGACGATCGCCGCCGCCGAGCAGTCGCCCCACAGCACGCACGACGAGCGATCCGAGTAGTCCACCACCCGCGTGGAGTTCTCCGGGTTCACCAGCAGGATGAAGTCGGGGAGCTTCTCGGGCCGCATCGCCTCGAGGAAGTAGAGCTGCGACACGAAGCTCGAGCAGGCGCTGGCCACGTCGAGCGAGGTGGCGTCGACGCCCATCGCCTCCGCGACGCGGTTGGCCTCCGCGGGAATGCACTCGTCGGGCGAGCAGCAGCCCGAGAGCACCATGCCGATGTCCTTCGCCGTCAGCCCCGCGCGCTCGAGCGCCACCTGCCCGGCCTTCGCCCCCGTCTGCGCGTTCGACATCGTCGCCGCTTCGATCGCCGCCCGCGGATCGCGGTTCTTCGTCTGGCGGATGTAGTCGAGCGGCAGCACCGTGTGCCGGCGCCTGATGCCGACGCGATCGACGATCCACGCGTCGTTGGTGTCGATGCCCAGCGACTCGAGGAAGGCGTTGTCGATCACGTTCTCGGGGTGGAAGTGACCGACGGCGTGAAGGTGCAGCACGAAAGGCCCCCTTGAGAGGAAACGGAAAGGTCAACGCGATTAGCGAACGACTACGGGCTCAGGGAAGCCAAATGACAGAACATTGAGTCACGTTTTGTTCTGACGCACCGAGCCACTCAGCTTCGGTCGCGACGGCGCCTTTCAGCGGGCTGCCGTCAGGGCTCGCGCCACATCACGATGCCCGCGCCAATGCTGGGGTTGCTGCGCGTCTCGTAGGCGAAGATCACCGTCTGCTTGCCGGCCTTGTGCGGCCACATGCTGATCCAGGCCCCGCCCTGCTGAATCGGCGAGCCCATCGGCGAGCAGGTGGTGAAGCTCGTGCCGTCGGCCGCGCGCGCCAGCTTGGGGCCGCCGCAGGCGGTGCTCGCGCCGCCGGTGGTGGCGAGGTTCGCCGCCACGTTCACCCGGCCCGACGCGTCGACGGTGATCGCCTGGTAGTAGCGCGTGGAGTGGAAGGCCGTGGCGCTGCCGTTGCGCGGGATCGCCACCGGGGTGCTCCACGCCGTGCCCGCCGCGTCGGTCGCCTTCGCGTACCAGAGCTCGGTGGTGTCGTCGGCCATCATCAGCGGCGGCACCTTGCGCAGGTGGTACGCGAGGTGCGCGGTGGTGCCCACGAAGGTGAGCGACACCGACGGGTACCGATCGAGGTTGTCGAGATCGAGCATGTCCGCGGTGGCCACCACCGAGGGCGCCGCGCCGGGCCGCCAGAAGGCGAGCTCCGCCGAGCTGGGCGCGACGAACGAGAAGAAGGCCACGCCGGGGTTGCCGTCACCGTCGAGCGCGAGCGCCACGGGCTTGCCGCCGGTGACGATCGCCCCGGGCGAGGTGGGCATGAACGCGCCGCTGCCCACGCGCTTGCGGTACTCGAGCGACGAGCCCTGGAGCCACGCCACGTGCACCTCGCCGTTGCGCATCGCCAGCGCCGGGTTCGACACCAGCGCCGCCGTGCCGTCCGACACCGTCGAGAGCGAGAAGTTGGTGCCTTCGTCGTCGCTGACCGCGAGGCGGATCACGTTGTCCTGCGGCTTCACGTACGCGATGCCGATGCGGCCGGTCGACTCGTCGCGGGCGATGGAGATCTGCCGGTTGGGGTGCTGCGACGCGGCGCCGCCCACCACCTCGACGGTCTGCAGCGCGGTGAAGGCCTTCGCCGCGCCGTCCCAGCGGGTGAAGACCACGCGGTTGTCGTCGTAGTTGAGGTCGCCGTTGGGGTCCTCGAACAGCGTGGCGATCAGCGGCTGGGCGAACTGATCGGGCGCCGAGGCCGTCGAGGGCCCCAGCCGCGTCGAGGCCCCCGCGCCGGTCGGCAGCGGCACCGCGAGCTGCCAGCCCACCGGCGGGTCGTCGCCGCGCTGACGGCCAGCGTCGACCTCCATCATGCCTGCGTCCTCCTCGACGCCCGCATCGGGGCGCGGCGGCGTGCGCGGGCCGCAGGCGAGCAGCCCCAGCGACAGGGTGGCGACGAAGGCGAGACGGAGCATGACGTTCCTCGAGGGTTACTGAGCGGCCTTGATGACTTCGCGGGCGATGACGAGGCGCTGAATCTCGCTCGTGCCCTCGTAGATGGTCTGCACGCGCGCGTCGCGCAGGTACCGCTCGACGGGGAACTCGTCGATGTACCCGTACCCGCCGTGGATCTGCACCGCCTTGTCGCAGACGCGGTTCGACATCTCCGAGGCGAAGAGCTTGGCCATCGAGGCCTCGCGCGTGAAGGGCTGCTTCTTCTCCTTCATCGACGCGGCGCGGAGCGCGAGCAGCTCGGCGGTCTGCTGCTGCGTCGCCATGTCGGCGAGCATGAAGCGGAGCGCCTGGAACTCGCCGATCGGCTGCCCGAAGGCGTGGCGGTCCTTCGCGTACTTCACCGAGGCCTCGACCGCCGCGCGCCCGACGCCGCAGGCCTGCGAGGCGATGCCGATGCGCCCACCGTCGAGCGCCACCATCGCCAGCTTGAAGCCGTCACCCAGCCGGCCGAGCAGCTGATCCTCACCGACCTCGCAGTTCTCGAAGGTCAGCGGCACGGTGTTCGAGCCGCGCAGGCCCATCTTGTCCTCGGCCTTGCCGGGGGTCATGCCCGGGGTGCCCTTCTCGACGATGAAGCACGAGAGGCCCTTGTTGCCGTCGTTGCTGGTGCGCGCCCAGACGATCACCACGCCGGCGTACGCGCCGGAGGTGATCCACTGCTTGGTGCCGTTGATCACCCAGCGATCGCCCTTCTTCACCGCCGTGGTGCGGCCCGCGCCCGGGTCAGAGCCGGCGTGCGGCTCCGAGAGCGCGAAGGCGCCGGCGATCGCCTCGCCGCTGGTGAGCTTCGGCACGAAACGCTGCTTCTGCGCGTCGGTGCCGAACTGGCAGATCAGCTCGGCCACCATGTTCGTCACGCACATCGCGACGGAGGTCGACGCGCAGGCGGCGGCGATCTCCATCACCGCGAGCGAGTAGGACACCACGCCCGCGCCCGCCCCGCCGAGCTCGGTCGGCACGTTGACGCCCAGGAGGCCCAGCTCGCCCATCTGGCGGAAGGTGTCGACCGGGAAGATCTCCTCGCGGTCGAGCTTGCGCGCCAGCGGCGCCACCACGTCCTTCGCGAACTTCCGCGCGGTGTCGCGGATCAGGGTCTGCGTCTCGGTCAGCTCGAAGTTCATGCGCAGCAGCTCAGTGGACGGCCTTGAGGTTGAACGGGAACTCGATCGGGTGATCGCGCCCGTCGGGGGGCTTCGGGAAGCTCATGGTCGAGAGCACCGCCACCACGCAGTCGTGCAGCCCCGCGTCCTTCAGCGTGCTGCCCTTGCGATCGACCTTCGCGCCCTTCACCAGGCCGTCGGGGGTGATGGTGAAGACCGTCTTGAGCGACCCTTCCGGCGCCTTCTTCTTGTTGGCGATGTGGTCCTCGTAGCAGCCCTGGATCTTCGGCTGGTACGAGACGACGATCTGCTTGATCGAGTCGGGCGTGAACGGGAGCTTGCTCACGTCGGGCCCCTCCGCCATCGCGTCCTTCACGAGGGCCTTCACGGTCTCCTTGTTCGCCCCGGCCGGAGGATCGGCCGAGAGCATCACGGCGACGACGAGCGCGCTGATCATGGTTCAGTCCTTGAGGAGGTTGGCGGCGATGACGATGCGCTGGATCTCCGAGGTGCCCTCGTAGATCTCGGTGATGCGGGCGTCGCGCACGTGGCGCTCGGCGTCCATCTCCTTCGAGTAGCCCATGCCGCCGAACACCTGCAGCGCCTTGTTGGCGACGCGGCTGGCCATCTCCGAGGCGTAGAGCTTGGCCATCGCCGACTCCTGCGAGTGCCGCACGCCCTTGTCCTTGAGCAGCGCCGCGCGGTGCACCAGCAGGCGGGCCGCGTCGATCTCCGTCGCCATGTCGGCGAGCATGAACTGGATCGCCTGGTGCTCGCGGAGGAACTTGCCGAACGACTTGCGCTCACCGGTGTAGCGCACCGCCTCCTCGTACGCGCCGCGCGCGATGCCCAGCGCCTGCGAGGCGATGCCGATGCGGCCGCCGTCGAGCGTCGACATGGCCACCTTGAAGCCCTCGCCCTCCTTGCCGAGCAGGTTCTCCGCGGGGACCTCCATGTCCTCGAAGTAGAGCGTGCACGAGTGCGCGGCGGTGATGCCCATCTTCTTGTCGGGCGCCATGCGCTTGAAGCCCTTCGTGTCGGTGGGGACGATGAAGGCGGTGATGCCCTTGTTGCCCGCCTCCTTGTTGGTCATCGTGAAGAGCACGATCGCGTCGGCCTTCGGGCCGTTGGTGATCCAGTTCTTCGAGCCGTTGATGACGTAGCGATCGCCCTTCTTCACCGCGGTGGTCTGCTGCGCCGCCGCGTCGGAGCCCGCCTGCGGCTCGGTGAGCCCGAAGCAGCCCAGCTTCTCGCCCGAGGCGAAGGGCTTGAGCCACTTCTCCTTCTGCGCGTCGGTGCCGAACTTCGAGACCGGGTCGCAGTACAGCGAGTTGTTGACCGACATGATCACGCCGGTCGAGGCGCAGCCGCGGGAGATCTCCTCCATCGCGAGCGCGTAGCTGACGTTGTCGAGCCCCGCCCCGCCCCACTGCTCGGGGACCGCGATGCCCAGGAGCGAGAGCTCGGCGAGCTTCTTCACCGCGTCGGTCGGCCACTCGTGGTGCTCGTCCCACCGCTTCGCGTTGGGGATGAGCTCGCGCGCGGCGAACTCGCGGGTCATCTTCTGGATGTCCTTCTGGACCTCAGTGAGCTCGAAGTTCATGGGGTTGGCGTCTATCAACCACGGGGTGCGAGGGGAACCGCCATGCCGTGAGCGGAGCTTGACGCAGCGATTCAGGAACCTCGCCCTTCGGCGGAGTGTCTCTCGCCGCATGGCGGCGGACTTCGAAGACTGGTTCAGCGCGACGGCCCGGTGCGCGAAGCACGCCAGCCACGCCGCGGCGTCCACCTGCGCGAGGTGCGGGGCCTTCTGCTGCGACGCCTGCCTGACCCAGTCGTGGTGCGAGGCCTGCGCGCTCCTCGTGTGGCGCGAGCACCTCCCGACGACGGCGCGCGCGGTGGCGTGGAAGTTGGTGCTCGCGCCGCTCTTCCTGCTCGGCAGCACGGTGATGTGGGTGCTGCGCGGCAACACGCCCTCGGCGGTCTTCTTCGCGTGGATGGTGCCGGTGGTGTGCGCGGCGATCGTCCTGCGGCGCTTCTCGCCGAAGGCGGCGTGGGTCGGGGCCGTGACGAGCCTGTTGCTGCTCGGCTGGCAGGCGCTCGCGCTCTTCACCGACGGCGCGGAGCTGCGGCTGATCGACGTCGCGCTCCTGGCGATCGCCCCGCTCCTCGCGCTCGACGGCGCGGCTCGGCTCGGCAGGCTCTTCGCCCGCGTGCAGGTGCAGGAGTCGCTCGAGCGGGCGTGAGCGCCCTCGCAGGTTGCAGCTCCACGCGAGCTTCACGACGTGCGCCGCACCACCATCTCGCGCGAGTGTCAGGTGACCCGGTTCTTCCCCAGCGCCTTGGCCCGGTAGAGCGCGCGATCGGCGGCGTCGAAGAGCGCCTGGGTGGTGGTGGCCGCGTCGGGGAACACCGCGACGCCGATGCTCAGCGTGGGGTGCACGGTGATCGCCCCGTGGACGAAGGCGTGCTCGGCCACCACGCGCCGGAGCTCCTCGGCGACCTCCAGCGCCGCCGGCCGGTCGTGAAGCGGCAGGAAGGCCACGAACTCGTCGCCACCGAAGCGGGTCGCCACGCCGCGCGGCTGCACCACACCCGCGAGCAGCCGGCCGACCTGGCCGATGGTGAACGCGCCCACCGAGTGTCCGTGCGTGTCGTTGATCGCCTTGAGCCCATCGATGTCGAGCACCAGGAGCGCCAGCCGCGTGCTCTGCGCCCGGGCCGCGCGCAGCGCCTCCTCGAGCGCCGCCTCGAAGCGCCGACGCACGATGAGCCCGGTGAGATCGTCGGTGGACAGCATCGCGTCGACCTGGGCCTGGAACGCCGCGTCGACCTCGTCTGCGAGCGAGAAGCGCAGCGTGGTGCCGCCGACGGTGATCTTGTCTCCGTCGGCGAGCGTCGCGTGCCGCCCGATGCGGCGGCCGTTGAGGTGCGTGCCGTTGGTCGAGCCGAGATCCTTCACCCGGTAGCTCACCCGGCCGCGCCAGCTCTTCACCTTCTCCACCACCGCGTGCCGCTTCGAGGTGCCCGCGTCGGTGAGCGTCAGCTCCGCCTGACCGTCGCGGCCGATCACCACCTGCTGCTCCACGCGAGCGTGGGCGCCGAGATCGGCCTCCGAGCCCTGCACGACGATCAGCATCGGCACGCGCGCCGCCTGCTCACCCTCGGGCGCGCGGTGCCAGGCGACCACCTCCACCGTGTCGGGCAAGTCGGCCATGACGCCCGACGCTCGCACGGCCCCGCGTGGGACGCCACGTCAGCGGGCCGCGAGGAAGGCCCCGACCTCGCGCAGGTAGAGCGCGGGCTCGCTGAGGTGGACCTCGTGCGCGGAGCTGAGCTCCACGACCTGGAGGTGCTTGACGAGCGCCTTCACCCGCTCGACGTCGCGATCGTCCGCCGCACCGAGGAGCCCCCACGTCTCATGCCGCGACCAGCTCGCGTGGAGGTACAGCACCGGGCACTCGATGGCCGCGAGCGTCGCCTCGGCGTCGAAGCCGGCGGACAGGCGCCCATCGAGCGTCGCTGCTGAGAAGTCGGCGTCGTACTCGGAGAGAAACTTCGCGCCCGCGCGCAGGCTGAAGGGGAGGACCGGCGGAGGGCCGGGGGACGACGCGGTCTTGACCGCGTCGCGGCCCAGAGCGATCAGAAGGGCGCGTCCCACGGGTGCTCGGGCCGCAGCCACTTCGCGAACGCGAAGAGCCGGCCGACCAGCCGCGCGAAGCCCGGAGGGATCTTCTGGAGCTCGTCGCTGCCCAGCTTCGGCGCGCCCTGCTCGCTCAGCCACCCCTCGAGATCCGGCCCGCCCGGCGCGCCGAGCTTCTCGACGGCGACCTGGAACAGGCGCGACATGTACCGCTCGTCGCGAATGCGCGGCCACAGCGACGAGAAGATCGGCGGATCCTCGAGCACCACGCCACGCACCTGCTCGGGAGCGTGCGCGGCGACCCACGCGGCGATCACCCCGCCCGACGACAGCCCGGAGACGAAGGCCGGCTCGCGCACCACGCCGACGAGGAAGCGCCGCACGTCCTCGCCGCACGCCACGTACGAATACCGCCCCGGCGTGCGCGAAGAGCCGCCGTGCCCGCGCAGCTCGACCACGAAGACGTGGTGGGTCTGCGAGAGCTGCTCCATCACCAGGCGGTAGCCCTGCCAGCCCTCCATCTGCCCGGGGATCAACACCAGCGGCGCGCCGCGCGCGGGCCCTTCGACGTAGCGCAGCGTCACCTCGCCGGTGTCGAAGCGCCGCTCGACGAAGCCCGCAGGCACCTCGTCGACGCTCGGTGACGGGGGAACGAACAGCGCCACGCCGAACCCCACCACCAGCGCTCCGCCGAGCACCGCCAGCACCAACCCGACGCGCCTGGCTCGCATCGCCGCACCTCCATGATCGGGGTACTCCCACGGCGCGCGCCGCGCGAACCCGAGGATGAGCCGGGCTTCTGAGTCCCGCACCGGAACGCCATGAAAGCGAGGCGGCCCCGAGCCGTAGTAGACGAGTGGACATGACCTCGCCGGACCTGGAGAAGACGCTCGAGCAGTTGAGCTCCGCCCTCGAGAAGACCGGCCGCGAGGGAGGCAAGGCGCTGGTGGTCGCCGCGCGCGCGTTCCGCGACGGCATCCGAGAGGCGCACGAGAAGGAGCGCGCCGAGCGCCAGGCGAAGCGCCGCGAGCTCAAGGCCGAGCGCCGGCGCCAGCGCCGCCTCGAGGCGATGGAGAGAGCCTCCGTGCCCGGCGGGCTCTTCGAGCTGCTGGTGGCCGCCGCGCTGGTGGTGTTCGGTCTTCTCAACCCGCAGTTCTGGTGGCTGCTCTTCGTCGCCCTCGGCATCGGCACCGACGGCGCGCGCCAGCTCTCGCTCGCGGGGCAGCGCCGTCGCCTGGAGGGCCCCGCGCAGGACGACGAGGTGACGCACGAGCGGCACGAGGTCGACGTGCTGTGCGATCAGCTGCTCG
The DNA here is from genome assembly GCA_049322495.1 of Myxococcota bacterium. Classification (GTDB taxonomy): domain Bacteria; phylum Myxococcota; class Myxococcia; order Myxococcales; family Myxococcaceae; genus Archangium_A. The sequence continues at coordinate 9,981 of JBMORD010000262.1, read as the reverse complement.
TCGATCTCAAGGCGAGCCCCGAGGCGGTGCGCAGCTTCCTCCAGCAGCCGGAGAAGACCATCGAGGCGCTGCGCTCCACGGCGAAGGCGGTCGATCAGCGGCGCCGCGCGCTCGGCTCGGGCGAGACGAGGCACCAGCTCCAGTCGCTCGCCACCCAGCGCACGCACCTGCGCGAGAAGCGCGACGGCGCGGTCGACGCTGCGGCGCGCGAGAAGTTCGACGCCGCGCTCCGCTCGCTCGACGGACAGGAGGCGGCGCTCCAGCAGTTCCAGGCCGCCAGCGAGCGCCTCGACGGCGAGTACACCTCGCTGGTGGTGCTGCTCCAGGAGCTCAAGACGCGCGTCGCCGTCGCCCGCAGCACCGACCAGCACCACGTGCAGCTCGATGGGCTCCAGCAGAACGTGCAGCGGCTCAACGCCGAGCTCCAGGCGATCACCGAGTCGCTGCAGTTCACCGCGATCGACGAGCAGGTCGCGGGCGTCTCCGCGCCGACGTCGGATCGTCAGCGCGAGCGCGGCTGAGCCGACCGCATTGCCGTCCGGATGCGCTGACTACAGCCACGACGCGAGGAGCGGGTGCGATCGCACCTCGCCCTGCAGCCCGCGCTCGGTGCCGATCGCGAACGCGTGAATGCCGCGCGCCGCGTAGGCCTCGAGCAGCGTCCGTCGCGCCTGTTCGTCGGGGCAGAACAGCACCGCGCCGTCCCCGCCGCCCGCCCCGCTCTGCTTGCCCGCGCAGCCCAGCGTGCGCGCCAGCGCCAGCAGCCGCTCGAGCGCCTCGGTCTTCGTCACCCCGAGCTCCCACAGCAGCGCCTGGAGCCCGCTCGACGCGCCCTCGACCGCCGCGAAGTCACGCCGCAGAAGTCCCCGCTCGAGCTCGTCGCCGAGCGTGTCCGAGGTCTCCACGAAGCGCCGCCGGGCGTCGTCGCCGAGCTGCTGCTCCACCGCCTTCACGAGGCCCGTCGTCGAGGCGCTCTGCCCGCTGAAGGCGAACACCATCGGGAAGACCGGCTCGCCCACGCGCGCCAGCTCCACGGGCGCCGACTGCTCGAGCGCCGCCACCAGCCCGCCCTTCGCCGAGCGCTCGAGCAGCTCCTTCGTCTCGAAGCGCCGATAGCGCACCACACCGCCCGCGAAGGAGGCCGCCACGTCCCCGCCGCTCCCCTTGCCGCCCTGCGCGTCGGCGTGCGCGAGGAGCGCGAGCTTGAGCGTGTCGAACGACGCGCCGAGCCCCACGCGCGCCGCCTCGGCCGCCAGCACCGTCGCGCGCGCGCTGCTGCCCAGCCCCAGCTTGAAGCCGCTCATCAGCGGCGATGGCTCGAAGGCCACCGAGAAGCCCGGGCCCTCCGTCCCCACCACGCGCAGCGCGAGATCGATCGTCCGCGCCACGAAGTGGAACCCGGGTCCCACCGGCGCGCCCCACCGCACGCCCGCCGGGGTGGCCACGCCCTCGAGCCGCCCGTCGGCGAGCACCACCTCGACCTGGCGATCCTGCCGCGGGCGCACCATCGCATGGGCGCGCGGGCCGACGGCGAGCACCCGCGCTAGGCCGCCCCACAGCACCGCGTACTCGCCGGAGAGGAACAGCTTCCCCGGGGCCGACAGCGTGCGATCCACCGGGGGCTACCTCCAGCCGAAGGCCACCGCGAGCTTCGCGGCGTAGCGGGCGTTGTTCTCGAGCAGCGCGAGGTTCGCGGCGAGCGACTTGCCCTTCGTGCGCGCCACCATCTCGCCCAGCAGGAAGGGCGTCACCGCCTTGCCCTCGATCTTCTTCTTCTTCGCCAGCGCGAGCGCCGCCTTGAGGTGCTTCTCGACGTCGGCGCGCTTGAGCGACGTCTTCGCCGGCGGCGGCAGCGCGAAGATCGTCCCGCCCTGGTGGAGATCGCGGCGCGCGCGGATGATCTCCGCCGCCTCGTTCGGCTCGTCGACGCGGTGCTCGAGCTCGAGGCCCGTCTCGCGCGTGTAGAAGCCGGGCAGCTCTTTGGTGCCCACGCCCACCACCGGCACGCCGAGCGTCTCGAGGAGCTCCAGCGTGCGCGGCAGATCGAGCACCGACTTGGCGCCCGCGCACACCACCGCGACCGGCCAGCGGGCGATCGCCGGGAGATCCTGCGAGATGTCCATGTGCTCCTCGACGCCGCGGTGTACGCCGCCGAGGCCGCCGGTCGCGAAGACGTGAATGTTCGCCGCCGCCGCCATCTCGCAGGTGGCGCTCACCGTGGTGCCGCCGGTCGCCTTGCGCGCCACGGCGATCGCCAGATCGCGCGAGCCGACCTTCATCAGCCCCCGCGACGTCGCCAGGCGCTTCGTCTGCGCCTCGTCGATGCCCACGTGGAGCAGCCCGTCGATCACCGCCATCGCCGCCGGCACCGCGCCCTCCTCGCGCACCGCCGCCTCGCAGCGCTTCGCGGCCTCGAGGTTGTGCGGGTACGGCAGCCCCTGGGCGAGCACCGACGTCTCCAGCGCCACCACCGGCTTGAGGGTCCTGCGGGCTGCGGCGACTTCGGGCGAATAGATGAGCTTCACGCGCGCCTCTTCTCCACGACCAGGTTGAACTCGTCGATCTTCTTGTCGAGCGTCGGCCGGCTGATGCCCAGCGCGGCCGCGGCGCGGATCTTCTTGCCGTTCGCCTGCCGCAGCGCCTCGCTGATCGCGTCGCGCTCCAGCCGCGAGATGCGCTCGGCGAGCGTGAGGTTCGACTGCTCGACGGTGCCCCCGCCCTGCAGCTCCGGAGGCAGGTTGAGCGCCGTCACCTCGGCCCCGCCGTAGAGCAGCGAGAGCCGCTCCGCCACCAGCCGCAGCTCCTCGACGTTGCCGGGCCACGAGTGCTCGCCGAGCAGCCGGCGCGCGTCGGGCGAGAGGCTGGGCGGCTCCTTGCGGCGCGTGCGCTGGAGCTCCGCGCAGAACCACTCGAAGAGCTGCAGCACGTCGGCCTTCCGCTCGCGCAGGGGCAGCGTCTCGAGCTCCACGCCCTGGAGCGCGCGCGCCAGCTCCGGCTCGAGCTCGCCGCGCGTCACCATGTCCTGCAGCGAGGAGCGCGCCGTGACCATCACCCGCACGTCGACCTTCTCTTCGCCGCCCTGCCGCGCCGGGGCCACCTTCTTCGAGATCAGCCGCGCGAGCCGCTCCGAGACGTGCCGCGGGAGCGCCTCGATGGCGATCAGCAGGATGGTGCCCCCGTCGGCGTTGAGCAGCGCCGACGAGCGCGGGGGCACGCCGGGGGCGCTGGTGCGGCCGAAGAGCGCCTCCTCGGTCTCGACCGCGGGCCGGCGGCAGTCGACCACCACCAGCGGGCCGAGCGCGCGCGCCGAGCGGCTGTGCACGTAGCGCGCGGTCTGCGTGCGCCCGGTGCCCACCTCGCCGAAGATCACCACCGTGTCGTTGCCCAGGGCGGCGCGGCGCGCGCCGTCGACCGTCTTGCGGAACTGGCGGCTGCTGCCGATGAGCGAGACCGTCGGCGCGTCGCCGTCCTGCCGGCCGCGCACCGAGGTCACCGCCTCACCCGCGAGGCGCCCGAGGGCGGCGATGGTGCGCTGCTCCTCGAGACCGAAGGGCTCCGGCCGCTCCGCGTAGAGGATGCCGAACGGCGCGCCGCCGGAGGCGATCAGCGGCGCGCACAGCAGGCCCTTCACCCGGCCCGCCTCCTTGCGCTCCAGCGCGCCGCGCACCAGCGAGCGCGGCACCTCGACCGAGTCGGCCCCCACCACCGCGGCCGTCATCAGCCCCTCGGTGCCGCCGAGCAGCGCCGCCGCCTTCTCGGCGTTGACGCTGCGGCCGAGCTCCTCGGCGGCGCGGCGGAGCACCATCGCCTCGCTGGTCGCCGAGATGAGCGCCACGCCCGCGTGGTACAGGCCCGCGACCGCGCCCACCGCGGGAATCAGCTCCTCGACGGGGCTGGTGTGCTGCTCGCCGTCAGCCTCGCGATCCGACAGCGACGCGCGCGCGCTCGGCTCGAAGAGGATGGTCGAGTCGCCCACCTGGAGCCGATCGCCCGGCAGCAGCACGATCTCCGACTCGAGCTTCTCGCCGTTGACCAGCGTGCCGTTGCGCGAGCCGAGATCGCTCACCTTCGCCTGGCCGTCCTCCACCAGCAGCCGCACGTGGCGCCGCGAGACCTTCGCGTCCTCGAGCGAGATGGTGCACGACGGGCTGCGGCCGATGAAGACCTCCCCCTGCACCTCGTGCCGGCGCCCCGCCTGGGGCCCGGTGAGCAGCAACAGCGCGGCCATCAGTTCTCTCCGTCAGGCCGGTCGCTCGAGCTGGAGCAACCGCTCCATCTCTTCCGGCTCCAGCTGGCGCCCCTCGCGGGCGACCGCCAGCGCGTTGATCTGCGAGTCGTCGACCTCCACGTGCGACCCCTTGCGCCACTCGGTGGTGCGGGTGCCGCCCTCGACCAGCCGCCCAATCAGGCTCGACTCGTCCCACTGTACGACTTCGACCCAGAGCTGCTCCTGGTCCGCCGCGCCATCGTCACCTTCGGGATGCACCTCGAAGGGCGCGCGCACCAGGAAGGTGAGCGGCTCCATGAGGCCCTTGCGCATGTAGCGGCCCTTGAAGAGCGGCAGCAGGCGCGTGGCCACGGTGGCCTTCGCCTCGGCCTCCTCGCTCGACTCCTCCTCGAAGCGATCGCGGTAGTGCTGGAGGATGTCCGACATGCCGTGGCGCCCCTCGGGGCTCACCACCGAGATGAAGCCCTGGGTGTGGCCGGTGAAGGTCTCGGGGTCGACCTGGAAGAGGTTCGCCCGCGCCTCGCCGGCCGGCAGCAGCTGGAAGCCCATGCCCACGCTGGTGGAGATCACCTGACGCAGCTGCGGGCCCTGCCCGAAGGCGAGATCGGTGCACAGCTCCTGGAAGAAGGTCTCGGCCGCCGCGAGATCGTCCTCGCTGATGTGGAACATCTCGACGTCGGGCGCGGCGAACTTCGCCATGCCGTGGGTGTGCACCCACGTCGCGCGCTCGCCATCGCCGAACGTCTCGGCGTGCACGGTGATGTGATCGCGAATGTCGAAGTCGAGCTCGGTGATCTCCTCGACGTCCATCGCCGAGTGGAGCTTGAACGACGTCACGTCGACGGCCACGCCGCCGGTGAGCTCCATGAGGGTGCGCACGGTCCACAGCGCCTCGAAGGCGGCGATCGACGCCTGCGGCTTCCCCGGCTCGAAGTACACCCGGTAGAAGCCGTGCGCCTTCTGGAGCGCCTCGCGGAGCTCGGCCGGGCCGGTCAGCAGCTCGGGCGTCCACCCCAGGGGCGTGAAGCGCGGCTCGAACTTCACGTCGACGCGCGAGGCGTCGGCGCGCACCGAGAAGAGGCTGTCGTCCTCCCCGAAGACGAGCTCCACCTCCTCGGCGCCGAACAGCTCGCGCACCGCGTCCTGGGTGATCGGCTCGGCCTCCTCGACGGCCACGATGTAGACCTCGCGCAGCGCCACGGCCCCCTGCGATGCGGTTGGGGCATTCGTCACAGGTGCTTCTCGATCTGGCGGAAGAGGTCGACGCGGTCGACGAGGTTGGTGAGGTAGTCCAGCGTGTCGGTCGGCAGCACCAGCACCGGGCTCATCTTGTAGCGGGTGAACCAGTCCTCGTAGAGCGCGTTGAGGCGGTTGAGGTACGCGGTGGGAATGTCCTGCTCCATCTTCCGCCCGCGGAGGCGGATGCGCTGCTTGAGCGTCTTCACCGGGCAGCGCAGGTAGATCATCAGATCCGGCGGCTTGAGCGCGTCGGCGATGTTCTCGTAGAGCTCCCAGTAGGTCTGCCAGTCGCGCTTGTCGATGTAGCGCTGGCGGAAGAGGTTCTTCGCGAAGATCTCCGCGTCCTCGTAGATGGTGCGGTCCTGCAGCGAGGTGCCCGACTGCTTCTCGAGCTCGCGGTGCAGTCGGAACTTGTGCGTCAGGAAGAAGATCTGGCTGCGGAAGGCCCAGGTCTTCATGTCCTTGTAGAAGTCGGACAGGTAGGGGTTCTGGTCGTTCGGCTCGTAGAAGGGCTTGAGGCCGTACTTCTTGCAGAGGAAGGCCGTCAGCTCGGTCTTCCCCGCGCCGATGTTCCCAGCGATGGCGATGAACTTTTGGTGAGACACGAACCCGTCGACTTATTCGCGCGCGGTGCTCCAGTCGAGCGTTTGTCTGCTACATCGCCGCGTCGTGTCGAGGTCCACCCACCTGCTCTTCGTGCTGCTGTGCGGCGTCGCCGCGGGCTGCCCGAAGCCCTACGAGGCGAAGCTCCAGGCCGGTGAGGCGGCGGCGCGCGCGGGGCGGTGGAAAGACGCGCGCGACGCGTGGGCCGAGGCCGCGAAGCTCGAGCCGGGCGCGGCGCTCCCCCTCGCCCGCCGCGGGCTCGCGGAGTGGCAGCTCGGCGAGCGCCCCGCCGCCCTCGAGTCGTGGCGCGCCGCGGTGCAGCTCGAGCCGGCCCAGCCCCTCGCCCTCGAAGGCCTGGCCCTCGGCGCCCTCGCCGCGACCGACGCCGGCGCCGCGGTGGCCCACCTCGGCGCGCTCGACAGCCCGCAGGGCTCGCTGCGCCTCACGCTGGCCCGCGCGCTCCTCGCCCGCGGCGCCGACACCGACGCCAGCGCCGCGCTCACCCACCTCACCGCCGCGCTCGCCGAGGCCCCGCAGGACGCAGACACGCTGTACCTCCTCGGCAGCGCGCAGATCGTGCTCAAGAAGTACGGCGACGCACAGGGCACCTTCGAGGCGCTCCAGCGCGCGCACCCCACCTCGCCGCTCGGCAGCTACGGGCTGGCCCGGCTCGCGGCCGCGCAGGCGAGGCAGACCGACACGCTCCTCAACCTCACGGCGGCGAAGAACGTCGCCGGTTCGGGTTGGAACGCCGCGCAGGTTGCGGCAGATCCCGCCTTTGCGTTCCTCTCGGACAACGCTGACTTCAAGGCCCTCGTAGGGAAGTGACATGCTGCGCAACCTCTTCTGCATCGCCACCGCTGTCGTCTGGACGACGCTGATGTTCCCGCTGACGCTCGTCGCGATGCTCTCGACGCTCAACCGCTCGAGCTCGATGTGGATCGTCCGCAAGTGGTGGTCGCCGGTGCTGCTGTGGGCCGGCGGCGCGAAGCTCGAGGTGACCGGGCTCGAGCACCTCGATCGCTCGAAGCCCTACATCTTCGTCAGCAACCACCAGAGCACGATCGACATCCCCGCGCTGTTCATCGCCCTGCCCTTCAACACCCGCTTCATCGCCAAGAAGGTCCTCAAGTACGTGCCGGTGATGGGCTGGTTCATGTGGATCTCGAAGTTCGTGTTCATCGATCGCGGCAACCGCCGGGAGGCGCTCCGCTCACTCGACGAGGCCGGCGAGCGCATCCGCGGAGGCATCAGCATCATCGTCTTCCCCGAGGGCACGCGCAGCGAGGAGCGCGTGGTGCTGCCGTTCAAGAAGGGGCCCTTCGCGCTGGCGATGCAGGCGCGCGTGCAGGTGGTGCCGGTGGCCATCGAGGGCTCGGGCGTGCTGATGCCGAAGAACTCGTGGAACATCACCCCCGGGCCGATCAGGGTCTCGGTGGGCAAGCCAATCGACCCTGAGCAGTTCGGCGGCGATCGCGTGGCGCTCATCCGCGAGGTGCGCAACGCGATCATCGATCAGTGCGTGGCGATGGGCGGCAAGGGCGGCGACAAGAACGACGCCGTCGCCGCGCGCGGCCGCGAGGGGACGTCGCTCGAGGCGGAGGCGTGAGGCGCCTTCTCACCGCGGCGCTGGCGCTCGCGCTTCAGGCGTGCGTCACCACCCAGGGGGCGTCGACGAAGCTCACCCCGCGCGAAGAGGCGCAGGTGCTGCTCGCGCGTGGAGACGGCGCGAAGGCGCTGCCGATCCTCCTCGAGCTCCAGGCGAAGGCGCCGGACGATCTCGGCCTCGCGCGACAGGTGGCGGAGGCGCACGTGAAGGCCGGCAGCGCCGACGCCTTCCTGGCCGCGCTCGCCCCGAAGGACACCGCGCTGAGCCACTACCAGCAGGGCCTGGTGCGCTTCGCCCGCTCGGCCGACGCGAGCGGCCCGGCGATCGCCGACTTCCGTCGTGCGGCCGAGCTGGCGCCCGAGGAGCCCGAGTTCCGCTACCGGCTGGGCGTGGCGCTCCTCGAGTCCGAGCAGTACGAGGCGGCGCGCGCGGAGCTGGAGGCGGCGGCGAAGCGCGCCGGAGATCGCACGGCGTGGTTCCTCCCGCTGGCGAAGGCGCGCTACCGCACCGGCGACGAGAAGGGGGCGACCGAGGCGCTGCGCGTGGTGGTGACCGGCTCGCCGAGCGCCGGCGAAGTGAAGACGGCCCGCGCGCTGATGGAGCAGATCGCCGACCCATTCAGCGGCTTCCCCCGCTCGGCGCGACCGGCGCTCGAGGAGGCGATCCAGTGGCAGGTCGCCGACGTGCCCCAGGAGGCGATCACCCGGCTCGAGGAGCTGCTGCGCGATCACCCCGATCAGGCGATCGTCCACGCGATGCTCGGGCTGGCGTGGGCGCGCCTCGACGACGCGGGCCGCGCGGTCGAGGAGCTCAAGCGCGCGATCGAGCTGGCCCCCAACGACGGGAAGAACCACCTCTACCTCGCGCAGCTCTACGAGGCGCGGCAGCGGCCGAAGAACGCCGAGGAGCACTTCCTCAAGGCGGTGGAGCGCAACCCGCTGCTCGATCAGGCGTGGCTCAAGCTGGGGGACGTGGCCCTCGAGCGGCAGGATCTCGCCGGCGCCCGGCAGGCGTTCCAGATCGCCGCCCACCTGCTCCCGGGTGACCCGGCGGCGCACGGCAAGCTGGCGCTGGTGCACCAGCTCGAGGGCAACTGGCCCGCCGCCGATCGTGAGCTGCACCTGGTGCTCGACGCAGAGCCCGAGAACGTCGAGTTCCTCCTGCGGCTGGGGCTGCTCCACACCGAGCGCTTCACCAAGGCGAAGAACGCCGTTGAGCGCGAGAGCGCCGCCGCCGAGGCATCGAAGTGGCTGCAGAAGGTGCTCGACGCCCAGCCCGAGAACGCGCTCGCGTCGCGGGCGCTCGCGCGCGTCAAGGCGCGCTGAGCGGCCGCGCTGACGCCCCATCAAGGCGGAGCGCGGGATTCCCTCCCACCTACTCGTGGTTCGACTCCGTCGCGTACGGGCAACATGGTCCCTTCCAACCGCCCTCGACGGTCTGCGCGCCGCGATGGCCGCTCAGGTCGGTCGCGGTGTACCCGGGTGGGCCCAACGCGATTCTCGTGTGCACGCGGCTTCGCGCACCCGGCCTTCGCCAGAGGGTCGGGTCGAGATCCTCTCGCGTCGTGAGGGAGCGCGGCGACGCGCGGCGTCGGAGTGGGACTCGCCTCAACCTCGGGATCTCGTCGAGGAGCGCGACGACGGCCGCCTCCGAGCGTCTCACGCCGCTCGCCCGCACGGGAGCGCGACGTTCGCGGTAGGCTCCAGCCCGTGAGCGAGAGCGATCCGCAGAAGCCGCCCGAGCCCGAGCTCGAGCTGGCGCGCCCGGCGCGGCCCCCGTCCCAGCCGCCGCGCGTGAGCAACCCGAACCTCCAGCCGGTGCGGAGCGCCGCGCGCATGCAGCCCCTCGAGGCCGAGGCTCGCGGCCCCGCGTCTCAACGGATCAAGGAAGGCGCCGCCGACACGCTGCTGAACTCGGTGTCGATCCTCGGAGAGGTGATCGAGGACTTCCGAAACTCCGATCGCTTCTTCAAGTACAAGGCGATGGTGCTCACGCTCTGGGGCCTGCTGATGATCGGCAGCTTCGGCATCGCGTGCCCCGGCACCGGGTACTCCAACGAGATCGGCGCCGTGCTGGTGACCAGCGGCGAAGCCGGCAAGCCGATCTACATGGTCAAGAACGACGGGCACGATCCGTGGTCCGACGTGGAGATCGTCGTCAACGGCACCTACCGCTCGACCATGTCCACCATGCCGGCCGGCGGGAGCGCGACGCTGTCCTCTGCCGTGCTCTTCGACGAAGCCGGCAAGCGTGCGCCGGCGACGCTCTCCGTGACCGAGATCGAGGTCAAGGTGCGCGACCC